>CAZNZW010000056.1:0-19379 GCA_964577615.1 uncultured Desulfobacterales bacterium | reverse complement strand
GACGCCGGGCTGGACCCGGCGGAAGTCGTCATCAAAACCCGCTCCCGGGCCCATGATCATCCGGGATCGTCAACGATCTTTGTCCATATGGTGGGCGACAAGTCATCGGGAAAACTGCTTGGTGTTCAGATGGTGGGAAAAGATGGCGTGGCTCACCGCATCAACGCACCGGCGGTCGCGCTTCATGCCAAAATGACCGTCGATATATTCAGCCAGTCGGACCTTGCCTATGCCCCGCCCTTCGGCCCCACCTGGGACCCGATATTGACGGGCGCCAACCAGCTGCTGAAAAAGCTGTAATAACCGGATCCGGATATGGAAGCCGCCCGGCCCGCCGCCGCGGATAACGTTCATGGTCGATTCCCGGCGGTCACTATTCCAGCCGGCATTCGCCGCCGGAAAAAGGAAGGTGCACCGAATAACAGGCCGGTGACCGGCTGCAGGAAACAGCCGATGACAACACGGACTGAATCTGTTGCAGCAGATCACAGCCGGTCGCACACCGGGGCAATGAATTTTTATCGGGGCAGTCCCGGCAGGGGCTTTTTGTCAGGCAGCCGATATCAAAATCGAATGCCCGGGCAGTATCCATTGAGTGTGCCATGACAGTCTCCTTTTTCAAAAACGGCTTTCCCGGGCCATCCCGACGCCATCCACACAATTATGACAATAACCGTACAGCGATGAAGGAATCGAACCCGGTCGCCCCCGTATCTGAAAGATAGCGCCCGTATCGGCAGTTACCGGAAATACTGAACGCCGACGCCAAAACGTGAGCGCTCCCCTTCTTCAATCTCCCTCCACCATTTAACCTTGCCAATCTGGACGGATCGGAGCCATTCGGCGCTTTCACCATCGGCAAGTGCGGTTGCGCGTTTGACTTTGATGCAGATCAGCGGCCGTATTTTTGAAAAAAAGTCGGTTTCAAAATACATCCCGCCTTCACTGAAATTGACCATCTCGGCGTCATGGGCATCGCAACGTATATTCGGGTTGAAACAGGTCCAGCGAATCCGGGTTTTTCTATTTACCCGCTTGCCACTGCGTTGATCTGCATCGAAATCCACGGCTGTTTCCAGCGAATCTCCTTTTATATCCCCTGCGAATCGGCCCATGTTTGCACCTCCCATATTGAAGCGGGAAAAGGACGTCCCAAACACTCTCCTTTCCACCTGAACCCGCCGATGCGTGCCATAACGTCTGCGCCCGGCCAATGCCCTGACCATCTAATGTGGTAGTAAACATAAGAAACGGCCGGGTTCTCTGTACGTGCTGCGATCACCCGAACATCCACGTTTGTCAGAGAGGCGCCCTCCGGTTATTGGTTATTCCATTATTTTCCTCAGTTTGCCGGCAATGCGCCCAGCGGCGCCGATCGGTGGATGGATAAACATACCTTTTCTGATCTCCCCTTTAAGTCATACAATAAGGCAGATAATGGCACCTGTAAATCAGGAGAAATCTGATTTTGAAAACATTCCCGGTATTCCTGCGGATGGGCCGGCCGGATCCGGATTATTGATTATTCTGGAGCCGCTAAAAGATGGGGAGCCAGATGATCAGAGGGTAATCAGCTTTTTCCGGATGGCGATTTTGATCAGATCCGCCAGCCGGCTGGTATCCAGTTTGGCCATCATATTGTATTTATGGGTTTCAACGGTTTTCGGGCTCACACACAGCTGGCCGGCAATTTCTTTGATTGAATATCCCTCGGCCAGAAGCTGAAGCACTTCCCGTTCGCGCAGACTCAACCTGTCAAACGCATCCTTTTTCAGACCGGTTTCGAGGTCCGCCACATATTGCTGAAGGATCGTCTGGGTGGCGGCACTGAAATAGGTTCCTTTCTGGCGTACTGTCTTGAGCGCCAGCACCAGTTCGGACAGCGGGCTGTCTTTCAGTACGTATCCCGACACCCCGGCCTTGAATAAACCAACCACATATTCCCGTTCGGAATGCATGCTGTAGACAATAATCTTGATATCCGGGTATTGTTTTTTGATCTGAAGCGTCGTGTCCAGACCATTCAAATTCGGCATGGAAATATCCATAATAATCATATCGGGCAGAAGCGAAGCCACCCGCTTGACCGCCTGACGGCCATGCACCGCCACACCGACAATCTCAAATTCCGGCAGATCGTGTAACAGCCCTCTGATCCCTTCGATGACGGCACGGTGGTCGTCAACGACCATGACCCTGGAAACAGTCATAATTATTCCTCTGCTCTTCCTGAATGCCGGTTAAATCACGACGGATGCCATGACCTGGGTTCCCTTGCCGGGCTGGGATTCAATGGTCATTTCCCCGTCGACCTGTGCCGCCCGTTCTTTCATGATGGGAATCCCCAGCAGTCCCCTTCCGTCTACGGAGATGGTAATGTCCTCATGGTCGAATCCAATGCCGTTATCTTCGATACTGAGCAAAATGGTATCCCCCTGCCTGATCAGACTCACGAACACATCGGTCGCCCGGGCATGCCGAACGATATTGGTCAGGGATTCCTGGGCAATCCGGTACAGGGCCAGCGATTTTGCCGAGTTCAGCTCCCGGGGAATATCCTTTGAAAAAAACCGCACCCGCAGGTGGGTGCCCCTTTCAACATCGGCGGTTAACGTGCGGATCGCGGGCGCCAGGCCGAGATGATCGAGGATATTCGTCCGGAGTTCATACGATACGTTTTTCAGATTGACCAGTTCCTGAACCGTTTCTTCCTCAACGGATTTCACCAGAGCCAGCAATTCCGGATCTCCCTTTTCCAACCGCTTCGTAATGGTGCTGAAGCCGGTCCTTAATCCGCTTATCGACTGCCCCATCCGGTCGTGAATCTCATTGGCGATCTGCCGTCGATCTTTTTCCAGCAGATCAATCAGCCGGGTAGATAAAATCTTTCGATGCTCGTAGGCCCGCTTAAGATCCCGGTGGGACTGTTTCAGCTCGGCTTCGGCTTTCTTGAGATCACCGATATCCCGGATTATGACGTCGGTTCGGATGAGGGTTGCCCGATGGGTGAACTGCATATGCAGGTCGGCTTCCACCCAGAAAAGCCGGCCCGTTCTGGAAACGACCCGGTACTGAATCCCCTTGATAAATTCTGAGTGATCACAAAGCGCCTGCCTGACGCGCTTTCGAACCGAGCGGCTGTCTGCATGAAATATGAACGACGTATAACAGCGCCCGATCATTTCTTCGGGCGTATATCCGTAAAAAGTACCGGCAGGCAGGTGGATGTCAAATATCCGTCCAGAAGGGTCCGTTGAAAAGACAACGTCCGGAATATTTTTAACGAGCGTACGATAATTTTTTTCGCTCTTTCGCAGGGCTTGCTCGGCCCGCTTGCGCTCATCAATATCATGAACGGCGGTGACGCGGACATTTTTATTCTTATACCGCATCACCTTACCGCGAATCTCGGTGTGAAACAGTGTGCCGTCCTTTTTTTGCGCAACCGTTTCGTAGGGTTTTTCGGATTCTGCCCGGATACGGTTGATCACCTGTTGACGATATTCAGGGGAAAACAGTTCGGGTCCAAAAATTCCGATCAGTTCATCATGGTGATATCCGAACATCTCGGCGGCTCTCTGGTTGGCATCCAGACAGACACCTTTTTCTGAAATAAAGACCGCGTCAAACGTCGCTTCGGCCAGCGCCCGATACCGGGCTTCGCTCTCCCGCAATCCGTCTTCCACCTGTCTGATACCGGTTATATCCCGGGCAAGATGAATCACGCCCACCAGGTGCCCTTTGGAATTGTAAAAAGGAGATACTGAAACCTGAAACAGTCCGCCAAGATTTCGCTCCCATATTTCGGCAGTGTGACATGCGGGCTCTTCGGTGATCACTTTCTTGAACGGACAATTTTCCGGTGGCACGTGGTTGCCGTGGACGAGTTGATAGCATTTTTTTCCCACCACTTCCCGTGCGGCCAGTCCCAGTTTATCATACGTGGCCTGGTTGGCCCAGACCATCCCATAATGTCTGTCCAGGATATAGATCAGATCCGGGATGGCATCGATGATCTGTTTCCAGTCGGAAAAATCACCACACAGCGTATCGGCATTGTAGCGTATCCGGCCCGCAGGATCAGATCCCGGCAACAGGTGCCGGGCAACTTTTCCGGTATCTTTAGGGGGTGTGGCCGCTTTCCCGGGCATCGGTTTCTCTCCCGTTATGGAGTATTTCGGTGGCACCAATCGTATCTCGGCTGTACACACCAGGCTTTCGCGTTTACTGGAGCAGGTTGCTCTTTCAGTTTGAGATGAGGATGCAGAGAAGATACGCGTTGATAGTAATATAACATAGCCCCATGATAATTAAAAGGTATGCCCCTGTCATCCATGCTCCGTCGTAGATCCCCACCAGATGCTCGGTTATACCGCGTGTCTCTGAATTGATCATAAAATCTGGCTGGTATGCGGATAAAGCCATGTCAATAACGCTTATATTTTCCGATTGACGCCACGCCCTCCTTCATGTATATAATACGGTCTCGCGTGATTATATTTATATGGCCAGACGAGATCAGCGGAGCTCTGGAGAGCATTGTATAACATTACACGCCATATCACCTGACTGATCGGGCCATTTGTTTCTGAAAATCAAATCCTTGTCATACCGGATTTTGTAATATTGACAGCCTTGGGAACAGGATCCCACTGAAATATATTCATTCTGGAGAGATTCAACTATCATGAGAAAAAAATATGACCCGTGGCAAACAGCGGCCGCTCAGCCACGTAAAAAAATCTCCCGGTTCTTTTTTATGGCATTCTTTCTTATTGCAGGGCTTGCTCTAACCAGTACGCCGCTGGCACATGCCAATTTTAACCTTCCCCTGTTTATTCCGGTCATCACAAGCAACCCGCCCTGCCATATCAGCTATGATTCCAATGACCCCAAATTCGACCTGGTGTACCAGGGGCTCTACTACTATCGGCCGGACATGCCCTCAGCCCAATATAAACTGCCCCAGCTTTCGGATTCAAAATTCAACAGGCTCTCCACCTTTAACAAACGCAAAGTGGCCGACAAGCTTCTTACCACCCTGTTTTTCGGTTACCCGGCGCCGGTATTAAAGCAGAAAATCAACTCGCGCCGCTTTCTCTGCTCGGTGCGCCACGGCCTTGCTGAAATAAAGAACAACATGCCCCAGGTTGAAAATGAAATCCGCAATGAAACCCGCTATTACCGGGATGACAACAACTGGCGCCCTTATGAAGTTTTTGATATTCTGGCCCGGTTCTACGCCATGCCGTACCTGGATATCAATTATCTGCACAACTGGATCGCCTACATTCTGACGCAAACCATCTTGTTTTCACCCGCCTATGAACTGGATTCTTCACATTACCCCGACATATCCAATGTATACAACTGGCTGGTCATGGACATGGATGATGATGTGGGCATGCGATACTCGACCTACCTGCATATGACGAGCACCGACAACTGGCGACGGTTTCGCAGTCCGGAAGATAATGGCCGGGAGATGCTCGAAATCTACACCTACGATTTTAATGACACCCATGTCCCCAGGGCGGCAAAGACTTTGCAGAACTGGTTTCTCGACGAAGACCATGACACGCTGGTCATCGGATTAAACCAGAATCCTTATCCCCAGCCCCTATTCGGGACCCTGGTTACCACCGGTTTTGATTTTTATCGTGAACTGGTCAAGTCCAGCGGGTTTATCCGCGGGAGCGTCCGACGCCTGGTTGATTTCTTTTTTACCGACTATGACGCGCCGAACAAGCAGCGCATCACGGATATCATCGTCAGCTCTCACCCCGAAACGTGGCAGGATATTCTGTTGCAGATTGTCTTTTCCGAAGAATATCTTTTAACGTCCTCGAGAGTCAAAAGTGCGGAAGAGCTTTTTTATTCTCTGGTCAAAAAGCTGGAATACAAGCATTACCGGTCAACTTTTTACGAGTTTAATGAAGCCCTGGACGAAATGAATCAGTCCTCCATGAAATACAAACTGGGAAAACTGGAAAGAACCCCGTTAGACACCCTGTCTTTCGCGCACTATCATAAATATATACGGGAAAGGATTCTGTTGCGCAACGTATGCGGCGTGCATGAAGAAACCACATACGATGACTGGAATACTTATGGCTGGCGTCCCCCGCTGCTGGGGAACGACCGCTTTACCTATGTCATGGACGACCCCGCTGCGACGTTGACTTCCTTTATCTCCTACCTTTTTGAATTCATGATCCACCGGGAGCCGACGCCGCAGGAGCTGGCCATGTTTAAGAATAATATGCTGAGGGGTGACGGTGATTATGAATGGCGATATAACTTCAGCGTCGTCGAAAACGGCTGTTACAATCGTCGCGAAAATGCGGCTGAAGACGTGCTGGATTACATCTCGAGGCTCAGTGAATTGTACATGTTCCAGGAGGTACAGCCATGAAACGACGTGATTTTTTAAAACTTTCCCTGTACGCCGGGTGCAGCTGCCTGATCCCCGGCCTGCCGCGTCGCGCCATGGCCGGTGCCCTTGACAATGTGATCTTTGACCCGGGTATTTACTATGCCAACCGCCCCCAGACAATCATGATTTTCCTCTATGGCGGCGCCAGCGAACTGGCGGGAAATTTTACCAACTATTACAGTTTCAGAAACTTTTCAGATAGCAGCTACGCGGATTATTTCGGCAGCAGTAACCTCCGGCCAACGACACACGGATTCTGGAATGCCGCGGCCGGAGACATCATGGAACAACTGCTGGCGAGAAAAGACCTGAACGTCTTTCGGACCTGTTTCAGCCAGGTACGCTGGGACAGTAACAACCGTTCCCATGGCCCCTGCGTCGCCCAGAATCAGCGCGGAAATTTTAACGAAGACACCTCCGGCATTTTCGCCAATCTGGCCTGGGTACTTAAAGACAACGGTATCATTAATAAAAATACAAAAATTCCCTTCCTGACAATGGATGGGGAGTCCGGTTTCTACGCCATTGGAGATCTGCCGCGAATCAGTTATATTCAGCCCCTTTCCATTAACGAAAACCTTGACAACCCGTTTAGGCGGAACAGTGAGCGGGATTACACCAACACCATGGACGCGCTGGCCCAGGCCAGAAACCGGGCGCCAAATATTTCTGTTAAAATTACGGATGCCTTTGCCAAAAGAAAAGAAATGGAAGATTTTATTGATGAGATTGACGCACTGCCCGACCCGAATCTTGGCAATGATAATTATGCTGACAACCGGTTTGCCCGCAAATTAAAAACCGCCATAAAGATACTGAACTACAATCCCGACACAAGGGTTGTTACGTTGTCAACATCCGGGCTGGGCGGCTGGGACGACCATAATGACGCTGAAAACTATCTTGGCCGAATGCGGAATCTTTTTCAAACCCTCAAATCCGCCATGGCCCATATCCGCTCTGTCAATAAGCGTGGCCGGATTAATATTATGGTGATGGGTGATTTTGGCCGCGGTGTCAACCTGAACAGTGCCCATGGCTGGGACCATGGTAACCTGCAGAACTTTTTTCTCCTTGGCGGAACCGATTATTTTAATACTCCCGGCATCGTCGGACAAACCAGTCTCTACAACACGGGAGAGGTCAACCGGCTGTACCTGAAGCCGAAATCGGGATCATACTGGTTTGAACCGTTAAGCATTGCCAGTACCGTCTACGCCATCTACGGGATTACCAACCCGGGCGTACTCACCGGCAACATGCCTGTTATTAACCCAACCGGCCACCCCCTGATCAAGTCCTGACCCCGGCCAGATAATTATCTCCTCTAATTCTCCAGGTCACACCGGATTTTGGCTCATCAACCCCCGGCCCGGCACGGAATACCTCTCAGTGCCGGCAACCATGTACTGACAAGTCCGGGCCAGAAAACCGAAATGATTTGATCCGCCGCTTCTGTTCTCTGTTCACCGGTTGCGTTATCTGAATGAATCTGTTTTATATGAAAATATATTATTCCTGTTTCTGAGCGGTAAAAGACAAACCGATTTCTGTTAAAGGATCATTCAGATGTGCAGCCATAATTCCAAAACACTCCCATCTCGCCCGGATATAACACCGCACGCTCCTCGATCCCTGTCCCCGCCGGGGTTTGCCAGTTACCAGGAATTCAGGCAATACGTCCTTCTGAAAACTTCCCTGATATTGCTCGGATGCCTCGGTGGTTTTTTCAGCCTGATCAATTTTAAAAGAGGCATGATGGGGCTGGGGTATTTCGAAATCGCCATCGCGGTACTTGCCACCGTGTTATATTATCTTCTCAGATGGAAACGCCTCTACGGTCTTGTGAAAAATCTTTTTGTTCTCGGGGCCTGTGCGTTTGCCATCTTTGCAGTGGTCTACCCGAACACCTATCACACCATATTTGTCTGGAGCGGACTGGGCCCGATCTTTGCTTTTTTTCTGCTGGGGAAAAAAAAGGGCGTCATTGTCTGTGTAACGGTTTTGCCCGTCGTGACACTGCTGTTTATCCGATATCACGTTCTGGGTGCCAGCGACCTGCCGCTGGTGGCCCTGGTCAACATGGTTATTTTTATCATCTGCGTGGCCCTGCTGACCTTCCACTATGAAACCACACGGGAAGAAACGGAAAAGGCCCTGGCCGCGGATATTGCCGAACGGGAAAAAACAGCGCAGGAGATGGCGAAACTGATCGTTGAACTTGAAGACGCTCTGGCCGATGTAAAAACACTGCGCGGCCTGCTGCCGATTTGCTCATCCTGTAAAAAGATAAGGGATGACAAAGGGTATTGGAATCAAATTGACTCTTTTTTTCAAAAGCACGCAAAAACCCAGTTCAGTCACGGGATATGCCCTGATTGTGAGGCCAGGCTTTATGGCAATGAAGAATGGTATCGCAAGGAATGAGGACTTACAATACGGAACGATGGAGGACCCGCCGGAGCATCTGCTGGTCTTAACTTAACCGATAATTGGGGCACCGATCTGCCATGATTTTATCTTTTGTCAAAAAATATGGCGTAAAAAAATTCACTTTCGGTATCACCATTCTATCCGCTGTTTTTTCCGTCATCGTTACATCCATTTCGCTTCAGATTTTTCAGGGGTACATTGATGAACTTGGTGTTATCATCGCCATCGCGGCACCCGTAATACTATTGCCCATACCGGCAGGTCACTGTTTCAGAACGATATTAAAACTTGATTATACTGAATCACAATTAACAAAAAAAAATGTGGCGCTTGGCAAGGCGATTGCCGAAGTTAAAAAATTAAGCGGACTGCTGCCAATTTGTGCAAATTGTAAAAAAATTCGAAGTTCAAATGGGTTATGGAACGATGTCGAGATATATATTCGGGATAATTCCGAAGTGGAATTCAGCCACAGTCTTTGTCCGGCGTGCACCGAAAAATTATATCCGGGTTTTATGCCCAGCGAAAAAAATGAGCCGGCCCCGGGGAAGCATCCCGGGTGACAGGCGGGCCTCAGGACTGGCGCTGCTTTTCTGTTAAGCGGTGGGTATCGCTCCGGCAGACTTGAGTTGTGACGACGATTTTACTGTACCGGCAGACCCGCCTGAATCAAATGATTGCTCAGTCGCACGAACTCATCCACCGTCAGGGTCTCGGCCCGCCGGACCGGATCAATTCCGGCGGCCGCAAGGGCGGCGACAGCCGCTTGCGGTGACAGTTCCAGGTGGCTGCCGGCCAGCGCGTTTTTCAGCGTTTTACGGCGCTTGGAGAATGCGGCTTTCACCACTTGGTGAAAAAAAGCTTCATCCTGCGGAGTTTGTGCCGGAGAAGATTTAAACCGCATCCCCACAACGGTTGACTCGATTTTCGGCCTGGGAAAAAACGCATCGGCCGACAGGCGCATGAGCGGCTGGACATCGGCACAATAACCCAGCATGACCGTCAACCGGCCGTAAGCTTTGGTACCGACCGGCGCCATCAAGCGTTGGGCCAGCTCTTTCTGGAACATCAGGACGGCATGATGGATATGGCGACGCGCCTGAATCAGCCGCACCAGCACCTGAGAGGAGATGTGATACGGCAGGTTCCCCATCACCACCGCCCGGCCGGCGCCTTCGGCCACCAGGCCGGCCATGTCCAGCGTCAGAATATCCTTTGCGACAATCTGCACGTTTTCCAGCCCGGCGGCCAGGATTTCCGCCTTGAGCAGTCCGGTGATACGCCGGTCGGTTTCCACGGCAATCACCCGGGCGGCGCTGCGGGCCGCGGGAATGGTCAGGGCGCCCAGCCCGGCGCCGATTTCAAGGACCGTATCATCCGGCGCAAGCCGGGCCAGTCCCACAATCTTTTCAGCCGCGGACGGATGTCTTAAAAAATTTTGACCGAGCTGCTTTTTTGCCGGAATCTGCCAGGCATCCAGCAGCGTGCGCGGTGATGTCATAACATTTGCCCCTTTTCCCGCTCCGTTTGCGTATAAAAACGAATCTACCGATCCCGGTTTAATATTCGGTCTCCCCCGGACCCGGCTGATCAGCATACGCTATTTACCATATTTTTCAAATATGATAAGATTATTATTTATTCTAAAAATTACCCTGTCCGTCCGGCTGAAGACTAACGTTCATAATCGAAGGATCACTCTTTCGCCTGTTGATCGTCTGAGAGGAAAATGCCCCTGTCGGGCAGGAAAATCCCCCTCATTGAGGAGACCCCATGTGTCGACTGTTTGCCATTACCAGTGACGATCCGATTTCTCCCCAGGTGGCTATTAATGCCCTGGATATCATGCGGGAAGGGCACGACGGCTCCGGCGTCGGCCTGTTTCTGCGCGACCTGGGCGGGCCATTTGAAGAAATCAAGGATGCGCCGATCCTGTCGGGTATTTTTACCGAAAGCGGCCTCAAGCGGCTGGATATGTACATGATGGAGCTGGGCTTCATGACCAAGTACAAAATCTCCATCAAAATCCCCAAAACCCCGCCCCCCGGCGTTCCCAAACGCGATTTTTACCTGGTCCGGGCCTACGAATATCCGGAAGAATGGGAAAACTGCTCTCAGGAAACCCTGTTTGACCGCCTGCTTGATATCCGCCTGACCCTGCGCCGCATGGGCGAGGAAAAAGAAGACATGATCGTTTTTTCCTTCTGGCCGGATGTCATCATGATCAAGGAAATCGGGGATCCCATGCGTGTGGCCGAATATCTCAACCTCGACCGCAAGGATCTCAAAGCCCGGGTGATCATGGCCCAGGGGCGGCAGAACACCAATTATGCCATCAACCTGTACGCCTGCCATCCATTCTTTCTGCAGGGCTTCTCCACCATGACCAACGGTGAAAATACCGCTTTTATTCCCATCCGGGACTACCTGCTGTCCCGGCAGTTTCCCGGATATACCGGGTACCAGTCCGATTCGGAGGTGTTCACCCATATTCTGCACTACACCATGAAAACACTGGGACTGGGGATCGAGGCCTACAAACATGTCATCACACCGCTCAACGATGCGGACCTGGGACCGCATCCCGACCGCGACTTCCTCGGCCACTTGAAAAACACCTGCCGCCGGTTGATTATTGACGGGCCCAACTGTGTCATCGGCTGCCTGACCGATCATTCGGTGTTCATGGTTCAGGATCGAAAAAAACTGCGCCCCGGCGTGGTGGGCGGCCGGCCGGGGCTGTTTGCCTTTTCATCGGAAATCTGCGGGCTCGATGCCGCCATTCCCGACCGGGATAAATCCCGGGATTTTCAACCCATGCATCTGGATACGGTGGTCATTGGACCTGACCGCCGGGAGATTCATCTATGCCGTCAAACCGAAAAATTACCCCGTCTACACTGAGCGTCAGCGATCTGCCCTGGCAGATTCTCTGGAATAAAGACCGGTGTACCCTGTGCGGCCAGTGCACGGCGGTCTGCCCGGTTCAGGCCATCGAGCCGGCCGTGTTTCGCAAACGGATCGTCAACACTGTCCTGAACGCCAAGGCCGACATCGTTGATGAGCACACCGTTTACTACGGGATCCGACAGAAAACCGACCCGGCCTACCGGTGCGTGGGATGCGCCACCTGCCAGATGGTCTGCCCCAACGACGCCATCAAACCGATGCGGAATACCGGTGCCGACAAACTGCGGTTTCACATGAACCGGGGCGGCCAGCCCCGCCGCCGCGGCGGTCGCCGCAATGTACCGGGAAGCCTCCTTGACCGGATTAAATTCATCCGCATCTCCATGTTGACCGACCCGGCCCTGGACGCCGGCCGCCACGAGTTTGAACTGCGCACGCTGCTCGGCCGCGTCCTGCCGCCCGAGGATAACCTGAGGTTCCTGCGGGAAAACGGCTGGATTCCGCCGGTCAGGGAAATCTATCCACTGATCATCGGCGGGATGTCGTTCGGCGCGCTGTCACCCAATATGTGGGAAGGGCTGCAGCTGGGCGTCGCCTATCTCAACGAAGAGTTGAACATGCCTGTCCGGATCAGTACCGGAGAAGGCGGATGCCCGCCACGGCTGCTTCGCTCCCGATTTCTAAAATACGTGATTCTGCAGGTGGCCAGCGGCTATTTCGGATGGGATGAAATCATTCACGCCCTGCCCGAGATGAAGGAAGACCCCTGCGCCATCGAAATCAAATACGGACAGGGCGCCAAGCCCGGCGACGGCGGGCTGCTCATGTGGCACAAGGTCAATCAGCTCATTGCCGCCATCCGCGGGGTGCCGCCGGGGATCAACCTGCCCAGCCCCCCGACCCACCAGACCAAGTATTCCATTGAGGAATCCGTGGCCAAAATGATCCAGTCCATGTACATGGCCACCGGGTTCCGGGTGCCCGTTTATCCTAAAATTTCGGCAACCTCCACGGCCATGGCCGTTTTGAATAACCTGAGCCGCAACGCCTATGCGGCCGGTCTGGCCATCGACGGTGAAGACGGCGGTACCGGCGCGGCCTACAACGTCTCGATGAATCACATGGGGCACCCCATCGCCAGCAACATCCGGGATGCCTACCTGACCCTGGTCAAGCTTGGCAAGCAAAACGAAATCCCCCTTTTCGCCGGGGGCGGGATCGGCAAAACGGGCAACCTGGCCGCCAATGCCGCCGCCCTGATCATGCTGGGCGCCAGCGGCGTTCAGATTGGAAAATACGTCATGCAGGCGGCGGCCGGCTGTGTGGGATCGGAAAACGACCGGTGCAACATCTGTAACCTTGGCCGGTGTCCCAAGGGGATCACTTCCCAGGACCCCCGCCTGTATCGGCGTCTGGATGTCGACAATGTGGCCCAGCGGGTAGTCGACCTTTTTTTGAGCTTTGATATTGAACTAAAAAAGATTGTGGCCCCCCTGGGGCGATCCACGGCCCTGCCCGTCGGCATGTCAGACGCCCTGGGTATCGACGACCATCATGCGGCCGAAAGACTTCAGATCAAATACGTGGTGTAAAACCGGAGCATCTAAATGAGTGACAACACACATATAAATATTTCGGGAAAAGTGAACGGAGCCCGGATCGAAACCCGCGTTCTGGAGGAAAAAATCCAGGCAGCGGTGGCCGACGGTTGTCGGCGACTGACCATCGAAGCTTTCGGTCAGCATGGCATCGGCGGCCGTCTGTTTACGGCCGGAGACGATCCCGTCAGCATCCGGATCACGGGCCATCCCGGTCAGCGGGTCGGCGCCATGGGATTTCCCAACACGGATATCGATATTTTCGGCCCGGCATCCGATGATGTGGGCTGGCTCAACGCCGGCGCCCATATCTGCGTACACGGTCACGCGGGCAACGGTGTGGCCAACGCCATGGCCCAGGGGAAGATTTATATCGGTGGAAACATCGGTGCCCGGGGCATGACCATGACCAAGCACAACCCCCGCTTCGACCCGCCCGAGCTCTGGGTCCTGGGCGGCGCCGGTGATTATTTCGGCGAGTTCATGGCCGGGGGGGTGGCCGTGATCTGCGGATACGAGGCCCAGAATCCGGACAATACGCTCGGGTACCGACCTCTGGTCGGGATGGTGGGCGGCCGGATTTTTTTCCGGGGCCCCCATCATGGATTCAGTGAAGCCGATGCCAGGCAGATCCCCATCGATGAGGATGCGTATCACTGGCTGCAGGACAACCTGAAGATTTTTCTTAGCCGGATTGGCCGCGATGAACTTTTCAACGACCTGGCAGACAGAGACACCTGGTCACTGATCCGGGCCCGGACCCCCATGGAAAAAAAGGGCCGCCCCCTGCGGGCGATGTCCGATTTCCGGCATCAGATCTGGGACAAAGAGCTGGGTAACGGCGGTCTGGTCGGCGACCTGACCGATATCGACCGCAGCCCGATCCCACTGGTACCCACCGCTGATCTGCGCCGCTTTGTCCCGGTCTGGGAAAACCGTAAGTATGCCGCCCCCTGCGAGGCCACCTGTCCCACCGGGATACCGGTCCAGGAGCGATGGCGGCTGATCCGGGAAGGCCGGATCGACGAAGCCGTGGATCTGGCCCTGAGCTATACCCCGTTTCCCGCCGCGGTCTGTGGGTATCTCTGCCCCAGCCCCTGTATGACGGCCTGTACCAAACAGACGGCCTTGATCGAACCGGTGGATGTGACGCTGCTGGGCAAAGCCAGTATCAACGCGGCAATGCCCGAGCTGCCCCCCCTCGGCAAGACCCGCATCGCCGTGATCGGCGGCGGTCCGGCCGGGCTGTCGGTGGCCTGGCAGCTCCGTCTGAAAGGCCACAATACCGTTGTTTACGATACCGCCGCCCGCCTGGGGGGAAAAATCACCGGTGCCATTCCCAGTCTGCGCATCCCCGAAGAAGTCATTGACCGGGAACTGGCACGGCTCCGGGAGGTGATTCCCCGCGTTCAGGTAAAAAAGGCCATCGATGCCGACACCTTCGGCCGCATCCGCACTGAATCTGATTTTACCATTCTCGCCGTGGGCGCCAGTCACCCCCGCACCCTTCCCATTCCGGGCAGCGACCGGCTGACTACAGCCCTCGATTTTCTATCCCGGGCCAAAGCGGGAACGGCCACGGTGGGCAAACGCGTGGTGATCATCGGCGCTGGGAATGTCGGCTGTGACGTGGCGGCCGTGGCCCATCAGCTGGGTGCCGAAAACATTACCCTGATCGATATTCAGGCCCCGGCATCGTTCGGCAAGGAACGGGCCGAGGCTGAAAAGGTCGGCGCCAAATTCAAATGGCCCTGTTTTACCAAAGAGATTACCGACGCGGGTGTGGTGCTGACCTCCGGAGAGGTGATGCTGGCCGATACGGTGTTCGTTTCGATCGGTGATGCCCCGGAAATCGGTTTTCTGCCCGATGATATTCAAACCGAAGCCGGATTCGTGGGGACGGATACCTTCGGCCAAACCAGTGCGCCCGACGTTTTTGCCATCGGCGATGTGGTGAAACCCGGCCTGCTCACCGATGCCATCGGGGCCGGTCGCCGGGCTGCCGACGCCATTGATGATATTGTTTCGGGAAAACGGCCCGCCGGGCGGCTGCGACCGGTCATTGATACAAGCCGGGTGACCCTGGAATACTTTGACCCGCGAATTACCGAATATTCCGATACCGATACGTGCGGCAGCCAGTGTTCCTCCTGCGGCACCTGCCGGGACTGCGAAATCTGCGTCACCCTCTGTCCCCAGGCAGCCATTTCCCGACGGCAGTCCGGCAATGCTGATTTTGAATACGTTGTTGATGCCGACCGGTGCATTGGATGTGGATTTTGCGGTGCCGTCTGCCCCTGCGGAATCTGGAATCTGGTTGAAAATAATCCCCTGAGGTAATATGGTCCGGTTTTAACTGAATTGCAGAGGAAAAATTTTGAAAACAACTCCGCTCCCCCTGGATTATCCCGTAAAAAACTGGCCGGATACGTCTTCTGCCACCATCTCCCGGCCGCGCGTAGCGCCGGTTTCATCAGCTGATCATCTGGCGCCACCGGCGGACCGGCCCCGGGATGCCTGCGGTCTGTTCGGCATTTACGGCCACCCCGAAGCCACGCGGATGACCTATTTCGGCCTGTATGCCCTTCAACACCGGGGGCAGGAAAGCGCCGGTATCGCCACGATTCAGGACCAGCAGGTGGTCGGCCACATGGGCATGGGCCTGGTTGCCGACGTGTTTGATGACCGGCATCTGGACCAGCTCAAGGGAACCAGCGCCGTCGGCCACGTCCGCTATTCCACCACCGGGTCATCGATTCTGGCCAATGCCCAGCCATTTGTTGTTCATCACCGCAAACGGTCCTATGCGGTGGCCCACAACGGCAACCTGGTCAATGCCCACCATCTGAAAAAAGAACTGGAGGAATCCGGTTCGATTTTCCAGACCACCATCGACAGCGAGGTTTTTCTTCACCTTTTTGTTAAAAATATTCAGCTGGGATTCGAACAGGCCATCGTGGAAACGGTCAAGCGGCTCGAAGGCGCCTTTTCCATGATTATGATGACCAGTGAAGGCGAAATCGTCGGCATAAAAGATCCCCACGGGTTCCGGCCGCTCTGTCTGGGCAGACTCAACGGCAGTTATGTCCTCGCATCGGAATCATGCGCTCTGGACCTGGTGGAAGCCGAACTGATCCGGGAACTCGACCCCGGTGAAATCGTCATCATCGGTAAAGACGGCGTCCGGAGCATCCCGGCCGGCCAGTCCCCGGATCGCGCTTTCTGCATCTTCGAGTTTATCTATTTTGCCCGTCCAGACAGCATCTTTTTCAACAAGACCGTCTACGAAATCCGCAAGGCCCACGGCCGCCGCCTGGCCGAGGAAGCACCGGTGGACGCTGATCTGGTCATGCCTTTCCCCGATTCAGGGACCTACGCCGCGCTGGGGTACGCCGAAGCGGCCGGGATCCCTTTTGAGATGGGCATGATCCGGAACCATTACGTGGGCCGGACTTTTATTCAACCAACCCAGAGCATGCGGGATTTTGGCGTCCGGATCAAGCTCAACCCGGTTAAAAGCCTGCTGACAGGCAAGGATATCATCATCATCGAAGATTCAATTATCCGCGGCACCACGGTGAAAACCCGGGTCAAGGCGCTCAAGGCTCTGGGCGTTAACAAGGTTCATATGCGGGTCAGCGGGCCGGCCCACCGGTTTCCCTGCCACTACGGCATCGATTTTTCCACCCGGGGAGAACTGATTGCCAGTAAAATGCCCGTGGATGAACTGGCTGATTATCTCGGTCTGGATTCCCTCTATTACCTGAGCCTGGACGGCCTGCTCAAATCAACCGGCATGGAAAACCCGGACCGTAAATTCTGCAAAGCCTGTTTCGACGGCTGCTATCCCGTCGATTTCGACCAGAATCTGTCCAAATTCTGTATGGGCCAGCGGTAAATGGCCAGGCTGCGGAAAAAAACAGTGGCATTTTCCAAAAACGCCGCCAATGTTTTCTTTCACATCCTGACGCAGTGCAACCTCAACTGCCGGCACTGCTATATCAATCCGGGCCAGCACGGCCACGAGCCTCTTGATATCGACACGATCCGCCGCTGGCTGGCGGCTTTTTCCACCAACCAGCGGCCGGTCAATGTGATTTTTCTCGGCGGCGAGCCCACCCTTCACCCCGACCTGGCCAAGGCCATCGGCCATGCCCGGCATCTGGGCTATGCGTCCGTGACTGTGGACACCAACGGCTATCTTTTCCACGACTTTTTAGACAAGGTCACGCCCGACGATGTCGATTACCTCTCGTTCAGCCTCGACGGCCCGACCGCCAAAATAAACGACCCGATCCGGGGCGCCGGTTCCTTCGACACCTGCACTGCGGGGATTCGCAATGCCGTCGCCCGGGGTTTCGCCGTCAGCCTGATCTATACGGTCAGTTCCGCCAATATCGACCATCTGGCCCATATGCCGCCGCTGCTAGCCGACCTGGGCGTCTCCCGGTTTTTCATCCAGGTGCTCGGCATCCGCGGGCCGTCCGTGGGGGAAGATCCCGCCATGGGCCAGGTCTCCCGACAAAACTGGCAGACGATTGTCCCTGCCGTGGCTCGGCAGGTGGCCGAAACAGGCATCACCGTAATCTATCCCAAGGTATTTCTTAATCCGGACGAATCCTTCGAATGCGCCGGCAACGTTGCCGACAACTACTTCATTTTCCCCAACGGCCGGGTCTACCGCTGCCCGCTGTGCGAAGACTACCCCATCCACGCCCTGGCATTTGAAGATAACCGCCTGGAGGCGCAACCACCGATCAACGAAACCGATCTGTTCCGCCTCGACATCCCCGAAGGCTGCGTGATGAACAAGCTCGTCCAGCCCGGCAACCTGGCCTATGGCCCTGATGGCGTGCCGTTGTACCGGATCGCCTGCTGCCTGTTGAAGGAAGAGATCCGGTAATAATCAGGCGGAAAATGCCATCCGGCCCAGCCCCGGCAGCCACGAGAATAAACCTCCGGCCACCCGATTCCGCATTTTATGGGGTCCAATTCAAGGAAAGTTTTCTATTTGATTGAATACAATCACGCAAATATAAATTAATTAAATTTTGATATGGCACACCTGTTTCTTCAGCTAAATTTTTAAAATATTCTATAATATCAACACCCATACGCATGGTTATTTGCTTTTTTAAATTCTTGGCATGAGGGTTCCGTCTCCCGGCCATTTTATCAAAATCGTATTCTTTTCTCATGATAACCTCCTGAAATAAAACATTTGCTCCCTTTTAGTTGCCTTCCTCGCGCTGATAATTCGAATTTCAGTGTCATCCTTGCGATAGCAATGGCATACCACTAAAATCTTAAGGCTTTGATCTAAACCCAAAAGAATGAATCTATCCTCATTGATAGAATGATCAGGGTCATCAAATTCAATAGCATTCTCATCAAAAAATACAGTTTGAGCTTCTTCAAACGAAATTCCATGTTTGCGCCTGTTTGATATATTTTTATCATCATCCCAGGTGAAGATCAATTTATTCATAATTACATAATAATTATATTATAATTATTCGTCAAGGTGCAATTGTTGAAGATTTTTTGCCCCCGCTGAATTTCAACCCGAAACAGTTTGTCAATATTTCACGGACGTATCTCCGTATCTCTCCGCATCTGTTTCCCTTCCCGATCAATCTGACGCGATTCACCACAACTAATTAACATCATAACACAATACGTTCATTTGAAACAGGTATCGAATTTGACATAAGCACCTCGGTATGTCAATTTAGCGCATCTATTTGACATAACCAATTATTTATGTTAAATAGATGCATCCAATAATTGTTAAAAATAGGCACTCAGTTGAGAATTTCATATTTTCAAGCCGGAGCGTTTGAGCACCACTATCAGTATAAAAGTTTCACGCCCGAAAAAATCAACCACCCATGGGAGGTGGATGATCCGGAGCTCGTCTCTTTACTGGACGATGCCAACCGGCTTCTCGGTGAATTAAATGCCTTTTCACAATTGGTCCCGGATGTTGACTATTTTATCCG
>CAZNZW010000055.1:0-20785 GCA_964577615.1 uncultured Desulfobacterales bacterium | reverse complement strand
CAATTGATGGTCACCGTAAACCGGGAACATCGCGGATACGTGCCGTTATGTCGGTTCAAATCGGTGTGTCGGCTTAAACCGGTTTGTCGGTACAGTTGCCACAAAAAAGAGGTGTCATGGCGCTGATCGAGATGCGGGATGTCTGCTGGGGATTTGGGGATCCCCCGCTGCTGGAAAATGTCACCTTCCGGATCGAAAAAGGGGAGCGTGTCTGCCTGGTGGGCCGTAACGGGGTGGGAAAATCAACTCTGCTCAAACTCTTGGCCGGGACAATCCTTCCGGACAGCGGTGACATTAGACGCCGGCAGGGCACGATGGTGGCCGCGCTGGCGCAGGATGTGCCGGCCGAGTATGACGGTACCCTCTTTGACGTGGTGGCCGGGGGGCTCGGCGACACCGGCCGGGTACTGGCCGAATTTCGCCGGGTCAGCAGAGAGGTTGAAAACCGCAATACCCCCCAGCTGACCCAAAAACTCGACGAACTCCAACAGATTCTAAACGCCGACCATGGATGGGAGCTGTCCACCCGCGTCGAAAATATCCTTTCGCGAACCCGGCTGGATCCGGAAATGCGCTTTTCCGATCTGTCCGCCGGGCTGAAACGGCGCACGCTGTTTGCCCGTGCCCTGGCCGGTAAGCCCGATGTCCTTTTGCTGGACGAACCCACCAACCATCTCGATATTGATACCATCATCTGGATGGAAGATTTCATCCTCCGTCACGTCACCACCCTGCTGTTCATCACCCATGACCGTGTGTTTCTCAAAAAAATCGCCACCCGGATCATGGAAATCGATCGGGGACGGCTGGTCTCCTATGATGATGATTATGCCACCTTTTTAAAACGAAGACAGGCAGCCCTGGCCGCCGAAGAGACCCAAAACGGTCTGTTTGATAAAAAACTGTCCCAGGAAGAAGCCTGGATCAGAAAAGGAATCAAAGCCCGCCGCACCCGAAACGAAGGGCGCGTCCGGCGCCTGCAGAAAATGCGGGCCGCCTACCGGGATCGGCGCCGCAAAATCGGCAATGTCCGTATGCAGGTTCAGGAAGCGGACCGCACCGGTAAGCTGGTGATCGAAGCCAGCGCCGTATCTTTTTCCTATGATCATGATCAGATTATCCAGGATTTCTCCACGGTGATCATGCGCGGAGACAAAGTCGGGATCATCGGCCCCAATGGCGTGGGAAAAACAACGCTGCTCAAAATCCTGTTAAAAACCATGCCCCCCGAAACAGGCCGTGTCCGCCACGGTACCCACCTTCAGGTCGTCTATTTTGACCAGCTTCGGGCCCAGCTCGATGAACAGAAGTCGGTATGGGAAAATATCGGCGAGGGGAACGATTTTATTATCTTTAACGGCCAGAAACGCCATGTCATCAGCCATCTTCAGGATTTTCTCTTCTCGCCCGAGCGGTGCCGCACGCCGGTTCATGTCCTTTCCGGCGGAGAGAAGAACCGGTTAATGCTGGCCAAGCTGTTCACCCGGCCGGCCAATGTGCTGGTGCTGGATGAACCGACCAACGATCTGGATGCCGAAACCCTGGAATTGCTGGAAGAGCTGATGGTCGAGTACGACGGGACCCTGCTGCTGGTCAGCCATGACCGGGCCTTTTTAAACAACGTGGTGACCAGCACGATTGTTTTTGAAGGAAACGGGCAGGTGGCGGAATACACCGGCGGCTATGATGACTGGCTGCGCCAGCGGCCGCAAACCGCCAGTGAAAATTTGGGAAAAACGATCCGGAAAAAATCGCAGCCCAAGCCCAAAGCACGCACTTCAAAAAAGATGGGGTATATGCAGCAGCGGGAAATGCAGGAATTGCCCCAGAAGATCGAAGCCCTTGAAGCCGAGCAGAAAGCGCTGTTTGCCGTTGTATCCGATCCGATGTTCTACAAAAAAGAAAAAGATGAGATTGCCCGGATTCATTCGGATCTTGCGCGGGTCGAGGCGGATATTGAGAAGGCTTATCTGCGCTGGGAAGCGCTGGAAGCGGAAAAGGATGAGAGGCAATAAGGCCGGGAGGCCTGGAAGCGGGGGGCTGGGACGTGGTCTGTTTGTGATGTTTATTTTGACACAGGACAACTAATTTGGGATTTTTTATTGTCTTTCACAATCATTAATGGATTCCCGATTGATATTATCCCAATCCGCGGCAAAGGATCGCCTCCTGGCATACCGGCGAAAGGTTCAACGATATGCCGCGGAGAAACGCCGTACCTGGGAAGAAGTGGCCCATGGATTCGTTTACGGGTCCCGGGAATTCGTTGACTGGTTAAAATCAGGATTATTACCGGCAGAGCCGGATATCGAAATCCCCCGGCAGCGAAAATATATAAAAGCATCGACCTGTTTGTACCGATTCTCTAATATTAGATTTGTTTTCAATTATTGTGTGGAGCGGGGAGTTTATGGTATTATGTGAAGCAAACTCCTTTTTCACAGGGAGAGTATGATGGCGCCATCCATACTGCACACTATTATGAGAGTGCATATCAAGCGGTTGGGTCTCCTGCGGGTTGTTATTGGAGCCCTGGGTATCTACCTGACGATTCCCGCTTTCATGGTAATTCATGGAGCGGTAGTGGTTTTCATTTTGAGACGGGTGGTTTTCCCTCTCCTTTCCCTAGACAATCTGCGCACAGAGAATCATATAATTCTTGATCGTTACAGGGTAGAAGGCCTTTCTTTCATGGACAAATTCAACTGCCTGTTTTGTGGCTGGGCGAATGGAATCTGTACTCTTTTGAACCGAACGGTCGATGCAGTAAGCGAGCGGAGAACCGACCTTCCCGTGCATAGCCAATTTATTTTTGCTCTGTTGATGGCACTTTACGTGCCACCGGCTATTCTTCTACAGATACCCATGCATTTACTGACTAACCATGTGATAGCTTCTGCGCTTCGTTTTGAAAAAATTTCCTACCGGGTGATATTAAGAGAAGTTCTTCGGGGTTATCCAATTGATGCTTCCCATAACAGTGTTGTGAGAATCTTTTTAATCTACCAGAAAGTGACGTGGATTGCCCTTGAGCGGGCATTGGAACAAATAGAATCATCCTGGTGCCCGATAAAACACTTTGAGCGAATGGATTCGGTGACCTATCCGCTCCACCATAAACGTTTTTTTGAACCGGAACAGATTCGGGATCTCCATGATTATCTTCTTGAACACGGAACCGTGTTGAAGGGTGAAAGAGGTACGATGTTTCCGCCAGGATGAATTTTTTTTCAAGATGATCTGCAGCGACAGACTCGAGGCTACTTTACCAACTTGAGGAATGAGAATGGGGTCACCTTGAATTGAGCAATAATAACAGCGTGACCAAACGACTTAGGATATCCTATATTCCCTTTGTCAAGGAAAAGATCTAAAATTTAGTATCGGTCTAAACCCGCCACCTCTGGTGGAGGGCCCGGATAGGTTCCACGGCCATATCCAATATAGTTGCATTATAGCCGTAAGCTCACGAAGGCTTTTTGACAGTTGCCATTTACCCGGGTATTTACCTGTGATATCGTTTTCAGACACAAGGGCTTGTGGAACATCGTTTACCCACGGTGCGCGGCTTACCCCCTTAAGACAATGTATACCAGGCAGGCGGTACGACCCGGTATGCTCCGGATAATCGCAATAACGGCAACACGCGGAGCCAATAGTTGATAGTTGCCGTTTGCAAGAACGGATCCAGATGAACTTGAACCAGAACATGAGCACTGAAGATCAAATCGATAAAAGTATCCCGCTGTATAGCAGCCGGATTATGATGACCTATTTAGAATTTATCAAAAGATACTATCCTGATATCGATATTGATTCCCTATTAACATATGCCGGTATGACAAGATATGAAGTGGAAGATCCCGGCCACTGGTTTAACCAGGATCAAACCGACCGGTTTAATGAATACCTCGTTGAAAAAACCGGTATGCCCAATATTGCGAGGCAGGCCGGGCGCTTTACCGTTTCATCTGAAAATATGGGGGCGGCCCGACAATATGTTTTGGGACTGATTACGATACCATCGATTTACGCGATGATGGGGAAAATCGGCAATACCATGACACGGGGATCCACATTTAAAACCAGAAAAATTTCGGCCAACAAAGCGGAAATTTTATCCATTCCCAATCCAGGCGTCAAAGAAAAACCCTATCAATGCCAAAATCGGCTCGGAACCCTGGAGTCTCTTGCAAAACTGTTCACTACGACCTTTGCCGAAGTCGAGCATCCGTCATGCTTCCATGAAAACGGTGACTGCTGTCAATATATTGTTACATGGCCGACAACCGAATCTTTGTCCTGGAGGCGTATCTGTAAATACAGTCTTTTATTCAGCTTGCTTCTTCTGGTTACCGCATATTTTCTGGTACCCGTTCCAATGACAAAAATTTTGGCCATCGGTTGTCTGCTGATTAATATAACGATGTGGCTGAATGCGGAACGTATTGAAAAAAGGGAACTTAAAAATACGATAGACGACCAGGGGAATGCGGCCAAAGCACTTTTGGATGAAATCAATACCCGCCATAACGATGCTCAACTGATTCAGGAAATTGGGCAGGCTATCTCAGGCTTTTTGGATATCGACAAAATAAATCGGGTCGTTTTGCAAAATATCAATAAGCACACAAATTATGATGCCGGCTCAATTTTGCTGGCAGACGGGGAAAAGACCCGGCTACGGTGCAACGCCGAATTTTTATCAAAAAAAAATCAGATCAATATTTTAAAATATACCGAATTTGACCTGACGCACACGGACGCGGAGGGTGTATTGACAGAGTGCTTTAAACACCAAAAACCGATTGTGGTAAACGATGTTAGCAAAATCGATAAAAGCCTTGGCAAAAAATGTTTAGCCCATATAAACCTGATGGATATTAAATCTTTCATCTGTATCCCGATCACTTATAAAAAGGAATCGCTTGGCGTCCTGGCGGTGGGCAACTGTCATCCTAAAATCAAATTGCCGCAAAGTGATATCAGCCTGTTGATGGGAGTTGCCGCTCACATCGCTACCAGTATCATCAATGCGCAGTCTTTTATCACGATGAAAGAAAGCGAAGAGAGATATCGTTTGTTAGCAGATAATGTGACGGATGTTATCTGGACTTTGGATGTCAACTCTCTCAAATTTACGTATGTCAGCCCTTCTGTTCAAAGCATGCAGGGATTTTCTCCAGAGGAATTAATGAGAAAATCCTTGCAGGAAATATTACTTCCAGATTCATTTAATAAAGCAACCGAGGCCATTGCAGAAGAACTGGCGGAGACAGAACGTAGCACAGAAACGGATCACTCAAGGTCACGAGTGCTTGAACTGGAAGAATATTGTAAAGACGGTTCAACAATCTGGATTGAAGTGACCGCCAATTTTCTGCGCAATGAATCCGGCGAAGTGGTCAATATTCTGGGTGTTGCCCGTGATATCTCCGACAGGAAGATGGCAGATCAGGAAAGAGATAAACTGCTGGAACAGCTTCGGCGTGCCGAAAAAATGGAGGCTATCGGGACCCTGGCCGGAGGGGTGGCCCATGACCTTAATAATATTTTATCCAGTATTGTAAGCTATCCTGAGTTGTTGTTGATAAATCTTGACCCGGACAGCCCGATTCGAAAACCCGTTGAGGCCATTTACAAGTCCGGGAAAAAGGCAGCCGCTATTGTTGAGGATTTATTAACGTTAGCCCGAAGAGGCGTGTCAATTTCAGAGGTCGCCAATTTAAATACAATCATTACGGATTATCTGACCAGCCCCGAGTTTGAAAAATTAAGAACGTTTCATCCGCGGCTGAATGTTCATACGGATCTCAGCCCTGAACTGATCAATATCAAAGGCTCTTCGGTCCATCTTTCAAAAACGATAATGAATCTGGTATCCAATGCCGCAGAAGCCATGCCTGATGGCGGAACGTTGAGCATCTCCACCCAAAATCGATACGTAGATCAACCTGTCCGGGGGTATGATGATATTCAGGAGGGGGATTACACGGTTCTTGTGGTTTCCGACACCGGCATCGGGATATCTCCCGACGAGATCAAGCAGATTTTCGAACCATTTTATACAAAAAAAGTGATGGGGAGAAGTGGTACGGGGCTGGGGATGTCGGTCGTGTGGGGGACGGTAAAAGATCATAAGGGTTATATTGATATTGAAAGTGCCCCGGGCAGGGGAACCCGATTTACGCTTTTCTTCCCTGTCACACACGAAGAGTTAAGTAAATGCAAAGCAGATTTTTCGATTGAGGAATACTCTGGGAATGGAGAATCAATTTTAGTGGTTGATGATATCAGTGAACAACGTGTAATTGCTTCATCAATTCTTTCTCAACTGGGATATTCGGTTCAAACCGTTTCAAGCGGAGAGGCGGCGGTTGACTATTTAAGAAATAACAGCGCCGATTTAATCATTCTGGATATGATTATGGAGGCCGGGATGGACGGACTTGATACGTATAAACATATTCTAAAACTGTATCCGGATCAAAAAGCCGTGATTGCCAGCGGTTATTCGGAAACAGACCGGGTAAAAGAAGCGCAGCGGCTGGGTGCCGGTGAATATATCAAAAAACCCTATACAATTGAAAAAATTAGTGCGGCGATAAAACTGGAGCTGGGTAAGAATAAAGTTGTTCAATGATCTTATATTAATCTCTGGAAATGATTAAAAGGGGATTGAATAAACAAAAATGCTTCAAAGCATACCCATTCAAAGTGACATATTCAACATTGATGAGCGGGCAATTCAAGAAGGTAAATTTTCAGCAAAAAAACTATTGGTCAACAAGCTTAACCGGTTAAGCTTTTTTAAACAGCCGGTCACATTAACATTCCGGCAAGCCGGCCAGAACCATGCCGTTAGCTGCGAAGCAATCCCGCACCTGTGCAGTGAGGATTTGCTGACATGTTCATGGAAGCATAATGGCACCTACCAAAAATATTTACAATCCTACGAGTTTCATCAATTACGTATCCTATACAAAGATAAGCTGATAGTGGCAAACCCGCGGTTGGCATACCTGGATGATAAAATCATCCGTCTCGTCCTGCCTGAAAAGTTTACCGAATTAAATTCTCGCAATGTCATGCGACATGCTTGCGACGGGATTCAGATGACGATAAAGCAGAACAAAAATATTTTAACCGGGAAATTACTGGATTTCAGTGCCACTGGCTTCAGGGCGGTTGTATCTGTAACGGGAAAAAATCACCGAGACTGTCTTCTGGCTGGCACAACCGGGGCGGTGATCCTTTCTGCCTCGAAATCGCCTATCTATTCAGGTGTCTGCCAGGTCGTTCGAAAAGAAAATCAGGAGACACGTGTCCTTATAGTCCTGTCGCCTGTCCAAAATAATATACCGGTGCTCAAGCCAAAAAAATATCGTAGTGAACGGGTTAAACCGGTTCCCGCACCGCACATCTGTTTCAGGCACCCCCTGATTGGAAAGAAAGTACTTCTAGATGTCAGCGAAATTTCAGGGTCGGGCTTTACGGTCAATGAAAATGAAAACGAAGCATTACTGCTGCCCGGACTGACCTTGCCCTCGCTTGAATTAAAGTTTTCCAATATGTTCAGCATTCGATGCAAGGCACAAGTTGTTCATCGAAAATATTTATCCAAGAAGCGTCCCAATGGCAGGGAAGTATCCTGCGGAATAATTTTTTCAGACATGGATATGCAAGACCATGTCAAGCTCATCGCATATCTGCAGCAAGCCAGGGACCAACGTGAGCTCGTATGCCAATCGCCAAGCATGGATGCATTGTGGGATTTCTTTTTTGATACCGGTTTTATTTATCCGAACAAGTATGCTTTTTTTTATGAAGACCGCCACGAAATTAAAAAGACGATTGAAAAGCTATTCCAGAATCCCACAAAAGTCAGCAGACATTTCATTTTTCAGGAGAAAGGCGTCATTAACGGGCTCATTGCGCTGCAGC
Organism: uncultured Desulfobacterales bacterium; assembly: GCA_964577615.1. Lineage (GTDB taxonomy): Bacteria > Desulfobacterota > Desulfobacteria > Desulfobacterales > QNYZ01 > QNYZ01. The sequence continues at coordinate 12,841 of CAZNZW010000055.1, read as the reverse complement.
GCGTCTATAAATATACGTGGATGATGCATCATTTTGCCGCCAGGGCTGACGCGAGAATTGCGGGGCCAAAAGTATTGAGCCAAATAGGAAGTTACATAAATGATTCCTTTTCCCTTGAATCCAACCGGATGCGATATGCCATCGTCTATTACCGACCTGAGAATAAATTTCCCAGTAAAGTTTTTGGTGGTGTAGCCAGAAATGTTATGAATTCAAAGATATGTTCACTGGATACATTTTCATATTTAAAAATTAAAAATAATACAGGCAGGCGGGAAACCCTGCCGGATGCCTATCATATATCGGAAACCACACAAAAGGATCGGGTGGCTCTGAAATATTTTTACGAGCGCATTTCCGGCGGGTTGATGCTCAGCGCTTTCGACCTTTCCCCGGAGGTTCCCGATGATAACGAATTATCCATTGAATATCAAAAAGCCGGCTTAACATACGATCGAACCCTGTTTACGCTTAAAATGGCCGGTCTCCCAATCGCCATTATTATGGTTAATCGATCGGATATCGGGATAAATTTATCTGACCTGACCAACTGCATGCACGTGTTTGTATTGGATTCCCAGTCACTTCCAAAAGAAACACTGTTGACCGCATTGAACCGCCTTTCGCATCTGTTCAAGCAGCAATGGGTCGCTGTTAATATTTTCCCGCCAGAGTACACCAGACAATATTCGCTTAAATATGAAAAGAAATATACTTTATGGACGTATGAAGTGCGATACTCCGATGAATATTTTGGTTCTCTGGAAAAGCTCTCGCGGTTTTTGATACATTGATTGCCAAATCAATGACGGGGAACGACCGCAATGATACCAGCGTAATGGATAGGTACCAGGAAAATGGCCAGCCATGACGTCTGCTGACAATCAAGCCATTTTTGCCACCATCTCCTGAAGATTTTCAACCGGCGCGCCGGTTGCATCGGCCATACGGTCCAGGTAGTTGAAAAAGGCGATGACGTGGATTCCTTCTAGAATGACATCATCTGAAAATCCGGCTTCTCGCAGCTTTTCAATATATCAAGATAGAGACACATGCGCCCATTTGGCGCGATTGGCATAATTCATTTTCGTTGGCGTAATTAATGACTCATGGGGGCGGACCCTTTATTAGGTCATTCCGCGTCAACATCGGTTCGACCGAATCACCTCTGCCCGTATCCGCCGGTTTCCGTAGAGATACACAGCGATTCGGGATATCCGTGAAATATTGACAAGCGGTTATCTGATTGATATTCGGGGCGTATTATTATGCCACGCAAAGTACGCATAGATGCCCCCGGGCGCTGTTCAGTAAATAGCCGGCAATGTCCAGTATTTCAATCGTCGGCTGCGCCGGCTATATATGGATTTTAACCGTTTTCCAGCCCTTTTTATTGTGTTTTCTTCATTGGACGAAAATGTTGTGCGCTATCACTAAATGCAACCGGATACGCCAAAAATACTACCTGAATTAGACGCCTTTTCCCCTTCCCTGATTATTTTTGACAAGGATGGCACGCTGACGGATTTCCGCGCGATGTGGGTCAGCTGGATTGTTGAACTGGCCCAGCGGCTGGAAGTTGAAACCGGTCTGTTCATTCGAGACCGGGTGTTTAACGAGGTGGGGTTTGATCCTGTTTCCGGCAAAATTGATCTTGAGGGGCACCTGGCCGTGACCCCGACGGGCATCTTGCGCACACATGTTGTCGGGGTTTTACAAGCCGCGGGATTGAAAAAACAGGCGGCGGAAGCGGCCATGACAGCGGCCTGGTTCCTTCCGGATTCGGTGGCGCTGGCCCGTCCCCTGACGGATCTTGAGGCGTTGTTCAGTACGCTCAACACCTGTGGCATAAGGGTCGCTATTGCCACCAGTGACGACTGCGTGACAACCAGGGCAATGCTCAAGGGGTTGGGCATCGCCTCTCTGGTGGACGCAGTGGTCTGCGCAGACGATGGCTTTTCCATCAAGCCCAAACCCGATATGATACTGGCCATCTGCAGGGAGCTTGATATCCTCCCTTCTCGATCGGTTATCGTGGGGGACAATGTGGTGGATTTACAAATGGGGCGTGCCGCCGGTGTGGGTTTGACCATCGGTGTGCTATCCGGTCTTGGCGTGGCGGCGGATTTAGCGCCCTATGCCGATGTTATTTTGGCTTCAATTGATAAATTATCTTCTGTTCAGGCGAGGCACGGGTAGAAGTGATCGATTTGCGGCGTATCAGACTGCAAATGATATTCATGGCCTAAAGGGGATTGATGATGCGGGAAAGGTGGGGCCGGCGGGTCCATTTTAATTGTTTGGTAATTAATCAGCACGGCGGGCGGGCGTTGTACGGATTGCGCCGAATAGTTACCCTTTACTTTACACATTAAAAACATTATCAGGAAACTGATATCCCGTGGTATCTCCGCTTATCACTTTAACGGCCGCAGGGTCATTTCAGGAAATGGAAGATATGAATCGATGGTAGCGCTTTCAACTGCATTTGCGGCAGGACGGTTTTCCGATGGAGACGCCTTGTGGGCGGCGATGGAAAAATTTGATATCGATGGCGTGGAACTCGAATATCGCATCAGCGAAATGGTTTTTGGGCAGCTGAAACCCTTCTTGAAGCAGTCCCGGATCCGGGTTGTCAGCGTTCATAATTTTTTCCCCATTCCGGGTGTGGCGAAGACGGACCGGGGCGAAGGCGACCTGTTCCTGCTGTCCCATCCGGATCGGGACGTGCGCCTCAATGCCGTTAAATGGACCCAGCGCACCCTTGAAAATGCCCATGAACTGGAAGCCGGCGCCGTGGTTCTTCACTGCGGGCGGGTGGAAATGGACACGGGGATCGAACAATTACACCAGTTTTACCGGTCCGGCCAGATCGCATCGGAACCGGCCCGGACCTTTATCGCCGAGGCGCTTGAACAAAGGGACCGGAAAAAGCAGAAGCATATCGATGCCCTGCTGTTCAGCATGGATCGGCTGGCGCGGGTGGCCGAGCGCTATCATGTGCCCCTGGCGCTGGAGAACCGCTATAACTATTACGAACTGCCGGGCGTCGATGATTTCGCCACGCTCTTTAATGAACTGGACGGCGCGCCGCTGGGATACTGGCACGATACGGGCCATGCCCATGTCAGCGACGTGCTTACCCTGGGGGCGGCGGACGCGCTGCTGAAGGCCCACCGGACGCGGCTGATCGGGGTTCACCTGCACGATGCCGTGGGCCTGAACGATCATCTGCCACCGGGAAAAGGAGACATTGATTTCGCATCCATTCTAACCGAGCTGGAACCGGAAACCATCAAAGTAGTCGAACTGAAACCGGGGACCGATGATGAAGATATTCGGGCGGGAATCGAGTATATTGAACGGCAATTGCATGAAATTACAAAATAAAACTATGGCGAATTCATGCGGTAAACCCCACGGCGACCACCGGCTGATCGGGCTGCTGGCCCTGGTCCTTTTCCTGTTGCCGGCCGCAGGTTTTGCCCAGGATGCGGGGGCACCGGCCAGAAAACCGGCAAGTATCTTTACCGAGATCAAAACGCAGTTTAAAAAAGATATTCAGACGGTACGGGACGTGGCCAGAAAAGAAAGAAAAAAATCCGCCCGGCGGACGCGAAAAGAGAGCCAGGCATGTCGCGGGGCCATCTCTGAGATGAAAGAAGGCCCCAGCATTGGCCGGCCCGGGCCCATGTTGAGCGATCACTGAAAGATCCGGCCCGGTCCGGCGGGGAGGCCGGGGTGGTGATGTCTTGAACCGGCCGGGTGTCTTGCAGCGGCATCTTAAACCATGAAAAAAATCCTCATCCTCAATGCCCGGATCATTAACGAAGGCGCGACGCAGGCCGGTGACGTGCTGATCGAAAACGGCCGCATAGCGGCCATCGGACCCCGGTTATCCGGCCGCCGGGCGGACATCATTATCGATGCCGGCGGCCGGGCGTTGATGCCGGGAATGATCGATACCCATGTCCATTTCCGTCAGCCGGGGCTGACCCATAAAGGAGATATCGCCTCGGAATCTTCGGCGGCGGTGGCCGGCGGGATCACCAGCTGCCTGGAAATGCCCAATACCCTCCCGCCGACCACGACGCTGGATCGGCTGGCGGCTAAATGCCGGATGGCTTCCCGATTGTCGCGGGTCAACTACGGGTTTTACCTGGGCGCCACCACCGATAACCTGGACGAGATCAAAGCCGCGGATCCCCGCCGGGTCTGCGGGATCAAAGTTTTTCTGGGCGCGTCCACCGGCAACCTGCTTGTCGAGGATCCTGAAACAGTGGCGCGGATTTTTTCTGCCGCGCCGACCCTTGTGGCCGTTCACTGTGAAGACCCCGCCATCATCCGGAAAAACGAAGCGCGCTTCCGGGCCCGGTTCGGCGAAGACATCCCCATCTGGCATCACCCGGATATCCGCAGCGCCGACGCCTGCTTTTATTCCACATCCCGGGCCGTGGAAACCGCCCGAAAACATGGCACGCGGCTGCACGTACTGCATCTGTCCACCCGGGAAGAGATCTCTCTGTTTTCATCCGGGCCGGTCAGCGGGAAAACCATCACCGCCGAAGCCTGCGTGCATCATCTTTTTTTCGATGCCGATGATTACAGAGAAAAAGGCGCCCGGATAAAATGCAACCCGGCCATCAAATCGTCCCGCCACCGAAAAGCACTGATCCGCGCTGTTTCAGACAACCGGATCGATGTCATCGCCACCGATCATGCGCCCCATACCCTTTTTGAAAAGGAGAATACCTACTTTCATGCACCGTCCGGCCTGCCGCTGGTCCAGCATGCCCTGGTATCGTTGCTGGAACTCTATCACCGGGGAATTTTTCCGCTGGAATTAATCGTTGCAAAAACGGCACACGCACCGGCGACGATCTTTCAGATTGAAAAGCGGGGGTTTATCCGGGAAGGTTACTGGGCCGATCTGGTCCTGGTGGATCTTCACCGGCCCTGGACCGTTTCGCCAGGAAATATCCATTTCAGGTGCGGCTGGTCGCCGTTTGACGGATACCGGTTCCGTGCTTCCGTTGTGGCCACCATCGTTTCAGGGCACCTGGCCTGGCATGCGGGGCAGATGGGTGCAATGAAAGCCGGCCGTCCCCTGCGGTTTTGTCCATAGCGGTTCCGTGCTATAATCAGCTTTTTTGCCGGTAAAAAACAGATAGAAAGATACCACCGGTCTTGTAAAACCAGAATATCTTTCGGCGGCATATCGCCGGAAACGAAAGGATCAATGGACCAATGACTACCGACACCTCCTCCCGACAAACGCAACACACCCAGACCCTCGTCGCCGTGGCCATGGGGCGCGAACCTGCCGATATCGTCATCCGGAACGGCCGCTGGGTCTGCGTCCAGTCCGGTGAAATAATTCCGCAGACGGATATCGCCGTTAAAGGAGAGCGGATTGCTTATGTGGGGGAAGACGCGTCGCATACCATTGGCAGCGCCACAAAAGTTATCGACGCCGGAGGACGCTGCCTGGTGCCGGGGCTTCTTGATGCGCACATGCATATCGAATCCAGCATGGTCACGGTTACCGAGTTCGTGAGGGCCGTGGCCGGCCGGGGAACAACGGGGATCTATGTTGATCCCCACGAAATTGCCAATGTCTTCGGCCTAGAGGGCGTTCGTTTGATGGTCGACGAAGCTGCCGCCCAGCCGATCCATGTGTGGGTGCAGATGCCGTCGTGCGTGCCGTCGGCACCGGGCCTGGAAACCCCGGGAGCCGATATCGGCCCGGATGAAGTGGCCGAGGCCATGTCCTGGGACGGTATCGTGGGGCTGGGGGAAATGATGAATTTTCCCGGAGTGGCTGCCGGCGATACGAAGATGCACGCCGAAATGGCGGCCACGCGCCGGGCCGGGAAAGTGATCGGCGGGCATTACGCCGCCCCGGATCTGGGCCGGGATTTTCATGGATACGTGGCCGGCGGTCCCGAGGATGACCACGAAGGCACCTGCATGGAAGACGCCATTGCCCGGGTTCGCCAGGGGATGAAACCGATGCTCCGCCTGGGTTCCGGCTGGCACGATGTGGCCGCGCAGGTAACAGCCGTTACCGAGCAGGGTCTGGATTCGCGGCATTTTATCTTGTGTACCGATGACAGCCACGCCGAAACGCTGGTGGCCGAAGGACATATGGACCGGGTCGTCCGCCATGCCATTTCCCGGGGGCTCAAACCGGTGACGGCCATTCAGATGGCCACGCTGAATACAGCGGCCCACTTCGGGATGACCCGGGATGTGGGCATGATCGCCCCGGGACGCGTGGCCGATATTCTTCTGGTCCCTGATCTGGCGGACTTTCACGCGGAGACGGTTATCGCCCGGGGGAAAGTCATTGCCGCCGAAGGCCGGTTGACCATCGATCTGCCCCGGTACACCTATCCGGACTGGGCCACCCATTCGGTTCACTTAGGGCGGGAAATGGCGGCCGCCGATTTTTCCCTGCCCGCAGCGGACGGACGTTACCTGGCTCATGTGATCGGGGTGGTGGAAAACCAGGCGCCGACCCGTCATCTGCAGATTGAAGTCGTTGCCCGGAAGGGAGGCGTGCCTGTGGATATGAAGCAGGATCTGGCCCGGATCGCTGTGGTCCCGCGGCACGCAGGGTCCGGCGGAACGGTACGGGTGGGACTGGTGCAGGGGTTCGGGTTGACTGCGCCGTGCGCCATCGGTACCACCGTGGCCCATGACTGCCATCACATGATCGTGGTGGGGACCCGTGAAGCCGATATGGCCCGTGTGGCCAATACACTGGCAGCCGCCGGGGGCGGCCAGGCGGTATGCCGGGACGGAGAAATGATCGGCCGGGTGGATCTGCCCATTGCCGGCCTGATGTCCAGCGAACCGGCAGCGGTGGTGGCGAAAAAAGCACAGACGATTCTGAAGGGGTTTCGGGCCTGCGGATGCCGGCTGAACAATCCCAACATGCAGTTGAGCCTGCTGGCGCTGGTGGTGATTCCCGCACTGCGCATGTCGGACAAAGGTCTGGTGGACGTGGCCACGTTTGATTTTATCCCGGTCCTGGAACCGATGCCCCAGGCGGTTAAACCGGAAAAGGCCGCGCGCGTCGCGTCACAAAAACGTCATGTCGCCCCGTAGCAGCTGCCGGATCCGTTCGCTGAGGAACATGATTGATTCGACGTCCAGGTGCTCGGAGATGGTTTCGTCGAAGAGGAGTTTGATCTCGGCGCCGAACCCGTCATCCGGGTCGGCGTCCCAGAAGAGAAGCATGACGGGCAGTCGGGGCAGGGGGGTAAAGCGGACCGCCACGTCGGCCGTGGGGAATTCGGCCAGACAGTCCTCGCCGCCGATCGCCAGGGCCGCTTTTTTCAATTCGTCCGGATGTCCGGCAAACCGGTTGAGCAGCGGTACCTCCACATGGGCTTTCATCGATTTCATCTTGGAGATGGTGTTGGGAATGGCCTCCAGGCCTTTCCAGGTACCGGTGGGAGGCGCGCTGCCCCCCTGGGCCATATGATTCAGGATGAAGACCTGCTCCCAGCGGTTCAGCGCCGAGCCATCTTTCTTCTCGATCTTTTCCGGCCGAATGATGATATAATCATTAAAATAGGGCAGCTCCAGATATTTTCCTTTATCATCTTTTTTCACCGCACCGCCGATCCGGTCGGGCAGGGCCTCGATATCCATGGCGGCGGCCCGCTCTTTGGCCCAGACGAGGGCGTCGGCGGCCAGGTCCCGCTTGGTCCATTTTCCAGCCGCATACTGTTCGTTCAGCTCGGCCTGGGCTTTTTCCAGAACATCGCGCGCAATGTGCGGACAATTATCGAGGGAGAGCTGTTCGGATACGACCATGCCGGCAAAGGCCAGACAGGACGGGTAGCCGCACTCCCGGCAATTGGTTTTGGGCAGGATTTTCTGGTACAGATCGACAACGGATAGCGCCATGCGTATGTGCTTTCTGTGCGGCCGCCGAAATGATTGAAAGCGACGGAAAAATTAAAGCCGGATCCTCCGGCCGCCGCCTGCGCAGATGATCACGACGCGGGTGCGGCCGGGCAATCGCGGGCCGGGAGAAAGACCGCCCCGCCCGTATTCAAATGGTAACCAGTGGCATCTCCCGGGAGTTAAAACGGGATGTCGTCGTCCGGTTCGCCGGCGTCTGATGGCGGGCCCGACATCCCCGGCGGCTGATAGGCGTCGGCATCCCGGTTGCCCCGCCCCGATTCTCTGGAACCGAGCATCTGCATTTCCCGGGCGACAACTTCGGTGGTCCAGCGGCGGTTGCCATCTTTATCTTCCCACTCGCGGGTCTGCAGGTACCCTTCAATATAAACCTGTTTGCCTTTGGAGAGATATTCGCCGCAGATTTCGCCCAGGCGTCTGAACGCGACGATCCGGTGCCACTCGGTCTGGGATTTATCGTCGCCGGTGGTGCGGTCTTTCCATTTCCGCGTTGTAGCCACGCTGAAATTGGCTACCGCCGTGCCATCCTGAAGGTAACGAATCTCAGGATCCTTGCCCAAATTGCCTACCAGAATCACCTTGTTAACGGCCGCCATGGTTTCCCTCCTTGTCACTTGATCGGTTTGGGTTGATCGGTCTGAGTTTGTCAGTACTGCTGCATCCGGACTGCCCCAGAGACCGGACACGGTCATGCGCGAACCGATCCGGATAATACGGATGACCCGCGGACGATGGTATTTTATAATATAACCCCGATTGTTACAAAATCATCCCGAAGGTGTCAATCGGTTTCACTGTCGGGCAGGATCTGCCCCCCGCTCCAGCGAAGCTTGGTTTTCAGGACATCGAAATAGGATCGATCCGGCACACTGATCATCCGGACCGGGTGGGCGCTTCTGGTAATGACGATGGTGTCTCGCTGGTCGATGGCCAGCCCGAGCTGGCCGTCAAGCGTCAGCGCAATTCCTTCAGCACTTTTTTCCAGCCGGATCTTGATGGCGGCCTGGTCGGGGACAATGAGCGGCCGGTTGGTCAGGGTAAACGGGCAGATAGGGGTGATGATGGTTCCCTGGACGCTGGGATGAATAATCGGACCGCCGGCGGCCAGGGAATAGGCGGTGGAGCCGGTGGGCGTGGCCACGATCAGGCCGTCGGCCCGATAAGTGGTCAGGTATTGATCGTCGATGTAGGTGATAATATCGGCCAGCCGCGCCAGAGCGCCCCGGTTGATGACGACATCGTTGAGGACGGTTTCGTTGAGGATTTCTTTTCCATCCCGCCACACCTGTACGACCAGCCGCATTCGGGGCTGAATGGCGAGCCGGTTTTCCAGAACGGCGGCAGCTGTCGGGTAGAGGTTTTCGGCCGTAGTCTCGGCCAGAAAGCCGAGATCGCCGAATTTGACGCCGATCACGGCAATGGGTTGATCCCCGATCCATCGAACGGCGCTTAAAAACGTGCCGTCCCCGCCCAGCACAAATACGCAGAACAGATCGGCCGGGGCCTGGCCGGCCAGCGGATCCCGTCGCTCAACGGTGGCTGTTATGCCCGGACGAAACGGTTTCTTGCGGACAATCCGCATCGCATGGTCCGCCAGCCACGCGGCAAATGTATCGGCCGTTTTTTCTGCCTGGCAATCCGGTTTGACAACCAGCCCGACTTTTTTCACGGTAAAACCCCGTAACTGTATGGCTCCATGCAGTGAAAAAGAGGGGAATTCCCGCATTCTCGCATGGGCGTGTTATTTTTCCCCAGATCGTTCAAATCCGTGGCGGTTCGAACCGGGGCCGTGTCCCGGCGGCCGCCGCAGTCATTCCCGTCTGTTTTTCAGGTCGGGGATGGCCGATGTCTGAACCTGATTATGCCAAAGGTTTCACTGGACGGCAAGGAATTAAATTGCCCCCCCCGTACACCGGAGTCCGATGGGAGACTGTTCGACGAAATGGCTTTTTCTTGACAAGCCCATGGAATATTTATAGGATTTTTTTGCCGATATTGCCTGGCTACTGATGCGGTCAGTCGAATCGGCATGTGTCATCACCATTTCTGTCTATTCATCTAAAAAGGGGGAACAAATGAAAAATAAGTGGACAGCCGTTCTGATTATAACCGGCATGGTTGCGCTTCTGATGCCCGGCGTCACGCTGGCCAAACAGTTTAAAATCGGGGTCACGACAATTGTCACGCATCCGGCGCTGGAAGCCGATCAGAAAGGGTTTGAAAAAGCACTGGCCGATGCGGGGGTGGATGCCACCTACGACTACCAGAATGCCCAGGGAGAAATGGCCAATGCCCAGGCAATTGCGCAGAAGTTTGATGCCGAAAAAGTTGATCTGGTACACGCCATTGCCACGCCCACGGCCCAGGCGGCCTGCAAAGTGATCAAGACGATTCCCGTGGTCTACTCGTCGGTCACCGATCCGGTCGATGCCGGACTCGTCACAACCATGGGACCCGCCGGTGGGAATGTCACCGGTGTTTCCGATGCCTGGCCGGTTGATCGCCAGATTGAACTGTATCACGAAATGCTGCCGGCGGCCAAAAAATGGGGAACCATTTACAACGCCGGGGATGCCAATTCGGTGAAAAGCATTGGATGGACCCGGGATGCCATGAAAAAACGGGGGCTGACGCTGGTTGAGGTAACGATATCCAATTCCAGTGAAGTCTACACTGCTGCCCAGTCGCTGATCGGGCGCGTGGACGCCGTTTATATCACCTCGGACAACATGGTTGCATCGGCATTTGGCTCGGTAACCAAGGTCTGCAACGGCAGCAAAATTCCGCTTTTTGTGGGCAATACGGATCAGGTTCCCACTGGCGCCATTGCCGCGCTTGGCTTTGACTATTTTGCCGTTGGCTATGCCGCTGGAAAAAGAGCGGCGATGATTCTCAAGGACGGGAAAGCACCGGGCAGTATCGCCTCCGGTCTGGCCGAGGATTTGAAACTGCATATTAATCTCAAGGCGGCGGCCAAACAGGGGCTGACGCTGGATAAAAAATACATCGACAGGGCAAACAAGGTGATCAAATAGCCCGGTCGTGTCAACCTGGCGCCCGCGGCGTATTTCAGCTGCGGGCGCAACTATTTTAAGATAGATACCCATGGTTGTTCTCAGCATTTTACCGATCGGTCTGCAGCAGGGGCTGGCGTATGCACTGGTCGCCCTTGGCATTGCCATCACATTTCGGGTGCTCGCTTTTCCGGATTTGACCGTTGACGGCAGCTTCCCGCTGGGGGGCGCGGTGGCGGCCCGTCTTATTTTTCAGGGGGTTGACCCGGCCCTGGCGACCCTGGCAGCGCTTGCGGCCGGTTTTGTCGCGGGCTGCCTGACCGGTATTTTGAATACGCGCCTGAAAATCAACAGCCTGCTGGCCGGTATTCTGATGATGACGATTCTCTATTCGGTAAACCTGAGAATCATGGGCCGCGCCAATATTCAGCTGTTGTTCAAACCCACCGTCTTTACGTTCATGGAAAATATGAACGTGGTCCGCTATGTCCCGGTGATCATTTTTTTCTTTGTCATCACCGCGGTCATCAAAATTATCGTCGACCTTTTTCTGCATACCGAATACGGCATGGCCCTTCGCGCCACAGGAGACAACGAGGATATGATCCGCTCGCTGGGCGTTAATACGGACAATGCCACTGTCTTCGGCCTGGGACTGTCCAATGCGCTGGTGTCCCTGTCCGGCGCGCTCGTGGCCCAGGACCAGGGATTTGCCGATGTGGGCATGGGGATCGGGATGATTGTCGCCGGGCTGGCGTCTATTATTATCGGCGAAGCCGTCATCAAACCGAAAACCGTTTTTCGGCTGACGCTGGCCGCCATTTTCGGCTCTGTTCTTTACCGGTTTATCATCTCCCTGGGGTTGCGCCTCGGGCTGGCCCCGACCGATTTAAAAATGGCCACGGGGTTTATGGTTATTCTCGCGCTGGGGATCCCGGCGTTTAAAAAAACGCGTGAGGGGAAAATCCACCTGAGAGGGGTGTAGGCGTGACTGAAAAAATGCTCGTCTTTGAAGGCATTACCAAAATATTCAACCCCGGTACCCAGGACGAAAAACGGGCCCTGAATCAGATCGATCTGGATGTCAATGCAGGTGATTTCATCACCATCATCGGCTCCAACGGCGCTGGAAAATCGACCCTCCTCAATGTGATTGCCGGTACCTATCAACCGGATGAGGGCCGTCTGACCATCGATCGGAAAGATGTAACCCGGACACCGGATTATAAGATGGCCGCGTATATTTCGCGGGTTTTTCAGAGCCCCACCATGGGAACGGCCGGGGAAATGACCATTGCGGAAAACCTGAGTCTGGCCGATTGTCGGGGAAAACGGCGGGGACTCAAATGGGGCGTTACCCGTGCCCGGAAAAAGCGCTATCGTGAACTGCTCAAGGTATTGGAACTGGGGCTGGAAGACCGGCTCAACCAGTCGGTCGGGCTGCTTTCCGGCGGTCAGCGCCAGTCCCTGACGTTGTTGATGGCCACGTTGTCGCTGCCCAGGCTCCTGCTTTTAGACGAGCATACCGCGGCTCTGGATCCCCGTACGGCGGCCAAGGTGCTGGAATTGACCAACCGGATGGTCGAAGAAAATCATTTAACCGCCCTGATGGTCACCCATAATATGAATCAGGCCATTCGCAGCGGCAATCGGATGATCATGCTGCACGAAGGGCGGGTCCGTTTTGATGTGCGGGGCCGGGAAAAGCAAAAACTGACGGTGGAAGAAGTGGTCAAGCGTTTTGGCGCCACACTCAAGGATGAATCCCTGCTGTCCTGATGCCGTCCGCGTCAACCGCCCTTTCCCCTTCACCCTGTTTTCCCGGCAGAAGCCCGCAGGCAACACTTTTGACTTGACGGTCGGGCTCAAAACTTATACATGAATATATT
>CAZNZW010000054.1:0-20821 GCA_964577615.1 uncultured Desulfobacterales bacterium | reverse complement strand
GGTTCGGTTAAAACGCTTTAAAATATAATCGCCATTTTGCCGAAAATGATCCGATTTGCCCATTAGAACGGCATGGTCACGCTATTTGCAGCGGTTCAGTTGAGTAACTTATATCAAGTACAGCCGCGACTTGCCGGTTGGTGGACGTGTCTGTTTGGCACTGTTTTTGATGTTCGATGAGATTTTCTTATCTTTGCATTTACCAGCTTCCCGTAATCATCGCCACGCCGCATGCCACAACCACCGCAGCGATAACGCGCTGCTGCCAGGGCCGTTCCCCGAGAAACAATGTGCCGATCAGGGCGGCCATGATGACACTCGATTCCCGCAAAGCCGATACCGCCGCCATGGGCGCAAAGTTGACCGCAAAAATAACAATGCCGTACGCAAACACCGAGCTGATTCCGGTGCCGGCAAATTGTTTCCATTCGCGGCCAATCAGGCGGATAATTCGGCGCCGTCGCCGATAAATAACAAACAAAATTACCGGGAATTCCAGAAAAAACAACCACGCGATATATCCGAAAGGACTATTGGACAGCCGAACCCCGATCCCGTCGGCAACCGTATATCCGGCGATTATGGCGCCGGTACCCGCTGCGAAAAAAATCGCAGATGCGTTGTTTTTGAATGACGATTGTTGAAAAAAAGCGATACTGGCAATACCGATGGACGTGATCACCACGCCGGCAATGGCCGGGAGTGACAGGATTTCATGACCGAACGTGGCCGCCCCCATGGCCACCAGGACCGGCGCCAGCCCGCGTGCCAGTGGATACACCAGGCTCAGGTCGCCAAATCGATAGGCCTGATATAAAAAAAAGTAATAGAAATAGTGGCATGCGGTCGCTGCAGTAATGGCCGGCCAGCTGGCGGGATCCGGCGCGGGCACGAACGGCATGACCAGCATCCCGGCCAGGCATTGACCAAAGGCCACGGCGGAAATAATCAGCAGCCTGTCCGATGCGGTTTTGACCAGCGCATTCCAGCCCGCGTGAAGAAAGGCGGCCAGCAGGACCAACAGGGTGATTTCAGCGGACATGGCTGTTTTTACCTCGTTACTTATGGCTGCTGTGGAAAAAAATCAGGCCCGGAACCGTTTTTGCCGAAGGTGCAGCAGATACCCCCACAATTGAGACAATGTCATGCCGGTGAGCATCAGCAGACAGCCGGAAATTTCACGCGGTGAGAGGATTTCATTCAATACGATCCAGCCGCCCAGGGCCGCGAAAACGGTTTCCATGCTCAAAATAATCGCTGCATGCGCCGGGTGGGCGTTTTTCTGGGCGACGATCTGCAGGGTATAGGCAATCCCCACCGATAAGGCCCCGCTGTAAATAATCGGCAGGGCCGCCTGAAAAATATGGGCCGGTACGATTTCCTCCGTGAAAAGCGCCGCGACAAAGCTCAGCGCGGAACAGATAACAAATTGAATAAACGCGATTTTTATCGGGTTGATGCGGGGAGACAGCCAGTCGATGATCAATACATGGACGGTCCAGAAAAAGGCGCTCATCAAAACCAGGAAATCGCCCCGCTGAATGGTGAACTGCTCGGTAACGCTTAATAGATAGAGCCCCACGGTTGCCAGAGTGGCACCCGCCCAGGTGCCGGTATCGGTCCGGTGTTTCAATGCCAGGCCGAAAATAGGGACCATGACCACGTACAGACCGGTAATGAATCCGGCTTTTCCCGCCGTGGTGTATATAACTCCCATCTGTTGCAGGGATGCGCCCATAAACAGAACGCCGCCGGTGCTGCCGCACACCAGGATCACCGTTTTGCGGTTGAGGCGGGTGCGGGAATGGCGCCGCTCGGTAACGATCAGTACCGGGAGCAGTACCAGACTCCCCAGGGCGAACCGCATGCCGTTAAACGTAAACGGTCCCACATAATCCATGCCCACGCGCTGGGCCACAAAGGCAAAGCCCCAGATCGCCGCTGTCAGGAGCAGCAGGCTGTTGGATTTAAAAACGCGGTTTTCCATGGCATCCGTTTCTGTGTCAGTGGCACCTTGTTGTATCCTGTGAGAAAGTTTACCAGACAGGCAATACCGGCTCATAACGGATAATATCCAGTGGCGCAATCCCTAATTCAAGAATGTATCGGCGGGCGATGTGTGGCTGCCGGATGTTGATGCCGGAATCCGGAGAGCCGGGGTACAATCCCTTGCGATGGATTGTGACAATATCAAACAGGCGTGAGCCATTCTGGGTGATCGGGACAGGGAGATTATCTGCTACGGCGCCGGGACGGCCGGGGCGTCATGTTGCCAATAGGTCAAATTTCAGATAAGACATAAAGGCAATCCGTGCTGGATTATAGGGCCGCCAGCCAGACTGGAAAATATAAAAAAGAGGGAGTGCCAATGGAAAAAGAGTGCATTTTCTGCAATATCGTTCATGGGAAAACCGACACCGAATTTTTGTTTGAAACCGACGAAGTAGTTGTTTTTAAAGATATCCATCCCCACGCGCCTGTTCACCTGCTGATCGTTCCCAGGCGGCATATTCGCAGTATCAATGACCTCACCGATGATGATCGCCATGTGGTGGCGGAACTGCTGATGACGGGCAGGGAAATGGCCCGCCGACAGAAAGTGGCCGAATCCGGGTATAAACTGCTGTTTAACGTGGAGCATGGCGGGGGACAGCGTGTTTTTCATCTGCATCTGCATCTGCTGGCCGGTAAGGATTGGTAATGACCGGTACCGGAGAAACCGCCATGCCCGGTTCGATTTTAATCATGGCGGCCGTTACCGAGGAACTTGCCGGCCTTCGTAATCGACTGCATCCCCGGCGCGGCAGTCGCCGCGCGCTGAAAACGGTTGCCCGGGGGGAGCTGGGCGGGCGTCCGGTGAGGCTGCTGGAAACCGGCCCGGGCGTGATCAATACGGCGCGGGCCCTGACCGCTGCCATTGAAGCGGAAACCCCGACCCTGGTTATCCAGACCGGTTGTGCCGGCGGTTTTTCCCCGCCCGGCATGGCGCCTGGTGATATCGGCATCGCCACAAAAGAGATCGATGCCCAGCTGGGAGTGGAGATTCCCGGCACTCAGGAGGTAGCGCCGCTTCCCCGGTCGATCATCCCAAAAAGCGCCGCATCCTCCGGCAGCGCCTACCCGATTGATCCGCTCCGGGTTGAAAAAGCCCGCCGGGTGCTGCAGGGGGAATTCGCGGCAGACGCCGTGAAAATCGTTACGGGTCCCTTTATCACCGTATCCACCATTACCGTATCTGATGCACGTGTCCGGGCATACTGCCGGGCATACCGCCCGATCATGGAAAATATGGAAGGTGCTGCCGCGGCCCATGTCTGTCGTCATTATGGCGTACCGTTTCTGGAAATCCGATCGGCAAGCAATCGGGTCGGCTGCCGCAATAAAAAAGAATGGGACCTGCCCCTGGCTTTCAAACAGGCTTCCCGTGCTGTTTTGGCCCTGGTCAAGGCGGCCGGCGCTGGCCCTGCCGGCGATAAATAGCCAATCGGAGATAATTCCATGGAAAAAATGCTGAACGACTTTCCGTTTCGGACCGTGCTGAGCTTTGATCCGCTTTTCGACTATCTTCAGAAAAGAGAGGATCGTCCCGACCAGCCGATCAGTTTCAACAAAAGAAGGATCCGGTCTCTTCTGGAACAGGTTCAGGATCTGAGAGGGCCGATTATGGATCCGGGCCGCCTGAAAGGGCGCTCTGGTCAGGTCAACCGGTTGATGGGGACCATTTTTTCACCGCTTTTCTGGGAAACCGAAGCCGTGGGGGTGGTATCTCCGCTTTCCGTGGAAACCTTTTTTGTTTCGCCCCGGTTTAAACAATTGTTTCTCGATGAAAAAGGAGGCGTTCAGGGACGGCTCAATGTGGGGACAACGCAGTTTAACCGGGGGCGGATTATTCAGGCCTATCTGTTTATTCTCGAACGGTTTTACGGTATCCGGCAGCGGTTTGATTATCCGCTGGTCCGGATTGTCACCGACCCTGTCACTGGCCTGGAACGACATTTTAAAATGACGCTGGATTTTCGGTTTGTCGATATCCACGCGGTTAAGGCCCCCCGGACACTGTCAGGCAAAGAACGAGCGCAGGTTCTCGAGAATTTGACCAATCCCGAAAAACTACGAGACATACTGCCCCCCGAGGATTTTGAATTATGGGGGTTCATCGTTATCCGGGCCGTGGACAATACCGTCCCCGAGGTCATCTCCGCCCTGGAACGGGAACTCATCGACCAGGATTCGATTATGTCCAGAAACGGGTTTGCGGCCCTGCAGCAGAACCTGAAAACCCTTTTTGGACGGGCAAACCTGGTAGCGACCCTGGCCGGTATTCAGGATGACCGGGCGCTGCTGCTCAATTCCGGATCAGAATTGATTCATCGATGTATTTTTACCGATTCTCACCATGTGCCGCTTTCCGCATTTTCCGGAACGGTGTTTGAACGGGTGATTAACGATCAGGAAATCATCCGGCTGGATGATGTGGCCAGAGTGAAACCCATCGGGGGATTCCAGAATGAGATTGTGGAAACGGGTGTCCGCTCCTGCCTGATCGGTCCGTTGACCTCCCAGGGGAAGAGCATCGGCACCCTGCACCTGGGGTCTCCCGTTCCCGGTGATTTCGGGGCGCTGGATGCCCTTCTGATGGAGCAGATTCTGCCGATTTTCTCTCTGGCCATCAAGAAATCGCTGGATGAGCTCGAGCACCAGGCACAGGACGTGATCCGGCGGCACTGCACCGCGATTCATCCCGCGGTGGAATGGCGTTTTCGGCAGGCCGCCATGCGGTATCTGGAGGCGCTTCGAAAGGACAGCCGCGCCAAACTTGAGCCGATTGTTTTCAATAACGTATATCCCCTGTACGGCACTGCTGATATCCGCGGTTCCAGCGAGGCGCGAAACCGGGCCATTCAGAAAGATCTGATCCACCATCTCACTCTGGGGCGGCGCGTTATCCGGCTGGCCCTGAAAGCGGATCCCCTGTCGATTTTTGAAGAATTAAGCAGTCGGATCGATGCGTATATTGATAAAGTACAGGTCGGACTGGAGACGGGAGACGATCTGGCCGTGATCACATTCATGCGCGATGCGGTCGAACCGGTTTTCAGCCAGGCAAGCGGCTTTGGAGAAGAAGTGTCTCAAGCTGTTGACGCCTATTTTGCGGCCGTTGACCGGAAAACGGGAACGGTTTACCAGGTGCGTCGGGATTTTGAGGAAAGCTTTTCGCATCTCAGCCAGCAGTTATCGACCTATCTCGACGGGGAAGAAACCAAGGCGCAGCAGATTTTTCCCCACTATTTTGAAAGGCATGAGACCGATGGCGTGGATTATCTGATTTATCTGGGAGATGCCCTGGTCGAATCCGGAAAGTATCACGATATCTATCTCCACAACCTGCGGCTCTGGCAGCTCCGGCTGGCGTGTGGCATGGCCCGTCGGGCCGAACGGCTGAAAGCAACGCTCAAGGTGCCGCTGGAGATCGGACAGCTGATTCTCGTCCAAAATGCCCCGCTGTCCATCCGCTTCCGGTATGATGAAAAACATTTCAGCGTGGATGGCGCTTACGATATCCGCCATGCCATCATCCGGTCGCGTCTGGACAAGGCCGTGGTTCGGGAGACCGGAGAGCGGTTGACCCAGCCGGGGAAGATTGCCGTTGTCTATTCATCTGCCGACGAGGCGGACGAAATGACCCGGCACATTGAATTTTTACAGAAAAAAGGATACCTGGCCGAAGAGATAGAAAGACTTGATCTGGGAGATATGCCGGGCGTATCCGGGCTGAAATCGCTCCGGGTCCCCGTCCTGTCCAAGCCCGCGGGCGCTTGACCCCCCCCCACGTCCTTTTTTGGCCGCCGGACGTGAGGGAAAAAATTGTGACGGCCCAGGCGAAAAGCTGACGCCGGGCCGCATGACCGGATCAGGTGGACAGCGCTTTAATCAGCACGGTCAGGTAAAAACGGGCATGGCTGATGGGGGCGGCCAGATTGGCCCGGTGGTTGGCCAGAATGCTGCTTGCATCACTGTTAACGATGATGATCGGATCGATTTCCATGGCGTGATGGCAGGACTCGATCGCATGGTGAATATCTTCCTGGGCCTGACGGGAAGCCACGATATCCTTAAAATCATGCGCAATGGCCTTGAGCAGCCCGCTCAGCGTACTGACAACACCTTTGGTATAAAAAAAGTAGTCGTCCGATTTGAAAAAACTGACCGGCGCGCCATCCTCTTCGGCATTTTTCACCAGGTTTTCTTCGCAGCTGCCAAGCAGGTCCTCATAGGCCATGAGCAGTGGAATGATGTTGTCAGCCCGGTTGAAAAACTGCGCCTGCCCCTCGGCCAGCCGGGATCTATACGCTTTGAAAGCCTTCAAGGCATCGCGGTATTTGGATTCTGCCGATGGGAACCAGTAGTGGTTCGGTTTGATCATAAACCAGTTCATGGCGTTTTCAAGATCCGGATCAAAGGCGGCGGTGATGCCGGTGCGGGAAATCCGTTCGGCCAGGGTGACGGCCGTGCGTCGGGAGATCTCCAGAACGCCGCGCTGAAAATTGACGACATTATCACCGATGGGAATGATATCGTTGGGCCGCCAGCCCCAGAAACGGTGGTTCAGCTCATAGTCCAGGGGTTTAATCAGGGCATCGACCAGCGCGGTGCCCGTCGGGCCGGTATTCTCCGTTGCCTCGCCATGGGCTGGTTTCTCGCCGGTACCGGCTTCAGCGTCATGTGCCGCCTGGACGGCAACGGGAATAGCCTCGCCGGCCGCCGTTTTTTCCTCATGACTGGCATCCGTTTTTTTAATGGCCATGTGAGGCGCCTGGCCGGCTTCTTTCGGGGCTGATTTTTCAGAGATGGATTTCTCGGGTTCGGTTGCCTTGGCGGATTCTTTTTCTACAACCAGATGTTTTGTCACGTGATCCGATTCATCCGCCGATACTTCCTGTTCGCTATCGGCTGGTTTTTCCACCTGCCCGGCCTTTTGAGATTGGGGCTCCCGCATGACGGCGCCGGTGCGGATCGGTTCCATGGCTTTTTTCGTGGCCAGAACCGCGACAATGTGGTGGCCGGCATCCTCAACCCGGGCCGCGGGGAATCCGGACTGAAATAATTTCGCGATGACGCCGGTTTCCGCCTTGACCTGGATAAGGGCCGCCGTGTCAGCCAGAAGATCCGAAAACGGGGTCTGGTCAGGCGCAACCACCAGTTTGCCCGGAAAACCAAGGTTGATGGTTTCTCCCTTTTCGGTGGCCGGATAGAGGTAGAGCAGATCGCTGATATCGCCAAATCGGCGCGTCAGAATGGCCAGTCCCCTGGCCGACGGGGTAGAGACCTTCAAGACAATGTCCGATGCCGGGTGACTGCCCGCCGGTACATCAGTGGCGAGCAAAAAGCCGAAACCCGTTAAAACAACGGTAATGGTCAGGGGCAGCAAAATTAAAGCGGATCGTCGGGATCCCGTCAGGACGGGCATCACATGTTTCATAATTAACCTCTTCGCAGTTTCCGTATATCGCCGATGCGGATTGTCACATTCCGAGTGTCAAAATATTCGAGCAATGGTATCACATACTTGCGTGATGCGCCAGTCATATCTTTAAACTGGGCGGTGGTGATCTCGCCCTGCTGCCTTAAAAAGGCCACCAGTTCCTCTCGCAGCGATTCTATCGCTTTTGCATCAAAATAAAGGTCTTCCTTGGTCTTGATCAGTTTGTTGTCCTGGACCAGGAGGTTAAGGACATCCCGGGCCGTGGCGCCGTCCGTATCCAGCGTTTTGGCCAGTTCTTTAAAATAGGGCGGTGTCAGCCCGGTATCCGCATAGGCGGTGAGGATTTTTTTTCGAATCGTGTCCTGGTCGGCCCCCAGGGAGACTTTATGGGCAGTCAGGCGGATGACTTTTTCATCCTGAACCAGGGCGTTATCCCGGACCATCTGGGCAAGAACCAGGGAGAGCAGCTTCGGGTTTTTCACCGACGGAAATTTTGACCGCAGTTCTTCTTTCAGCATTCCCGGTTTAAGCGGGTAGTCTGCGTGGTATCGGGCCAGGGTGTGATCTATCGCCCCCCGCAGCCGGTCAATGGTATCGCCGTGAATGTAAATTTTTTCCTCCCGGTCCAGGAGAATGATTTCCTTGCGGGACAACAAAAGCCCCAGGGGCTGTTCGATCGCTTTGTCCCTGAGCCCGGTGGTCAGCCGCAGGTCGGCAAACGCGAGGCCGGTATAGCCGGTTTCGCGAATATGGTGGGCGATCCTCATATCGGGACCACCGTCCACCAGTGCCGCCAGCCCGGCAATGACATCCGGGCGCAGCCGTTTGTGCTTGGGGGCGATGGGGTTTAAAACAGTGCCGCCGCCCACGGTACGCACTGGAGAATAACTGCGCAGAACAAAGCGGTCGCCGGCGACCAGCGCCACCGGTGTATCCAGGCGGATCTGGGCCACGGTGGTGTCGCCGGGAGACAGGGTTTCCCGGTCCAGAAGGATCAGGTTGCCCATCACCTCGCTCGTACCGGTATGAAAGCGCAGGCGGGTCCGGTTTTTCATCTCCTTTTTATTGCTTTCCAGATACGCCACCTGAAAGTCAACCATATAACTCGGTTTGAGGGCGCCTGGCGCGGCGAGCACCTGACCCCGGTCAACCGCGGCCCGGTCAAGGCCCTGGAAATTGACGGCCGTCCTTTGACCGGCTCTGGCCTCGTCGACCGTCAGGTTGTGGACCTGGATTCCCCGAACCTTGGACGTAATGCCGGTGGGGTAAATCATCACGGCGTCGCCAGTGCGGACACTGCCTGAAATCAGCGTGCCGGTGATCACTGTTCCGAATCCCTTCATGGAAAATACGCGGTCGATGGGCAGCCGGAACAGGCCCGTGGCCGGGCGTTCGGGCAGGTGGGCGACCAGACTGTCAACAGCTGCGATCAGCTCGGGGATGCCGGAGCCGGTCTGGGAAGATACCGGGATGACGGGGGCATCTTCCAGAAATGTGCCCTGCATGTACTGGGCGATATCATCGGTGACCAGTTCGAGCCACTCCTCGTCAACCATGTCGGTCTTGGTCAGGGCCACCAGGCCGTGGCGGACACCGAGCAGGGTGCAGATTTCCATGTGTTCCCGCGTCTGGGGCATGATCCCTTCATCAGCGGCCACCACCATCATCACCAGATCAAGGCCCGTGGCGCCGGCCACCATGTTTTTGACGAATTTCTCATGCCCCGGCACATCCACAATGCCCAGGCGGCGGCCGCCGGGCAGTGCCAGCGAGGCAAACCCGAGCTCGATGGTGATGCCCCTCAGTTTTTCTTCTTTCAGACGGTCGGTGTCGGTCCCGGTCATGGCCTTGATGAGGGAGGTTTTTCCGTGGTCGATGTGACCGGCCGTGCCGAGGATAATTTCTCTGTTTTTATTCGCCATGATGTTTCTTTCGAAAATAATCCAGCAGATATGCCGTTCCCACCAGCAGAATACCCAGCCCCGCGACAGTGAAAAGGCCGCCGTCGGGACGGAAGGTCCGGGCAATGATCACCGCGATGACGCTGCCAAGAACGGCGCGCAGGATGAAGATGGCCAGATGGTTCATGCGGTTCCTTCCG
Source organism: uncultured Desulfobacterales bacterium (assembly GCA_964577615.1). GTDB lineage: Bacteria > Desulfobacterota > Desulfobacteria > Desulfobacterales > QNYZ01 > QNYZ01. The sequence continues at coordinate 11,237 of CAZNZW010000054.1, read as the reverse complement.
GGCCGGGAGCCGGCATGTTGAAATCGTTCATGATCCCCAATTTTGATATTACCCCAGGGCAACCGATAATTTATCCCCGCGGGCGTTGACATGTTGAATCGTGACTTCGATATTGTCCTCGGGGCACAGCATCATTCCTTCGGACAGGGCCAGCGAACATTCGATCATGTATTCGGACAACAGAATCTGGTAGTTCTGGCGGCGCCTGAACAGCACACAGGCGGTTGTCTTCTGCCCGACCTGACCTTCGAGGTATCTGAGCAGCCAGTACCGGTACCGTTTCTGCTGCGTCCGGCCCACCTCGCTCATGGGGGGGCGGATAGCCGTGATGATCCGGTCGATCTCTTCGGCCGTGTAGGGTGTTTCCAGGCCCAGAACCGCGCGGATCTGACGCTGGGTGACCAGATCGGTATACTTTCGAATCGGCGATGTGGCCGTGACATACGCCATGACCCCCAGACCGGCGTGTTTCTCCGGTTTATGGTCCAAGGCAAAGCGGCTGAGTTTGCGGCGCTGCATCCAGTTTTGAAACAAAGTCCCCTCTAATCCCTTATAAAGGCGTTTGCTGGGTTCGGCCTGGGACCTGAAAATGGCCGGCATATCATGGTCGGCCAGAAAACGGGCCATCATGGCATTCCCCAGGATCATCAGCTCGGTGACCATCAGCCGGGCCGGGCTTTCCCGGTCGATCCGGTTCAGGCAGATCTGTCCCTTCTCGTCCAGCCAGAGGTGAATTTCCGGCAGCGAAATCTGGGTGGCCTGGGCGTCAAGTCGATGAGAGCGGTATTTTTGGGCCAGATCCCAGAGGGATCGAAGGGAAGGACTGGTGTCAACGGACAGGTTGACATCCCGGTAAAACAACTGGGAGGACACCCGGATCAGACTGGGCACCACGTCGTACTCAAGGATATCTCCCCAGGGTGTCATCAGAACCCGGGTGCTGATCGCCGGGCGGATTTTGCCGGCTTTCAGGCTGAAGAGCCCTTCGGACAGAACCGGGGGGATCATGGGGATTTTCTGGTCGGGCATGTAGATCGAACTGGCCCGGCCCATGGCATTGATATCGATGGGATCGTTTTTTCGGATGTAGTGGGCAACATCGGTGATATGAATGCCGATCCGATAATTTTTTCCCTCATTTTCAATGCTGATGGCGTCATCAAAGTCAAGAGTGGCCTGTCCGTCGATGGTCATCAGCGGTAATTGCGTCAGATCCACACGCTGGCCGGCCTGAAGCTCCATATTTGCTGCGTTGCCCAGGGCGTCAGCGTGCTTGATCACCTGCGGTGAAAATTCGATGGGAATATCCTTCCGGAGTAATTCGATGTTTTCATCTTTGGAAAAAATGCCGGCAGCCGTCAGGGTGGTAAACAGATCCCTGTCCCGGTCAATCCCGGCATTTTTGAGGATGGTCACGGCAACAGCCGCATCCCGGGCCTCTTTGCCGAAAAGGTAATACGTTTTCAAAATATCAACGATGGGAGCTGGCGGCGCCGGGAGGGGATCGGTACCGGCAGCCGCTGGTGTGGCGGAGACCGGCGATATTTTTTTCAGCCAGGCGGTACCGGCGTCGATCAACTTCTGCTGGCGGGCTTCTTTCCGGCGCCGGTGAAGGATCTGCTCAACCTGGGACTCCGAGTGGGGAAAAAAACGGTCATGGTTGAATTTGAAATAGAGCCTGTCCTGAAAAAACGCCCGCACCACGGCGGACTCGTGGTCGCTGTCGGCGGCATCGGGAAAACAGAGCCCGGTCATGGTGGCCAGGTCGATCCATGCCTGTTCCTCGTTGAGGATTTTCCATAAATTTTTTATATCGATCTGCGCGGCGAGACGATGGCGTCTGGCCGCGGTTTCTTTTAATATTGCGATGGTTTCGTCCCGGCTGAGCGCTGCATCGAGGCGGTGGCGGCTGTGGTGAGAGAGCCGGGCGCTGGAAAGATTCACTTCCCGATTGGTTTCGGCCAGCAGGCGCAGCCGTTTTTCCTTGACCTGCTGCACCACCGCGCAGATAATCTTCTGATGATCAATATATTCGACGATATTTCCAATGTCCATAACGGCTCGTCGTAACAGCCGGATGTGGGAAAGTCAATAAACGACGCGGCCCGTAAGAGGGAAATCAGGCGCTGAGCGGCCCTTTATTGCGCCATCTGACCTGCCGGAGGCGAAAGTTGAATCCATCGTTTCATCTGATAAAACCGTATTTTGTCCGCTCCCGGTTCCGGATTCTTTTCGGTATGACCTGCCTGATGGCCGTTGATTTCATGCAGCTGTACATCCCCCGGGTGGTCAAAACGGCCATCGACGGCCTCACGGTTTTCCGGGCTGACCCGGCCCTGCTGTTAAAACAGGCGGAGATTATTGTTCTGCTGGCCATCGGCATTGGTGCGTTGCGCTATCTGTGGCGGCTGTGCCTGATCGGGCTGGCGATACGCATTGAGGAAGGCCTGCGCAACCGCCTTTTTTTGCATCTGCAGACCTTGTCTGCCGCCTATTTTGACCGGACGTCCACCGGTGACCTGATGGCCCGGGCCACCAATGACATCAAGCAGATTCGCATGTCCATCGGTATGGGGCTGGTGGCCGTTACCGATGCGGTGGTGCTGGGAACGGCGGCCATCGGTTTCATGGCCTATATCAACCTGCGCCTGACGCTGTTTCTGCTGATCCCCATGCCGGCCATTGTTTTTACCGCCCGGTTTTTCGGGAAAAAAATGCACCGCCGGTACAGGGATGTCCAGGCCGGATTTTCAACCATGACCGAGACCGCGCGCGAATTTTTTGCCGGTATCCGGATGGTCAAGGTCTACAATCGGCAGTCCGGTGCCGCCCGGCGGTTTAAAGCGGTTTCCAATGATTATGTCCGCCGGAACATGAAACTGGTGCGGATTACCCGGCTGTTTATTCCGTTGATGATTTTCTTTTCCAATCTGAGCCTGGCCGTGGTTCTTTTCCTGGGCGGCCGGCAGACCATTACCGCCACGATTACACCCGGGGAATTTGTTGCGTTTATCGCCTATCTCGGCCTGCTGACCTGGCCCATGATGGCGCTGGGATGGCTGACCAACCTGATCCAGCGGGGCCGGGCGTCTCTGGATCGCATCGACGCGGTCATGCGGACCCGGTCCGATATCGGGCCGGCCACCGCGCCGGATATTGAACCGGATATCCAGCCGGATGCCGGGCCAAAACCGGAAACCCTGTCCGGCGCGGTGTCGTTTGATGCGGTGTGGTTTGCCTATCCGCCCCGGGATCCGGCGGCCCCCGGCCGGAAACCGGCGCCGTTGCCGGTACTTGAGGCGATCGATCTGACCATTGCGGCCGGGGAAACCATTGGGATTGTCGGGCCGCCCGGCGCGGGAAAAACCACCCTGCTGAACCTGATTCCCCGCCTGTATGATGTGGACCGGGGAAGCATTTCTCTGGACGGCCGGGATATCCGCCGGATGGATCCGTCCGTATTGCGGGCACAGATCGCCTTTGTCCCCCAGGAACCGTTTCTTTTTTCGGGCACCATCCGGGAAAATATTTTCTTTGGCGCCACCGGGGCAGATGACAAAAAGATCGCCGCCACGCTCAAGGCCGCGGCACTGGATACCACCATTGACCGGCTCGATGCGGGCCTGGATACACTCGTGGGCGAAAAGGGCGTGATTCTGTCCGGCGGCCAGAAGCAGCGGGTGGCCCTGGCCCGGGCGCTTTTCTGTGACACCCCGGTCCTCCTTCTTGATGACCCGATCAGCCAGGTGGATGCTGAAACAGCCGATATCATCGTCAAAACGTTTCGACGCCTGAAAGGCCGGCGGACCATCGTGATGGTGTCCCATCGTCTCTCGGCCCTTAGGCATGCCGACCGGATTGTTGTGCTGGAAAAGGGCCGTATTATCGAAACGGGGACGGACGCCCGGTTGTCGTCCGGCAGCGGGTATTATGCCCGTACGGCGGCGCTTCAGGCCCTGGGCCGGGAAGAGATGGCCCATGCGGATTGATCGCGACTATTTTGCCGAAGAACAGGTCGGCCATACCACCGATGCCCGGTTGCTCAAGCAGATCTATCCGTTTTTGCGCCCCTATCTGCGGCATCTGGTGGCCGCGGTGTTTTTTCTGCTGATAGTTACCGGCATCGAGCTGGCCGTCCCGTATGTCACCAAAACGGCCATTGACCGCTACATCGTTCCTGTCCATCCGGCAGCAGCAGATACACAGGCGGGGCGGAGAGCGAGAGCCGGCAGCCACGCCCGGTGGATAGCAGTGGATATGACCGATCCGGCCGTACGGGCCGTGGTCGCCAGATATCCGAATCGTTTCCAGCGTGCTGGCCGCCGGACAATGATTCGATGGCGGGATCTGGCCGGCATGCCCCGGGCGGACATCGCTGTCCTCAGAGTGCACGATCTGGCCGGTGTCGCCCGGTTGGCGCTGATTTTTCTGTTGCTTGTCATCGCGGGGCTGGGAGCCAATTTTTCCCATCAGTTAATCCTCGAATATGCCGGCCAGCGGGTCATGCACGACCTGCGCATGCGGCTGTTTACCCATATCGTCTCCCTGTCCGTTCCCTTTTTTACGAAAAATTCTGTCGGGCGGCTGGTCACGCGGGTAACCAACGACGTGCAGAATGTCAACGAACTGTTCACCGCGGTGATTGTTTTTGTTTTCAAGGACCTGTTCCTGCTGGCCGGTATCTGCGGGATACTGATCCGCCTTGACCGGCAGCTGGCGCTGGTCTGTTTTATCGTTTTCCCGGTTGTTATCGTGGCGTCGTTTTACTTTTCGCGCCGGGCCCGGGATGCGTACCGGACGTTGCGGGTCAAGGTGGCGGAAATCAACACCCGCCTGAGCGAAACGGTTAACGGGATGCGGGTGATTCAGCTTTTTCGGCAGGAAGGGGCCAGCGCACGCCGTTTCAGACGATTGAATCACGCATATTATCAGGCCGGCATGCGGCAGATGCGGATATTTGCCGTTTTCATGCCTTTTGTCGGTATGCTGGGGTCGGTGGCGCTGGCGGTGGTCATTTATTCTGGCGGTCGCGGGGTGCTGACGGATCGAATCAGTCTGGGCGTGCTGGTGGCTTATATTTCGTATATCCGCATGTTTTTCAGGCCGATCCGGGATATTGCCGAAAAATATAATATCCTGCAAAATGCGCTTTCGTCGATTGAACGGCTTTTTGTGATTCTGGACAATCATGACCAGATGGCGCAACCCACCGGTAAAACGGATGATCTGGATCGTATCCGGCGCATTGATTTCGACCGGGTCACGTTTGGTTATGTCCCCGATATCCCGGTGCTGGAAGATATCCGCCTGACCATCCGGGAAGGCGAACGGGTGGCCGTGATCGGCCCCACCGGATCAGGGAAAACGTCGTTGATCAACCTGCTGGTCCGGTTTTACGATCCGCTGAAAGGGCAGATTCGGATTAACGGCCGGCGGTTGCCGGACGTTCCGACGGCGGCACTTCGGCAGCGCATGGCCCTGGTGACTCAGGACCCGTTTCTGTTCACCGGTACCATTGCCGAGAATATCCGCTTTGGCCATCCGTCCCTGTCTGATGAAGGCTTGCAGGCGGTCATCGAAAAGGCCCATTGTACGGATTTTATCGCTCACCTCCCCGGCGGGCCGGAATTTACCCTCACCGGAGACAAGGCGGCCCTTTCCAGCGGGCAGCGGCAGCTGATCTCGATTGCCCGGGCGTTTGCGAGAAATCCGGACTTGTTGATCCTGGACGAGGCGACTTCGTACATCGACGCCCTTACCGAGCAGCACATTCAGAAGGCGCTGGATCTGCTCATGCGGCACCGGACGACCCTGATCGTTGCGCACCGGTTGTCAACGGCCCGCAAGGCCCATCGGATCGTAGTGATCATCGGGGGCCGGATGGTGGAAAGCGGCACGCATGAAGAATTGATCAGAAAAAAAGGCGTTTATTACCGATTTGGCAGGCTGCAGGATTGATTTTTTTCCTTGCCAATAAACAAGGCGGCTGATATATAAAATCTCTTGTGCCCATGGTGGTAAGCAGGCGGCGTTACCTGGCAATATTTCACCGGCTGGCGACGGTTTGACAGCCGGATTTGATCCAATAGCAGCGGGTAGCAGCGGGATTGTGCAATAACCCATTCTAACCATCAGTAAAAGAGGAGGAAACAGACAATGGCGTACAATGCAGTTGACATGGCCGACTGGCAGATTTCCGAAGCAGCCGAGAAAAACATGCCGACGCCGGACGAATGGCGGGACAAACTTGGCTTGCAGAAGGACGAAGTGCTGCCCATGGGGCGACTGGCAAAGCTTGATTTTCTCAAAATCATTGACCGGCTCAAGGATAAACCGGACGGGAAATATATTGAAGTGACCGCCATTACCCCGACGCCGCTGGGCGAAGGGAAAAGCACCACCTCCTGCGGCCTGATGGAAGGCCTGGGTAAACGGGGGAAAAGTGTCGGCGGCGCGCTGCGGCAGCCTTCCGGCGGCCCGACGATGAACGTAAAGGGAACGGCGGCCGGCGGCGGCAATTCCCTGCTGATTCCCATGACTGAATTTTCCCTGGGCCTGACCGGCGATATCAACGACATCATGAACGCCCATAATCTGGCCATGGTTGCCATGACCTCGCGCATGCAGCATGAGCGAAATTACAACGACGAGCAGCTCCAGCGCCTGACCGGCATGCCCCGCCTCAGCATCGATCCCACCCGCGTTGAACTGGGCTGGATCATGGACTTCTGTGCCCAGTCCCTTCGAAACATCATCATCGGCATTGGCGGGCGGTATGACGGCTTTACCATGCAGTCTAAATTCGGTATTGCCGTGGGCTCGGAATGTATGGCGATTCTGGCCGTCATCCGGGACCTGGCCGACCTGAAAAAGCGCCTCAACGAAATCACCGTGGCCTTTGACAAGAGCGGCAACCCGGTCACTACCGGCGACCTCGAAGTCGGCAATGCCATGACCGCTTTCATGCGCAATACGATCAACCCCACCATGATGTGCACGGCCGAGTATAATCCCTGCATGGTGCATGCGGGACCGTTTGCCAATATCGCCGTCGGTCAGTCTTCGATCATTGCCGACCGCGTGGGCCTGAAACTGTTCGATTACCACGTAACGGAAAGTGGGTTTGCCGCGGACATCGGTTTTGAAAAGTTCTGGAACGTTAAAAGCCGGTTCAGCGGTTTGAAACCCCACGTATCTGTCCTGACGACGACCATCCGCGCGCTTAAAATGCACGGCGGCGGCCCCAAGGTGGTCCCGGGTCTGGCCCTGGACGATGTGTACACCAAGGAAAACCTGGAACTGGTGGAAAAGGGTTGTGAAAATATGGTTCACCATATCAATACGATCCGCAAAGCCGGTATCAACCCGGTGGTCTGCATCAACCGGTTCTACACGGATACGGATGCCGAATGCGCCGTGGTGCGGAAGATCGCCGAAGCGGCCGGTGCCCGCTGTGCCGAGTCCAAACATTGGGAAAAGGGTGGCGAAGGCGCCCTGGAGTTTGCCGATGCCGTTATCGATGCCTGCGATGAGGAAAATGATTTCAAATTCCTCTATCCGCTGGAAATGAAGTTGCGGGATCGGGTGGAAACCATTGCCAAGGAAGTCTACGGCGCCGATGGCGTGTCCTGGTCTCCCGAAGCGGAATCCAAGGCCAAGATGCTCGAGAATGATCCCAAGTACAACGATTACGCAACCATGATGGTTAAAACCCATTTGAGCCTGTCTCATGATCCGACGCTGAAGGGTGTGCCCAAGGGCTGGACCCTGCCGATCCGTGACGTGCTGATCTACTCCGGCGCCAAGTTTCTCTGCCCGTGTGCCGGTACCATCAGCCTGATGCCGGGTACGGGTTCCAATCCGGCCTTCCGGCGGGTGGATGTCGATGTTGATACCGGAAAAGTATCCGGATTGTTCTAATCGACCTGAAACAAGACGTGAAAAAGGCCCTGCCGGTTGGCGGGGCCTTTTTTGTTATTATGCGCCGGGCCGGGCGGCAAATCGTGAACAGCGAGAACGGCGTCGTATCTGAACGGTTGCAGTTTGAACAGGTGGATCTATACGCTGACGGCGCCGTTCGCTGCAGCCTGTAACCGGTCCGGCGGCACCCGGATCGCCACCACTTCGGCCTGTACGCATTCTTCCGAGTCGGCATACAGCGAACATGCCACGATGCCTTTTTTATCGGTCAGCGTTTTGATTCTGGCCCGCAGAAACAGCTCGTGCCCCAGGGGCGTCGGCTTGAGATAACGGACGTTCAGATTGCCCGTGACGCAGAGAATCGGCGGGTCCGAGTCCAGCGGCCGTTCTTCGGCCTGGTACATGGCCGCCACCGCCGTTCCAACGCTGTGGCAGTCGATCAACCCGGCAATCAGGCCGCCATACACGATGCCCGGATAAGCGGTGTGGTGCGCGTCGGGCGTAAACCGCAGGGTGCCTTCCGTGCCGTCCCAGCGGGAGCGGATGTGCCAGCCTTCCGGGTTGTTGCGGCCGCAGCCGTAGCAGACGGCAATATCTTCAGGGTAAATATCCTGGATAATCGGTAAAGTCATGGGCCATCCTTGTTGGGAAGTGAAATAAACCGTTGCGCGTAGTGCCCCGGGTATATAAACTGATGCCGGTCGATTTTCAAGTATTGTCTGCCGGCGACGTCCCCATGTGGGACTGCCGGATGACTGGGAAACACGCAGTATTTTTAAAAAAGGAGGAGAACCGATGACGGATGCCTTGACGCCCGGAATGACCTTCAAACTGACATACCTGGTTCCCGAGGACAAAACCGTGCCCCATCTTTTCCCGGATATCCCCGAAGCCCGTTTGATGCCGAAAGTGCTGGCCACGGGGTTTCTCGTGGGGCTCTTTGAGTTTGCCTGCATCCAGGCGATCAACCCGCACATCGACTGGCCCCGGCAGATGACGGTGGGAACCGGGATGCAGATGGACCATCGGGCGGCCACACCGCCCGGTTTTACCGTTACGATTTCCGGGGAGCTGACCGGCGTGGATGGACGCCGGCTGACCTTTGCGCTGACGGCCCATGACGGTGCCGATACGATTTCCAAGGCCGTGCACGAGCGATTTATCATCGTTGCCGACAGGTTCAACGCCCAGGTGGCGGAAAAAATCAACGCACACGGCGAACCGCCGGCCTGATTCCCATCGATTCAGACACAGCTTTAATCTGATACCGCTTTCCCGATTGGATTCGGACCGAAGGCCGCGTGATACCGGTGATCCCGGGAGCCGGGACTATCCGGCCAGCCGCCTGACCCGGTCGGCCAGCAGCAGCCCGCAGATCGACTTGGCATCCTGGATCCGGCCGGTGTGGACCCTGTCGAGCGCCTCACTGAATGGCAGCCGGTGAACGTCGAGAATTTCGTTTTCGTCCAGGGACTGCTCGGCGGTATCCAGATCGGTGGCCAGATACAGATGAATCCGTTCATCCGAATATCCCGGCACCGGTGTGATCTCGCCCAGCTTCTGCCACGTATCGGCGCTGAACCCGGTCTCTTCCACCAGTTCCCGGCGGGCGCACACCTCGGGCGTTTCGCCAGGGTCCAGGGTGCCGGCCGGAATTTCCCAGATTCGACCGCCCACGGCATGCCGGTACTGACTGAGCAGCAGAACGGTGCCGTCGGCGTCGATGGGCACAATGGCTGCCGCCCCGGGATGACGGATCACTTCAACGCTGAAGGTCTTGCCCTGGTCGGTGGTGAGATTTTCCGAATAAAGTTCAAATACACGGCCTTTGTGGAGCAGTTTTTTATCGTTGACTTTAACTTCCATGAATTCTCTTTTCGTTACGGTTGTCGATTATGATGCATAAATGGAACACTTGCGAACGGCCATGGCCGCTTCCATGAGTGCTTCGGAAAAGGTCGGATGCCCGTGGATGGTCCGGGCGATATCTTCGGAACTGGCCCCGAACTCCAGCGCCAGGACGCACTCGGCAATCATGTCCGCCGCCCGGGGGCCGATGATGTGAACGCCCAGGATCCGGTCGGTTTTGCCATGGGCGATCAATTTAACAAACCCGTCGGTTTCGCCCATGCACCGGGCGCGCCCGGTCCCTGAAAACGGATATGAGCCCACACAATAGGGGATCTCTCTTTTCTTGACCGCTTCTTCGGTTAACCCGACACTGGCAACCTCCGGCCAGGTGTAGACCACCGAGGGGATGGCATCGTAATTGACCTGCCCGGCCTGCCCGGCCATGCATTCCACGGCCGCGATTCCTTCGGCCGAAGCTTTATGGGCCAGCATCGGTCCCGGTGTCAGGTCGCCGATGGCATAGATGCCGGGGATATTGGTGCAACAGGTGGCGTCAACCATGATCTGGCCGGTCTTTTCATCTGTTACCACGCCGGCGTTTTCCAGGCCGAGCCCGGCGGTCTGAGGCCGTCGGCCCACGGATACCAGGAGGCGGTCAACGGTTAACCGGGTGGATTTTCCCTTGGATGAAAGGGCCAGTTGAACCTTGTTTTTAACCACTTTGGCATGGTCGACCTTGGTATTTAACCGGAATTCGAACCCCTGTTTGCGCAGCGTTCGATCCAGAGTACGGGCGACCTGTCCATCTAAAGTGGTGGCAATTTTCGGCAGCATTTCGATCACGGTCACTTTGGCCCCGTATCGCCGCCAGACCGATCCCAGCTCCAGGCCGATATATCCGGCTCCGACAATGCCCAGATGTCTGGGAACAGACGTGAAATTTAGCGCATCGGTCGAGTCGACAATCCGGTTTCCGTCAAATTTTAGACCAGGCACCTCGATGGGCGTGCTGCCGGTTGCCAGCAGAATATGCTTTCCTTCAAGTATTTTCGGTTTTTTACCGCGGCCGGTGATTTTTACCTGATTTTTGTCCACCAGGCTGGCCGTTCCCTGGATAATATCGATACCGTTGCCGCTGAGCAGTTTACGGACATTATCCGTCAGCTCTTTGACAACGGTCTCTTTTCTGTTCATGACTTTTTTCATGTCCAGGGAGATTTTTCCGGTTTTGATCCCATGGTCGGCAAAATGGGTTTTGGCCAGATGGTAATATTCGCTGGAATCAAGGAGCGCCTTGCTGGGAATGCAGCCGACATTCAGGCAGACGCCTCCCAGACGCGGTGATTTTTCCACACAGGCTGTTTTTAAGCCCAGCTGGGCCGCCCGAACAGCGGCGACGTATCCGCCGGGACCGGAACCGATAATGATCAAATCGTACGTTGTTCGCGTTGCCATGATTATACCTC
>CAZNZW010000053.1:0-21435 GCA_964577615.1 uncultured Desulfobacterales bacterium | reverse complement strand
CAGCGGTTGTGGCCACATACTTTCCATGCGTTCCATCAATATTTTCAACATCCGAGCCACTTCTTGCATCGGTAATTGCTGCGCAGCCGACATACAGTTTGTCCGTCTGGCAGGCAAGCGGGGCGAACTTCTCAATCAGGACTGGATTGGGGTTGGGGGCCAGCATGGGCATGAATGTCCAGCTGATGCAGCCGACCGCGGTAGATAAGCCGGAATCGCCCCGGCTGATTTCTTCATTGCACAGGCAGGCGGTAATCAAATCCGATTCCAGGCCACCGTATTCTTTTGGCCATGGCGCGCACTGCAAACCAAAATCCAGCATCAGCTTTTTCAGGAGTTTAATGTAAATCTTGTGCTCTTTCCAATCTTCGTCAAGCTCGTGGCGGATTGGCATTATTTCCTTTTCTACAATCTCCCGACAGCTTTCGACAATCAGTTTTGTTTCTTCACTGATCCATTCCAGCGGCAATGAAAACTTGTCTTCAAATTTCATCATCAATTTCCTTTTCTATCTCGCTTTTCGGCGAATTGGCTTTGAATTTAGAATTAATCTTCCAGAAACCGGGCCAGAGAAGGATGTTGCCGGATCTGGTCAAAATGGTGATGGTGACGCTTTAGTTCCGCCAGCGTGTCAAATGAAAATATCAGCTGGTAGGTACTTCCTTCGAAATACGGTGGCGGGTTCAGGCGGATCCGCCCCCTCAGCGGCAGGTCCTTTTCGAGTTTTTCGAATGCGATCTGCGCCCGGGTCAGGGCCGGATACCGGCGCTGTTTCAGATAGCGGCGCAGCGCCCCGCCGATGGCTGGCAGATCCAGATCCGTCCGGGCGAGAATAGCGGCAATCTCATCCGATGCCAGAAGCCGCCGGATGGAGATCGACTCTCTTTTCGCAATTTCCCGAACCATTTCCATCAGTTCCCGCTGCCGGTTGAGACCGTGTCGAAAGCGCTGGAAAAGCCCCAGTATCAGACCCCCCTCTTCCGGATCCAGGGTCCCCAGTTCCAGAGCCATGACCAGTCCGATCGTTCCGGTTTCCACGGCGGCGAGGATCGATGGCGATAATCGGGTCAATCTGATCAGCTTGCCGATCATGTCCGGGTTTTCCACCAGCCCCAGAGGCGCGGCGATTTCGGCCAGTTTTGCGGCCCGGTCTTTCGCAGGCCCCGCGCCTCCGGCATCGGTAATCTCAGGGGCGGTATGCTCAGAAGAGAAAAAAACGGCATCGAGCAGTACAAAAGCGCGGGCCTTTTCCATCAGGGTCAGGGGCCGGTGCCACGCGTTTTCGGCCACGGCCAGCTGCGCACAGACGGCCGGCGCTGTTTCCGGCGCCAGGACGCGGCAGAAGACCGTTTCGCGTTTCAGCTGGTGGCAGGCGGCCATTCGCCGGAAACCGGAAACAATCCGCATGCCGGCAGCACCCTCCCCCACCAGCGGCGGACTCAGCAGGCCGATCCGGGTGATGGAGACGGCCAGCGCCTCAATCTGCTCTGTATCGGCCGGGGCGCTGATCTGATGGGTCCGGTCGTCTATGTCAATGGCGGCAAGAGAGACCGGCTGCGTCTGAAAATGAATCATGGCAAATGGCTTTCAGGTTCCTGTTTGTATTTCGCCATCCTTGTCAAAGAGGCATAAAAAAGGCTGGTAAAGGGCCGTCCGGCGGATGCCCGTGGGGGGCCGTTTAAACCGGATACCGGTCACCGGCCAGCTGCCGGAGCGCTTCGATATATTTTTCCCGGGTGGCCCGGATCACCTCTTCCGGCAGCCGCGGCCCCGGCGGGGTCTTGTCGTAGTTGATGGAAAGAAGATAATCGCGGACGAATTGCTTGTCGTAACTCTTTTGCGGGCCGCCGGGGGCATAGGTTGCCCGGGGCCAGAAACGGGACGAGTCGGGCGTCAGCACTTCGTCGATGAGAATAATGTCATCCCCCAGCCGGCCGAATTCAAATTTGGTATCGGCAATGATAATCCCCTTTTCCGCCGCCAGCTCGACGCCTTTGTTGTAAATGGCCAGGCTGATGTCCCGAACCTTTTCGGCCAGGGGCCGGCCGACGATTTCGGCGGCCCGGTCAAAATCGATATTTTCGTCGTGGGTGCCCAGCTCGGCTTTGGTGGATGGCGTAAAAATCGGCTCGGGCAGCCGGTCCGACTCCCGCAGCCCGTCAGGCAGCCGGATGCCGCAGATCGTCCCGGACTGCTGATAGGATTTCCACCCGGATCCTGAAATATAGCCGCGCACCACGCATTCGATGGCCAGCGGCTCGGTTTTCTTAACCAGCATGCTTCGTCCGTCCAGAATGTCGGCGTAGGGACGGCACGCGTCAGGATACTGGGCGATATCCGCCGTAATCAGGTGGTTGGGAACGATGGCCTGCATGACGTCAAACCAGAAACGCGAAATCTGGGTCAGCACCTTGCCCTTGTCCGGGATGGGATCGGGCATGACGACATCAAAGGCGGAGAGCCGGTCGGTGGCCACCATCAACAGGTGATCGTCCAGGTCGTAGATGTCGCGCACCTTGCCGCGCTGCAGCAGGGAGAGGGTCTCGAAATTCGTTTCCTTCACGGGCTTGCTCATGGGGATCCTTCCTTTTTTATGGCGTGTCCATTCATCCTGCGCAGACGATGCGCTTTTGTCCTGCCGTTATACTGTATCCGGCATGTTTGTCAATAAAAGGCGGCTGCCGGGCATGAAAATGATTGACAATCGAAGGCAGTATGCTATCCATTCTTCGAGGGCCTGAAGTGGTGCCGGTGCCGGAAACTAAGCCGCCTGGCCGGCCGGTCTTAAAAGTTGATTTCCGGTTGCCGTCACGGGCGACGGGCCGGTGATAAATAATCCGATTTAATTATGAAGGAGCGTGTCATGGACAAAAAAGTTACGGTTGTCGGCGCCGGAAATGTCGGTGCCACCGCTGCCCAGCGGCTGGCGGAAAAGGAACTCTGCGATGTGGTTCTGGTGGATATTGTCGAAGGGATTCCCCAGGGAAAGGCCCTGGATCTGACCGAGGCGGCATCCATCGAAAAGCACGATTCGCATCTGACCGGCACGAATGACTACGACGCCAGCGCCGGGTCCGACATTGTGATTATCACGGCGGGGATCCCGCGCAAACCGGGAATGAGCCGGGATGATCTCATCAGCACCAATGCCGGGATTATGAAGAAAGTCACCCAGGCCATCTGCGAAAAATCCCCCGAAGCGATCCTGATCATTGTCAGTAATCCGCTGGATGCCATGTGTCATGTGGCGTATGACGCCAGCGGGTTTCCCAAAAACCGGGTCATCGGCATGGCCGGGGTCCTCGACTCGGCGCGGTTCCGGGCCTTCATCGCCATGGAACTGAACGTTTCCGTGGAAAATACCCATGCCTTTGTGCTGGGCGGCCATGGGGACACCATGGTTCCCCTGCCCCGCTATTCCACGGTGGCGGGCATTCCGATTACCGAACTCATGCCCCCGGACCGGATCGACGCCCTGGTGGACCGCACCGCCAACGGCGGGGCCGAGATCGTGTCGCTCCTCAAAACCGGCAGCGCCTACTACGCTCCGGCGTCGGCGGCTGTGGAAATGGCCGAATCAATCCTCAAGGACAAGAAGAAAATCCTGCCCTGCGCCGCCTATCTCGAAGGTGAATATGGGGTGAACGACCTGTTTATCGGGGTGCCGGTCAAGCTGGGCGCCACCGGTGTCGAGGAAGTGATCGAGATTTCGCTGACCGACGCGGAAAAATCCGCGCTGAAAAAATCCGCGGACGCGGTGGCCGAGCTGAAAGGCATTCTGGCCGGGCTCGATTACTAGGTTTTCCAGTTGCCGGATGCGGCCTGCCCGCATCCGGTCCCGCCGGCGATCCACTGTCCATTCCCTGTCGGACCGATGGGGCCGTTGTCTTCAATTCTTCCCTTTTGTCAAATGCCGGTGCACGGCCCGGGCCGCCGGCCGGGTCATTCCGGGAACGGCTGCCAGATCGTTGACTGCGGCAGCGGCTATGGCCCGGACGCTTCCGAACTGTGTCAGCAGCGCGCGCCGGCGTGCGGGGCCGATCCCCGGTACCCTGTCCAGCGCGGAAACAAATGCTTTCTTCGTCCGCCGCTGGCGCTGGAATGTGATGGCAAACCGGTGGGCCTCGTTGCGGATCCGTTCCAGCAGATGCAGTATCTCGGGATGCCGGGCAGTCGCGACCGGATTGGCCCGCCCCGGCAGGTAGATCTTGTCTTCGGTCTCCCCCCGCGCTTCGTCTTTCTTGGCCAGCCCCATGACATTGAAACGGCCCGTCAGGCCGAGGTGCTTCAGCACCGCCAGCGCCACATTGAGCTGCCCCTTGCCCCCGTCAATGACCAGAAGATCGGGCAGGGCCGGCGGAGATGAATCCGACTGGAACCGCCGGGTCAGCACTTCGGCCATGGCGGCATAATCATCCGATCCGCCGGACGGGTTCAACCGGAACCGCCGGTAGTCTTTTTTATACGGCCGGCCGCGCACAAAAACCACCATCCCGGCCACCGGGTTCGTGCCGCTGAGATTCGAATTGTCAAAACATTCGATCCGTTCCGGCAGCCGTGGCAGCCGCAGTCGTTTCTGCAGGCCGGCCAGCAGCGCCAGGTCCGCGGTCTGACGGGATGTCTGCTTTTTCAGCTCGATGACGGCATTGTCGCATGCCATGTTGAGCAGGGATTTTTTCCGGCCCCGCCGGGGCCAGTGTATCCGGACCCTGCGCCCGGCAATATCACCCAGCCAGTTTTCGATCATCGTATGGCTTTCCAGGGGAAACGGGACAAGCACTTCCGGCGGTACAAACGGGCTCCGATGGTAACAGCGATGAATAAATGCCTCCACCAGCGCGGTATCCGGCACATGCGTATCGTCAAAGGCATAGTGACGGGTGCCGATGACAAACCCGCCCCGGACGGCCATCAGCGTGATAATCGTCAGGGTCCTGCCCGCGGCCAGGCCGATGATATCCCGGTCGGCAAAGTCCGTGGTGACAGCCACCTGCTTTTCCAGCGTCCGCTCCAGGGCAAAAATCTGATCGCGAAAAACCGCCGCCGCTTCGAAATCCTCTTCCCCGGCAGCCCGCAGCATCCGGTCTTTCAGCTGTTTAATCAGCCGGGGCGTGCGGCCGTTTAAGAAAAGTGTGACGGCCCGGATGATCTCCCGGTAAGCCGCCGGGTCCACGTTCAGGCAGCAGGGCGCCAGGCAGGCCCCCATCTGGTAATGCAGGCAGGGGCGCCTGCGGGTGGCAAATTCCCGGTTTTTGCATTTGCGGAGTTTGAAGGTTTTATTGACGAACCGCAGGGTCTCGCGCACGCCGCGGGAAGAAGAAAACGGCCCGAAATAGCGCATGTCCCGGCGGGTCGGTTTCCGGACCATGGTCAGGTTCGGATACGGGTGCGACAGGTCCAGACAGAGGGACGGATAGCGTTTGCCGTCCTTTAATTCGATGTTGTAGCGGGGGCGGTGCTGCCGGATCAGGTTCGCTTCGAGGATCAGGGCTTCTTTTTCCGTTGCCGTGACGATCGTCTCGAAGGTGACGATTTTTTTAACCAGGGCCGCCGTCTTGGGGTCGGGCAGACGGGGCCGGTTGAAATACGACGCCAGCCGCTTGCGCAGAGAAATCGCTTTGCCGATATAGAGAATCTTCTCTTCGGCGTCTTTCATCAGGTAGACCCCGGGGCCGGTGGGCGCCATGCGCTGCCGGGCGCGCAAAATGGGTAAATGCCCGTTTTCCATTTTATCCGCCTTCAAACAGCAGTTTTCTTTTCAATACCACGATCCGGTCCCGGATCACGGCGGCCCGTTCGAAATCGAGTTCAGCCGCGGCGGCCCGCATGTCGTTTTCCATCTGTTCCAGGATTTTTTCCAGGTCGTCGCCGGCACCATAGGCGGAAAGGGTTTCCGCCACCTGCGCGTCGGCGGTGGGCGCGGCTTCCTGATACGCATTGTCGAAAATGGTGGTGATATCCTTTTGGATATTCTGCGGCGTGATGTCGTGTTCCTGGTTATACGCCTGCTGGATCCGGCGGCGGCGGTCGGTTTCGTCAATGGCCCGCTGCATGGATCCGGTCATCCGGTCCGCATAGAGAATCACACGGCCCCGGACGTTGCGGGCCGCCCGGCCGAAGGTCTGAATCAATGACCGGGTGGATCGCAAAAACCCCTCTTTATCGGCATCCATGATGGCCACCAGGGTGACTTCGGGAATATCCAGCCCTTCCCGGAGCAGATTGATACCGATGAGCACGTCGAATTCACCCAGGCGCAGGTCCCGGATCAGATCCATCCGCTCCATGGTTTTGATGTCGGAATGCAGATAGCGGACCTGCAGGCCCAGGTCGGTAAAATAATCGGTCAGGTCCTCGGCCATGCGTTTGGTCAGGGTGGTGACCAGTACCCGCTCGCTGCGCGCCACGCGAAGTTGGATTTCCGCCTGAAGATCGTCCACCTGCGCCGTGGCCGGCCGGATATCGACAACCGGGTCGATTAATCCCGTGGGCCGGACGATTAATTCCACTGGCGGGCCCTGGTTTTTTTCCATTTCAAAATCGGCCGGCGTGGCCGATACAAAGACCACCTGGTTCATCCGCGCCTCGGACTCGGCAAATGTCAACGGCCGGTTGTCCAGCGCCGACGGCAGCCGGAATCCGTATCTGGCCAGGGTTTCCTTCCGGGAGCGGTCGCCTTTGTACATGGCCCGCATCTGGGGAACGGCGATATGGCTTTCGTCGATGAACATCAGGAAATCGTCGGGAAAATAATCGAGCAGCGTGGGCGGCGGTTCCCCGGGCAGGCGGCCGGTAATGTGCCGGGAGTAATTTTCGATACCATTGCAATAGCCGACTTCCTGGATCATTTCCAGGTCAAAACGGGTCCGTTCCTCGATGCGCTGGGCTTCGAGCAGTTTATTCGAATCCCGAAAATAATCGATCCGTTCGGCCAACTCATCCAGAATCGTCCGGGTGGCCCGCTTCATCGTCTCTTTCCGGGTAACGTAATGACTGGCCGGAAAAATCGCAACTTTTCGCAGCCGTTTGAGCACATCTCCCTTGAGCGGATCAATTTCGCAGATGCCGTCGATCTCATCGCCAAAAAAGTCGATCCGAACCGCCCTGTTTTCTTCATAAGCCGGAAAAACCTCCACCCGGTCGCCCCGGACCCGGAAGACCCCCCGGTGAAAATCGACATCGTTCCGCTCATATTGCATGGCGACCAGATCCTTCAGCAGCTTGTCCCGGTCAAGCGTCTGGCCGGATTCCAGGCTTACCCGCATGGCCAGATAGTCTTCCGGGGCGCCCAGCCCGTAGATACACGATACGCTGGCGACCACGAGCACGTCCCGCCGGGTCAGGACACTCATGGTGGCGGAATGGCGCATCTTGTCGATCATCTCGTTGATCGATGAATCTTTTTGAATATAGGTGTCCGATGTGGGGATATAGGCTTCGGGTTGGTAATAGTCGTAATAGCTGACGAAATATTCGACGGCGTTATCGGGAAACAGCCCCTTGAATTCGGTATACAGCTGGGCCGCCAGGGTCTTGTTGGGCGCCAGAACCAGGGTCGGCCGATTGAGCCGGGCGACCACCTGCCCCATGGTGAAGGTTTTTCCCGACCCGGTGACCCCCAGCAATACGTTGAAACGACGCCCGGCATCCAGGGCCCGGCTTAATTGATCGATGGCCAACGGCTGATCGCCGGTGGGCTGAAAGGGAGATACGATATTAAAGGAAGACATTACATATCTGTATTCAATATACTTATATTATAATTTAATTAAGTGTGTATCAGGGAAATGATTAAATCGGACTATTTAACAATCTTCCAGACGGTCCCCTCCGGACGGTCTTCGATGGCGACGCCCATGTCGCTCAGCTCATCCCGGACACGATCGGCCCGGGCCCAGTCCCTGGCTTTTCGGGCATCGGCCCGCTGCTGAATCAGGGCCTCGATGCGGTCTTCATCGATTTGGGCCTCCGCCAGTGCGTGCCGGTGTCTGTTTTCGAAAAAAACGTCGGCCGGTTCGGCGAGTATCCCGAGGAGGCGTCCCATCCCGGCAATATCTTCCCGGATCGTTTGAAGTGCCGACGCGGTTTCAGCCGCATCCGCACCCGGATCAGCATCGAGCATTTTATTGGCCTGGTGGATGGCGTCAAAAAGAATGCCGATTCCCCTGGCCGTGTTAAAATCATCGTCCATGGCCTGGCAGAAACGGTCGAAATGAGCGCCGGACGCCGGCGCGCCTGCCGGTGCCGGTCGTTTCCCCAGTGCCCCGTCCAGGCGCAGAAGGAGCGTATATACCTTTTCCAGGCCCGCGCCGGCCTCTTTCAGGTTCTGGTCGGAAAAATCAATGGGACTGCGATATTGATTGGAGAGCAGAAACAGACGGATGATTTCCGGGTGATAGCGCGTGAGCAGATCCCGGGTAAAGGTAAAATTCCCCAGGGATTTGGACATTTTTTCCCGGTTGATATTGACATATCCGTTGTGCATCCAGTAGCGGGCAAATGTTTTGCCCGTGGCGCCTTCCGACTGGGCGATCTCGTTTTCATGGTGGGGAAAAATCAGGTCTTTTCCACCCCCGTGAATATCAAAAGTATCGCCCAGTATTTCGGAGCTCATGGCCGAACATTCGATATGCCAGCCCGGACGCCCCGGCCCCCAGGGGCTCGGCCAGGACGGCTCTCCCGGTTTGGCGCTTTTCCACAGGGCAAAATCAAAAGGGTTTTTCTTGCGCGTGTCGATATCCACCCGGGCGCCGGCTTCCATATCGTCAAGCCGCCGGCCGGACAGCTTTCCGTAGGCCTTGAAATTTTTCACGGAAAAGTAAACGTCCCCGTCGACCGCATAAGCCATCCCTTTGTCGATCAGCCGCTCGATGAACCGGCGCATCGAATCAATGTAGTCCGTTGCCAGCGGCTCAACCGTGGCCCGCCGGACATTGAGCGCATCCATGTCCGCATAAAAGGCGTCGATGTACCGGGTGGCCAGGGTTTCCGGGGAGATGTCGAGCGCGTTGGCCCGGTTGATGATCTTGTCGTCCACATCCGTGAAATTCCGGACATAGGTGACCTGAAAGCCTTTGTGTTCCAGGTAGCGGGCCACCACGTCAAAAACAACCACCGACCGGGCATTGCCAATATGGCACAGGTCGTAGACGGTGGGCCCGCAGACGTACATCTTGACCTCGCCGGCCCGCAACGGGACAAACGGCTCTTTTTTCCGCGTTAATGTATTGTATATCTGCAGATCCATATTTTCCTTATCAGGGTATTTGTTTGATTACTGGCCGGAAAACCGGCTCCGGCCGTCCTCCGGCTCAGGCGTTTTGTGGCCGGGTGGCGGCTGGCTGCCGTCCACCGGCCGGATCAGGGCCACACACATGGCGGCCATGCCCTGCCCCGCGCCGATGACACCGAGTTTTTCGGTGGTCGTGGCCTTAATATTAATGCGGTCCGGCATTAAATCAATGGCGGCGGCCATGTTTGTTTCCATGGCTTCCCGATAGGGGGCCAGTTTCGGCGCCTGGGCAAATACCGTGCAGTCGATGTTTTCAATTTCGTATCGGGCGGTTTTAAGGATGGCTGCGGTGGCGCTCAGCAGCTTCAGGCTGGATATATTTTTGTAGGCCGGGTCCGTATCGGGAAAGTGCGTGCCAATATCGCCCCGGCCGGCCGCGCCGAGAAGGGCGTCACACACGGCATGAACCAGCACATCGGCGTCGGAATGGCCGAAAAGCCCTTTTTCGAAGGGGATGGTCACTCCGCCCAGAACCAGATTCCGGTCGCTCCTGAGGGCATGTATGTCGTAGCCGATACCGATTCTCATAAGGTGGTTTTTTTGTTAATCCATCACCCGTTCATGGGCGTCATGACATGCCAGGGTTCAAAGCGGACACCGTACGGGTTGTCTTCCGTATAGCGCAGGCAGATATAATCGAGCGCAATCAGTTTCTCGAAAACCTGCGAGCGGATAAACCGAACGGAAAAATTGTCGCCG
Source organism: uncultured Desulfobacterales bacterium (assembly GCA_964577615.1). Lineage (GTDB taxonomy): Bacteria > Desulfobacterota > Desulfobacteria > Desulfobacterales > QNYZ01 > QNYZ01. The sequence goes on along the minus strand of CAZNZW010000053.1, from coordinate 11,444 downwards.
CCGTACCCCACCTGCCCCACATCAAAATCACCGACTCCGTGGAAAGTGTACCCCGGCGGCGCAATGGAGCGGGAAGCCATCGACAGGTTGCCATGGCTTTTATGCGTTTTTCGAAAAAAGAGGAGAAATTGTTTGACCACTCCGCGGATGCCAGAAGTCAGGATGACTTTATGCCCGATATCCCGGCGCAGACGGTTGTACAGTGCGACCGGTTCTCCCTTGAAAAGGTAATTTGCCGTACCGGGGATTTTGGAAACGGCCGACCGGTCGGGACGGTTGGCAAAATCGGTAATCAGCCGCTGGCCGTAAAACCCGTAGTCGACGGCATCATGATGAAAAACGGATTCGAGGTATTGTTTTTCCTTGCCGCTAAACCGGCCGATGTGGTGATATCCACGGGCCAGTTTGAAAGCATCATCCATGCCCAGAAGGTAGAAATGGGTGTGGCCCACCGTTCGATAGATGCGGTTGAACCGCTTGAGGCAGCTGGTGAAGAGCGCCCGCTCGCCAGGGGCGACATAGCGGTCATCCGGATGGGGCCGGTTGAACAGACGCATTTTGGTCTGATAGTCACTGGCCTGGACATTTACCGGCCGGTTCATCAGCGGCGCCAGACAGGTATGGCTGGCGTTTTTTTTCACTTTTCTGCGAATTACGGCCTGGATGTCCGGTGGAATCAGACAGGCGTCTTTTTCATTGTCAATGGCATCCGCCGGGATCCGGTATCTTTGCTGGCCATTGATGATCCTGCCCGAGAATCGGGCATTGTCTCTTCCGGGCGGGCTTTTTGCCATCACATGGACAGGCGCCAGCCCCTGCTGCAGGGCGGTGATCGCCAGCGAAATGATAAATTGTCTTCGGTTCATTGTACAAATCCAGCTGAAAACATGGGGCGGTTTTCTATCCCCTGCATAAAATAAATAAACCTTTCCACCGGATGCGTCAATGACGATTGTTGTATCCGGCGGTAAAACCGGCCGGAGAAAACACAGCGAAAATGAGTGAAAAGGCGGTTACATTATCTGAAAAACGTGGTATGTTACCAAAAAGATGCAGGAGTTTTCTGCGCCATTTTAATCATCACAGACCGCTGCACACATGAATATAAAACACCCATTTAAAAACAACCCGGGCCTTCGGCAGCCGTCGACGCCTGTTTCAGGCAACCGTTACCGGCACCAGTTTGATTTTGAGATCGGCTATCTGGTTCAAAGCCCCTGCAAATCATGCGACACCCGACCTGTATTTCCAAAATGTATCGATCAATGCGACGCACTGGATAATATCCACTCGCTGCTGGCCACCGGTGTTTCCTGCTCCCGGCGCGGATAAAACCGCCGGCGTCCCTTGTCGCGACCATTTTCAATTCCCGGAAACCCCGATACCCGCGGTGGCCGGGACTTTACAAATGGTATGCGATCATGAGATGACTATGCCTGTCGACGGGAAAAATAGCGATCTGGACAGGTTTGTTGCTTCTGCCCGGCGCCCCTGCACGCGCAGAAAATGAAGAAAGGCCGATACCAGAGCCATGTCCGGTATTCAGGAAATACTCGTCATTGTGCTGATTGTTCTGGGGATTCTGTTTATTCCCCGCATAACGGGAAGATCGGACGCGCCCCGGCCGGCGGCGGTTCCCAGACGCCGATGGCTGACCGGGCCAACCCGCCTGGCCATCGTTGTTACCATTCTATGGCCGCTGGGAAGTGCCCTGTTTTTTCAGCCGTGGCAGAACCGGTCTCCGGATTTTTACCTGTATGGACTGGGGCCCGTCATCGTCGGCTGGTGCATCTATTGGGTAACGGCCGGATTTGTGAATAAAAAAAGAAAAAGAGGAATGCCATGACACACGAAGATGCGGGACACTACGCAGCCAAACATGCCGGGGGAACCCCTGTTGACCCCGCCATTGCAACGGCAATAAAGGCAAAAAAAACCGGCGACGGCAACATTTCCTGTGCCGCCGCGCACAAAATTGCGATGCAGCAGGTGGTCTCTCCGGCACGGGTGGGCCAGACCATTGACCTGCTCGAGCTGCGGATCGATAAGTGCCAGCTGGGGCTGTTCGGGTATTCTCCGGATAAAAAAATTGTCGTGCCCTCCAAAACGATTTCAGATGCGCTTGATGCGGCGCTGCGGCCGGCGATTAAAAACAACCGGATTCCCTGCGCCGATTGCTGGAAAATCGCCGACCAGCTGAACCTGTCCCGCATGGATGTCGCGTCTGCGTGCGAAGGGCTCAAGGTCAAGATTACCCCCTGCCAGCTGGGGGCGTTTTAAACGCCGGCCGGATCTGAAGCGCTTCCCGGCTTTCAGCATCGGCGGTACGGGTGCCGGGATCAGGATCGGATGCCGTTTCCCGCCGGTATCCTGTCCGGGACAATGTGTCTGGGATATTTGATGACCGGGGCAAACCGGTCCCTCAGGCCATACGGATCACTTCCTTAACCAGTTTTTCGATGCCCACAGCCACATCTTTGATACCCGGCCCGAGCATATATGCCGGCGTGGTGACAATCCGGTTTTTTTGATCCACATGGATACCGTCCACCGGGCAGTCATGATGGACCCCGCCCATGGTCATAATCGCCGACGCCGTTCCCGTGTCGTTGCCGATGGTGACTTCAGGCGCTTTATCGGCCAGGGCCCGGGCCAGGGTTGCCGGGGCAATGCAGATGGCGCCCACGGGTTTTCCGGCGGCCAGCATCTCGTCGAGAATCCGCTTGACCTCGGGATGAACGCTGGCATCCGGGCCTTTCTCGGCAAAATCGCTCAGATTTTTTGCCGCGCCAAATCCGCCCGGCAGGATCAGGGCATCGATATCCGCCGCGCCGATGTTTTTCATGTCCGCGATGTTTCCCCGGGCGATCCGGGCCGATTCCACCAGAACATTGCGGTTTTCTGGCATGGCCTCTCCGGTGATGTGATTGATCACATGCGCCTGGGGCATGTCCGGCGCCATGCAGACCGCTTCCGTGCCGGCCTGATCAAGAAACAGGAGGGTCAGTACCGCTTCGTGAATCTCGCTGCCGTCGTTAACCCCGCATCCGGCCAGTAATACGCCCACTTTTTTTCCCATATCCGCACCTCCGCAACAATGAATAAATGATGGTTGACTGCGCCGCGCTCAAGACGGCGCCAGCACATGGCTGTCCAGAACAAAGCAGGTGAACCGGCCGGAAAAAACAGGATCACCATCCCGCCGCACCGTCACGTCCACCGTCTGTTTCCGGCCCGTATCCGTGACCACACCGGCTTCGGCTTCAATAATGTTTCCGGTCTTTATCGGTTTGAGGAATTTTACCTCGGCCGCGCCCAGAACGACATTGGGGTGGTTGACGGCCAGCATGGCCGCATGGTCGGCCAGGCCGAAAATAAATCCGCCGTGGGCCAGCCCTGTCTCGTCAACGGCCATCCGGTCCGTGATCCGGAAGCGTACCCGGCTGGTTCCGGGCCCGGTCGCCACCGGTTTGCCGCAGAGATCAAAATCGATGTTTTCATGTGTGTCTATCCGCATGGTCTCTCCTCCCCGCCGGATGGCTGTTTCGGGTTCTGATTGCTTTTATGGTGCCAGCATAAGCAAAATTTGCAGCACCGTAAAGAAAAATATCCTTTAAAAAACAGAGGCCGATCCGGCAAGGTTGACAATGCCTCTGTACGTCGATATATTGGATTCACATGGCTGAAGCCCTGTCAGAATAGACTGCAAGCAGCACGACATACACATATAAAAAGCCACGAAGGCGGGCGGTGCCGGCAAGGCATTGGAAGCGTTGCGTGGCTTTTTTTGTGCGTAAAATTCCGTGCCCCCCTTTTTGTGCGCCAGATGATGGTCCCCCGGGGCCCGGAAGGAGAAAACTGATGCACCATCGGACAGGTATTTATTTCATTATTGTGATGGGTCTGCTGGTTTGTCCAGCGGCATCCGTCCAGGCCCATTTTGGCATGGTGATCTCGTCGGATACAATGATCATGGGTGGAGAAAATCATCAGGTCCACCTGTCGTTTTCCTTTTCCCATCCGTTTGATGGTCAGGGGATGCCCATGGATCGTCCCCGGCGGGCCGCCGTCCAGATCGGGCCCCGCCAGGTCGATCTGACAGACCGGCTGACGCCGGCCCGGATCATGGGCGCACCGGCCTGGCAGCTGACCTATCCGATTACCCGCCCCGGCGTTTACCAGTTTTTTATGGTCCCGCAGCCGTATTGGGAACCGGCGGAGGATATCTTCATTATCCACTATACGAAAACGATCATCGCGGCGTTTGGCGATGACCGGGGCTGGGACCGGCCGCTCGGTCTGAAAACGGAAATCATCCCTCTGTCCCGGCCTTTCGGGCTATACGCCGGCAACGTTTTTCGGGCCAGAGTCCTGCGTGATGGCCGGCCGCTGCCGAATACCATCGTGGAGGTTGAATTTTTCAATGCCGACGGACAGGCCCGGGCGGCCAATGATTTCATGGTCACCCAGACAGTCAAGACCGATACGGCTGGTGTTTTTGTCTACAGTCCGCCGGTATCCGGATGGTGGGGATTTGCCGCCCTGAGCCCGGCGGGATTCACGCTTAAACATGATGGCATGGACAAGGATGTGGAACTGGGGGCCATCATATGGGTGCGGTTCCACGACTGGCAGACAAAAAAGAAACCGGATTCGAAATAAACGAATCAAGGCAATGCCGGTGCCGTCGGCCCCCTGGCTGACGGACCGGAAATGGTGACTGGATGCACATTTCAGAAGGAATACTATCCGGGCCGGTGTTCGTCAGCGGGATGGCCGTTGCCGCCGCAGGCACGGCGGCGGGGCTTAAGCGCCTCGACTACGACCATATGGCCCGGGCGGGGATTCTGTCGGCGGCTTTTTTCGTGGCCTCTTTGATCCACGTTCCCATCGGGCCGGCCAATGTCCACCTGATTCTCAACGGGCTGATCGGTCTCTTTCTCGGCTGGGGCGCGTTTCCCGTGATTTTGACGGCACTGATACTCCAGGCGGTTTTCTTCCAGTTTGGCGGTATTACCACGCTGGGGGTCAACACCGTTGTCATGGCCCTGCCGGCCGTGACGGTTCGCTACCTGTTTGCCCCGTTTATCTGGAAAAAAGCCCCGTTTTCCCAGATCGCGGCGTTTGCCTGCGGATTCGGTGCGGTCCTGCTTAGCGCCGTACTCCTCGGTCTGGCCCTGCTGTTCACTGAAAAAGGATTTCTCGATGTGACCGGGATTATTATTGCCGCCCACCTGCCGGTCATGATTATTGAAGGAATCATCACGCTTTTTGCCGTGACCTTTCTTAAAAAAGTGCAGCCCGCCCTGTTGCCCGGATATCATCCGCCGGCGGCAAATACGGAGGATTCAGATGCATCTGATACGTACTGACACTGGTTTTTTCCGGCTTTTCCCGGCGCTGATCCTGTTTCTTGTGATTGGCCTGCCGGGTCGGGCCCTGGCCCACCGGGTGACGATTTTCGCCTGGATCGATGGCCATACGGTGATGACCCAGAGCCGGTTTTCCAATGGCTTCCCGGTTAAAAACGGCCGGGTGACGGTTTACGATACCGGCAACCACCGGCTCCTGTCCGGCCAGACCGACGAAAAAGGGGAATTCAGCTTCAAACTGCCCGCCAGAACCGATTTGCGTATCGACCTTGATGCCGGCATGGGGCACCGGAATGAATGGCACCTGTCCGCGGCAGACATCTCGCCGTCTGGTGAGCAGTCGCCTGCCGCCCGTCCGCCGGTTCCGGTTGCTTCGGCACCGGTTTCCCCGGCGCCGGCCACCGGTCCGCTCACCCGTCAGGATGTTAAATCGATTATTGATGAATCAATTGATAATAAACTGAAACCTGTGATGAAAATGATTGCGCAATTGCGAAATGACCAGCCGTCTGTTAGCGATATCCTCGGCGGGCTGGGATATATTATCGGGCTGGCCGGCATGGCCGCCTATGTCCATGCCCGCAAAAAGGGATGATGCCCGATGTTTGACGAACCGTTTGCTGCCGGCCCCTCCCTGATGCATCGCATCGATCCCCGCTACCGAATCACCGTTGCCGTGGCGTTTTCCTTTGTGGTGGCCCTGGCCGACCGGTTTATTCCCCTGGGTGCGGCGGTTGGTATTGCCGGCGCCCTGGCTGTGCTGGCCCGTCTGAACCTGGGGCAGGTAGGGCGGCGTCTGTCGGTGGTGATCGGGTTTCTTGCCCTTATGTGGGTCGCCCTGCCCCTGACCATGGGGGGAGCAGTCGTCATTCCCGTCGGCCCGCTGGTATTGAGCCGCCGCGGCATCCTGCTTTCGGCCGTGATTTCTCTGAAAACAATCGGTATTCTGGTGGGGTTTACGGCCCTGATCGCCACGATTCCCCTTTCCACCCTGGGCCATGCCCTCGGCCGGATGAAAGTATCAAAAAAGATAGTGTACCTGTTATTGATGACCTACCGGTACATTCACGTGCTTGAAAATGAATACCGGCGGATGGTACGGGCCATCCGGATGCGGGGGTTTAGGCCGCGGACCGGCCTGCACACCTATCAAACCTATGCGTACCTGATCGGCATGCTGTTTGTCCGTTCCGTTGCCCGGGCCGAACGGATTGCGGGGGCCATGCGATGCCGGGGATTTACCGGCCGGTTTCACAGCCTGGTTGATTTTTCACCGACGCCGGCCACATTTGTCTTTACGGCCATCATGTCAGCGGCCATTGCCTGGATTGCCTGGCTTGAATGGGGCGTCCCGCTCTGGTAAACAATACCCATCCGGCCGGTGGGAACTGCCGCTCCTGAAAAGGTAACTTTATGTCGATACCGATTATCCAGCTGAAAAATATTTCGTTCGCTTTTCCGGGACGCCGTCCGGTGCTTGATGACGTGAGTCTGACCGTTCACGCCGGCGACCGCGCCGGGCTTATCGCCCCCAACGGCAGCGGCAAAACCACGTTGTTTCACTTGATCATGGGGCTGCTCACCCCTACGGCGGGGACCCTGCGGATTTTCGGCCAGCCGATCCGGGCGGAAAAGGATTTCCGTGCCGTCCGGCGGCGGATCGGCCTGCTTTTTCAGGATTCGGACGACCAGCTTTTCAGCCCCACCGTTATCGAAGATGTGGCGTTTGGCCCGCTGAACCTCGGAAAAAACAAGACGGATGCCATTGCCGTGGCTGAAGACACGCTGGCGTCACTGGGTTTAAGCGCTCTCCGCGACCGGGTGACTTTCAGACTGTCCGGCGGCGAAAAGCGGCTGGTGGCCCTGGCCACCATTCTGGCCATGGAACCGGAAGTCCTGCTCCTCGACGAGCCGGTCACGGGGCTGGATGAAAAAACCCGTCAGCGGATCGAAGCCATTCTGAAAAAACTCGATATCTCCTATATCATGATTTCGCACAACATGGATTTTCTGGCCCGGTTGACGTCGCGGATCTTTTCTATTAACAACGGCAAAATTACTGTGGAAGACAGCGCGGCCCTGCATCCGCATTATCATCTGCATACCCATGGCACCCAACCCCATGAACATGCGTGAAACCTATGATCTCTGAAGGAAACAACCGTCCCTGCCCCTGCCTGGCGCTGTTAGGCACGGGTTCCGATGTGGGTAAAAGCGTTCTCGTGACCGGGTTGTGCCGCTATTTTGCCGACCGGGGCGTAAAGGTGGCGCCGTTCAAGGCCCAGAACATGTCCAACAATGCCGGGGTCACGCCCGAGGGGCTGGAAATGGGCCGGGCCCAGATCGTCCAGGCCGAAGCCGCTCGTATCCCGCCCCACGTCGACATGAATCCGGTGCTGCTCAAACCCACCAGCGATATCGGCGCCCAGGTTGTTTTGATGGGCAAATCCATGGAAAACGCCACGGCCGCCGAATTTCATCATAAAAAGGCATCCATTTTCGCCACTGCGGCCGCGGCCCTGGACCGGCTGCGGTGGCAATACGATCTGGTGATCATGGAAGGCGCCGGTTCATGTGCCGAAGTCAACCTCATGTCCCACGATATTGTGAATTTCAAGATGGCCGAGCATGCCGATGCTCCGGTGATCCTTGTGGCCGATATTCACCGGGGCGGCGTGTTTGCCCAGATTGTCGGCACCCTGGCCTGCCTGCCGCCGGACAAGATCCAGCGGGTGGCCGGGTTTGTTGTCAACCGTTTCCGCGGTGATCTGACATTGTTTGAGGATGGCATTGACTGGCTTGAAAAGAAAACGGCCCGTTCCTGTTTCGGTGTTGTCCCGTGGTTTACCGATTTTCAGATTGAGCAGGAAGACTCTGTCGTAATTGAACAGCCAGAAGCGGTATCCATAACGCATACCGACAACCCGTCCGTGGCTGTCATCCGGATTCCCCATATTTCCAATTTTACCGATTTCGATCCATTAAGCCGCCTTGAGGGACTGGACGTCTATTTTGTCGAACAATGTCAGGACCTGTCGTCCTTTGCCGGAGTCATCCTGCCCGGATCCAAAAACACCTGTTTTGACCTCCAGTGGCTGCAGACCACCGGCTGGGCCGAAGAACTGAACCGCTTTGCCGAAAATAACGGCGCCATTACCGGTATCTGCGGCGGATATCAGATGATGGGACAGACGGTCAACGACCCGGACGGGCTGGAAGGCCCGCCGGGCCGCATGCCAGGGCTGGGGCTGCTCCCCATCGACACCACGCTGAGCTCTCCCAAGACAACCACATGGACCCGGTTTTCCTACAATGGCGCCGAGGGCATCGGCTATGAGATCCACATGGGGCACACCCGGCGGCTGGCTGGCCTGCCGCTGCTGACTGTTCTGGCGCGAAACGGCCGATCGATCAGCGAGGAAGACGGCACCTGTTCAGAGAATTCCCGGCTGATGGGCACCTATATCCACGGATTTTTCGATTCGGCGGCCGTCACGCGGGAATGGCTGGACAAGATGGGACTGAAACAGATTGCCGTCAGCGGTGTCCACGGCCCGGCATCCCGGGACCGGGATTACGATCAGCTGGCCGCCCATCTGACGGGGCATATGGACCTGGCGGCCATTGAAGCCCTTTTGTGGAAAAAAACGGAGCTGGTATGAATCCATCTGAAATTACCCTGGTCCTGGGCGGGTGCCGCAGCGGTAAAAGCCGCCATGCCCTGACACTGGCCGAAAAATATCAGGGGAATCAGTATTTATTTATCGCCACCTGCGTTCCCACGGACGCGGAAATGACAGCGCGGGTGGCCCGTCATCAGGCGGAACGGGGCGAGAAATGGTCGGCCCTGGAGGTGCCTGTCCAGCTGGCCGAATCGATTCGGAAAAAAAGCCGGGAAGCGGATGTGATATTGATCGACTGCCTGACACTCTGGATGAGCAACCTGTTTGAGAAAACAACGGTATATGACGACATCGCCCCATCCGTCGATCAGCTGACCGATGCGCTGAAAGTGGCCCATTGTCCGGTTATTCTGGTTTCCAACGAGGTGGGCTCCGGCATTGTCCCGGACAACGCCCTGGCCCGCCGGTACCGGGATGCCGTGGGGTGGATGAATCAGGCGATGGCGGACGTGGCGGACCGGGTGATTCTTACGGTGGCCGGGATTCCGGTGGATATAAAAAGGAGCCCATCCCGATGAATCGACTCCGGGCGGCCATATCATTTATGACCATTTTACCCACAGGCAGACCGGTTCCTTTCACCCCGACGGCCATGATACCGATGTTTCCGGTGGTTGGCCTGATCATCGGCGGCCTGCTGGCCCTGTTTGATCAGCTGGCCCTCCGCATCTTTCCCCATCCGGTCGGGGCTGTGCTGGATGTATTGTTTCTGATCAGTATCACCGGGGCGCTTCATGTGGACGGCCTGGGCGACACGGCCGACGGCATTTTCAGCCACCGTTCCCGCGAACGGACGATGGAGATCATGAAGGACAGCCGACTGGGAACCATGGGGCTGGTGGCCATCGTCTGTATTCTTGCGATCAAGGCGAGCAGTCTGGCCGTGATCGGTCCCCACCGTTTTATCGCGCTGATGGTGATCCCGGCCTATGCCCGGGCGGGTCTGCTCTTCGGTATCCGCTACCTGCCATACGGCCGGCCGGAAGGCGGCACAGGGGCAGATTTTTTTAAAACCCCACTCCCCTTCTCATCGTTTATCTGGCTCCTGCCGCCGGTCTGTCTGTCGTTATTTATCGGCGCCCGATGTTTTCTGGTCAATGCACTTTTTGCCGGAACCGTGGCGGGAATGATTCTTTTCTATAAACGCACGCTGAATTGTATGACGGGAGACATGCTGGGCGCCATGGTAGAGGTGACAGAAGCCGTTCTTTTTCTTGCAATGGCAGCGGGAACTGGCCTTTGATCACGGTTTGTGATAGCAATCCGATCAGTATCATCCCGCATGTATAACAAACCGAAAGGAAACATATCCATGCCCATCATCGCCCCCTCAATCCTGTCCGCTGATTTTTCCAGGCTCGGAGAAGACGTTCTCGCCGTTGAAAAGGCCGGCGCCGACTGGATTCACGTCGACGTCATGGACGGTCATTTTGTCCCCAACATCACCCTGGGGCCGCCGATTGTCCAGGCCGTTCATCAGGTGACCACCCTGCCCCTGGATGTTCATCTCATGATCGAAAACCCGGACCGGTATATCAACGATTTTGCCAGGGCCGGCGCCTCGATGATCTCTGTGCATGCCGAAACATGCCCGCACCTGAACAGCACCCTGGCGCAGATCCGCCGGGCCGGCGCCCAGGCCGGTGTGGTGCTGAATCCAGCCACCCCTCTGTCCGTAGTGGACTGGGTACTCGAATATGTTGACCTGGTGCTTATCATGAGTGTGAATCCCGGATTTGGCGGGCAGCAGTTCATTCCCAACACCCTTTCCAAGATCAGCGCCCTGCGGCGGATCATAGACGATCGCGACTTGACCATTTTAATCGAGGTGGACGGCGGGGTGAATACCGGTACCATCGCAGATGTGGCCCGGGCCGGTGCCGATGTGTTCGTGGCCGGGTCGGCGATTTTCGGCAGCAAGGATTATCAGCAGACGATTGATGTTTTCCGGGAAAAAATAAAGGATGCGCCACAATGAAAAAAATCCTGATTATTCACGGCCCCAACCTGAACCTGCTGGGCGCCCGCGAGCCGGAAACCTATGGCCACCGGACGCTGGCTGACATTAATGCCGCACTTTCAGACCGGGGAGACGCCCTCGGCCTTGAAATCGAAACCTTTCAGTCCAACCACGAAGGCGCCATTGTCGATAAGATCCAGGCGGCCACGGATTGCGCCGGCCTGATCATCAACCCCGCTGCCTATACCCATACGAGCATTGCCATTCGCGACGCGCTTCTTTCCCTCGACATCCCGATCGTGGAGGTCCATCTGTCCAACATCTACAAACGGGAACCGTTCCGGCACCAGTCGATGATTGCCGATGTGGTGACCGGGAAGATTGTCGGGCTGGGCGGGGATGGATATCTGCTGGCCCTGGAAGCCGTGG
>CAZNZW010000052.1:0-21515 GCA_964577615.1 uncultured Desulfobacterales bacterium | reverse complement strand
ATGAGAAACAGCACCGCGGAAGAGGCGGGCGAATCAATATGATTCCCGTCAGGTATCGGCAGGTTCTGGTCGAGAACGCCGGTGACATGCGCCAGAAAAGAGACGGGGTGGTCAAGTAGATGCTGTTTTCGTGTCATGGGGGTTGAATATCCGGCCAGTCCGGCGCCGGAGTCAGCTGTAAAATCAGCACGAACCCGGCGGCAGCGGGAGGATTATTTCCCTTTGGAAAACATACTGAAAATAAAAAACAGGACGCCTATCGCAAAAAGAAGCTGATACAGGGGCATGTTGATGATAAAATCGGCGGTCTGGTGAACATAATTCATCTGGATCCGGTCAATCCATTCCAGATATCTGGATTTGACCACATCCACCAGAGACAGCATCTTCCAATCATAATTTTCGTGTATCAGTTTACCGACCGACTGAAAAAGCAGCAGGGTCGCGCTGGCTGCCAGGCAAAGCCCCCCCAGGATATTCCATTTCGACATGGGTTGTTTCCTCCTGTTTTCTTCATGCCCCGCTCGCCCCTTCAGAGGGAGATCACCTGCAAAAGCGGAAAAAGTAAAAACAAAAAAATGCCGGAAAATATGTTCCGGTAGTTATATATACAGCTTATTAATTGATATTTCAATCTTTGCGCCGGCCGCAGGAAAAATCGGAGATATTTCTATTTACATACCGGCCACTTGCTTTTATACTGAATATTTACCTTACTGATATGCGAGGCGTTGCCCTACCCCATTGGATGCTGCCCATGCCGAAAATGCAGGTCGATATCGCCGGTATTTCCTTGGAGAACCCGGTTATGAGTGCATCGGGCACTTTCGGGTACGGGATTGAATTTGCCTCTCTGGTCGATCTAAACAGGCTGGGAGCCATTGTCGTCAAGGGGTTGTCACTCACGCCGGCTGCGGGGAATCCCCCGCCCCGGATCGTGGAAACCCCCTGCGGGATGCTCAACGCCATCGGTCTCGAAAATATCGGCATCGACGCATTTCTCGACAGCCGGCTGCCCGTTCTGGCTGATGTGGACACGCCGCTCTTTGTCAATATTTACGGCAAAACCATGGCGGCCTACGCCGAACTGGCCGAGCGGCTGGATGACGTTGCCGCGGTGGCCGGGATTGAGGTCAATATTTCGTGCCCCAATGTGGATGCCGGCGGGATGGCCTTCGGAATCGACCCGCTTTCCGCCGGACAGGTGGTCCAGGGCGTCAGACACTGCACCGGAAAACCGGTGATCGTCAAGCTGTCCCCCAATGTCACCGACATCACGGTGATGGCCCGCGCCGTTGTCGATGCCGGTGCCGATGCCGTCTCCCTGATCAACACCCTCACCGGCATGTGCATCGATATTGACACCCGCCGCCCGATACTGGCCAATATCACCGGCGGTCTGTCCGGGCCGGCGATCCGGCCCGTGGCGCTGCGCATGGTCTGGCAGGTGGCCGAAGCGGTAGATGTGCCGGTCATCGGCATCGGCGGCATCATGACGGCGGAAGACGCGCTGGCGTTCATCATCGCCGGCGCCACGGCTGTCCAGATCGGTACCGCCAATTTTGTCGACCCCACGACGAGCATGGCAGTTGTCGAAGGCATTGAAACGTATTTAGATAAACACGCCATTGACGATATCAACGATTTGATTGGCACTGTCGCGATTTAAAGCGCCGGCAGTGCCCGTAAGGATTTTATTTTACCCACCACGCGACGAAAGGAGTTCAAGATGTCATTTGAAAATCTGGAGGAAATTTTCGATTTCGCCATTCAACTGGAGCAGGAAGCCGTCAAATTCTATGAAGACACCGCCCAGGAAGAATCAATGTCCGGCGCCAGGGAGTTGCTGAACGAAATGGCCGATGAAGAGCGCAAGCACGAGCGCATGCTCAAGGAAATGAAAAGCAAGGGACTGGTCAAGGGCATCGACAAGTATAAATTTAAATGGATTCCGGATATCAAGCGCAGTGATTTCCTGATTGATGTGGAATACGAAAAGGGAATGGCCTACAACGATATCCTGCTGGTGGCCATGAAAAAAGAGGAAAAAGCCCTTAAACTGTATAACGACCTGCTGAAAAGAGCCGAAGGCGAAGATGCCCGGAAATTATTTAAGATCATGTGCCAGGAAGAAGCCAAGCATAAACTGAAATTTGAAACTCTGTATGATGACTACATGGCCAAAATGGGCGATTAGACGGCTGGCGGACAAGTTGCCGCCAGAGGCCACCAAACACAGGGCGTATTAAAAAACAGCGGGGGTCCCATGCAGAAGAAAACCGGATGTATCGTCATCCTGACAGCGTTTTTTATTTTCATTGGCGGCATGGTTTCAGCCGGCGCCCGGGAAATCGCCGGGGTCCATTTTCCCGACCAGAAAATTGTTGCCGGAAAAACCCTTTCATTAAACGGCGTGGCCCTCCGCAAAGCCTTTCTTGTCATCAAGGTCTTTGCCGGCGGGTTCTATCTGGAAAAGCCGACCCACGACGCCCGGGAGGCGATCGAATCCGAACAGGTCAAACATCTTCACCTTCATTACCTCACGGGTAAGGCAACGGCCAAAAAGCTCCAGGCTGGATTCATCGAAGCCATGGAGGCGGCCAACCCTCCCGAGCTGGTCGCCCGGCACCACCGGGAAATCGACCGTTTTGCCAGCTGGCTGGATACGGACATGCAGCCGGGGAGCATTTCCGAATCCACCTATATCCCGGGCCAGGGGCTGACCCTGTGGGTGGCCGGAAAGAAAAAAGGGACGATCACAGACAGGGAATTCATCCAGATGTATTATCGCTACAGCCTGGGCGAAAAGGCCAATCCGCATCTCCGGAAAGGATATCTGGGACGGCCCTGACCGACGCCCGCCGGACCGGTTTCCCGGCGGCCGGGATCGGTTCCGGCCATGCCGGTTACCGGTTCTGCCAGCATTTCTCCAGGCACACCAGCGATTCTTTCAAGTCGTCAAAGGAAAAGACCTCCACCGAAACCGTGCCGTTGAACGCGCGCAATGCGTCACATATACGGGTGAGCGTCTCCGGAGCCAGGGCGGTGAGCGCGCGATGGTCCCGGTCGGCATCAACGCCATGCAGATGGATCATATTCACCCGATCCCGCCAGATCCCGAGCTCGGCCTGCCAGTCAATACGCCGGGCCAGCAGGTGCCCCAGGTCAAGACAGACGGCCATATCAAAAGTATCGATCAGCGGCCGGACCCATTCAAGGGGATAATCGAGGTTTTCCACGGAAAAGAATGTCCCCGGAATGCCGCCGGCAATCAGCGCGTGGATACTTTCGGCCAGACGCGCCTGCCAGCGGCCTATCTCGCCGGCCGTCGTCTCCGGGACATCAAGCGGCAGGTGCAGTACCCGGGTCGTGGGCGCCAGGGGCCGGGTCAGATTCACTGCCCGGGCGATCGTATCAACAGCGCGGCGGCGGCAATCGGCGTCCGGGCTGCCCGGCGACACATCACTGGGCAGATGAATATTGTAGCGAAGATCGTATTCTGCGGCCAGGAGCGCCATCTCGTCGATATCGGACTCCGCAGGAAAATCAGCAGGCTGGGCGCTGTCGAAAAGCAGCACCTCGATCTCATCCAGATCGGGGGCCAGCATCCGGATATTGGGCACCCAGTGCGCCGGATGGATGAAAGAGGGTGCGCTGAGACGAAACGGAAACCGGTTTTTAAATGATCGGGGCAGCCGTTCGAAGCGCTGATCGGATTCGGTCATGCGGGTTATGTTTCTCCGTTTTCAGAAAATACGCCGAATCGCCAGATCGGCCACCACCAGAAATCCCACCCAGATAAGGGATGACAACAGCATCAGGTCGCAGGCCCGTTGAATATGGATATGCCGGGCCCGGCCGAAATGACGGCCAATGTACGGTTTATCCACCCGCACGCCGCCATAATAGTTGGGCCCGTTTAACCGGACAGCCAGAGCGCCGGCAAACGCGGCCTCGGGATATCCGGCATTGGGGCTGGAATGGTGGGCGCCTTCGGCCAGCGCCGTCCGAAACGAGCGTCCCCCCGCCCGGGCCAGAATGTGCGCCGCCAGCCATATTGCCGGCAGCGACAGCCGGGCCGGCAGAAAATTAGCGCCATCGTCCAGCCGGGCCGCCACTTTTCCGAATTGCCGGTACCGCGCGTTTTTATACCCCACCATGGAATCCAGGGTATTGATCATTTTATAAGCCAGCGCCAGGGGAGGGCCGCCGATGACAGCGTAAAACAGCGGCGCCGCCACCCCGTCCACGAAATTTTCAGCCACGGTTTCCACCACGGCCCGGCGGACCCCGTCGGCATCGAGGGCCTGGGTATCCCGGCCCACAATCCAGCCGACGCTCTGCCGGGCCGCCGGAAGATCGCCCGTTTCCAGGACAGTCGACACATCCCGGGCCGCTTTTTCCAACGATTTCATCGAGATGCAATAATAAACCAGAACGATGCCAACCATTGGCTTAAGCGCCGGATGGATGTGCCCGCAGCCCCATATCAGGATGGCCGTACCGCCATACGAGGCACCGATGAGCAGAAATGTCATCAATGCCCCGCTGACAATAAGCGGCAGGTCAAGCCGCCGAAAACGGGGTTCCAGCAGGGTAATGGCCCGACCCATCCAGCGGACGGGATGCGGCAGCCAGAGCGGGTCTCCAAAGATCAGATCGAGAAAGACGGCCGCTAAAATCACAATATAAGCTTCCGGAATCATCGCTGCACGTTCCTGTTTCCTCCAGTTGGCAATCACCGGGGCGGTCCGCCATCACCGGCCCCCATTGGCGGCAGAAACGATATCACGGAGATGGTGAATATTCAACGCAGTGGTAATGGAGACGATTCGAGAAACAGCGGGCGCCTCGTCCAAAAATCTCCGGACAGCCCGAATTTAACGTCCCCTGTTGACCCGGGCCGATTTGATGCCCACAATAAAGAAATAATCAGCAACCGATTGCGCGGACGGCAATCACAGACGGCCCGGGCGGATCTGAACCATTACCAGCCGGCTCGGCCCCATCTGTCAGGCGCCAGGCGTTTCAAGCTACGCGACATATCCAACGGAGGAGATGCCGGCGCTTTTGAAATCCTTATCATCTTAACGTCCTGGCACACAGCTTCCCTGAAAATCAATCAGTTTGGATGGGAGAAACATTGATGACTGTTGACACAGTTTCCGAATACAACGAATGGATCAAACGGATCCGGCCCTTCTGGGCGCTTTCCAGAACGCCCCATCTGCTGCTGGACATGGCCGCCCCGATCCTGGCGGCCCTGCTGGCGCTCGGTGGTTTTCCGTCTCCGGGAATTCTGGTTCTGGGCGCGATCACCGCTTTTGCCGGGTATACGGCGGTTTATGCATTAAACGATGTTGTCGATTACCATGCCGACGTGGCCCGGCGAAATATTGACAAACAGCACCCGGCCGCCCCCTATCTGGATGATATCCTCACCCGCCACCCCATGGCCGCGGGGACCATCAGCATGGTACAGGGAGTTTTCTGGGTTGTGTTGTGGAGCGCTGTCGCCTTGATCGGCGCGTACCGCTTAAACCCTGTCTGCATGTGGATTTTCGTGGGCGGTGTTGGCCTCGAAATCGTGTACTGCCGTCTCTGGACGGTGACCCCGCTGCGCACCCTGGTCAACGGCGTTGTTAAATCATGCGGGCCGCTGGCCGCCGTGTTTGCCGTCCTGCCTGCGCCCCCGGTTACTTTCCTCGTGATACTCTTTTTCTGGGTTTCTGCCTGGGAGATCGGCGGCCAGAACATCCCGGCCGACTGGACCGATATTGAAGAAGACCGCCATTTTAACGCCCGTACCATTCCGGTTGTCCTGGGACCCGACCGGTCGGCCACCATTGCCGGCCTGGCGCTGGCGGCGGCGTTTCTGCTCAGCCTGGGCCTCTGTATTGCCTCGCCGCTGACGGTACCACCGGTTTTTCTGCTGGGTCTTGTCGGCATCAACATCTATTTTCTGCTGATCCCCGCCGGCCGGCTGAACACCACCCGCGACCGGCAGTCGGCCACGGCCCTGTTCAATCGCGCCAGCTACTACCCCGTCGCCCTGCTCGGGATCATCCTGGCACGGCTTTTTTTCTAACCCGGCGATCCGCCTCTAGTGCTTGCGGACCACCAGACTGCCGATGGAATACCCGGCGCCGAAAGAACAGATAACCCCCAGATCGCCCGGATTCAGCTGCTGCCGGTGGAGATGAAATGCGATCAGCGATCCGGCCGAAGCGGTATTGGCATACTGGTCAAGTACAATGGGGACTTCATCGGAAGTGGCCTTGCGGCCCAGCAGTTTTCCGGAAATCAATAAAATCATACTGAGGTTGGCCTGGTGCAGCCACCATCGCCGGATATCGGTTTCGGCCAGGCCATGCTGGGCCAGATGGGCCTGGAGGTGGGTCACCGCCAGCGGACAGACCTCTTTAAAGACCCGGCGGCCATTCTGATGAAAGAGGTTGTCCGGACCAAAAGGATCGGCGTCATGGGCCCGGCTCACGAAGCCGAAATTCGAACGAACGTTACTGGAAAACTGCGTTTTTGCCCGAATGCCGAGGATCTCATACCGCTCCGCCGCCCGGCAGGTGCCGGCCCGTTCCACAACCGTGGCCGTGGCCACATCGCCAAAAATAAAATGGCTGTCCCGGTCACAATAGTTCACCTGGGGTGACGTCAGTTCCGGATTGATAACCAGCACGCATCGCGCGGTACCGGCGGCCACCATTTCATACGCCCGGTGCAGGGAAAAAGTCGCTGCCGAGCAGGCCACCAGCATGTCGAACCCAAAGCCCTCTATGCCCAGGGCGGCCTGCACCTCGATGGCAATGGCCGGATAGGCCCGCTGAGTATAGGCGCACGATACAATGACCGCATCGACATCGGCGCCTGTGCGTCCGGCCGCTGCAAGTGCCTGACGGGCCGCATGGATGGCCATTTCCGCCTGATCGGAAAGCTCGGTTTCGGGCCGCTCCGGAATCCGGGGCCGCATGCGCTCAATATCGAGAATACCCTCTTTGACATAGGCATAACGCTGCCGGATACCCGATGCTTTTTCAATAAACTCCGCAGAAGACAGTGGTTTCGGCTCCCGCTCTCCCGACGAGATAGCCGCGGCGTGGCGGGTGTTGAACGCTTCCGCCCAGCCATTGTAGGCGGCAACGAGTTCGTCGTTGGTGATCACATGCTCGGGTGTCCATAAACCGCTGCCGCTGATAACGACCGCGTCTGGTGATAAATTCGGCATATCTGTCCTTTTTATTGAAGAGAAGCGCGGCGCAAGCAGGCACATGACGCCCCTCGGGTTCATTTTCCGGGCAAGCGCCCTTATCCTGTCTTTCTGCTTATTTAACGGAATCATCGGACGAGAAGCACCTCCGAATCAACACGGGGGTGTTTCACGCATCTTATCCAGGGGGGAACCACACAAATGATACCGACTGGCCCGGTATTACACCATATCGGCTAAAATTACCATCTCAAAACATCGATGACATGGGGGGGAAGGCGACGGGTTCAACTTGCCTCGGCATGTTCATTTTGATAACCATGTATACGCGCGTTTTTTTTATCTCATTCGCCCGACAGCGGAAAGGAACCGATCCCGTGAAAATCATCGACCTGAGAAGCGACACCGTGACCCGCCCCACCAATGCCATGCGGTCCGTCATGGCCGCTGCCGAGGTGGGCGACGATGTTTACGGCGAGGACCCCACCGTTAACCGGCTGGAAGAACTCGCTGCCAAAACCATCGGCACTGAAACGGCCCTTTTCGTCTCTTCCGGCACCCAGAGCAACCTGCTGGCACTGTTCAGCCATTGCCGGCGGGGCGATGAATATATTGCCGGCCAGGAAGCCCATACCTTTAAATTCGAAGGCGGCGGCGGGGCGGTGCTGGCCAGTATCCAGCCGCAGCCCATCGATTTTGAGCAGGACGCCAGTCTTGATCTGGCCAAAGTGGCCCGCATGATCAAACCGGTCGACGACCACTTTGCCCGCACCCGGCTGCTCTGTCTGGAAAACACCCACAACGGCAAGGCACTGCCGTGCGATTATCTGGACACGCTTCGTCCCTTTGCCGACCAGCACCATCTGGCGCTGCACCTGGACGGGGCACGTATCTTCAACGCCGCCGTCAAACTGGATGTGCCGGTTTCATCTCTTGCCGCCCCCTTTGATTCGATCTCATTTTGTCTTTCCAAGGGGCTGGGCGCCCCGGTGGGATCGGTGTTATGCGGCCGCCGGGACTTTATCCGCCGGGCCCGGCGGTGGCGCAAGCTGCTGGGTGGCGGCCTGCGTCAGGCCGGCATTCTGGCGGCGGCCGGGATTTACGCCCTGGAAAATCATGTCGGCCGGCTGGCGGTCGATCATGAAAACGCCGGCATCCTGGCCAGGGGGCTGACCGCCCTGCCCGGACTGACGCTGGATCCGGGCACCGTACAGACCAACATGGTTTTCGTCTCGACAGATCCGGCCAGATCCGATGCGCTGACGACCCACTGCAAAACACGGGGGGTTCTCATCAGTGGCCGGGGGACATTTCGGCTGGTGACCCACCTGGACGTGACCACTGAAGACATCCACCGGGTGATTCAGGCATTTAAAACGTTCTTTGCCTAATCGGGACGTCATGTTTAAACGCGCCCAGACAATTCTTAAAAATGTTTTCGGATACGAGATCTTCCGACCGCTCCAGGCCGAGGTGATCCAAAGCATCCTGGCCCGGAAAGACACCCTCGTGATCATGCCCACGGGGGGCGGAAAATCGCTCTGCTATCAAATCCCGTCTCTGCTTTTTTCCGGATTGACCGTCGTTGTGTCACCGCTGATTGCCCTGATGAAAGACCAGGTTGACCAGATGCAGCGCGCCGGCGTGGCGGCGGTGATGTTAAACAGCGCCCTGAATACGGCCGATTATCGCCGCAATATCGGCCAGATCCGATCCGGCGCCGCCCGCCTTCTCTACCTGGCGCCTGAAACCCTGATGATGAAACGCACCGTTGACCTGCTTTCGGGCATCGGCATGGATTGTCTGGCGATTGACGAGGCCCACTGTATTTCGGAATGGGGCCACGATTTTCGTCCGGAATACCGCCAGCTTGTTCAAATCCGCCAGATGTTTCCCGGGGCCGTCTGCACCGCCCTGACAGCCACGGCCACCCCGCGGGTCCGCCGGGATATACAGGCCACCCTGGGGTTCAGGCACGCCGACACGTTCATCGGCAGTTTCAATCGGGACAATCTGTTTTTACGGGTTGTCCCCAAAACCGCTCCCCTGAACCGGATCCGGCAGATGATCAAAAAATACCCGGATCAGGCCGGGATCATTTACTGCGCCACCCGTCGCCAGGTGGACGAGCTGGCCCTGTCGCTCCAGCAGGCCGGCCAGGCGGCGCTGCCCTATCATGCCGGTCTGCCCGACGAAAAACGAAGAGAGAACCAGGAACGTTTTATCCGTGATGATATCCGCATTATTGTGGCCACCATCGCCTTCGGCATGGGGATCGACAAACCCGACATCCGGTTTGTGATCCACTACGACATGCCCAAAAACATCGAAAGCTATTATCAGGAAATCGGCCGGGCCGGGCGCGACGGCCTGCCTGCCGATTGCCTGCTGCTGTTCAATTATGCGGACCTGTATAAAATCAAACATTTTATACAGCAGAAAACCGGCGATGAGCGGCGGGTGGCCACAATCCATTTAAACGCGTTTCTGCGGTTTGCCGAATGGCCGGGCTGCCGGCGGATTCCCCTGCTGCAATACTTTGGCGAAGCAGTGGACAGCGATCATTGCGGCCAGTGTGACAACTGCCGGGCAGACAAAAAGGAAAAGACCGACCTGACAATTTTTGCCCAGAAATTTCTTTCCTGCGTCTTCCGCACCGGTGAGCGCTTCGGCGCCACACATATCATCAATGTGCTGCGGGGATCCCGCGCCCAGCGGGTTATTCAGTTCAACCATCATAAGCTGTCAACCTACGGCATCGGTCGGGATCTGTCCAGGAAACAGTGGCAGATGCTGTCCCGCCAGTTTCTCCACCAGGATCTGCTTTCCGAAGATATGGAATACGGCGGTCTCCGGCTGGGGCCCGGGGCCTGGGACGTGCTGAAAAGCAAAACCAGAATACAGGGATGGCTCGGCGATGATCGTCCCGATCCACTGGAAACGAAAACATCGGCCCGTTCCGGAAAGGCGGCGCGGCCAAAACACGATGCGGATTTTGATCCGGCCCTCTTCCAGCGGCTACGCGCCCGGCGCAAGGAGATTGCCGACCGCGATAATATTCCCCCTTATGTGATCTTTTCCGACCGGACATTAATGGAAATGGCCGCCTATTTTCCCCAGACGGAAGCCGGCCTGTATCAAATCCATGGCGTCGGGGAAGCCAAGCTGACCACGTTCGGGCCAATGTTTCTTGACGAGATCCAAACCTATTGCCGCCAGAAGGGCATTGCTGAAAAAGCGAAGCCGATCGCCAAGCCGGTACGAAAATCCGCCCCATCCCGCCGTAAATCCGTTAAAAAGAAACGCCATGAAATCATCGGTGAAACGTTCAATGCCGGCCGTACCGTCGAAGAACTGATGGCCATGTTTCTGGCCAAACGGAAAACGGTGCTCGACCATCTTTACCGCTACTGGAAAGAGGGCCATTCACTGGCATCCGATCAGCTGGGCATGGGCCTGCCGGTTTCCGAAGAACAGCTGACCCGGATTTTCAGCGCGTTTGACCGTCATGGCATCCAGCGCCTCAAACCGGCGTACGATGCCATGGCCGGAGCCATTGACTATACCGATCTGACCGAACTCCGCCTGAAATTTATCGTCGACAATCACCTGATGGCCACCGGAGAGGCAACCCCATGAATACCTGTCTGTTCTATGACATCGAAACCACCGGCCTGAACCGGGCCTTTGACCAGGTCCTTTCTTTTTCCGCCATCCGCACCGACCTGGCGCTTACCGAACTGGAACAGCATACCATGGATATCCGCCTGCGGGCGGACGTCATCCCTTCGCCCCAGGCGATGATCGTCAACCGGATCGACCTGAATGCGTTTTCATCCGCCCACCGGGAGCTGGTGGCCATCACCGAAATCCACCGTCTATTTAACCGGCCGGGCACCATCAGCCTGGGATACAATACGCTGGGGTTTGACGATGAATTCCTCCGATTTTCCTTTTATCGCAACCTGCTGCCGCCCTATACGCACCAGTTTAAAAACGACTGCCGGCGTATGGATATCTACCCCGTCACCCTCTTCTACTACCTTTTCAAGCCAGAGGCCCTGACATGGCCGGAAAAAAACGGCAAACCTTCCCTGAAACTCGATAATCTAAGCCGTGCCAATCACCTGGCGGAAGGGCCGGCGCATGATGCCATGGTCGATACCGCCGCCACACTGGCCCTGGCCCGCCGGCTGGCCCGCCACGAAGAAATATGGCAATATGTCAGTGGATATTTCGACAAAACCGTCGATCAGGAACGCATCGATGCCCTGCCGATCGCGTTCCAGAGTGCGGCCGGCCCCCACCGGCTGGGGTTGATGGTCGACGGCGGGATAGGTACCGACGCGTCGTTCCTCGCCCCGGTCATTTCCCTGGGCCAGTCCACTCCATATCGCAATCAAACCCTCTGGCTCAGGCTGGATCTGCCGGAACTGACCGACACCACCACCGACACCCTGGCAGAGAACACCTGGGTGTTCCGCAAAAAACTCGGTGAACCGGGTTTTATCCTGCCCCCCCTGCCGCGGTACTGGCAGCGGGTCGATCCCGAACGTCAGGCGGTCATTGAAAAAAATCAGCGCTGGCTCCAGACCGGCGATTCCCTTCTCCTCGACATCGTCCGTTATCACCGGGAATTCCGCTATCCGGAAGTGCCCGATGTGGACCCGGATGCGGCCCTGTACGAAACCGGGTTCATGTCAAAACCGGATACGGAAATCTGCCGGCAGTTTCACGCGGCCGATGTCGGAAAAAAGGAAGCCCTGGCCGGGCAACTGACCGCCCCTGTTTACCGGCAACTGGCCCGCCGGCTGCTGGCGCGCAATTTTCCAGAGGATGTCTCCGGCCGGCTCACCCGCCGATTCAACCAGTATTTAAAACAGGTTCACCCGGCCACCGCCGATGCCGCCCTGGTCGATTACCGGGGCCAGCGGCGCCGGACACCAATGGATGCGCTAAAGGGAATCGCCGCCCTGCGCGAGCAGGCGGATGCCGGAGACATTCGCCTGGATGCTGCCCAGAAGGACATACTCGCCGGGCTGGAAACATATCTGAAAGATCAGTTCAAACTGTAGAAACAGCGGGGATGCCCTTGCCGGATGCCGCGTCATTGCGCCGGATTTCCGTATTCCGGAAAGAAACAGCCGGCGCTGGCATCGATCACCCGTTTTACCGTACCGGATTTGCGCCAATAGACAATCGCCCGTAACATCCCTTTTTTTCAATCATCATCGAAAAAGCTTTCCATGCACCGACAGGGGATATCCATCACGCGGGCGGCATGGCGACACCGACACATACGGGCACGCCGGACGCAGGACGAAACCGCCGGCCGCCTTGACAAACATGACCGATTGGTAATGTTCAGGTAACCTTCTCGTTAAACGGATGCCTTATGGTTTATGCAAATCTCATTACCATTCAAGAAAACATTGGAGGAGCAACCATGCAGAAAAAATCTATCAAGACAGTTGTCGTGCTGGCGCTGGTGCTGGGCCTTGCGGCCATCGGCTTCGGCTTTATACCCCAGGCAACCGCCAAAACAGCCCTGGTACCGGTCAATTTTACCGATCTGGCCAAAACGGCCAAACCCGGCGTGGTCAACATCCGCACGGTCAAAACCGTCAAAGGCGGCGGCCGGGTATTCCGGCATTTCTTCGGCCGCCAGTTTGGCGAAAAAAATCCCTTTGAGGAATTTTTCGGTCCTTCCCCCCGCCAGGAACCTCAGCAGGATTTTAAACAGCGCAGCCTCGGCTCCGGATTTATCATTGACCGGGAGGGATTTATCGTCACCAATAATCATGTCATCGAAGGGGCGGACGAAGTGACGGTCAAGATCGCCAACGGAAAAGAATACAAGGCCGAAATCGTGGGAAAAGATCCGTCCACCGATCTGGCCCTGATTAAGATCAAGCCCCGGGAACGGCTCACGCCTCTGGTCATGGGAGATTCCGATGCGATGGCCGTGGGCAACTGGGTGGTCGCCATCGGCAGCCCTTTTGGCCTCGAACAGACCGTCACCGCCGGAATCGTCAGCGCCAAGGGCCGCACCATCGGGTCGGGTCCGTACGACGATTTTATCCAGACCGACGCCTCCATTAATTTCGGCAACAGCGGCGGCCCTCTTCTTAATTTGCAGGGCGAAGTCATCGGCATCAACACGGCCATCACGGCCACCGGCCACGGTATCGGGTTTGCCATTCCAAGCAACCTGGCCAGGGATGTCATCGCCCAACTGAGAGACAATGGCGAAGTGACCCGGGGATGGCTCGGCGTGGGAATCCAGGATCTTGACCCCAAGCTGGCCGATTACTACCACATCGACGACGGCAAGGGAGCGTTGATCAGCCAGGTATTCGAGGGCAACCCGGCCGACAAGGCCGGCATCAAAGTCGAAGAT
Source organism: uncultured Desulfobacterales bacterium (assembly GCA_964577615.1). Taxonomy (GTDB): domain Bacteria; phylum Desulfobacterota; class Desulfobacteria; order Desulfobacterales; family QNYZ01; genus QNYZ01. Next base: position 7,893 of record CAZNZW010000052.1, on the reverse strand, counting down.
GTCATCGTTGCTGTCGATGGCAGCAAGGTCTCTTCCAGCCGGGACCTGACCCGTTTGATCGCCAATACGCCGGTGGGCAAAAAAACCGACGTGACGGTCATTCGCGACGGCCATAAAAAAACCTTTACCGTGACGCTCAGCAAGCGGGATACCGACAAGCTGACCGCCAAAAAGCACAAGGGGATCGATCAGGGATTCGGTTTCCAGGTGGATGACCTCTCACCGGAAATGGCCCGTCGCTTCGGATACGACGAAAATGAAAGCGGCGTGGTGGTTGTTCATGTCAAGCCCGGCAGTATTGCGGACAAGGCCGGTCTGGAAGCCGGCGATCTGATCAAGGAAATAGATCGAAAATCCGTGGATAATGCCCGGGCTTTTACCGATCTGATTACATCGGCCAAAGACAAAGACGCCGTACAGCTCCTCGTCAAGGGACGCCGGGGCGGCTACCGGGTGATCCTGCTGGAAAAAGAATAGCCTACCGGTTTAATAGATGAAAAACGGCGCCGGCGAATCAATTCTGATTGGCCGGCGCCCTTCATGAATGACGCGGGAAATACGGATTCCGATAACTGACGGCCGCCCGCGGACGCTGATAAATACCTAACCGACCTGCCTGTGTATCGCGCTGGCTTTCAACACCAGACCGATGGGCACAGGGGGCCGTGGTCCACTACTGCCAGTCCGGGCTGAGGCGCCCTTCGGCATTTTTGCGATACGGCATCCAGGCCAGACCGAAAATCTCCAGCGTGATATCGGCGCTTTTCGGTTTAATGGCAATTTCGTCAAGCACTTCACTTTCCGGATTCATGGTAAATTCAATTTTATCGATATCTGCCTGCAGGCGCGCCTCTAAATCAAGCTGCTGCTGGTAAATGGTCTCGGCCCGTTCCCGGGCCCGGGCCACATCCATTTTCTCTTTCTGCATCCGGGAAGCCGACCGCATGGCCGTGCCCATGCGCGATGCCGATCGAACACTGACCGCCTTGCGCCCCAGAAAGGCACCGAGAATCGCCGTGCCAAAGGAGATGGCCGTCTGCACCTTGCGGGATTTGGACTGTTCCTCTTCCCGGGCGATGGCCTGTTCGGCCCGCAGGAGACGATCCCGCAATGTCGTAAATCGTCTGTTGTATCGAGCCCGCAGTTTTTCTACCGCCAGATCACGCTTTTCACGGATCGCCTGGGACAGGCGGGCCCGGAAAGCGCCCTCGGTCTCCCCCAGATGACTGGTCAGCTTGTACGTTTTGGAACGATACAGCATCAGCGGACGATTCTGGCGCACCCAGCGCAGCAGGTCCTTCTGCCATTTCCGGTAGGAAGCCGTTTTTCTGGCATCTGCCGGTAAGTCGCCGTACCCGGCCCCGGCCAATGGCGCGGTTCCGATAAAATCCGGATCAAAGGCCACAGAATCGTCCCAGTCCAGTACCACCGGACCGTCGGTCAGCTCAGTCCCCAGAGCCACTGTTTCGGTGGTATCCACCTGATATTTTTTGTTCTCATAATGGACATCCATCCGTCCGATCACCGCTGGCTGGTAAACAAGCCCCTTCCCGGCCCCGGATGCGCTCAGGTAGTAAACATCCATGTCCGGCGGCCCCGGCGGGGCAGTCGACTGCATCGTGGCAGGCGCATCAGCACGCGCGGGTGCCGCATCGGCAGGCGCATTTCCGACGGTCGAATCAGACGCCGTCTCCCGGGTCAGCCGCTTGATCTGATCCCGGGTCATGGGGCCGCGCAGATACGACAACACCCAACGGGTCTGAAAAATCGCCGGTTCGGTTTCGTGGACATTGTGAAGCAGAAACACCCGTTTCCCCAGCCCCGCCAGGATTTCCTCCATCCGGCCCCGGTTAAACCCGCCACCGGCAGCCGCCCCTTCCAGCCCGGCCAGGACCCGTTCCTTGTCCCTTTCGGTTTGAAGCCGTCCAATGAACCAGGTCCCTGTGTTGGCCAGGCCCTTATAATCAAGGTCCACGGGATTCTGGGTGGATAAAACCACCCCCAGGCCGAACGCCCGGGCCTGCTTCAGCAGGGTCAGGAGCGGCGCTTTGGACGGCGGGTTGCTGACCGGCGGAAAATACCCGAAAATTTCGTCCATGTAGAGAATGGCCCGCAGGCTCGATGTACCGGACTGGGTCCGCATCCAGCCGAGCAGCTCGTTCAGCAGCATGGAGACAAAGAACATCCGTTCGGAGTCTGACAGGTGGCTGATGCTGAAAATCGATGCCCGCGGTTTGCCCTGGGGCGTGTACAAAAACCGGCCGATATCCAGGGGCGCGCCTTCCAGCCAGGTGTCAAATCCCGGCGCCGCCAGCAGATTATTCAGCCGCATGGCCAGACCGAACCGGTCCCTGGCCGGAAAAAACGCGTCCAGATCCATGACGCCGACCCGCTCAAAGGGCGGCGACTGAATCGTCTGGATCAAACCGGCCAGATCAAGGCCCTGCCCGGTGGCCCAGACCTGCTCAAAAATATTGGACAGCAGGATGTGCTCCCGGCTGGTAATGGGGTCGGCCTCAATACCAAGCAAAGCCAGCAGGCTTGTCGCCGTGGTCTGAATCCGGTCTCTTAATAAATCGCTATCCTCTGAAATTGCCGCCGGTGGCGGGGCAAAGGTGCGCAGCACACTGACCGGGATTCCCGCACTGGAACCCGGCGTGTATACAGCGAAATCCGCCGCCGATTTCAGGCGGGCAATCCGTTCCCCGTCCTGCCCCCAATCGGCCAGACCTTCCTGCCAGGTCCGGGCCTGGGCGGCGGCAAATTTATCTTCCGTCATTCCCTGGTTAAGCGCATCCTGGGGATTGATCCAGGGCCGGAAATCCGCCGGAGACAGAGCGGGAAAAGTCAGCAGCAGATTGGACAGATCCCCCTTGGGATCGATGGCGATCACCGGAATGTTATCGATCAGGGCTTCTTCGAGCAGCCCGATGCCCAGGCCGGTTTTCCCGCTGCCCGTCATCCCGATGATCACGGCATGGGTATTCAAATCTTTCGAATCGTAAAGAACCAGGTCATCCTTTTTCGTCCGGGATGCCAGGTCGTATGCCTTCCCCAGGTAAAATGCGCCGAGTTTTTCGTAATCCTGTTTCATCTTTTCGCTCCCAGTTCCATTACGATTAGGTAAATTTGTACCCATATGAAGAAAAACAGTCCGAATCGGCAGGGTATCTCCCCCTGAAACCGATACCGGCGATCGTGGCCCAATCCGCCGCCCAGCCTTCGCCAGAGACGATATCAACCAATTGCCGTATGTCACGTTTATATAAAATTGTCAATATTAACCGGCGGCTATCATCGGGCCGCACAGGCCGGTCAATCGGCCGGGCATGCCTGTAAAAGCCATTTTGATTGACTTTTTCCGCACATGCCGTATTGTTGCGCGAAGTGGCATAGATCCTGCAAAACTTCAGAGCGACCGTTTTAGCTGAAACGATCATCCAGACAGGGTTAGATTCTTTTTCTAATTATGCAAAACGGAGGTCAGATTCATGGGTCGTGCATTCAAGTCATTTACCGTTCTCCTCATCATTCTAATGGCCATTTCGGGCTGCGCGTCTGACGCAGACAAGAAGAAGGCGCATTTTGAAAAGGGGAACGGCTATTTCGAAAAGGGCGAATATAAAAGTGCTGTTATTGAATACAAAAACGCCGTCCAACTCGACCCCAAATATCTCGCCGCCTACATCAAACTCGGCGAAACCTACCTCAAACTGGCAAATGCCCAGGAAGCGTTCAGGACCTACGCCCGCATCGAAAAACTCGACCCGGATAATTTAGATGCCACCGCCAAAATGGCAACTTTTTATCTGCTGGCCAAAAAGACCGATGAAGCGAAAAAGCGGGTCGACAAAATCCTCGCCAAAACCCCGGATCACGTCGAAGCTCTCAATCTCAAAGCCGGCATCCAGATTAGGGAAAAAGATCTATCCGGCGCCGTGGTCACATTTAAACATATTATTGCCGTCGCTCCTGAAAAAACACGGCCTTATCTGGGTCTGGCCCGGGTCCTGACTTCTCTGGGCCAGCGTGATGACGCCAGAGCGGCACTTGAAAAGGCCATTGCGATAGATACCAGTGCGATTGCGCCGCACATGGCCCTGGTTCGATTTTATATTGCCGGAAAGAAGTTCGAGTCAGCCGAATCCGAGCTGCGCCGCACTATCGCGCTGCATCCGGAGAATTCGGACCTGTCCGTCATTCTGGGTAATTTTTATGTGCGGACCCAAAAGCCCGCAGCGGCCGAGAAAGCCTACCGGGCGGCCATTACCAAAGACGCTGCCGCGATAAAACCCTACCTTGTGCTGGCCGGATTCCTCGATGCCACCGGCCGCGGAGACGATGCCCTTAAAATGTACCAAAAAGCCCGGGAGCTGAAACCCGACGATATTCGGATCCAGGATACCGTTGCCCGCTATTACTTCAAGCACAGGGATTTCGACCATGCCGACAAAATCATTGCCGCCATATTGGACAAGCGGCCCAGATTTTTTCCCTCCCGGCTGCTCAAAAGTGAGATCAATGTGGCCCGGCGCCAGTACCCGGAAGCCATCGCCCTGCTGGACCAGCTGGTCAAGGAAGATCCCCGATCGAGCCAGGCCTTTTTTTTAAAAGGGCTGTCCCATATCCGGCAGGGCGATCGTCAGGTGGGAAAAAAGGCGCTTGACCGGGCCGTCGAGCTGAATCCCGGGCATGTTAAAGCCCGGCTCGCCCTGGCAGACCTGGCTCTGTCGGAACGGGATTTTGATACTGCCCGCAGGGAAAGCCAGGCGATTCTCGATCTGGATCCTCATAATATCCGGGCACTGGAGACAGCGGGAAATGCGGATATGCTTTCCGGAAACCTGACTCAGGCGGAGAATGCGTTTTCAGCCATCATCAAAGTGGCACCGGACAAGCCGATCGGTTACTACCGGATGGGTCTTCTGGCCCGCCAGCGGAAAGCCAATGGGCAGGCACTGACCTATTTTAATAAAGCCCTTGCGTTGAACCCGAAGCTGGTGGATGTGTTTACCCAGGTGGTCCTGGTGCATCTGGCCGATAAAAAATCCGGCGAGGCCCTTTCCGCATGTAATGCGCAGCTGGAAAAAGTAAAAGACACGCCTGCTCTGGTAGCGGCAGTTCAATATCTAAAGGGTAACGTCTGGATGACCCAAAAAAAAATCAAGAACGCCGAGGCGGCCTATCAGGCGGCCCTGACGGCCAATCCGGATTTTCTCCGGCCGTATTACGCGCTGGCCCGGATTTATATGATGAACAGCCAGCAGGACAAGGCGATTTCCCAATATCAGGCGGCCCTGGCAAAAAATCCGAACCAGGCCCAGCCCCATATGATGCTGGGAACAATTTACGACATGCAGAAACGCCCTGATCTGTCCGAAAAAGAATATCGTCAGGCACTTAAAATCAACCCGGATTTTGTACCGGCCGCCAACAATCTGGCCTACCAGCTGGCCGAAAAAAACAAGGATCTGGATCAGGCGCTTTCCCTGGCGCGCAAAGTCAAAGAAAAATACCCCAATGACCCCCGGGTCATGGACACCCTGGGGTGGATTCTATATAAAAAGGGTATTTACGCCAGTGCCATCGCCGAATTAAAAGACAGTCTGACAAAGATGCCGAAAAATCCGGCAATCAACTACCACCTCGGCATGGCTTATCATGGGAAGGGCGACACGGATCAGGCCACAAAATATCTTAAAAAAGCGCTGTCTTTAAACAATCAATTTGACGGCGCGGATCAGGCAAAAGAAATTTTATCTCAATAGACGCCTGGCCGGTATCCGACAAACAGGGGCACACACAACCGCTGTCATGCCCGATTGCTGGCGCAACGCAGCAATGACTGGATCAGGCCGATATGCGTCATGAAGCATTTATCATTTAAAATATTACTTGTTGGTGTGTTACTGCCGCCGATTCTCTATATCGGCTCGCTGATATTTCTGGAAAATTATCTTAACCATCAGTTTTTACTTCAGATAGAATCTGTCTATATTGGCGACACCACTGCGCTGCTGACCGGCACGGTCCGCCTGCGGAAGGCCGTCAATCAGAATATCAACCAATATCTTTCCCATCTTCACTGGCAGACCTGGGGAATAAAAACGGACGTTACCGTCACAACCCGTTCCGGCACCCGGATTTATCCGGCGTACCCAGCTGATGCCCCGGACAGCTTTGTTCCCCCGGATTCCGGCCAAATTGCCGCCGATAATTTCGCTCTCATGAACGAAGGGCTCACCGTCCATACCGCCGTTACCCTTACGCACAATACCCGCCTGGCCAACCTGCTGCTGGCTTTTTTCCTTCTGCTCTCGGTGGGTATCTTATACCTGTATTACCGCCGCGGGGTACAGAAAGCAATCCGGGAACAACTGGAAAAAGAAGCCGCTATCCACGCCTTGCAGAACCGGGGCGAAACCCTGGCCCGCCGACTTGAGACGCTGAACAGCGAAAAGACGGAATTAGCCAGCGACATTCAGATTATCTCTGAAAAATTAAGCAAAGAGCGCCGGAAAGCCGGCCGCAATGAAGACAATTATATTGAGGAAATCGTCCGTCTTGAAAAACAGATGGAAAATTATCTGGCCCGCCTGAATGATCAGGAAACAGAGATAAACGCATTGAGAAACGAACTGACCCGGCAGGATAAATTAAAACAGAAACAGGGAAAGCAGCAGGCCCGGGCGGCCGACATCCTGTCCCGACGGTTTGGCACTTTGTATAAAAAACTCCATTTTCACGACCGGGCCATCAGCGGTTTTATACCGCTCACCGACGATATGAAAATAAAATGCGAAGAGATCATCCATCAGCTGGACAAAGACCCCGCAAAGGTTCCCGTCAAACGCAAAGTTTTCGGCAAGAAAAACCGGGCAACCGTCTTTGAGATCCGGCTGGCCTACAATGGCCGATTGTATTACCGCCCCCGCAGGGATCATACCCTTGAGATACTCACCATCGGGACCAAAAACACCCAGAGCAGAGATCTGACTTTTCTGGAAACGCTGTAACCCTCCCGCGAACCGCCTGAAAACCGGGCGCCTCCGAATCTGTTCAGGTATAAAGCCTCCCAATATACTGCGGCCGTTTCCCCCACCCGGCTGACTGGGAAATAAATTACACATTCCCGATAAGCTATTACCTTTGTTCCACAGTGCGCCGGTTATCCCGGAGCCCATCGACCTTGCCGGTTCCGCAGCCGACGCCTAACATGCGTTTAACTATTTATATTCATTGCATTATCGTACATTTTATCTTTTTTCCATTCGCGCCTTCACTTTGGCATCCATCTTGCTATGCCACATTGTTATCTTCTGATCGGCAGAAGGCAAGATTAAATCAATCGAAAGGAAAACATGGAAATGAAGAAAATCAGTTTAAGTTTTTTAGCATTGGCCGTTTTTTTATGGGTTGGACAGGCAATGGCCACCCCGGTGGTGGATGGCTCCTTTAATACAACTGAATGGGCCGGGCATTATACCAATGATGACGGCGTTGGGGAGCATGGATCCGTTGGCCCGGGATTTGGCGGCCAAGCCTACGATGTGGAGTATACCGGATTGCAATTTAATGCCAACCGTCTCTACTTTGGATTACAGACGGGGTTTGATCTGGAACATGGCACAGCCGCCTATCGGCCCGGTGATTTTGCTCTGGATATCAACAACGATGGTGTCTTTGAATATGCCATCGACTACACCATTTCCGGGGATGATGCCAATTATACGCTGTACACGGTTAAAGACTGGAATCCCACGGCGATTTCTGCCTGGGAAAACGAGTATTTTGAAGTCAATTCCGGCAAACCTGTCTACTCCTGGACCCAGCGTGACGCCTTTGGCTCTGGATATATGCGGGACCATGAAAATGGCTATTCATATGTCCTTG
>CAZNZW010000051.1:0-21598 GCA_964577615.1 uncultured Desulfobacterales bacterium | reverse complement strand
TATTGAAAAACTATGCCCAAGTCATGAAAATGATGAAAAAGCTCAATAAAGGGGGAATGCGCGGTCTTGGCCGCGGCATGCTTCCATTTTAATTCAAAGGAGACACAATGTCCGTAAAAATCAGATTGGCCAGACATGGGGGTAAAAAAAGACCTTTTTACCGTATCGTCGCGGCGGATATCGAAAATCCCCGGGATGGCAGATTTTTGGAAATACTGGGAACCTACAATCCGCTGAAAGATCCGGCGGAAGTCACGTTGCAGACCGAACGGGTCCAATACTGGCTGGGGCAGGGCGCACAGCCCACCCATACGGTGAACAATATCCTGAAAAAAGAAGGCGTTTATTCTGGGACCGCGTAGGCGAGGTATTTTTTTCATATGCGGGTACTAAGGGGGAATGAATGAAGGATTTAGTTACAAGTATTGCCAAGGCCCTGGTGGATTTTCCAGAGCAGGTGGTTGTCAATGAAATTGAAGGCAGCCAGACTGCCGTATTGGAATTGAACGTTGCCAAGGAAGACCTGGGCAAGGTGATTGGCAAACAGGGCCGGACAGCCCGGGCCATGCGGACCATTTTAAATGCGGCAGCCGCCAAGCTGAATAAGCGCACGGTACTTGAGATTATTGAATAGCTGCCGGGTCCGGCCATGGATGACAGCAACCGAATCCCCATTGGAAAAATCGTCGGGCCGCACGGCGTGGCCGGAGCGGTAAAGGTTTTCTTTTACGCGCCCGACAACAGCCGGTTTTCAGCCGGCGATCATCTTTTTTTACAATTGCCTGGCGGCGACCTCCTTGGGCAGACCGTTAAATGGGTAAAACCGCATAACCGGCGCGTATTGTTAGCTTTCAGCGGTATTGAGAATCGGGATGCCGCGGAAGCGATGAAGGGGGCGCTGCTGCTGATCGACCGCAGTCAGCTTCCCGAACCGGAGGAAAACACCTATTATTGGAGCGATTTGATCGGCATGCGGGTCACCGGCCGCAACGGCGAATATATAGGTGTGCTCAAGGAAATTATTGCCACCGGCGCCAATGATGTCTATGTGATCCGGAACGGCGAAACGGAAACGCTGATTCCGGCGATTGCTTCGGTGGTCCATCAGGTTGACACAATAAAGAACTGCATGCAGGTGACGTTGCCGGAATATGCGTGAAACAGCCCACGATCGTTTTTCACCGCCGGCCGTTTCCGGGCCGGTTTTTTTATCGGAATACCGATGAAATTTACGATCCTGACGATTTTCCCGGACATGTTCACCGGATTTTTTGCCCACGGCATTATCAGGCGGGCCATGCTGAAGGGCGTGATTGATCCGGATGTGATCAATATCCGGGACCATGCGCCCGGCCGGCACCGGGAGACCGACGACCGGCCATTTGGCGGCGGCGACGGCATGGTCATGAAGCCCGAGCCATTGGCCGGCGCCATCCGCGCGGCGACGGGCCGACATCCGGATACGACGGTTATTCACCTGACCCCCCAGGGCAGGGTATTTGATCAGGAAACCGCCCGGGAACTGGCCGGGATGCGGGCGCTCGTGCTGGTCTGCGGGCGGTACGAAGGGATTGATGAGCGGATCTGTGAAACGCTGGTTGACCGGGAACTGTCCATCGGAGACTTTGTTCTTACCGGTGGCGAGCTGGCCGCCATGGTGGTGGTGGACGCCGTGACCCGACTGCTGCCCGGGGCGCTGGGCGGTGAAACTTCGGCTGCGACCGATTCGTTTTCGGAACCCATGCTGGCCCATGCCCAGTACACCCGGCCAAGAGTCTTTGAAGACCGGGCGGTACCGGACGTGCTTCTTTCCGGCAATCATGAAAAGATCGATTGCTGGCGGCGGGAATCGGCCCTGGTACGGACCCTGCTGAAACGGCCGGACCTGTTGAACGGCCGGGACTTGACGGATGCGGAGCGCGCTGTTTTAAAAAGCTGGCAGGCCCGTCTCGCCCGGCTGATTAAAGCCGGGTCGGCGTAAGGGATCGGGGCGGGAGCTTATGGCATCGGCAAACGGCCGGCAGGATATCCGTATTGATATCGCGCTTTTGCACTACCCGGTGCTCAACAAGGCCGGTGATACCATCGCCTCGGCGGTAACGCCGCTCGATCTGCATGATATTGCCCGGGCGGCACGGACCTATGGGGCCCGGCGTTTTTTTGTGGTCACGCCGCTGGCCGACCAGCAGGACCTTGTCCGGGAAGTGATCGACCACTGGGTCACCGGCTACGGCGCCACGTATAACCCGACCCGGCGTGACGCATTGAAACGGGTTGAACTGGCCGACACCCTTGATGCAGTTGTTGCGCGGATGGCATCCGATGGCCACGGATCTCCGGTGGTGGTGGTCACCAGCTCCAGGGGCGACGCAGCCGATATCTCGTATGCCGGCCTGAAAAAAGAACTGGCCGGCGGCCGGCCGCACCTCCTGGTTTTCGGAACCGCCTGGGGGCTGGCGCCGGAGATGATGGCTGCCGCGGATCTCTGTCTGGCGCCGATCCGGGGCGGAGAAAACGATTATAATCACCTGTCGGTCCGCTCTGCGGCAACAGCGGTACTTGACCGGCTGATGGGATTGACGGATGACATCGACTGACGGGATTTCCGCAGTCCATGGCCCCGGCTGTAAAAATGACTAACAATAGCTGCTGAATAGAAAAAAATAGAACCGATTGGAGAAGACTCATGGAAAAGATCAAAGCGATTGAACAGGAAATGATGCGCATGGACATGCCGTCTTTTGCGCCTGGCGACACCGTCAAGGTGAATGTAAAAATCAGCGAGGGCGGTAAAGAGCGGATTCAGGCTTTCCAGGGAGTGGTCATCAGCCGCCGCCGGGGAACCAGCAACGCGACTTTTACGGTCCGCAAGGTTTCCTACGGCGTGGGTGTGGAAAAAATTTTCCCCCTGCATTCACCCAATATTGATACCGTGGAAGTCATCAGCCGGGGGCGGGTCCGGCGGTCCAAGATTTACTACCTGCGCAATTTACGCGGAAAAGCCGCCCGAATCCGGGAACGGCGCGAAAACTAGCCGGCGCTTTTTTTCAGAACGTCCATTTTCGAAACGGACTGCACCGGCATAACGGGAGTCGGTCATGGCGACGGGGACACCGCATACCTGGCAGCTGGAAAAAGCCGCCGCGCGCAGCGGCTATCGTTGCGTGGCCGGGGTTGACGAGGCGGGAAGGGGCCCGCTGGCCGGTCCCGTGGTCAGTGCGGCGGTGGTTCTGCCCGCCGATTTTGACGTGCCCGGCGTTACCGATTCCAAAAAAATCGCGCCGGGTAAACGGAACCGTCTCTACAACGATATTTACCAGCGGGCGCTGACCATCGGCATCGGCATTGTGGACCCGGTTTTCATCGATCGGGTGAATATCCTCAGGGCCGCCCTTTTATCCATGGCCCTGGCCGTTGTTCATCTGAAACCGGCACCGGACTTTCTGCTCATTGACGGGCCATACACGATTCCTTCCGATCTGCCCCAGGACGCCGTGGTCAAGGGCGACGCCCGTAGCATGACCATCAGCGCGGCCTCCATTGTCGCCAAGGTCACCCGGGACCGGCTGATGGAAGTGTACGACCGGGAATTTCCGCAATACGGTTTTGCCGGCCACAAGGGATACCCGACCCGGGCCCATAAAGCGGCCATCCGGACTTACGGGAGCTGCCCGATCCATCGCAAAAGCTTCAAGGGCGTCGATGTTGGCCACACGAACTGAGGCACAAAACCCATGAGCGCGCGATCCCATCGGTTTGGCCGAAAAAACGAGGAAATGGCCATCGGCTTCCTCAAACGCCTGGGGTACCGGATTGTCGAGCGCAATTTTCGCACCCGCATGGGTGAAGTCGACATCATCGCCAAAGACGGGGATACATGGGTATTTGTGGAGGTCAAGGCCCGCCGCTCGGACCGCTACGGCCATCCGAAATATGCCGTCACCCCGACCAAACAGCGCCACCTGTCCATCGCGGCGCTCACCTACCTGAAGAAAACAGGCCATTCCGACAGCCGGGCCCGTTTCGATGTCGTCACCATCCGTTACAGCGGCAAGCTGCCCACAATCGAGCACTTTCAGAATGCCTTTAACCTTGCCTATGGATAATTCTTCCATCACTGTCGGAACCGGGACCCTTTACGTGGTGGCCACCCCCATCGGCAACCGGGATGACATCACCCTGCGGGCCGTCAAAACCCTGATGGCAGTGGATCTCGTGGTGGCCGAAGACACCCGGCATACCGGTCGCCTCCTGGCCCATCATGAGATCCCAACGGCCCAGACAGCCTACCACGAGCACAACGCAACCCGCAAAACGCCCCGGCTGATCAACCAGCTGAAAACCGGTGATAATCTGGCGCTGGTCACCGACGCCGGCACGCCGGGGGTGTCTGATCCGGGTTACCGGCTGGTCACAACGGCCCTGGACGAAGGAATACCGGTTATTCCCATTCCCGGGGTGTCGGCGCTGATTACCGCGCTGAGCGTCTCGGGCCTGCCCACGGACAGTTTTGTCTTCATCGGGTTTCTATCTCCCAAAAAAGCCCGCCGGACAACGCAGATCACCGATCTGGCCGATGACCCGCGTACCCTTATTTTTTATGAATCGCCGAAACGGATCCATGCACTCATCACTGAACTGGCATCGGCATGGGGCAACCGGCCGGCTGTGCTGGGCCGGGAGATGACCAAATTGTACGAGGAATTTCTCCGCGGCCGCTTGTCCGACATTGCCGACCGGCTGGCCCGTCGCCCGGCAGTTAAAGGGGAATGCACCCTGCTGGTGGCTGGTAATACGGTAAAAAAACCGGTACCCTGGGAATTGATCCGCGCATCGCTGGCCGATGCTCTGTCAGCGGGAGACCGTCCCCTGTCTGTCATCGTCAGGGAAATGGCCGGTGAATTTAAGGTCTCGCGGAACCGGGTTTATCAAGAAGCGCTGAAGATACAATCCGATGGCCCATAACTCCGGCACCCTTTTCCCCGTGATTCTGAAAGTGCCCGCTGCCGAGCGGCGGCTGCACCGGAAAGCGCAGGCCCAGGCGTTGAGTCGACTGGCCCGGCAGGCCGCCCGGATCAGTGCTGAAAAAAGCGGCCTCACGCTGACCGGTTTTCCTAAAAATGACGCCGGCGCGCCCGTCCCGGCCCGTGGCACCTGCTGGTCTATTTCCCACAAAACCCGCTTCGTCGCCGGTGTGGCAGCCACCGAAACGGTGGGTATCGATATCGAACGGACACGCGACGTGAAAAGCGCAATCATGGAATATATTGCCGACGAGAAGGAGTGGGACACCATCGGCGGCAGGGCGCCGGCCGCCTTTTTCCGGTTCTGGACGGCCAAGGAGGCGGTATTGAAGGCGATGGGCGTGGGCTTCACCGGACTGTCCCGCTGTCGTATTTTAAAGGTTGTGGATGAAGCGCACCTCATTGCCGGGTACGACAAGCGTGAATTTGTCGTTCACCAGATCTGGTTTACCTGTGATCATATTGCCGCCATTACGGGAAACAACCGGTTGATCCATTGGACCCTGACGTAAGGGATTGGTATAATAAGCTGACATAACGGTTCGGGAGAAACAGATATGTTCCCCAAGTTGTTTATCGCATTTACGATGATTCCCCTGCTGGAGCTGTATATTCTGATCAAACTCGGCAGTGCCATGGGTATTCTCAATACCCTCGCCCTGGTGGTGCTGACCGGGCTGGCCGGCGCCTATCTGGCCAGGATGCAGGGCATGCAGACCATGCTTCGCATCCGCGCCCAGATGCAGGCCGGGCATATGCCCGCCGAGGACCTGATTGATGCGGCCATTATTTTCGTGGCCGGCCTTTTTTTACTGACCCCGGGTATCCTCACTGACATGGCCGGCCTCCTCCTTCTCATTCCCGTTACCCGGTTTTATTTTAAACGCTGGGCCCGCAAAAAGATCGATGCCTGGATCCAGCAGCCCAATGTCACCATCCGGCGATATCCACCCGAACCATGACAGAAAAAAACCATCGCTATCGGCCGGTGGCGCCGAAGGTGTGGACCTACGCCCTTTCTGAAGACTGGATCGTCATGGCCGGTAAAACCGATGCGGACAATGACCGCCTGAGCCTGAAAACCGCGTCGCCCAATGACTGGTGGTTTCACGTGCGGGGGATGCCGGGCAGTCATGTCATCCTGCACTCAAAGTCCGGCCGCCAGCCCGACCGGAATACCCAAAAAGCCGCCGCCGCCATCGCCGCCTGGCACAGCAAAGCCCGTACCGGCGGGGTGACTGCCGTATCCTGCACCCGCGCCCGATTTGTTACCAAGCCCAAAGGCGCCAGACCGGGAACCGTGGCCATTCGCAGGGAAACCGTTCTTAAAGTGCGGCCGGCGCTTCCCGGTCATCCGCTCCGGTAAAGACGGTGGGACCACGATGCCGGAAAACCCATAAAGTAGAAAAAAAATCGGGATTGCCAGACCGGCCGGCCGAATCTAAACGCGCCAATCTATTTATTGACACAAGGCCCCTGAATTTCATATTCAGGCATCATGTTCGGTCACATGATAAAAAGCGGAGAGAAATTACATACACGCGATATCCAACTGGCGACCTATCCCTGCACCGATTCCCGGATAATTGTGCACGGGATCTTGAAGGACCGGCGCCATGCCAAAGTGTATGACGTCACCGGCACAGCAAGGGAACCCGGTATCGTTCACCATCTGGATGTCAAATTGTTGATACAGGTGGATTCTCTTGAGATAGAGGATGCCCGGGTCGAGATGGTCCATGTCCCCCTGGCCGAATGCCCGGCCACCCTTGATACGGTTGAAAAACTCAAGGGCCTTGAGGTCAAAGCCGGTTTTTCAAAAAAAATCCGCGGGCTCATGGGCGGAAAAAAGGGGTGCGCCCACCTTTGCAACCTGATTATCGCCATGTCTCAAGAGATTGTTCAGGGCGCGCTGGCCTGCAAACGGCAAAACCGGCCGCCCGTGCCGAAAGATATCGACAGCCTCAGCGACAAAGGGTTTCTGATAGACTCGTGCCGGATGTGGACCCGTGACGGTCCCAAGGTTACGGCCTTAAAGAAAGCGATCGAAGCGAAACGGCGGCGGTGATTATTAAAAATTGACCAAACGATATCGATCATATTTGCCGCTCCTTTTCCGGCGGCCACGCGTCTATGCACCGGCAGCGGGCATCGCCTTTATCACATTGCCGATAAATTCATTCGTATCCCAGGCCAGCCGGTTGGACGTGGCGCCAAAACGGACGAGAACCAGTTTTCGGGATGGAATGACGATGACTCTCTGTCCCTGATACCCCTCGGCGGCGATGGTATCACACGGGGCATCGGGCCATGGCCGGTTTTCAGGATGAGATGGCGGGCCGGCATTGAGCCAGAAATGGGCCCCGTATTCGCCTCTGGGGGCGCCGGGCGTTGGCGTGGCGGTATATGTCACCCACCCCGCCGGCAGAATCCGCTCCCCATGCCATACGCCGTCGTTTAAATAGAGCAGACCAAACCGGGCCCAGTCCCTCGGGGTGGCCACGCCATAGGATGAGCCGACAAATGTACCGGAACCGTCCGGTTCGATCAGAGCGCTGGTCATGCCGATCCTGTCAAAAAGTTCCTGCCGTATAAAATCATAATAGTGGCCGTGAATTTTCTCCGCTTCCCGGCGGACGATTCCCGCAATGATATTGGCCGTGCCGCTGGAATAACTCCATTTTGTATCCGGTGGGGTTTCCAGATTTTTTGCGGCGGCAAAGGCGGCAAAATCCCCGGCGCCGTAAAGCATGTCGGTGGCATCGTGAAGCGGAGCGTATACTTCTTCAAATTGTAACCCGCTGCTCATGCGAAGCAGCTGGTCCACAGTAATTCGATGTCGGGGATCGTCCGGATTTTGCCATTCCGGAACCGGCGCCGGCTGGTGGATATCGAGTTTTCCCTTTTTCACCAGAATCCCCACCAGGGCGTTTGTGATGCTTTTGGTCATGGACCAGCCCGGAAGCGGCATGTCCGGGCCGAATCCGGGCGCATAACGTTCCGCAATCCGGTGGCCGTTGTACACAACGATCACCGCACGGGTTTTCTTGGGATTGTCCGGTGACGGCTCTGAAAAAGCGGCGTCTACGGCATGTTGAAGCCTGGCGGTGTCAATTCCCAGGGCCGCTGGATCGACGGCGCCTTCCGTGTCGTCCTGCCAGGACTGACGGGTGATGCCGGACCGGTTTTTACTGTTTTCCGAAAATTGATAAAAATCCTGCTGCCGCAGCTGCTTCTCATCGGCTCCTGCCAGGAGCGTGCAGCCGCAGCCTTCTCTGTAAATGGCCCTGGACTGAAAAAGCCATAGCGCCCTGGCGGTGACCGATTTCCCTTTCATGTCTATTTGCCATGTCATGACATTTGCCAGAGGGTTGACGGGCCGGACATCTTCCTCGAAAACGGTTTCCGGTTCCCGGTGCGAGACAAAGGTGCTGGTACACAGGTACTTGGCAACATAACCGGTGCCGATGGGGACCGCCCGGGCGAGATACCACCCCGCCGCGGCCAGAAAAACGAGCAGCACGGCAGCCGCCGAAATCAAAAATATTTTCAACCCGCGTTTCATGAGGAATGTCCTTTCTTTTAACATGGGTGTTCCCGGGGGCCGTTGATCCGGTGCCGGCTGATGCCGGTCATCGCCCCGTTTTTAAGCAACCGGAAAGGGGGATCGGGCCGGATCATACCCGCGGATATCCGGAGGCCGCCAAGGGTATTGTTTACAAAGCACACAAACCATGAATTGAGCAAGTGTAGAATGACAGGAAACGGTTCCGGGCGCGGTTGTTTTGAAGGCAGGGACGGCATTTCCGCCCATTGCCCGACCCCCTGACCGGCCTGCCACACCCGCCCGGGGTTTGCTTTAGGCATAAAAGGGTAGTAAGGAGGACCCATCTTTTATTAACCGGACCCGATGTATAAATGATCAGTATCGAAAATCTGCACAAAAGCTACGGCGACCATATCCTTTTTGACGGTGTACACTTTAAAATCAACGCCCGCGAAAGAGTGGGGCTGGTGGGTCGCAACGGACATGGTAAAACCACGTTGTTTCGGATCATCACCGGTCTGGAAACACCCGATGACGGGCGGATTAACATGCCGCGCAATTACCGGATCGGGCATGTCAAGCAGCACCTGGAATTTACCGGCGAGACGATTCTCGACGAAGGGATGCAGAGCCTGCCGGTCAACGAGCGGGACCATCACTGGAAGGTCGAGCGCATCCTCACCGGTCTTGGATTTGCCATGGACGACCTGACCCGTCCGCCCGGTGAATTTTCGGGTGGTTTCCAGGTACGGCTCAACCTGGCCAAGGCGCTGATCTCCGAGCCGGACCTGCTGCTGCTCGACGAGCCGACCAATTACCTGGACATTGCCTCAATCCGGTGGATTCAGGGTTTTTTATCGGCCTGGCCCCACGAGTTGATGCTGATTACGCATGATCGCGGTTTTATGGATTCGCTGGTGACCCATGTTATCGGCATCCATCGGGGAAAAATAAAAAAGGTGACCGGTGATTCAGAAAAATATTACTCACAGGTCGTCCAGGAAGAAGCCATTTACGAAAAAACCCGGATCAATGATGAAAAGCGCCGCAAGGAAATAGAGCAGTTCATCACCCAGTTTCGCGCCAAGGCCCGGCTGGCCAATCTGGTCCAGTCCCGGATCAAGACCCTGGCCAAGATGGAGAAAAAAGACAAGCTGAACGAGATTCAGAACCTCGAATTCACCATCAACAGCGTCCCTTCCAAAGGACGGCATGTGTTGACCACCGAGAACATTGCCTTTGGCTATCAGGAAAATCACCGTCTGTTTGACAAGTTGAGTTTTTCGGTAAATGCAGGGGATCGCATCGGAATCATTGGTAAAAACGGCCGGGGGAAGACCACGCTGCTCAAGGTGCTGGCCGGTATTCTCAAGCACCAGGCCGGGCAGATTCAGGTCAATCCCAATATAAAAACCGGCTATTTTGAACAGAGCAACGCGGCGGATCTGGTCGACAGCCGGACGGTGGAAGAAGAGATCTTGGTTGCCCAGGGCGGCACCAGTCGCCAGGCCGTGCGGAATGTCTGCGGGGCCATGCTTTTTTCCGGCGACAAGGCGTTGAAAAAGATCGGCGTCCTTTCCGGCGGCGAGAAGAGCCGGGTCATGCTGGGAAAGATTCTGGTTAAACCGGTCAACCTGCTCCTCCTCGATGAACCGACCAACCATCTCGACATGGATGCCTGCGATGCGTTGCTGGCCGCGCTGGATCATTTTGACGGCACCGTCATCATGGTGACCCATAACGAAATGTTCCTCCATGCGCTGGCCCGGCGGCTGATTGTTTTCCAGGACGGCCGCACGGATGTTTTTGAAGGCACTTATCAGGATTTTCTCGACCGGGTTGGCTGGCACGATGAGATCGCATCACCGGGAAATCGGCCGGCTGATGCCGATACCGACGGCGGAACCGTACGGCTGACCAAAAAGGAAATCCGCCGGAGGCGGTCGGAAATCATGGCCCGGCGGCAGGTTGTTGTAAAACCGATTGCCAGGGAGATGGCGGCCGTGGAAAAGGAAATCGAAGCTGCCGAAAAAGAACTGGCCCGGTATAACCAGGCGATGATTGAGGCATCGGCGGCGGGAAACGGGAAAAAAATCGCTGCGCTTTCCCGGGAAATCCATCCGCTGCAGGGGGAAATCGACCGGCTTTTCGACACATTGGAAGATCTAACCGTCAGCCGGGAAAACAAGGAAGCGGAATTCGATGCGGAATTGCAGCGGTTGACAAAATAAACGGATATTTCTATAGGTTACTTTCAATGGAGATGGCATCGTCATATTTGGTCGATTCTTTGAGTCCATAAAATTATTCTCCGGTTGACCGGAAAACAGGGTTCGCCTGACGTCTGCCGGGTCACCTGGGCGAATCAGCGGTAAAATAAACCGGCTTTGTTCACTTAACCATATGGAAAGGAGAACACGTATGAAAAGAAGAAAATTTATCAAAAATCTGGGAATCGGTGCGGCCGCCGTGGGCGCCGGCGTTGCCTCTAATGTGGCACCGGCGTTTGCCAAAAAAACCTTTAACTGGAAAATGGTCACCACCTGGCCACCGCATTTTCCCGCTCTGGGTGAAGGGGCCGACCTGTTTGCCAAATGGGTGGACGAAATGAGCGACGGCCGCCTGAAGATCACTGTTTACGGCGGCGGCGAACTCGTTCCGCCCCTGGGCGTTTTCGACGCCGTCAGTCAGGGCACCGTGGAAATGGGTCATGGCGCGGCGTATTACTGGGCCGGCAAAATGCCCGCCAGCCAATTTTTCG
This sequence comes from uncultured Desulfobacterales bacterium, assembly GCA_964577615.1. GTDB lineage: Bacteria > Desulfobacterota > Desulfobacteria > Desulfobacterales > QNYZ01 > QNYZ01. Next base: position 10,266 of record CAZNZW010000051.1, on the reverse strand, counting down.
CGGCCGTTCCCTTTGGCCTCAATGCCCAGGGCCTCAATGCCTGGATTTTAAATGGCGGCGGGATGAAATTATGGGAAGAAACCTATGCCCCGTTTAACGTCAAACCCTTTCTGGGTGGAAATACCGGCGTTCAGGCCGGGGGATGGTTTAACAAGGAAATAAAAACAATTGATGATTACAAGGGCCTTAAAATGCGGATTCCGGGCCTGGGCGGCAAGGTCGTAAAAAAGGCCGGCGGCAACGCCGTACTTGTGGCCGGCGGCGAAATTTATACCAACCTGGATCGTGGCGTCATTGATGCCACGGAATGGGTCGGTCCCTACCATGATCTGAAGATGGGATTTTATAAGGCCGCCAAATATTATTACTGGCCGGGCTGGCATGAACCGGGCACCGGGCTGGAAATTATCGTGGGTCAGAAAGCCTGGGACTCGCTGCCCAAGGATCTGCAGGCCATTGTCAAATCCGCGGCCGATCGGTCCAACATCTGGATGCTCTCTGAATTTGAAGCCAAAAACAACGCGGCGCTCCAGGTGCTGATTAATAAGCACAAGGTACCGGTGAAGCAGTTCCCCAAACCGGTTTTAAAAGACCTGAAAAAATTCACCGACGAGGTCCTCTCGGATCTGGCCGCCAAGGATGCCATGAGCAAGAAAGTCTATGCCGCGTATTCGAAATTCCTGAAGGAAGCGTCCGACTGGGGACAGCTGACCGAAGAGCAGTATCAGACGTTTAAACATCTCTAATTTCGAATAACCCATCGATACTTGAAAAAGCGGGGCAGACAATGCCCCGCTTTTTTTATCCGGCAACTTCCGGCAATCGGCCGGTTAGACCTGGATCAGTCGCCCAGCAGCACCTTCGGCAGCCAGGTAATCGATTCAGGTACCAGGCAGATGATGGCCAGGACGATAACCTGGATAATCACAAAGGGGATGATTCCCTTGTAGATATCCATGGTCGAGACTTCAGGCGGCGTAACGCCCTTGAGGTAAAAGAGGGAGAAACCGAATGGCGGCGTTAAAAAAGACGTCTGCAGGTTGACGGCGATCAGAACGGCCAGCCAGAGCGGATTGACGCCCATGCTGACCATGATCGGGGCCAGGACAGGCACGTGGATGAAGGTGATCTCGATAAAATCGAGGAAAAATCCGGCGATAAAGATAATGCCCATTACGATAAACAGGATGCCCCACTTTCCGAAAGGGAGCGACGTAATCAGACCCCGGACGAGCCGGTCGCCGTCCAGCCCCCGGAAAACAAGTCCCAGCGTGGTGGCGCCCACCAGGATAATAAAAACCATACAGGTCAGGGTGGTGGTCTGTTTCATGACATCCATCAGGATCTCATAATTAAATTTTTTGTACAATATGGTCAGCACCGTGGCGCCCACGGCGCCCACCGAGGCGGCTTCCGTGGGCGAGGCCACGCCGGCAAAGATCGATCCCAGAACGGCCAGCATTAATGCCAGGGGGGGAAGCAGGGCTTTTAAAACGCGTGAGTAAAGCTCTTTTTTTGATATGGCGGCCAGTTCCTCCCTGGGAATGGGAGGCGCCCAGTCCGGCCGGATGATGGCTATCGCCAAAATGTAGAGCATATAAAGGGCGACCAGGATTAAACCGGGAATCACGGCGCCGATGAACAGGTCGCCGATGGGGACGTTGATGATGTCACCCAGGAGAACCAGCACGATGCTGGGGGGGATAATCTGCCCCAGCGTGCCCGAGGCGGCCACGGTGCCGGTGGCCAGCGCCTTGCTGTAATTACGGCGCAGCAGGGTGGGAACGGACAGCAGACCCATGGTGACGACCGTCGCGCCCACGATGCCGGTGGAGGCCCCCATCAGCGCGCCGACGAATACGACTGAAATGGCCAGGCCGCCCCGGATCCGGGCAAAAACCAGCGCCATGGTTTCGAGCAGTTCCTCGGCAATACCCGATTTTTCAAGCATCACCCCCATGTAGATAAACAAGGGCACGGCCAGAAGGGTAAACGCCGTCATCCGTCCCCAGATCCGCAGCGGCAGCAGATTGAAAAAGCCGGGACCGAAACCGATCAGGCCAAAAATAAGCGACACCCCGCCGATGGTGAAGGCCACGGGATAACCGAACAGCAGGAGGGCAAAAACAAAGGCAAACATGATCAGGGGCATGAATTCGTGGATAAATTCCATTTTTACCGGCCCTCCCCATGTGTACGGTCTCCCAGCAGGAAGAGCAGGTTTTTAAATGCCTCGGAAATGCCCTGTAAAAGCAGCAGGAAAAAGCCGGCGGGGATCATTGCCTTGATGATGTAGCGGGCCGGCAGCCCCCCCGGGTCAGGGGACATTTCCCGGACCGCCCAGGAATTGAGAACAAATATTTTGGTGGCGTAAATAACGATCAGGCAGAAAGGGATCAGCATGGTGAACGCGCCGATCAGATCAACCCAGGCTTTGGTCCGGCCGCTTAATTTGGTGTAAACAATATCGACCCGTACGTGCCCTTCATGTTTGAGGGTATAAGCCGCGCCGATGAGAAAAATAACGGAGAAAATATGCCATTCCAGTTCCTGGAGGCCGATACTTCCTCTGTTAAAGATATACCGCATAATTGTGTCGTAAAACACGTTGAGAACCAGGATCGTGGTCAGCCAGGCGGCAAACAGACCGGTTTTTTCATTGATCCAGTCGACAATTTGAATGTACTTTTTTAAAAAATTCATGGGGAGCTCCCGAAAGCCGGTAAGTAAGAGAACCTGAAACATAGGTAACACGGAAAAAAGAGTCAAGTGCTTATCACCCGGCGGTATACAGGGGGTATGGCGGATTGTATCAATGCGCACCCGGAAGCGGCGAAATGCAGGGTTCGCCACCGGCTTGATCATTTCCGCAATGCGGGTTATAAGCTGCCGACGGGGCTGATGTTTAATTTTTCACGGGCGGGAACGGGATAACGCGAATGGTAAGCTATTGGGCGGATCATTATATGGAGGCTCGCCGCACCGCCGAAGAAGCGATCCGGCTGATTAAGCCGGGGCAGCGGGTATTCATCGGCTCTTCCTGCGGAGAACCGCAGCACCTTGTGCGTGCCCTTGCCCGGGCGGCCGACTGGTATTCGGATGTGGAAATCGTGCGCCTGATGTCCCTGGAAAGCGCCCCTTTGACCCTCGTGGCCCAGGAAACAGAGGACCGGAATCTCAATATCCGGTCGTTCTATCTGGGATCGGCCCGATCCCACCGCCTGGCCAGGGATTCCCGTTTTTTGACGCCGATGAACCTGTCGGATATTCCGCGGCTGTTTAAATCCGGCCAGCTTCCCATTCAGGTGGCATTGATTCAGGTGAGCCCCCCTGACGATTTTGGGTGGTTGAGCCTTGGGGTGTCGGTGGATATCACACTGGCGGCCGCGCAGTCGGCCGATCTTGTTATTGCCCAGGTCAACCCCCGGATGCCGGTGGTACAGGGCCGCAGTTTCCTGCACGTGGATGAGGTCGATTTTTTTGTGGAACAAGATGAGCCGCTGCTCACCGTTGATGAACTGCCCGAAATGACCGCCGCCAATACCATTGGCCGGTTGATTACCCGGTTGATTGACGATGGATCCACCATCCAGATCAGCCCGGGAACCACCACCCAGGCCGTTCTCCTGGCCCTGGCCGATAAAAACGATCTGGGTATCCATACTCAGTTTTTAACCCGGGAGATCATGCATCTGGTTGCCCGGGGCGTCGTTACCAACCGGAAGAAGACGATCAACGTGGGCAAGCTGGTTGCCTCTGCGGCCATCGGGGACGAATTGTTATACGAATATATTAACGATAATCCCTCCATCGAATTTCATCCCTGCGACTATGTCAATAATCCGCTCATCATTGCCCGGCACCATAAAATGGTATCGATGAATGTGGCCATGGCCATGGACCTGACCGGCCAGGTGGCGGCCGATGCCCTGCCCCGGAATTATTTTTCCGGCGTGTCCGGCATGCCGGATTTCATGCGGGGCACCTCGCTGGCAGAAGAGGGGAAGTCGATTCTGCTGCTGCCGTCCACGCATAGCCGGGGCGCCCGCAGCCGGATTGTACCGCATCTTTCCAATACGGCTGTGGTGGTCCCCCGGGGAGATGTCCATTTTGTGGCCTCGGAATATGGGGTGGTCAATCTAAACGGCAAAAACTTCCAGGAACGGGCGCTGGCCATGATCAGTATTGCCCATCCGGATTTCAGAGATGAGCTGTTTCACGAAGCCAAACAAATGAACCTGTTCAGTGCCGGGCGGAGCCTGAAAGAATCCATCCGCGGGGTTTACCCTTTAAAATATGAAGAAACCCGTGTGATCGATGGTTGCAAAGTCAGTATCCGGCCGACCAAACCGGTGGATGAGCGCCGGCTGCAGGAGCATTTTTACAGCCTGGACAAGGAAGATGTGGTTGCGCGGTTTTTTCACGAAAAAACCCGGTTTCTGCGCAGCGACGTGGAAGGCATTTCTCAGATTGATTATACCCATAATTTGACACTGATTGCCGTTACCGGTGAATTCGGTTTTGGAAAAGTGATTGCTGTGGGCGAATATCTTCTCGACGAAGATGATAAACTGGCCGAGGTGGCGTTTTCTGTGCTTCGCCGATGGCAGGGCAAGGGGCTGGGGTATATATTGATGCAGAAAATCGCCGAAGCCGCCCGGGAAAACGGGATCGACGGGCTGATGGCGTATACTGCGGCCGACAACCAGGCCATGGTGGCCCTGTTTAAAACCCTGCCCTATCAGGTGACCACCCGTCTGGAGGACAATGTACTGAAACTGACCTGTTATTTTAATCAACCAAAGGAAGATAATCCATGACCGAACATAAAGTAACATTTCTCCCCCATAACAAAGAAGTAACGGTGGCCGATGGTGAAAATCTGATCCGTGCCGCCATGGAAGCCGGCGTTCATATCAATGCGTCCTGTGGTGGCGAGGGCGCGTGCGGCAAATGCCGGGTGCTGACTGAATCCGGTGAACTGTCCGGTGGTGTTACCAATCGGCTCCGGGACGATGATGTGGAAAAAGGATATCGCCTGGCCTGCCAGGCAACGGTGACCGGTGATGTAACGGTTCGCGTTCCCGTTGAATCCGAAGTGGATGCCGGTGTGCTGAACAAGTTAAGCACACCGCGGCAGACCGCGCGGATCAAAACGGCCGATTTTGACGAACTGAAAGAGCAGGGGTTGTTCATCCCGCCTCTGGAGAAAGTGTATCTCGAGCTGCCCCCTCCTGATGCCCAGGATCACCTGCCCGATGTGACCCGGCTGGTAAGTCATCTGACCATGTCGCATGACGAGCACCGGCTGGGTGTGTCGCTCAACGTGATTCGTAAGATTCCCGATGCGCTGCGGCAGGAAGATTTCAAGGTGACCGCCACCCTGGCCCGGCCGGTGCGGGAAGATGGCAAAACCCATATCGTCAACATTGAACCGGATGATACCAGCGGGTGCAATCTGGCCATTGCCGTTGATATCGGCACCACCACGGTATACGGCCAGTTGATCGATCTGGTCAGCGGGGAGGTCCTGGCCGAGCACGGCGAGTTTAACGGTCAGATCAGCTATGGCGAAGATGTGATTACCCGGATCGTTTATGCGGAAAAACCGGGGGGGCTGGATACGCTGCACGAGCGGATTATCTCCACGATCAACAAAATTATCGGCAAGATCACCAAGCGGGCGGGGATTGAAACGGGGTGCATTTCCTCGATTACCCTGGCGGGAAACACCACGATGACCCAGTTGTTTTTGAAGGTCAATCCCCGCTATATCCGCCGGACGCCTTATGTGCCGGCGGCGACTTTATATCCGCCCGTCGGCGCCGCCGAGCTGGGTCTTAATCTTGAGGAGTATGTTTCTGCCCTGGTCTACCCGGCGGTCTCCAGCTATGTGGGGGGGGATATTGTCGCGGGCGTCATGGGCTGCGGCATGTACCGGGATGAGGCGCTGACCCTGTTTATGGATATCGGAACCAATGCCGAAATTGTTATTGGCAACAAGGACTGGATGGCGTGCGCGGCCTGCTCGGCCGGACCGGCTTTCGAAGGGGGCGGTATTGAATTCGGCATGCGGGCCGCCAAGGGCGCCATTGAGGATGTTTCCATTGATCCGGTGACCTTTGAACCGATGCTGCTCACCATTGGCAACAAGCGCCCCAAGGGAATCTGTGGTTCCGGTCTGATCATCATGGTCGGGGTGATGTTTGAAATCGGGCTGATCGATAATCTCGGTAAATTCAATCGTGATCTGGGTACGCCTCGGATTCGAAAGAGCAACGGTGTCTGGGAATATGTCCTGGCCTGGGCGGATGATACTCAGATTGACCGGGATATCGCCCTGACCGAAATTGATATTGAAAATCTTATCCGGGCCAAAGGCGCCATTTACAGTGGCTGCGTGACGCTGCTCGAGGAAGTCGGTATCGGTATTCAGGATCTGGACCGCATCATTCTTGCCGGCGGGTTCGGCAGTTATGTGGATCTGGAAAAAGCCATGACCATCGGGCTGCTGCCCGAGATCGATACCCGGCAGGTCACCTTCATCGGTAACGGGTCCCTCTCCGGGGCGCGGATGAGCGCGTTGACCAATCGTATCCGACGGGATGTTGTCAAGGTGACCCGCATGATGACTAGCTTTGAGTTATCTGAAACCTCATCATATATGAATAACTACATTGCAGCCCTGTTTTTACCGCACACGGATATGAATCTCTTTCCGGCACTCAAGGATCGCCTGGCGCTGCGGAAGGCGGCCGGGTCTCCGGCGAAACCATCTTCATCCGGGTAAACGCCATTCAGTGGCGCTTATTTTAACCTTGTATTGGGCTGTGTCGGGTGAGATGATACTATATCTTGTATCATCTTTGGGGTTGAACCCTGCTAACAAAATAAACAGAATTCACGGGGTAAACTCATTGACAGCCCCACGTGTTTTCGTATAATCTCACTTCCTTGGAAGACATTTTTTATAATGTTTTAATCAAATAGTTAGTAAAAACAAAAGTAATTTCCGGTCGATGGAAATAAATACTACAGACTAGATGACTATCTGCGGAAAATCTACGCATGGCCAGACCTGTGAAGGCTGCGAAAACAGATGCGGTTCAGGTGAGATCAGGGCACGGTCAGGATGATTTGAGACAGTATTTTTAATACTAACCATTTTACGAAAAGGAGGCTACTTTGGGTTTCCAGTTTTTTAACGAATCTTACGCTGGCAAAGTCAGGGAAATCACGCTGGGCTCAGGTGATAATGCGGTAACGATAGGCGGCGAATCGTGCTATCCGTTCTATCAATTCGAGGGAAAGATACCGAATAAACCGAAAATTGCCATGGAGATATGGGATACGGCGCCTGATGACTGGCCGCCGGCCGCGATAGCGCCGTTTAAAGACGTGGTTTCTGATACGGCGGCCTGGGCCAAGAAATGCGTTTCTGAATATGGCGCGGATCTGATCGTGCTCCAAATGAAAAGTACCGACCCCAATGCCGATGACGCCTCTCCCGAAGATGCGGCCGCAACGGTGAAGAAAGTGGCCGATGCCATCGACGTTCCGCTGGTTGTCTGGGGAACGGCCAACGTGGAAAAAGACGAAGCCGTGCTGAAAAAGATTGCTGAAGAATGCCAGGGTAAAAACCTGGTTCTCGGCCCGGTTGAAGATAAAAATCACAAGGGCATCGGAGCGGCCGCCATGGGCTATGGCCACACGATTATTTCGTCTTCACCCATTGACGTCAACCTGGCGAAGCAGGTCAACATCCTTCTGGAAAACCTGGGGATGGGCATGGATAAGATCGTTATTGACCCGACCACCGGTGGCCTGGGGTATGGGATGGAATATTCCTATTCGGTGATGGAACGTCTCCGCATGGCTGCGTTGCAGCAGGGGGATGATAAACTCCAACAACCCATTATCAACAATCTGGCCAACGAAATCTGGAAATGCAAGGAAGCCAAGCAGACCGTGGAAGATGCGCCGACGCTGGGCGATCCGGAACGGCGGGGAATCCTCATGGAAGCCGTTGGCGCCGTTACCTACCTGATGGCCGGGTCGGATATCCTGATCATGCGGCATCCCGAAGCGGTTCGGATGGTCCGGGCATTTATCGATTTGATTACGGATGGCGGATCGGCAATGGATGTCGAGGGTATTCACAAAAATCTGGACGATGTGGATATTGATTATGCCGCCCTGGCGCCGAAACCTGATTTGACCATCGAAGACAAGGGAAAAGCGGCGCCGGCCAAGAAAGCGGCCGCCAAACCCAAGGCGAAAAAAGCGGCCGCCAAGCCGAAAGCCAAGAAAGCAGCCGCCAAACCCAAGGCCAAGGCCGCCGCGAAACCCAAGGCCGCCAAAGCGGCGGCACCGGCCAAAGCGGCGGTTGTGGATGAAGCAGCGGTAAAGGCGGCTGAGGAAAAAGCGGCGGCGGATGCCAAGGCCAGGGCCGAAGCCGATGCCGCGGCCAAGGCGAAAGCCGAAGCCGATGCCAGGGCCAAGGCCGAAGCGGATGCCAAAGCCAAGGCCGAAGCCGACGCCAGGGCCAAGGCAGAGGCCGAAGCCAAGGCCAGAGCCGATGAAATCGCCAAGCGCGAAGCAGAAGAGGAAGCCATTCGCCAGAAACGCGCCAAAGAGCGGGACGCCAGAATGGCCAGGGATGCTTCGGCCTTGAACAAAACGGTGCCGATGACACCCGCCAAAGTCCAGAGATCTCCTCTGGACCGTTTCAAGAATATCAGGAGATAATATTCGATTTTATTTGACAGACAGAAAAGTATTCGCACTGAACCGACATTTCAGTTGGTCCCTTATAATAATGTGAGGAGGAACCTCAAATGGCAGAAGAAAAAGTAAAAGCAGCACCACCGGTTAAAGCTAAAAAACTGGCGGATCCGGCGGCGGCGAGTATTGACCTGGCCTCTCAGGAGATGATTGCCAGGGCGCACGAATTGAACGTTGAAACCATTTTTGACAGAGCCATGAACATGAAACCGTGTAATATCGGTGTTCAGGGAATCTGCTGCAAAAACTGCTCGATGGGTCCCTGTCGGCTTCCGCTTCCCAAGGGGGGCATCGTCGGGGAAGACACCCGCAAGGGACTCTGCGGCGCCACGGCCAATACCATTGCGGCGCGGAACTTTGTCCGTATGATCGCCGCCGGCGCCGCTGCGCATTCGGATCATGGGCGCAGCGTGGCCGAAGTCTTTTTGTCGGCTGCCAGAAAAGAAACCGACGACTATCAGATCAAGGATGTTGAAAAACTGCTGGCCGTTGCGCCGAGTCTCGGCGTGGCCACCACGGTTGAGGTTGACGGCGAGGTTCTGGACAGGGATGTTGACGAAATTGCCCTTGAATTTGCCGAAAAGGCCATTGCTGAGTGGGGGAAGCCGGAAGGCGAGCTGCTCTATGCCAAACGGGCGCCCGAGGCGCTCTATAAAAAATGGAAAGATGCCGGCGTGATTCCCCGGAATATCGATCGGGAAATTGTTGAACTGATGCATCGCACCCATATGGGCGTGGACCAGGATTACAAAAATTTAATGAAACAGGGAACCCGGGCCGCGATTGGAGACGGCTGGGGCGGATCCATGCTGGCCACGGATCAGCAGGATATCCTTTTTGGTACGCCATATCCCCTTCATGCGGAAGCCAATATCGGTGTCATGAAAGAGGATCATGTCAACGTGGTTATTCATGGCCACGAGCCGGTGCTTTCTGAAATGATCGTGGCAGCAGCCCAGACACAGGAGATGATTGACTACGCTAAATCAAAAGGCGCCAACGGCATTCAACTGAGCGGTCTGTGCTGTACGGCCAATGAAATGCTTCAGCGGCACGGCATCCCGCCGGCCGGTAACTTTCTGCAGCAGGAGCTGGTGATTGTCACCGGTGCCTGTGACGCCATGGTGGTGGATATCCAGTGTGTCATGCAGAACCTGGCCAATGTCGCCAAATGTTTTCATACCAAGCTGATTACCACCCATCCGATTGCCAGGATGGAGCAGGAAAATGTTATTCATATCGAGTTTGACGAACATCATGCCATGGAAGATGCCAAGCGGATCCTTAAACTGGCCATCGATAACTTCCAAAACCGTGAGTCCGAGGTGATGATCCCGAAACACAAAAGCACGCAGATTGCGGGCTTTGGCGTAGAGTCGATCAAGTATCACCTGGGCGGCACCTTCCGCGGTGATTATTATACGCTCAACGATAACATCATCAACGGCCGGATTCGCGGCGGCGCCGGGGTCGTGGGTTGTA
>CAZNZW010000050.1:0-21877 GCA_964577615.1 uncultured Desulfobacterales bacterium | reverse complement strand
CCCCATTTCCACGAGCCGGTTTCACGGACGATCATCACGATGGTCACGGAACAGGGGGCGTAAAAAATCGTAAATATAATCAAACTTATGGCCGTCAGCGGGCGCCAGCCCGGTGCGGCGGCCAGCGTGGCGGCCAGCGTATCACTGGCGCCCGGGTCGACATTGCCGAGAGAATAGGCGGTCCCCAGCGTGGAGACAACGACTTCCTTGGCGGCAAACCCGCCCACAAGGGCGATATTGGTGCGCCAGTCAAACCCCGCCCAGCGGCTGACACCCTCCAGGGTGGATCCAATGCGCCCGGCCACGGATTTCTGGAGCGATTTCTCTGCTTCCTGATGATCGATATCCACCAGGCGAGACCGAATGGCCCGGGCGGTATCAGAAAGCGCGGCATCCGGTTTTTCGGCCTGCACCGCTTCCCGGTCGGCCGGCGATGCGGCCGCGAGAACGGCTTTGCGGGCCTGGTCAAATGCCTGGCGCTCCGCTGCCGGCAGCCCCGGAAACGTCATCAGCGCCCATAAAATAATCGAAATACCCAGGATCACCGTGCCGGCTTTTTTGATGTATTGCCAGGTCCGCTCCCAGGTATGAATGGCCAGCCCCTTGAAAGTGGGCAGTCGATACGGCGGCAGTTCCATCACAAAGGGGGTACTTTCCCCCCGTATGACCGTTGACCGCAGAAATTTGGCGGCCAGAAGCGCCCCGGCCCAGGCGATCAGGGTAATGATAAACATGGCCTCCGCTTCATGGTGGGCAAAAAAAGCGGCCACCAGCAGCATGAAGATCGGCACCTTGGCTCCGCAATTCATGAACGGCGCCGTCAGGATTGTTGCCAGACGTTCCCTGCGGGATTTCAATGTCCGCGTGGCCATCACTCCGGGGACGGCGCATCCGCCGGCAATCCCGCCGGAAACAATAAACGCCATGACCGAGCTGCCGTGCAGACCGAAAAAGCGAAAGACCCGATCGAGCATATAGGCCATCCGGGCCATGTAGCCCGAATCTTCGAGAAAGGAGATGCCGAGGAACATGAACAGGATCAGCGGCACAAATCCCAGCACTCCGCCGACGCCGTCGATCACGCCGGAAACAATCATCGACTTGAGCAGGCCGTCGGGCAGCCCCTGGTCCACCACGCCGCCCAGCCAGCCGAAAAACGCCTCCAACCAGCCCACCGGCGCCGTGCTGTAAGTAAAGGTAAGGCGGTACAGGCCGAAAATGACGGCCAGCATGATCAGCGGCCCGGCCAGCCGGTTGGTGAGCACTTTATCGATCTTGTCGGAAATATAGAGCCGGTTGGGGTCCTTGCGGTGGACAACAACATTGTTTTTCAGCAGTGCTTTTATATACCCGTAGCGCTGGTCGGCAATGACCGCTTCCGGGTAGGAGTCAAGGGTATCTTCGATGTGCTGGGTCACCCGGGAGACGATCCGGTCGAGCCGTTTCGAAATATCCGCATCCCGGACATACCCCAGCTTACGGATCTGTTCGTCTCCTTCCATATATTTGAGCGCCACCCAGTGGGCCGGATACCGGTCGGTCAAAAACCGGTCTGCCGTCACCACGGATGCCATCTCCGAAAGGGCCGGATCGATGTCCTTGCCATAGGAGATGGCCAGCGGCCGCACCTTTTTCTCACCGCTGATGATGCGCTCGGCCGTGGCGATCAGCTGTTCTTTCCCTTTGCCGGTACGGGCAACCGTGGGAACAACCGGAATGCCAAGCGATGCGGACAGCTTATCTATATCAATGGAAACCCCCCGGGAATCGGCCACGTCGATCATATTCAGGGCCAGGCAGACCGGGACGCCAATTTCCATGAACTGCAGGGTCAGGTAAAGATTCCGTTCCAGATTCGAGGCATCCACAATGTTGATGACCACCTGCGGTTTATCCTGCACCAGAAAATCGCGGGTGACCACTTCTTCCAGCGAATAGGCTGTCAGGGAATAGGTGCCCGGCAGGTCCACCACCTTTAACCGGCGGCCGTTCACCTCATATATCCCTTCCTTTTTTTCAACCGTCACGCCGGGATAATTTCCGACATGCTGCCGCGCACCGGTCAGTTCGTTGAACAGGGTGGTTTTACCGGAATTGGGATTTCCGGCCAGGGCAATCGTCGCATCCATAGTATTCATCATCCATATTTTCTATTCATCATCCACATCCACTAAGATATGATCGGCTTCGCTGTTTCTCAGTGTCAGGGTAAACCCCAGCACTCGCAGCGAGACCGGGTCGTAAAGCGGCGCATGGCCCTGAATCTTTATCTCAGATCCCGGCACCAGGCCCATGTCCCGGATACGCCGGCCCAGCTCGCCGGTGGCTTTCACCGCGGCAATGACGCCGGTCTGATTCTTTTTCATTTCCCGCATCGGACGCCTTGCCATCTCTTCCCCCCCCGAATGTTTTGTTTCTTGTATAATGTTAGGTAAGACTAATTTTAAATGAAGTCAAGAATAAAATCATATTTTCCAAACTATATATTCTTTGACTTATTCCATGAGAATGGTTAAACTATCCGAAAACAGAAGAATCGTCAATCCATCCTGGGAGAACCAGATGACGGCTGCATCCGACCTTTCCGAGAGCATGGAAAATTACCTTGAAGTGATTCTGGCCCTTGAAAAGGAAAACAAGGTGGCCCGGGCCAAGGATATTGCCGAACGGCTCAACGTGCAGCGGGGGTCGGTGACAGGCGCCCTGAAGAGCCTTGGTGAAAAAGGATTGATTAATTACGAACCGTACAGTTTCATCACCCTGACGTCTTCAGGCAAGCGAATCGCCCGGGATATCACCCACCGCCACCACGTACTCAAGGATTTCCTGTTAACCGTCCTTCAGATCGACCCCCAGGCCGCCGAAGACAATGCCTGCCGCATGGAACATGCCATCGACAAAAAGACCATTGAACGGCTCATCCTTTTTATCGAATATATTCATGTCTGCCCCCGGGCCGGTGAAGACTGGCTCAAATCGTTTACCAGTTTCTGCAGCAAACCCCCTTCCGAACGCGCCGAATGCAGCCAGTGCCTGGCCGAGTTGAAAGATCCGGGCACCTGCGGCTGAGGGCCGCTGGACAGGATGCATCGGGCCAGCTGACCAAAGACGGCGGCCGCCCGGTTCCGGCCGGATCATGGCATCAGAAAAATATCCGCCAGCGCGTCCGGCCTCGATCACGGTCAATACATACCGGTTTGCCCGGGCAAGATTAAAATTTTTGCATGGGGAATGAGATTGACAGACGACCCGGTCAAAATGGTAGACTGCACAGGTATCATTGTCATCCTTTCCCGAAAGAGGAGTCTCCCATGCCTGCCACGCGTCCATATGCCAGCATCCACATGCGCTCGCCCCTCGGTCCGATGAAGCTGACGGGAACCGAAAAAAGCCTGACCGCCCTGGATTTTGTTGACGAAAAAGAGGGTATCCCGGCAGACACCGAAAAAAGCCGCCGGCCGCCGGCCGTGCTGGTGGATGCGGCCGCCCAGCTTGACGATTATTTTAAGGGCCGGCGGGCCGTGTTTACCCTCCCTCTGGCCCCCGCCGGCACCGCATTCCAGGTGCGTGTCTGGCAGGCGCTGCAAAAAGTCCCCTATGGCCGGACGGTTTCCTATGGCGATATCGCCCGGGCCATCGGCCACCCGAACGCCTGCCGGGCCGTGGGCGGCGCCAACAACAGAAACCCTATCTCCATCATCATCCCCTGCCACCGGATCATCGGCGCCGATGGCCGCCTGACCGGTTACGGCGGCGGGCTGTGGCGCAAAAAATGGCTTCTCGAACACGAGCAGGCCAGCAGCGGGGCCCGCACCGCTATTCTGTAACCGTCGGATGGGTTGACCGGACCACCCGCTCCACGGTCATTCCCTGAACCAGGATCGAAAAAACCACCACCTGATAGGTAACGGCAATGAGAACGTCGCGCGAAGGCCCCTCGGGCAGTGACAAAGCCATGGCCACGGAGATCCCGCCCCGCATTCCGCCCCAGGTGAGAATTTTAACGATGTTCGGCGCAAAATCTCGAAACCGGCGCAGCAGAAGAACCGGAACGCCCACGCTGATATACCGGACGACCAGCACAATGGGGATCATCAGAATCCCGGCCGTGAGAAACTGACTCGAAAACGTCAGCACAAGCACCTCCATGCCGATCAATACAAAGAGAACCGCATTCAGGATATCGTCGACGAATTCCCAGAACTCGTCGATATGCGCCTGGGTAATCGCCGACATGGCCAGAATCCGCCCGTGATTGCCCACCTGAAGCCCGGCCACGACCACGGCGATGGGGCCGGATACATGCAGGGCGTCGGCCAGGGAAAAACCACCCGTCACCACCGCAAGCGTGATGAAAAGCTCCACCTGGTACTGGTCGATGGTCTTCATCATCCAGTTGGCCGCGCCCCCGATCACCAGGCCGAAAAGCACGCCGCCCAGTACCTCCCTGGCAAACAACATGCCGATTTTCGAGGCAGACAGGTCCCCGCCGCCGTCGGCGATATTCAAAAGGACGAGGAAAACCACCACCGCCACCCCGTCGTTAAACAACGATTCTCCGGTAATGGTGACCTCCAGGCTTTTGGGCACCCGGGCATGTTTTAAAATACTCAGAACAGCAATGGGGTCGGTGGGCGAGATCAGTGCGCCGAACAGCAGACAGTGAAGCAGCGGCAGGTTCAGGCCAAGCACACTCATCAGCCCCCAGCAGATGCCGCCGATCATCAGGGTGGAAACAAGCACCCCGGCCGTTGCCAGAATACTGATGATATACTTCCGGTTTTTCAAATCCTGCAGGTCCACATGAATGGCGCCGGCAAAGAGCAGAAAACTGAGCATGCCGTGGAGCAGGGTTTCGTTGAAATCGATACGGCCCAGCATCTCGGCCACGCTGTCGGTAAAATCGATCCCCAGATGGGCCAGCGCAATCAGGCCCAGAGACACCACCAGTGCAATCAGCATCAGCCCGATGGTTGCCGGCAGCCGCAGAAAACGGTAGTTCACATAACTGAATATCGCCGAGATGGTCACCAGGATCGAAAGGATATCGAATAAACGCATGGCTGTTGAATACACTATTCCAGAAGGTTTTTAAATCCATACGTGCATCGGGAAGGAAAAAACGGCCGGATGGGACCGTTCAGGCAGGGAAAACCGGTGATGCCGGGGACGCCAGACGAGGCTGCCAGGAAAAAAACCGTCCGGGGAAACGCTTCCCCGGACAATGATAAAGAATTTCAGACGCGCTCACGTAGCCGACGCCTGATACAGATCGCACCAGTCATAGGCGGAAAGGTATTCGTCATGCCGGGCGCAGATCCCGTCATCTTTGCGGACCGACCCGTAGGCCGAACTCAGGGCGGTCAGGCCCTTGTATTCCGCCTCTATAAATGCGGGATCATTGCGAAAATACTGGCAGTTCATACAGATATGTTCTTTTGGCGCTGTGTTCATCGTTACTCCGTTAATTCAAGGCAGATACCGGCGGCCAGCCCGTCCGGCCGCCGGCATATCGGTCCATGGTGTCAGGATGATGGAATCAATGCGACAGGTTCTGCCAATAGTAGGCAAAAACCATGCTGGACAGAATAAATCCGATCGTCACATTGACGATTACTCCGCTGGTAAAAGCCCAGAACGGTTTGGATCCAGCCGAGGCCAGCTCCCGGAACCGGGTCGTCAGGCCGATGCTGAAAAAGCAGAAAATAAACGCCCAGGTCCGCAGCGCTTTTATCGGGCCAACCAGCAAAGGCTTGAGGATATGGTTATAATCGGCCAGATTGTATTGGCTGGCAATCAGTGTCATGATGATCGAAGCCAGAAAAAACCCCAGGACGAATTTGGGAAACCGCCACCAGATTTCAGCCGGATTGGGTTTGGTGCCGCTTTTTCGATCCCAGAAGGTCGTGGAGATGATGGCCATCACAAAAGCCCATATACCGATCCAGATGTCACGGCCCACGACTTTCATCAGGGTAAATCCCCAGACCGCATCATCCGGGCTGCCCGGGATACCGGACACATGGGCGGCCATGTCGCCGTAGGACTGCGCCGCGGCAAATCCGGCGGCATCGGCAAATTCCGACGTGCCGATCCAGGCACCGGCCACGCCGGTATGCAGGCCCAGCAGACGAGAGACCAGGGGCAGAAAGAAAATCATGACAATGGCCCAGAGAATCACCATGGTAATGGCAATGGGGGCATGTTCTTTTTTGGCGCCCACGGCCCCGGCAATGGCAATGGACCCGGACACGCCGCAGACGGCCCCCCCTGCGCCAAGCGTGGCGCAAAGACGCCGGTCAAGTCCGAGTTTGCGGCCCACGAAAAAGATCACCAGAAAAGTGGTAACCGCCACAATGGACGCCTGGCCGATGGCGACCGGGCCGGCCCAGACAATGAGTGTGAGCGGCAAGGTGGCACCGAGGAGAATAATGCCGACCTTGATATAGTATTCCACCCGGAAACCGGCATCCATCCAGCGCGGCAGGCCGATGAAGTTGGCGATAATCATCCCCAGCGCCAGTGCGATCAGCGGCGGCTCCAGGTTGTAGTGATGGGCATGCTCCCAGGCGCCGACCATGAAAATGAGAATGGAGCAGACATAGACAAATATAAACGAGGGAATAAACTCCTTGGGTTTAAATCCCATCACCGACAGACTGATACTGAAAACGATCAGCCACATGATAAACTGGGCAATATACTGCCCGATGTGCTGGCCGAAATCGGCCGCCAGCTGGGAAAGACTGCTCCACCGGGCCGGGTGCACGGTGATCCATTTAATGGTGCTGCCTGAAATAAAGAAAAGATAGGCGACCAGAATAATGCCCAGTGCAAGCCAGATCGCCCACCAGTCTTCCTTCAGGTAAAGTTCCTTCCACCCGACGCTCTGTACGCCGCCGGCGCCTTTCACTTTTTCTTCTGTCATCTTTTTCCTCCTTTTGCTGAATAAATATGTCACCTCACGCCTCAACAGCAGACGTGCCCCAAATCAGGTCATCGACGGATATCGGAAACACGCCATCCGGCCGTGCCACGGGGCCGAACCCGGCCGCCATCCGGAAATAGCACAATGTGGCCCCTCCTCTTTTTTCAGCAAGGAGCATGCCAACCCCGGTTGATTTTTAACATATTGGATTTTATAAGTAATTTTTATATTCGAAATCCGGTAGCGCTAACCTCGGTTAGCACCTGGAAAAGCGACGTTGGCACCTTGCCGATCCGGGCAAATTTGGAATTGAGCAATGGCCGATAACTTGTTAGGATTCAAAGACCGATCGCTCAGCGGTATCTGCCGACGGGGTATCCGGCAGACATGGAACCGGCGGAATATACGGGAGGGATATCTGATGAAACCTCAGCGCAGCATGAGCATGCAATCCAAGTTTTTAATCGGCCTCGCCTGTTTTGCTTTATCTCTGGGGGTTCTTTTCGGCAGCACGCTATTTTTTCACCTGCGCAGCATCATGCTTTCCGAAGTCAGCGACAAGGCCAACCTGATTCTGGCCCAGGCAGATGCCGTTCAGGACTACGTCCGGCGGGAACTGCGCCCCACCATGTTCCAGGCGCTGCCCCCGGACCGGTTTATCATCAAGGCCATGTCATCTTCCTATATTTCGCGCCATGTCATGGAACGCCTCAATTTTAAAAACCGGAATTACTACTATCGCCGCGTGGCGGTGCGCGCCCGGAATGTGCAATCCACCCCGGACAAACTGGAAATACGGCTGATTAATATATTTCGCGATCAGCCGACACTGCACCGCTGGGAAGGCAACGATATCATCCGGGGAGAAAAATACCACCTGACGGCCCGGCCGGTGGTATTCGACAAAAGCTGTCTGCGATGCCACGGAAAACCGGAAGACGCCCCGCATGAGCTGATCGAGAGTTACGGCGACCGGCGCGGGTTTGGATATCCGGTCGACCAGGTGGGCGGCGTGGTGGTGGCCGGCTTCCCGGTAAAAAACACCATCCAGAAGCTGACCAGTATCACCTTTGGCTATCTCTTTCTCTACCTGATCGCCATGGTCCTCTTCTTTGCCATGGTCAGCGTATATTTCAACAAACTGGTCGTCCACAACCTGCACCGGTTGACATCGATTTTTCGCCGGCATTTCTCCGGCCCTGAAGAACGCAGTATTCTGGAACGGCTTGGCAGCAATGACGAGATCGACGGGCTGGTCGGCGGCATGGAGGAGCTGGCCGTTCATTTGAACGATGCCAAGAAACAGCTCGAAAATTACGCTTCGAATCTCGAGGAAATGGTGGCGGAACGTACCCTCAAGATCGAATACGAGGCCCGGCGCCACGAGGCGGAAGTCACGCTTTTCGTCAACCTGCTCAAGGGTCTCAACCAGAGTGGCAGCCGCCTGGACCTCATTCAGCACGCCGTCGCCCTGATCGGGAAACATTTTAAGGCCGGCCAGGTCACCTATACCTGTACGGCCGTATCGCAGCAAAAAGTCGCCTGGCCCGAAGGATCGCCGGCAGAGGCGCTTCCGGAGACGTGGATGGAACTGATCACCAACGACAAAGTCGGCTATGATTCGAAGGCCGTGCATGTTCCCGTCAAATCCCAGGATTATACCTGGGGCATCCTCGGCATCTCCTGGCCGGATCACCGGCAGCCGGAACGGATCACTGCCGAGGTACTACTCTCCATCGGC
Source organism: uncultured Desulfobacterales bacterium (assembly GCA_964577615.1). Taxonomy (GTDB): domain Bacteria; phylum Desulfobacterota; class Desulfobacteria; order Desulfobacterales; family QNYZ01; genus QNYZ01. The sequence continues at coordinate 13,208 of CAZNZW010000050.1, read as the reverse complement.
CGCCAGCTGGGCATTGCCCTGGAAAATGTCCATGCCATCAACAATCTGATTCACCAGAAAGACATGCTGCAGTCGATATTCGAAGGGATCTCCGACCCCCTTCTGCTGCTTGACAGCAAAGGCCATATTTTAATGCTCAACAAATGGGCGGACAGCCTGGCCAACCGGAAAAACAACGGCAAGATGGATCTGAACGACACTTTCCGTCAATTGCTCGGCATGACCGGCCGGGATAAAGACGGCGGCGCCATTCAGCGGGCCCTGACGGGCCGGCGGCCGTGGGCCCGCAGCATGCGCCTGCCCGACAAGCGCTCCTTCTGGATCAGTATCTACCCTGTTGAGGCCTACCAGGGAAAAACCGACTGCGTTGTCCTGTATGCCCGGGAAAACACCAATGAAAAACGGATACTCGCGCGCCTTCAATTGTCTGAAAAGCTCAACGCCGTGGGCCAGCTGGCCGCCGGTCTGGCCCATGAAATCAACAATCCCCTGGGTGTGATCCAATGCCACACGGACCTGCTCATGTCGGAAATCATGTCCGGACAGCCGCACGCGGACCTGAAAATCATCGCCCGGCATACCCGCCAGGCCCAGCGCGTCCTGCAGGACCTGCTCAACTTTGCACACCCCAAGGCCGGCAGTGCCGACACCTGCCAGATCAACGATGTTGTCAACAATGTCGTCCGGGTATTTAACGCGCATGCCCGCCGGAAAGCGGCCGTGCTTCATCTGGAACTGGCCGACACCCTGCCCGACATCCAGGCCGGCGAACGGATTCTCGAACAGATTCTGTCCAATCTGTGGCTCAACGCCATCGACGCCGTACCGCCGGAAAACGGCCGGATATGGATCCGGACGGCCCGGCATCCGGACAACGGCCGGGTGCTGCTCCAGGTGGCGGACAACGGTGCCGGCATCGGCGAGACGGATATCGAAAAAATATTCGATCCGTTTTTCACCACCAAGGAGGTCGGCCATGGATCCGGGCTCGGCCTGGCCGTGGTTTACGGCCTGGCCGAAGAAATACGCGCCGATATCGAGGTGGAGAACAGAAATGGCGCCGTCTTTACCGTTTATCTGCCCGTTGCCTGAGGAAACGCTTTACAATTTACCGGCTATGCCGTTACGATAGCCGCCTGACAGGAACCGATCCAAAACAGGGACATTTTCCATGAATGCCCATCCAGCCATCCTGGTTGTCGACGACGAAAAAGATTTTGCTTCGGGCCTCGCCCGGATGCTTAAAAAAAACTTTCCGGGACATGACTGTCTGGCCTGTATTTCGGCGGATCAGGCCCTGTCCCGGCTCCGGCAGACACCGGTCGGCGTGATGCTGACCGATATCCGCATGCCGGGCACGAGCGGTTTGAAGCTGATGGAAAAAGCCCTGGCGGATTACCCCCTGCTGTGCGTGGTGCTCATGACGGCCTATGGCACCATTGAAGACGCCGTTAAGTCCCTCAAACAGGGCGCCCACGATTTCATCACCAAACCGGTAGACCGGGACAACCTCTACCGGACGGTCAAAAAAGCCCTGGCGTACCATGACCTGGTTTGTGAGAATCAACGCCTGCGGGAAATGGCCCGAGACTACCATTCCAGTGGGACAATGATCGGGGAAACCCCGGCCATGACGCAACTGACCGAGAGTATCGCCGCCGTGGCCGCCACCGATTACACCGTTCTGATCCGCGGCGAATCGGGGACCGGCAAGGAGCTGGCCGCGCACAGCATTCACCGGCGGTCCAACCGGGCCCGGAAACCGCTGTTATCGGTCAGCTGTCCGGCCATCCCCGAGCAACTGCTCGAAAGCGAGCTTTTCGGCCATGTCCGCGGCGCCTTCACCGGCGCCGACAAAGACCGCACCGGTTTGTTTGAAACCGCGGGCGGCGGTACGCTGCTGCTTGACGAAATCGGCGATATCAGCCCCACTATTCAAGCCAAACTTCTGCGGGTGCTGCAGGAAAAGGAAATCCGACCGGTGGGGTCCAGCCGAAAAAAACAGGTCAATGTCCGCATCCTGGCCACCACCAACCAGAACCTGGAAAAGAAAATCAGCGACGGCACGTTCCGGGAAGATCTTTTCTACCGCCTTAACGTTCTCTCCCTGAAGATGCCCCCGCTGAGCGAACGATGTCAGGATATCCCGCTGCTGGTGCACCATTTCATCGGCCTGACCGGCCGGGAGATGGCCCTTTCCCCCAAAGAAATTTCGGCGGACGCCCTGGCCTATCTGACGACGCGCCCCTGGCCCGGCAACGTCCGCGAACTGCTGAACTTCATCCGCCGCCTGATGGTCTTCTGCACCGGGAATACCATTGGCCTGCCAACGGTGAAATTCGTCGAAAACAGCGCCGTCGGCAACGGCGTCCCGACCGATGACATGCTCCCCTACAAGGAAGCCAAATCCCGGGTAATGAATGATTTTACGGAAGCTTACGTTCGGGCTGTATTGCACCGCACCAGCGGAAATATCTCAGAAGCCGCCCGCCTGAGCAGTCTGGAGCGGGTCTCCCTGCAGAAGATTCTCCGGCGGCTGAATATCGACGCCCGTTCCTTTTACCGGCAATGACCCGCCCGCGCCGCTTTCCTTGATCCGCGGCCGGCCGGCGGTCTGGCGTCACATTTTTTCGAATGCATCAAATTCTTGCATTTTTCCAACACAAAAATTATGATTATCCCGTTAAAGGAGTCATCCTCATCACCCAAACCATACAAAAGGAGAAAAAATGCAGAAAACAGTAAGAACCGTTCTTTCGTTCCTGGCCGTACTCGCGATATCGGCGGCCATCATGGTGCCCGGCAGTCAGGCCGCGACGGAAATTCAGTGGTGGCATGCCATGGGTGGCGTCAACGGCGAGCGAGTCAACAAAATCGCCAATGATTTCAATGCCACACAAAGTGAATACAAGGTTGTTCCGGTTTACAAAGGCAACTATACGGAAACAATGACTGCGGCCATTGCCGCCTTCCGCGCTAAAAAACAGCCCCACATCGTCCAGGTATTCGAAGTGGGCACCGCCACCATGATGGCGGCCAAAGGCGCTGTTTACCCGATCGAGCAGATGATGAAAGATGCCGGCGAAAAATTCAACAAATCGGACTTTCTGCCGGCCGTCATCAGCTATTACCAGACCCCGAAAGGCGAACTGCTCTCCATGCCGTTTAACAGCTCCACGCCGGTCCTGTGGTATAATGTAGATGCGTTTGCCAAAGCCGGCATCAAGGCGCCGCCCAAAACCTGGCCGGAGGTGGAAGCTGCCTCAAAAAAACTGCTGGCCGCCGGCTACAAAAGCGGTTTTTCCTTTGGCTGGCAATCCTGGGTCATGATTGAAAACTTCAGCGCCTGGCATAATATCCCCATCGGTACCAGGGAAAACGGCTTTGCCGGTCTGGACACGGAATTCACCTTTAACAATAAGGCCGTCAAACGCATGATGGGCGATGTGGCCCGCTGGCAGAAAAGCAAAGTATTTGATTATGGCGGCCGCCGGGGAGACAGCCTGCCCAAGTTCACCAACGGCGAATGCGGCATGTGGCTGAATTCTTCGGCCTACTACGGCGGTATTAAAAAACAGGCCAAATTCAAATTTGATCAGGCCATGCTGCCCTTCTACCCGGATCTGGTAAAATCCCCCCAGAACTCCATCATTGGCGGGGCCACTCTCTGGGTTCTCAAAGGCCACCCCAAAGGCGATTACAAGGGCGTTGCCCAGTTCATGACCTATCTTTCCTCTCCCAAGGTCCAGGCCTGGTGGCATCAGGAAACCGGTTATGTCCCCATCACCAAGGCCGCTTACGAATTGAGCCGGAAGCAGGGCTTTTATGAGAAAAATCCGGGCACGGATACGGCCATCAAACAGCTCAGCCTGAATACACCGACGCCGAATTCACGTGGGTTGCGTTTCGGCAATTTTGTCCAGGTCCGCGACATCATCAACGAAGAAATGGAAGCCATCTGGAACGGCAGTAAAAGTGCCGACCAGGCGATGGATGATGCGGTGGCCCGGGGCAATAAACTGCTGCGCAAGTTTGAAAGAGCCAACCGGTAGCCGTTCAACTCAATAATATTCAGGTGATATTCGGGCGGCGGGTGCCCATGCAGAGGTGCCCGCCGCCAGACTGAAAAAACATGCTGAAACGTACCCACTTCAATCCGTCCCCCCTGCCCTATTTACTGGTTGCCCCGCAGATTATCATCACCATCGTTTTTTTCATCTGGCCGGCCAGTCGGGCTGTTTACCAATCCCTGCTTATTGAAGATGCGTTCGGCCTGAAAACCGAGTTTGTCTGGCTGGACAACTTTACCGCCCTGTTCTCAGACAAAATCTATTTCAGCGCCTTTGGCCGGACCCTTTTTTTCTCCTTTTCGGTGGCTTTTTTATCCCTGTCGATTGCGCTGATTCTCGCCGCCATGGCCGACCGCGTGGTTCGCGGCGCAACGGCTTACCGAACCCTGCTGATCTGGCCCTATGCCGTGGCGCCGGTTGTCGCGGGCGCCTTGTGGATGTTTATTTTCGACCCCACCCTGGGGATCGTGACCTATATGCTCGACATGCTCGGCTACGACTGGAATCACCGGCTGAACGGGAACCAGGCGATGGCGCTCATTATTTTCGCGGCCGCCTGGAAACAGATCAGCTATAATTTTCTGTTTTTCCTGGCCGGCATGCAGGCCATTTCCAAATCCCTCATTGAAGCCGCCGCCATTGACGGCGCCGGGCCGGCGCGGCGCTTCTGGACAATCATCTTCCCGTTGATATCACCGACGACTTTTTTTCTCCTCGTCATGAACATTGTATATGCTTTTTTCGATACGTTCGGGATCGTCCATGCCATCACCAAAGGCGGGCCGGCCGATGCCACGAATATCCTCGTTTACAAGGTGTACAATGACGGCTTTATCGGTCTGGATCTGGGCGGATCGGCGGCGCAGTCGGTGATTCTGATGGTGATCGTCATCGCACTGACGGTGATCCAGTTCCGATATATCGAAAGAAAAGTGGAGTATTGAGCGATGATTGAAAACCGACCCGTGGCCACCTATATCAGTCACGTCGTTTTGATCCTCGGCATTGCCGTGGTGGCATTTCCCATCTGGATCACCTTTGTGGCCGCCAGTCATGACGCGGTACGGATGACCCAGGTCCCCCTGCCGCTTCTGCCCGGCGGCCATTTTTTCGCAAACCTGAAAACGACTTTCCTTTCCGGGGTGGGCAACGCGCGGGGGCAATCCGTCGGGCTCATGCTGATGAACTCGCTGGTGATGGCCATGATGATTGCTGTGGGTAAAATTGCCATTTCACTGCTGTCTGCCTTTGCCATCGTCTACTTCCGGTTTCCCTTCCGCATGGGATTTTTCTGGATGATTTTCATCACGCTGATGTTGCCCGTGGAAGTACGGATCCTGCCAACCTTTGAAGTGGTCGCCAACCTGGGCATGCTCAACAATTACTGGGGCCTGAGCATCCCTTTGATCGCTTCGGCCACGGCCACATTCATGTTCCGGCAGGTTTTTCTCACCGTTCCCGATGAACTGCTCGAAGCCGCCCGCATCGACGGCGCCGGCCCCATGCGGTTTTTCAAGGATATCCTGGTGCCGGTATCCCGCACCAATATCGCCGCCCTCTTTGTGATTCTTTTTATTTACGGGTGGAATCAATACCTCTGGCCGCTGCTGATTACCACCGACAAAAGCATGTATACCATTGTCATGGGCATCAAACAGATGCTTGAGGCCGCCGAAGAAGCCCCCGAATGGCACCTGATCATGATGACCACGCTGCTGGCCATGCTGCCGCCCATACTGGTCGTGGTCGGAATGCAGAAACTGTTTATTAAAGGCCTGACCGAAACGGAGAAATAACGTGGCCAAAGTAACCCTTGAGAATATAACCAAGACATACGGTGAAACCAAAGTCATTCACGGTATCAGCACCGATATTTCCGACAGCGAATTTATTGTCATTGTCGGGCCGTCGGGATGCGGCAAATCAACCGTCCTGCGGATGATTGCCGGGCTCGAAGAGATCAGCAGTGGTACGATCCGCATCGACGGCCGGGTGGTCAACGATCTCGAGCCCAAGGACCGCGATATCGCCATGGTCTTTCAGAACTATGCCCTGTATCCGCATATGTCGGTTTTCAATAACATGGCTTACGGACTGAAGCTCAGAAAATTCAGCAAAGCGGACATCCAGGCACGCGTCCAGCAGGCGGCTAAAATGCTCGAACTGGAAGATCTCCTCAAGCGCAAGCCCCGGCAGCTCTCCGGCGGTCAACGGCAGCGGGTCGCCATGGGGCGCTGTATTGTCCGTGAGCCCAAAGTTTTTCTCTTTGACGAACCTTTAAGCAACCTGGACGCCAAGCTGCGGGTCCAGATGCGCCTTGAGCTGCGCAGCCTGCACGAAAGATTGAAAGTGACCAGCATCTACGTCACCCACGACCAGGTCGAGGCCATGACCCTGGGCGACCGCCTGATCGTTATCAACGCGGGCATCGCCGAACAGATCGGTTCCCCGCTCGAGCTGTATCAGCGACCGGCCACAAAATTCGTGGCCGGTTTTATCGGCTCCCCGGCCATGAACTTTCTGGATGCCCGGATCAGCAATGATGGAAAGGGAGCCACAATTAACGCAGATATCCGGCTGTCGCTGGACAACGACCGGCTGTCCGGCCACAGCGGGCAGGCAATCGTAGTCGGTATCCGGCCCGAACATTTCGAGATGGCTGAAAATGGCGCGCAGACAATCCCCGTCGGCGTGGACCATGTCGAAATCCTGGGGGCCGACACCATGGTTTATGGCCGATTCACCGATTGCGACGATCTGATTACCATCCGGCTCAACGGTATCCACCACTTTGACCGGCAGCAACGGCTCCCGCTCTCCGTATCGCCGGATAAAATGCATATTTTCGATGCTGAAACCGGCCGGCGGATCTGATCGGCGACCGGCTCTTAATTTTATGCGAGGTACAGACGATGCAAACTTTAACTTTTGATACGCCCCTGGTGGTCGGGCACCGGGGATACCGGGCCCGGTATCCGGAAAACACGCTGGCTTCCTTCGAGGCGGCCGTGGCGGCCGGAGTCGATATGGTAGAGCTCGACGTCCACTTGAGCGCCGACAACGAACTGATCGTCATCCACGACGACACTGTGGACCGGACGACCAGCGGCACCGGACCGGTCGGCGAGTTAACGGTGGCCGATCTGAAAAAGCTTGACGCCGGCGGATGGTTTGATTCCCGGTTTGCCGGCGAGCCGGTCCCCACGCTGACAGAAGTGCTCCGCGCGCTGCGCGGCCGGGTCCGGATCAACATCGAAGTCAAGGCCGACGATGACATCCCCCGCGGCCCCGACCGGATCGCCCGCGCCCTGCTGCAGCGGCTCGCCCAGGAAAACGCCGCATCGTCCGTTCTGATATCGAGTTTTGATGCAAAAATCGTCCGGATGGTTCACCGCCTGGATGCATCGCTGCCGGTGGCGCTCATTGCCGGCAGGGGCCGGGGGGCCGAAACGGTCCGGTTATGCCGGGATCTGGGCGTTTATTCCTTCCATCCGAATTTCCGTTTTCTGACCGCGGATCTGGTGACCCGCCTGCACACGGCCGGGATCCGGGTTTTCCCTTACACGGTCAATACTGAAACGGATTTCAACCGCATGCGGCAGTATCGGGTCGATGGGATAATTACCGACGACCCGGTACGATATAAAAACTGGTCCGCCCAGTCAGCCCCCACCGACTAAAGGAGACGCTCCCGATGCAACGGACACGTGTTATTCATGCCCTCAACGCCAAAACAGCCATGGACCCGATCCTCGTCAAGGGATGGGTGCGGACCCGGCGCGACGCCAAGGGGTTTTCGTTTGTTGAGATAAACGACGGATCCTGTCTGAAAAATATTCAGGTCATCATCGATGAAAGCGCCGACCAATCCGGCAGCTTGAGCGGGATTCATACCGGGGCGGCCGTGGCCGTGGCGGGCGCCCTGGTGGCGTCTCCGGGCAAAGGCCAGAAATGGGAAATCCATGCCACCCGGCTGACACTTCTGGGTGGTGCCGATCCGAGCACCTACCCCTTGCAGAAAAAACGGCATTCGGACGAATTTCTGCGCACCATCGCCCACCTGCGGCCGCGAACCAACAAATACGGCGCCCTGTACCGCATCCGTTCGGAAAGTGCGCTGGCCATACATCGTTTTTTCCGGGAACGGGGATTCGTCCATGTCCACACGCCGATTATCACAGGTTCGGATTGCGAAGGCGCCGGCGAGCTGTTCCGGGTCACCACCCTGCCCGGGGAAGCGGCCGGTCCGGCCGGTCAGGCATGTTCAGCGGAAACAGACTTCTTTGGCCGGCCGGCGGGTCTGGCCGTATCGGGCCAGCTGGAAGCCGAGCTGGCCGCCTGCGCCCTGGGAGACGTCTACACCTTCGGCCCGACGTTCCGGGCTGAAAACTCCAACACGCCCCGGCATGCCGCCGAATTCTGGATGATTGAACCGGAAATGGCCTTCGCCGACCTGAATGACGACATGGACCTGGCCGAATCGCTGATAAAAAGCATCACCGCGGACCTGATGGATACCTGCCAGGATGACCTGGATCTGTTTGCCCGGTACGTTGATAAATCATTGATGGCCACGCTGGATACCATCGTCAACCCGCCCTATGCCCGGCTGCCGTATGCCGACGCCGTGGATCTTCTTTCCCGTTCGGGCAGGCCATTCGAATTCCCGGTCGCATACGGCATGGACCTTCAGACCGAACACGAACGCTACCTGTGCGAGGAAAAATTCAAGAAACCCGTTATCGTCTTCGACTACCCCAAAGAGATCAAGCCGTTTTACATGCGCGTTAACAACGACGACCGGACCGTGGCGGCCATGGACCTGCTTGTTCCCCGGATCGGGGAGTTGATCGGCGGCAGCCAGCGTGAAGAACGCTACGAGGTGCTGATCAGCCGCATGCGCGACCATGGCATGAACACGGACGAGTACTGGTGGTACACGGATATCCGCCGGTTCGGCAGTGTCCCCCATGCCGGGTTCGGCCTGGGATTCGAGCGCTTTCTGATGATGATCACCGGCGTTACCAATATCCGCGACGTCATCCCGTTTCCGCGCACGCCCAGGCATCTGGCGTTTTAATCCCGGCCGGGTTTTCCCCGGCCGATGCTGATTCAGATGAGCCTATTGCGTGGCGGCCGCGGCTTTTCCAGCCGCCGCAGCCGGTGTTTTTTCCGGTTTTTTCGGCATCAGGTCGGCGGGGTCCTTAACGATATCCTTGGCTTTCCAGTCGGGGAGCAGGAAGATATAGGCATTTTCCGAGGACTGACCCGGCCAGCGAACTTCTTCACCCTGCTTTTCCTTGGCATAGACAGTCAACCGGTACGTCTTCTTGCCGCCGGTAAGCACAATCGACGCCACCGGATCCTTGAGGTCCGATTGGGTGCGGCCGGTTGGATAGGTATCGCACGCCAGATCAGCCAGGATGGCGAGAAACGCATGGATTTTAGCCGGATCGGCCGTCTGGCCATCGGCCCGTTGCCATACGGGTGCGCCGGCCTGTGAAACCGCCGGTTTATCTTCGGCCTTCTTATCGGACGCCCCGGCTTTATCACCGCTGTCCTTCTTCTTGAACGTCGTGGTCCGACCATCCCGGGTGATGGCGATGGTTTTGATGTCACCGGCTTTAAACGCAAGCACGGTTTTATCGCGCAGGGCATCCACCGTGACGTCGAACCGGTCCCTGAAATTGTCTTCGGCGTGAAAGATCCGCGGGTCTCCGGCGATTTTGACAAAGGTGTGCCGGAAGGTATTGGCCGCCTTGCCGACCATAAATTCACGCTTTACGGTTTTCCCGGCCCAGGCCTTGACCGTTATCCGTTTTTTCGGCCCCAGGTCATAGCGCTGGTCATCCTTCAGCTCAGACACCATGGCGGTCAGTTTCAGGCCGGCGATCGTATCGAGGATCCGGTTGATTTTTCCGGCATCCGCCGGGTAATCCTTGGGCGCAATCTGCCATTTATCTTTCCGGCGGTCGATGCGGACCGTTTTCCCGGCACCGGCGATCTCAATCCGGGTAATGTCATTTTTGGATATCTCCGCCACCTGCGGCATCTGGTAGTGGGTGCGGTCCGTCTGACGAAGCATTAAATAGGCCGCCGCCGCGATGATGATGGCGGCCAGAATGATATATTCCTTTTTTCCCTTCATCTTTTTCATCCTGTCTGGAAAGTCATTTGAATGCGTTTTCTGCGGGCATGCCGCCGCCACCAGACGAACAGACCGAAGAGAACCACGAGAACCGGCAGCCCGGCAATATTGAGCCATTTCAGAAATACTTTCAGCCCGGCGGCGGGTTTGTCCAGCGGGTTCAACTGCTGTGTTTTGCTGCGCATGACGGCGATGTCCGCCCGGTTATTGAGGGCATCGATGATGTTCATGACAAACATGTCATTGGCGCTCCGGCCATCCGCATCCAGAATCGTATCCGAGATCATGTCCGAGGCGGCCATAACGAAAATCCGGGCCGGCTGCCCTTTGCCGATGAACGGTCCGGACCGTTTGATATCGGGCAGGGGCGTCTGCGGGGACGAGGGGCTCTCCTGGGCGGCAGTATCCTTGTTTTCCGGCGGATCCCCTTTTTTCCCGGCCGTATTCTTGTCCTTCTTCTTTTCGGTCCGGACCGGAACCGGTTTGCCCTCAAAGTAGCTGGGGAACCGCCCCGTCAGCAGGTAGGCCAGGGGAAAGGACTGGCGCGCCTGGTTCTCCGGAGGCGGCGCCATCATCATCGGATTCAGGTTGATGGGCGGTTTCATTTCCCAGGATCGATCGGAAGAAGCGACCAGCCGGCGGGCATCCACGTGAATCTTGTCGAGCCGGTCCGGATCGATCCGGACCGGTGACGCCTTGAGAACAACCATTCCCTTGATATTTTTCAGATAATCAAAATCCTTGCTGATATTCCGGTTGAGAATCAACGGGGCAAAGTAGATCGGCTGCTGCCCGCCGCCCCGCTGCTGGGGCACCTGCTGCTTGAAACAGTTTTCGTCGAGAACATAGGATGGGTCGATTTTGACGCCCCAGTGAGCAAGCAGTTTTTCCAGGCCCGTATCAATGGTCGCATAGGACGGCCGCCCCCCCATCATCATCTGCTGCTGATTGGGCATGACTTCCTGAAGACGGTCGGGAAAGATGATCAGGTTGTTGCCACGCATGAGGAACTGGTCGATCTGATACAATTCGTAGTCGCTGAACTTTTTGGTCGGCCGGGCAATGACCAGCGCGTTCAGGCTGTCGGGAATCGGTTCTTTTGACAGGTTGATATCCCGGAGCGTGTACGTCTTTCCGGCCAGTTGCCGGAAGGCGGTCAGGTTGCTCTGGGGCGGCATCATGGGAGAGGTCGCCACGGCCTTGCCGAGCGTCCCGTGATCGGCAAGATACCCCAGCTCCGCATTGATGTTAACCACTTTTTCGATGGCACTGCCGATCACTTCTTCCAGCTTGCCAAAATCGGCCATCTGATACCGCGTACCAATCAGCGGCAGGTTGATAACCGTCAGGAGGGGTACGGACACTGTCTTTTGGCCGTGGGAAACAACCAGGCCGATGGCCCCCTGTCCGGCCTGAATCTGTTTGTCAGGCATCGCCTGCCATTTCAGGACAAGGAGGTGGTTTTTGTCCGCCGCATCAATCAATGCCGGATCCGTGTCAGGATCCAGCCGCTGGTAAGCCAGTTTGTCATAGTTTTTCTGACCCAGCCGGTCGATAACCGCCTTTACCTTTTCCGGCACCTTGTCCAGATCCGGCAACTGGATCAGCGGTGCAATACTGTTCAACGATGAAGAAAAGTAGAGCGTGGTTTTGATTTTGTCCTTGATATTCAGCATGGCGCTGATTTTGTTGTTCAGTTTCTGGATTGCGGTGGTCAGCCGGTATTCCAGCCCGTCGGTGCTGGTAATGGCATCGATCTTTTCCACCATGTCGCCGTGGATCATCACCAGCCCCATATATGCCCGCTGGAACTTGATTTCATCGGCTTCCACCCGCTGAATCTGAACGGGATTAATCCCGTAACTCTGGGCCAGCTCCTGATTCCGGCGGGCGGCGGCGTTCATATCCCCATCACCGGCGCTGACATCGTAGAACCGGTAGTTGAAATAGCGGTTGCCCGCCAGGGCGTATTCTTCCAGAAGATCGTGCAGGTAGCGTTCGGTATTGTTATGGGGCGCCGGGAGATCCTTGGTAAAAAAAACGTTGACCGTCAGCGGCTCGGCCAGGGAAGCCGCCACTTTTCTGCTGGCGCTCGAAAGGGAATAAATGTGGTTGGCCGTTAAATCCAGCCGGAAAAACAGGGTCAGCCCGACCACGTTGACCAGCACCACGGCAGCCAGATAGAGGATTGATTTAATGAATTTTCCGGTTTTAGGGGGTGTTGCCATCTTTTCTCCTTAATCCCGCCGCATTAATTTTTTTCCGCCAGCACCAGATTGGTGCCGTATAAACCGATAAAACAGAGGCTGACAAAATAGAGGATATCGCGCGAATCGATAATCCCCTTGGCAATATTTTCAAAATGGGGCCCCACGCCCAGATATTGAAACAGGCCCAGCGCGCTGACAGGCAGGAATACAAGCATCTTGTCGATCAGAGTCAGGCCGAAGCAGATGGCCATCGCAACGATAAAGGCGACAATCTGGTTGCGGGTCAGGGCCGAAGCCAGCAGCCCCACGGCCGCAAAGGCCGCGCCAAGCAGCAACGCCCCGGCATAACCGCCGGCAACCGGTCCCCAGTCCAGATCACCGAGAAACGAGATGCAGACGGCATAGACCAGCGTGGGGACCAGCATGGCGCCGACAAAGGCCACGGCGGCGAAAAATTTCCCCAGAATGACATTGCTGCGGGACAGGGGCAGCGTCATCAGCGTTTCGTAGGAGCCCACGTTGAACTCTTCGGAAAACAGACGCATGGTGATGGCCGGCACCACAAAGGAAAGAATCATCGGTAGCAGGCCGAAGAAATTGCGCAGGCTGGCCTGATCAAACAGAAAAAAGGTGGTAAAGAAGAACCACCCGGTCACCAGCAGAAAAATCGCCATGACGATATAGGCGATGGGAGAAATAAAGTAGGATAGAAATTCCTTGCGGAAAATATGGAAAAACCGACGCATGTCAATTCTCCTTGGTTAATTCACGGAAAATGGT
>CAZNZW010000049.1:6319-22821 GCA_964577615.1 uncultured Desulfobacterales bacterium | reverse complement strand
CGAGGGATTTTAAGTCCCTTGCGTCTACCTATTCCGCCACCCGGGCATTGAAAAATGATCCTGCGCCAACCGTGAATGCCTTTTATATATTCTATCGCGGGCTGTCAAGCCGTGAGATTCGCCAACGGCAAATAAATCCATGCCTCAAAATGATCAATTAATTCTTGCGTCTGAGTCCCCCCGGCGCCGGCGCCTGCTGGCATCGGCCGGGTTTACCTTCACGGTGATCCCCAGCCAGATCGACGAAGAAACGATTGGCCATGAAACGCCGGAAGATACCGTGCGCCGACTGGCCGAAGCCAAAGCCGAAGCTGTGACGAAAAAATTTCCCCGATGCTGGATCATCGGGGCCGACACCCTTGTTGCCATTGCCGGTCAAATCCTCGGAAAACCGGATTCTGTTGATGCCGCCCGGCAGATGCTGCGCCAGTTAAGCGGGGCGGCTCACCAGGTCTATACGGGTTTTACGCTCCAGCATCGGCACCGGCGTTATCGTTTCTCACAGTCTGTCTGTACGACGGTCACTTTCAAGCCCTTGACCCCGGGTGAAATCGAATGGTATCTTGCGACCAGAGAGCCGTTTGACAAGGCGGGCGGATACGCCGTTCAGGGCAAGGGCGCCTTTATGGTCAAAACCATCCACGGCTCATATACCAATGTTGTCGGGCTGCCGATGAGTGAAATCATCGACGCGCTGACTGTAGCCGGCGTGGCCGCGCACTTCCCGGTCCGGCAAGCGGCCTTTTGACAGTGACAAGGCAATGGACATGAACGCTTCACTTTCAGATTTCAAGACCACCCTGCCCGCCGTCCGTCAACGGATTGTTGCGGCCGCCGAGCAGGCGGGACGCCAGCCAGCGGATGTACGCCTGGTGGCGGTCAGCAAAACAGTCACCGCTGATCGACTGCGGGAAGCCATCCGCGCCGGGGTCACCCGGGTCGGGGAAAATTACATCCAGGAAGCCCGGGAAAAGTTTTCCGCGCTCGGCGATCTGCCGGTTGAATGGCATTTCATCGGCCACCTTCAACGCAACAAGGCTAAATACGCCGTACGGATTTTCGATCTGATCCATTCGGTGGATTCGATCCGGCTGGCCGACGAAATCAACTATCAGGCCGGGCGAATCAATAAAATCCAGCCCATTCTCGTTCAGATTAATTTAGCCGGTGAAAGCAGCAAATCGGGTATTTCCCCTGCCACGGCCGAACAATTAATCCGGCACATCGGCACTTGCCCCCATCTGTCCCTCCAGGGCCTGATGACCCTGCCCCCTTTTTTTAACGCACCGGTAAAAGTGCGGCCGTATTTCGAACAATTGCGTCAGCTCAAAGACCGATTTGGAGAAATGGCCATTGAAAATGTCCGCATGGATGAGCTGTCCATGGGGATGACCGGTGATTTTGAAGCCGCCGTGGCCGAGGGCGCCACCCTGGTGCGGATTGGGACGGCCATCTTTGGAGCCCGGAAATGAAAAAAATATTACTGCACACCTGTTGCGGTCCCTGTGCCATCTATCCGGTTAAAATGCTGCGCGACGAAGGCCACATGGTGATGGGATTTTTCTACCGCCACAACATCCACCCGTATTCCGAATGCCGCCGCCGGGAAGAAACGCTGGCGGCCTACGCTGAAAATATCGATTTCAAAGTCATCTACTCCGAAGGATACGAACTCGAGGCGTTCCTGCAGAAAATCGTGTTTCGAGAAGCTGACCGCTGCGCCATCTGTTACCATGAGCGGCTGCGGGCCACAGCCAAAATGGCCAGACGGGGAAAATTCAACGGATTCAGTTCCACCCTCCTCTACAGCAAATTCCAGAACCATGACCTGATCCGGTCAATCGGCAAATCGGTGAGCCGGTCCGTCGGGGTGCCATTTATCTACCGCGATTTCCGTGAGGGCTGGTCGGAAGGCATCGAGACGTCCAAAGCGATGGGCATGTACAGACAGCAATACTGCGGCTGCGTCTACAGCGAAAAAGACCGATACTACCATCCCGCCGCCGCCAAAGCCGCCGCGGCGCACTGACGCCATGTTCGGCAATTTCATTTTTTTCATTGTGGCCCTGCTTGTCTACGCCACGTATCCGCCGGTGGACGTTCCCCGTTTTACCCCCGGCATGACGGCTGTCATTTTCGTTGCCATCCTGGTTTTTTTTACTTTTTCCGTGCGGGAAACCTTTCGAAAAATCTCGGCCGGCATTCTTGCCGGTATGCCGGAACATCAGATGGCCCATCGCTTCGACCTGGCCCTGAAGAAATGCGGGATCGGCGCCCTGATCGCTTTCGTTATTGTCATTTACGGGTTAAATCTACCCGATTACGTCGATGGACTGGATATATTTCTGACATTCCCGACTGTTGCCGCTCTGATATTCATTTCTCTCTTTATCATCTTTATGGTCATTGTCTGGGATGCCGCATATCACTGCCAGCATCTGTTGTTTCCCGGCCGAATCAGCCGGCGCGCGTATGTCTCCGGACAGCTTTCCCTCAATCTGCCGGTTTTGCTTCCCTGGGTGGCCCTGTCAGCCCTGATGGATCTGATCAATATATTGCCTTTTGACGCGCCCCGACGATTTTTAGCTACCTCGCTGGGCCAGGCGCTCTATTTTCTCATCTTTCTCGTGCTGACGGCTGTACTGGCACCGGCTCTGATCCGCATTTTCTGGCGCTGCCGGCCTCTGGCGGATGGCCCGGCCCGGTACCGCATTGAATCCCTGAGCCGGCGGGCGGGCGTCCGGTTCGCCGCCATCCTGCACTGGCCGCTATTTGGCGGGCGCATGCTCACCGCCGGCGTCATGGGCCTCGTCGGACGGTTTCGCTACCTTCTCGTCACCGATGCCCTGCTGCAACTTTTGACCCCCGCCGAGATTGACAGTGTGATCGCCCACGAGCTGGGACATGTGAGGAAAAAGCACCTCCTCTTTTACCTGTTATTTCTCTGCGGCTATATGCTCGTATCGCTTTCCATCCTCGATCTGATCGTTTATTTTATCGTCTATTCCCGGCCGGCAACTATAATCATTGAAGCTCTCGGCCAGGATCGCACCGGTACTGCGGGACTGCTTCTCACGCTGGCCACCATCGGCCTGTTTTTTGTTTATTTCCGTTATTTTTTCGGGTATTTCATGCGAAATTTCGAACGCCAGGCCGACACCTATGTCTACACCCTTTTCGATTCGGCCCGTCCCCTGATATCTACCTTGAATAAAATCGCTTTCACCAGCGGCCAGCCCGCGGATAAACCCAACTGGCATCATTTCAGTATCAGCGAGCGGATTGCTTTTCTTGAAAAGTGTGAAACAGATCGCAGGTGGATCGATTATCAGGATCGAAAAATCAGAAAAGGCATGATCGCTTTCATTGCGGCCATGGTAGTGGTGGGGGGGATCGGCTATCAGGCCAATTTTGGTGGAATCGGGCAACGCCTGAATGACCGGTATATGGAGTCGGTTCTCAACAAAGAGATTGCAAAAAATCCGGATCGCCCCGAACTTTACCGGGCTCTGGGCGACATCGACTATAAATGGAAAAAATACTCAGCCGCGATCGAAAATTACACCAAAGCCCTTGATCTGGCACCTCACGACCCCGAAACGTTAAACAACCTGGCCTGGCTGTATGCCACCTGCGAAGACCCCTCTTTACGGGCTCCCGGGCTGGCGCTGGTGCTGGCCCGCCAGGCCGCATCTGTCTCGCCAAAGGCCCATATTCTCGATACGCTTGCTGAAAGTTACTACGTCAACGGACAACTGGAAATGGCAGTGGCATCGGCCCGGGCGGCGCTGTCTGCGGCCGGGGAAAACCGGTCCTATTTCAAGAACCAGTTGTATAAATTTCGACAGGCCGTAGCGAAAGCCGGCGGCGTATGATCAAATCACAATATGGCTGCCGGCAACAGGAGTGATTGGAGGGAAAGAGCCCGGTATGCGGCCGCTTTCACAGCCTGCCTCAATACCGGCCCGAAACAGAGAAATTTATTACTGAACGGTGACCTTCCGTATCTGAGCAAGATCGGTCCGACCCTGAAAGACCTTTTCAATACCGTCCTGTTTCAGCGTCGTCATCCCCTCACTCATTGCCGCCTGGCGTAATTCTTCCACCCGGGCACCGGTCTGGATCAATCGCTTGATCTCGTCGGTTCCCATCAACAGCTCGTGAATTGCCATCCGGCCACGATATCCACTGTTATTACAATTATCACACCCCACTGCTTTATGCAGGTTGAGATCGTCCGAATAAGAAATATTGAGATTCCGCTTAAAATCTTCCGTCCCGTATATCCGCACCAGTTCGTCATATTCTTTCTTTTCAGGATGATACGATTCTTTACAATCCGGGCAGAGGGTCCGGACGAGCCGCTGGGCCATGATGCACAAAATGGCATCGGCAAAATTAAACGGGTCCATTCCCATGTCCAGCAAGCGGGTAATACTTTCCGGCGCGCTGTTGGTATGCAGGGTGGACAACACCAGATGGCCGGTGAGGGATGCTTCAATACCGATCTGGGTGGTTTCCTTGTCACGCATTTCGCCCACCATGATCACATCCGGATCGGCCCGCAAAAAAGACCGCATGGCCGTGGCAAAATCAAACCCGATTTTGGCCTTCACCTGAACCTGACGCAGCCCCCGCTGTGTGATTTCCACCGGATCCTCAGCCGTCCAGATCTTGCGTTCCGGTTTATTGATATACCCCAGCGCCGAGTGCAGCGTCGTGGTTTTACCCGACCCGGTGGGACCGCATACAAAAATAATCCCATACGGCATGGTCACCGCTTTGACAAAATTTTCAAAATTCGGTTTGGAAAAACCGATTTTGTCCAGCGGAAGCGGCTCCCCGGCAGCCAGGATCCGGAGGACCACATCCTCCAGTCCGCCCTGGGTCGGCACCGTAGCCACCCGTAATTCGATATTCCGCCCCCCGTATTTTTTAAATTTGATTTTTCCGTCCTGGGGGATCCGCCGTTCGGCAATATCCAGATCCGACATGATTTTAATTCTGGATACGATGGCGTTTCGATAGTGGTACGGCACCGTCTGGTAAACATAACACTCACCATCGACCCGGAACCGGACCTGGGTGTTTTCCTTGCCGGGATAAGGCTCAAAATGAATATCTGACGCGCCCCGCATGTCGGCATCAATAATGATTTTGTTTACCAGTTGAACCACAGCGCTGTCTTCTTCGCCGACGGCGGATTCGGCTTCTTCAATTTCTTCGGCCTCATCACTGAGCTGAGAGATGATTTCATCGATTCCCGCCAGCTCTTTTTCACTTTTCGTAAACAGTTCAATGATTTCTATTATGTCGCTTCTCAAGGCCACGGAAAAATCGATTTTAGCGCCCTTGAAAAGGGTATTGATGACATCGACTTTCTGGAGATCATGCGGATCATCAATGGCAATGATTATTTTGTTGGCATTGATTTCCCGCCGCAGGGGTACCCAGTAGTTGTTGCGCATAAACGGGATTTTCAACCCGGTCAGCAATTCACCGGGAATGGCCATGTTGGCATTGTATTCGACAAACGGCACCCCGTAAAACCGGCTCAGAGATTCGCCGACCTCATTTTTGGGGATTTTAAACATGGTGACCAGCAGATCGGCTTCAGATTCCCCGCGTTTACGGGCTTCGGCAATCGCCTTTTTCAGTTCCTTGCGTGCGATCAACTTGTTTTTAATCAGGTAGCCGAATTTTGTGGACTGTTCGATGGCCTTCTGGTGCTGATTGTAAAGCGCAATCCCCAGGATCTTTGCCAGATCCTGAATCCGTTTTTCATCTCTTTTCGAAAACGGCTCTTCTTCCAGATGATTGACCACTTCAATGGCGCCCAGAACCAGGGTGCGGTATTCGATGGGGGCGGTCAGGACCTGTTTCTGGCCGCCATCAAGGTTCCGGTGCGGAGACGGGGTCACTTCAAGGGCCGTATCCACCGCCTTTAAAGCCTCTTTATCCGAAATATCGGTAATATTGATCAGTTTCCGCTCCAGGACCACCACCCCGGGCAGATAGCTTTTGGCAATCGGCAGCCGGGAAACGTCCAGTCGTCGCCCAAACCGGTTGCGGGATAATAATTCCCGTGTCTTCCCGTCAATCGTATAGATAAACGTCCGTTCGGCGTTAAACAGTTCAGCGATTTCTGCATTCAGGTTATAAAGAATATCGTCCAGTTCTTTTGCGGCATAAATTTTGTTGCCGATATCCTGAAATGTTGCCTGGGCGTCCTGCTCAGATCGGACCGTTTGTTCATCGTTGTTCAGTTGTATTTCTACCATTGGGGTACCTAATTATCGAACATGCGTCAAAATCAATACGTTTCCGGCAATTTCAGGCGCCATTACACGGACAATTGCTGTCTGATAAACAACTCGTGTCATGCTTCAAATGATGCTCGGGGGTTTCTGAATATTTTCTATCTTTTCTTATTGAAATACTTCAATAATTTCATTGTACCACCAGCAACCAGAAGAATGCCGATCAAAAAAAAACAAAAATAGGCAAAATAGATGCCGCTGCCGGAAAATTGATCGATCGTCTGTATCTTTCGAGCAACTTCGGGAATTCGATAAAAAACGCCCAGACCGGCCAGTATGAGCAGCCCGCCCCAGATCAGCTGTAAATTCATACCGTTAATTATCCAATCATGCCTGTATTTTGGAAAATTTTATCCGGCCGTCGCCCGGTTTCGGTCTCGCCACCCACCCTGCGTATGACAAAAATATATTTGGAAGCAACAGAAATGTCAACCCGCTGCCCCGGAAATGCAGCCCGGACATATAATAATCATTGCCTGCCGCACCCGAGGCACCAGACGTTCCCGGTGGCTACTCGACGTAGCCGCCTTCGAATTTCGCTTCCCGTTTTTCAAGAAACGCCCGCGTACCTTCTTTGGCATCTTCACTGGCCATGCACAGGGCAAATCCATCGGCCTCAATGGTGCAGCCAGTGGAAAAATCAACGTTTAATCCCGCATTAATCGCCTGTTTCGCGGCCAGCAGCGAAACCTTTCCTTTCTTGGCGATGGTTCTGGCCGTTTTTTTCGTGGCATCCATCAACTCCCCGGGGGGCAATACGCGATTCACGATACCGATCTTTGCGGCTTCGCCGGCCGTGATCATCCGGCCGGTCAAAATCAGCTCCTTGGCCAGATTGGCGCCGATGAGCCGCGGCAGCCGCTGGGTGCCGCCAAATCCCGGAATCAGACCCAGGGTGATCTCCGGCAGGCCAAACATGGCGGTTTCCGAGGCATAGATAAAATCACAGGCCAGGGCCAGTTCACAGCCACCGCCCAGCGCAAACCCGTTCACCGCGGCAATCACCGGGATCGGCAGATGCTGCAATTTATCGATGGCCGACTGTCCGCTGGTAGAGCATTGTTTTGCTTTTAAAGGCCCGCATTGGGATAATTCATTAATATCGGCACCGGCCACAAAGGCCTTGTCTCCGGCACCTGTAAGAACCAGGACCCGAATGGATTCATCTTTGGTAATGTTGTCCAGCAGTATGGCAAATTCGGCAATTAAATCCATATTCAAAGCGTTTAACGCCTCCGGGCGATTAAACGCGATCGTAGCGATGCCATTTTCAGTTTCAATGATCAATTGACGGTCGTCCATTACGATTCTCCTTTTATTTTCTGTTGAAGTTCATTTATCCGGGTCAGCGCCTCTATGGGAGAAATCCGGTTGACATCAATCCGGCGCAGTGCGTCCAGGATTTCTTCCGCGGCCGTACGGAAAAGACTTAATTGCACATGGTGGGAAGGGCGTGTTTCGGGTGCCATCTGCCGCCGCCGGGTATCTTCTTCACGCGCCTGTTCAATGCTGAACAGCTTTTCACGGGCCCGGGAAATGACAGCCGGAGGAATGCCGGCCAACCGGGCCACCTGAATCCCGTAGCTCCGATTGGTCCCCCCTTCAACGAGTTTCCGCAAAAAGATGATTTCATCGTTCCACTCTTTGACGGCAATATGGAAATTTTTTACCCGGGGTTTCAAGTGCGATAATTCACACAGTTCGTGGTAATGGGTCGCGAAGAGCGTTTTGACCCCTTTCCCGTTTAAATCATGCAGATAGTCCGCCACGGCCCAGGCAATGCTCAGGCCGTCAAAGGTACTCGTCCCCCGGCCGATCTCATCCATGATCACCAGGCTCTTACCGGTGGCACTGTTTAAAATATTGGCGGTTTCCTGCATCTCGACGAGAAAGGTACTTTGGCCGCTGGCCAGGTTGTCGAGCGCGCCCACCCGGGTGAAGATACGGTCCGTTATGCTGATTTCCGCTGCTTCGGCCGGGACAAAACTGCCCATCTGGGCCATGATGACAATGAGGGCGGTTAACCGTAAAATCGTGGATTTGCCGGCCATGTTCGGCCCGGTAATGATCAATACCTGGGCGGAGTCATCATCGAGCCGGATGGGATTGGGAACGAAGCGTTCACCGGACAGCACTTTTTCCACAACCGGGTGCCTGCCTTCCAGTATTTCGATGCGCCCGTCGGATGTAAACGTCGGACGGCAATAATCGTTCTGTTCGGCCACCGTGGCCAGACTCAGGAGACAATCCAGCCGGGCCACAAATCGGGCCAGCGAGAAAATCAGCGCTGTTTCGGCCACAATTTTTTCCCGCAGCCGAGTGAACAGGTCGAGCTCCAGCCGGGCCCTTTTCTCTTCCGCGCCCAAAACCCTGGCTTCAAACTGCTTCAAGTCATCCGTAATATAGCGTTCGGCATTTACCAGCGTCTGTTTGCGGACGTAGTGATCCGGAACGGACTTGACGCGGGCCTTGGACACTTCGATGAAATAGCCGAATACCTTGTTGTATTTGACTTTCAGGTTGGCAATCCCGGTCGCCGCCCGTTCCTGATTTTCCAGCCGGGCCAGCCATCCCTTGCCGTCCCGGCTGATCCGGATCAATTCATCGAGACCGGCATCGTAGCCTTCCCTGATGAGCCCGCCTTCATGAATGGCAAGCGGGGCATCTGCCCGGATCGCCTGCTCGATTTCCCGAGCCAGAGCGACCAGGTTGTCCACGGAAAGATCGAACCGGTATAAATCGGCGGAAAACGCCGCCAGCCGGGCCTGTAATTCGGGCATTGCCTGAAACGAGCGTTTCAGGGCGAGCAGATCCCGGGCATTGCCCCGGGCCATGGCCAGCTTGCTGCACAGCCGCTCCAGATCCGCCACGGTTTTCAGCTCGGATCTTATTTCGGTGGTCACATTCGGCTGCTGCACCGCTTCGGCCACGGCATCAAGGCGTTTTTCGATACGTTCCTGTTCCCGCAGGGGATACCGGAGCCAGTGCTTGATCAACCGGGCACCCATGGCGGTCGTGGTGGTATCCAGAATACTGATCAGGGTCCCCTTGCGGGAACCGGTGCGGATATTCTCCATCAACTCAAGGTTGCGGCAGCTGACATCATCTACCTGCAGATAATCGGACAGGATGTAAGGCGTCAGCCGCTGGATATGCGCCACGGCCTGTTTCTGGGTATCGCTGACATATTTGATGATGGCGCCAGCCGCCGCCACGCCGGCCTTCATTGTTTCACAGCCGAAGCCTTCCAGGGAAAGGGTTCCAAACAGCGCCGTCAAGCGGTCCCGGCCGCGGTTAAAATCAAAATCATCCGTATCCAGAAACGTTACCGCCCGTTCGGCAAAGGCCTCCCCGACGGGATTCAGCTCCCCGTCCGGTTGCATCGATTCGGGCAGCAGCACTTCCCGGGGATCGATGCGCCGGGCCTCTTCGAGCAGGATATCGACCCGGTCAGATTCGCAGATCCGGAAATCGCCGGTGGAAAGGTCAAGATGGGCAAGTCCGGCACCATCCCGACGGATGTTTATGGCCAGAATAAAGTTATTCGAAGCGGCTTCCAGCAGATCATCTTCGATGATCATGCCCGGCGTAATCACCCGCACGACCTCCCGCTTCACCAGCCCCCTGGCAGTGGCGGGATCTTCGACCTGGTCACAAACAGCAATTTTAAGCCCGGCATCAATCAGGCGCGAGATATAATTTTTTGCGGCATGATGGGGAATCCCGCACATGGGAATCGGTTTTTTATCGTTTTTATTACGCGATGTGAGCGTAATCTCAAGGATGCTGGATGCCCGCTGGGCATCTTCAAAGAACATTTCGTAGAAATCACCCATCCGATAAAACAGGATGGCATCCGGGTATTGCTCCTTGATAGCCAGGTATTGCTGAATCATGGGTGTGGTTTTAGGACGGGACATACAAAAGATCGTTTTTTGATTTCAGTCGGGCAGACGGCCGGTCGATGCGCAGGAATTAACGGGGCAGGTATTCATCTGCAGACAAACCCGGGGCAACGCTCACAATCGATATGAAGAACCTATGCGGCAGACTGGGTGGCCGCTGCCGTTTCATCCGCCGGCAGAACAGTGGCCGCGGCTGGTTCAGATGTCGTACCGGTTTCAGATTCCGGACCCGGTCCAGGCGCCAGACCGGTTTCGACTTTATTTTTCAGCTCGTTCAGCTCGGTTTCCCGCTGCGTCAAGGTCTTGTTTAATTCTTTGACCGCGCGTTTGCGTTTGACCCGGCCGGACAGGCTCGAAATAAAAGACAGGATGATCCCCAGCAGTAAGCTGGCCAGACAGATAACAATATTGGAAACCTCGGGAGTCGTAAAAGGGGTTGTGACAAAAAGGTCCAGGGTCAGGATCTGTTTCTGCAGAAAATAGGTCTGATTCTGAAAGATAAACACCAAAGCCAGCAAAACGATGATTCCGATAATTGTCAGTTTCACTTTTTTCATATCGATTCACTCCCAAATGTCGACTGATGGATATCCGCAGGTCAGTTTGTCAAATTCGGCCAAGTGTAACACCTGAGGATAACAAACCTGATTCTATTGGCGATTTCCCTGATTATCCTGTTCTCTTGAAAAACTCAACCCCTTTTTAGTCAGAGGGGAATCAGGTCCAGCGCGCCCCATGCGGCAATGGTCTCTCCCTGGATAATGACCCCGCCATCCACTTCCGCAATGCCCCGGGCCCAATCCACGGCCGGCCGGATATCTTCGGAATACCGGATCCGGTTGGCCACGGCCGTTGCCGCCGCATCGGCCAGGGAACAGGATCCTGAAACAATGGTCACCGCATCGGCCCGGCCCAGGCTCAGCGAATGCCCCACCGTACCCGACGACGTGCAGACGCCTACGGGAAGCGGCCCCGGGGTGATCCGAAGGCCCAGCTGGCGGCTGATCGACGACGTTCCGGCCCAGATACCGATCGTTACCGGGCGGGACACGGAAACAAAGATATCTCCCCCGTTTTCGACAATCATTTCAGCGCTGTCGCCCATCAGGCCGCGGCCCACATATTCTGCCACGGCTCCGGCCACCGCCGCCATGGGCCCCACGCCGGTCTTCTGGCCGGCAAATGCCATCGCCCGGATGATTTCCGGTGCGGGCCCCTTAATCTTCCACGGAAGCAATGTACTTACAAACTCTGGAAATCGCTTTATATATGACTCGATCAAACCACGGCTTTGCAGGATCAGTTCTTTGGCCGCCGCCGCCATGGGCCGCCGGGCACAGATGGACAGATCGGTTTCTTCCACCCGCACCTCAAAACGGGACAGTCCCGGCGGGGGGGCGATGTGGCGATATGTCCGATTCTGATCTGTCAATAGTTCCGCCAGCTGTTTCCCTGCTGAACCTGACAACAGTTACAGGGGCCAGGGAATCCCATCGAGGCCATTGGTTTCTTTCAGGCCGAACATGATATTCATATTTTGTACGGCCTGTCCGGCGGCGCCCTTGACCAGGTTGTCAATGGCCGACACAAGCACCACCCGGTTCACCCGGCCATCGAATCGGAATCCGATATCACAAAAATTGGTTCCCCGGACCTGCAGCGTATCGGGCAGGCGGTCACCACCACATAACCGGGCAAAGGGTTTATCACCGTAAGCATCTGCCAGACATTGCGCCACATCACCTGCATGGATATCGCCCGCCGGCCGGGCATAGATGGTGGTCAGCATCCCCCGGGTCATGGGAATCAGGTGCGGCGTAAACGATACCTGGATCGATCGGCCCGCTTGAAGGCTCAACACTTCCTCGATTTCGGGCATGTGTCGATGGGTGCCCACTTTATAAGCCTTGAACGATTCATTAACATGACAGAAGTGCACGGCTTGCGACAATCCCCGGCCCGCCCCGCTGACCCCGGATTTGGAATCGATGATAATGTCTTCGCTGTCAATCAGGCCGGCTTTGAGCAGGGGAATCAGGGGAATCAGGGCGCTGGTGGGATAACACCCGGGGTTGCCGACCAGAGCGGCCTCCCTGATCTGTGGCGCATATATCTCGCAAAGCCCGTAAACCGCCTGGTCAAGCAGGTGCGCGGCCGTATGTTTGACGTAATGTTTTTCGTACACGGCCTGGTCCTTCAGCCGGAAATCCGCCGACAGGTCGATGACCCTGAGCCCCTTTTCCAGCAAACCGGGAACGATCCCCATGGGAGCCTTGTGGGGAAGCGCCGTAAAAACCACATCCGCCCGCCGGCTGATGTCATCGATATCCATCGGCTCCAGCTCAAGGTCGACAACCCCTGAAAACGCCGGATAAATGGCATCCAGCCGGGTACCGGCATCCTTGCGCGAAGTTAATACCGACATCTCTACATCGGGATGACCGGCCAACAGCCGGACCAGTTCCGCCCCGGCATATCCCGTGGCACCAATAATTCCCGCCCTGATCATGGCCTATCTCCTTATCTGAATCAAATACGTCCGCTTCATTATCTGGCCAGCCATACTAGAATCACACGCTCCTGACAAGACGTGCAGCCATTTTAAACCTGGTGATGAATTTACCTTGACAGCGATCCGGGTGATTTGAAATCATTCGGCTGATAAATATTTGCGGATCACCATTAAAACAAGGGACAGGATACATGAAAATATTGATCAGCGGCAAAGGCGGCTGCGGCAAAAGCACCCTTTCCGTGCTTATCGCCAGAGCCCTGAAAAAAGCCGGCCATCCGGTTTTGCTCATCGACGCGGATGAGTCCAATCTCTGTCTGCACCGCCTGCTGGGTGCCCCGGCCCCGAAAAACCTGATGCGGAAAATGGGCGGCCGTACGGGTGTCCGTGAAAAGCTGCCCCGCTCAAAAGCAACGCCATCGACCGACCGCCTTTTCGGCAAGGATATAACCCTGGCCGACCTCCCCGACGGCAGTTACACCGAAATCGACGGTATCCAGCTTCTTGTCATGGGTAAAATCGAGGAATACGGAGAAGGCTGTGCCTGCCTGATCGGATCTTTGTCCCGTACATTGCTGGCCAGGCTCCGGGACGCGGACCACCCTTTTGTTATTATCGACGCCGAGGCCGGGGTGGAACACTTTGGACGGCGGATCGACGCAGCCTGTGATCTGATCATCGGGGTGGTGGACCCGACCCATGAATCGTTTACCCTGGCCGACCGGATGGACCGTATGGCCACCGCGGCCGGCGTAACGATCCGCTATGTACTCAACAAGGTCACGCCTGATGTGGCGGCCGTGATGGCGAAAAATATCAATCCGGCCAAAGTCATTGCCAGGATTCCCCTGGACACGGCTATTTTCAGCGCCGGCCTGAAGGGCGCGCCCCTGGCCGCCAACCTGTCTCTGGCCGATGATCTTGTGACGTTTTTCGAATCCCATCGCCCGCCACCCAGGCTGAAATTTACATAATCCGATCCCATATAAAAAATGAGTAACAACCTATGAAATCAAATAAAAATAAAAAAAGCGCTACGGTGGACGAATGGTTTGAAAAAGGCGTCCGGGCCTTTAAAAAACCCGATGGCATGGCGGCCGTACGCGCTTTTAACAAGGTCATTGACATTGATCCGGGTTATCGGCACACGGACGGTGACAACCCTTATTTTTATCTGGGCAAAATCATGGAAGTGGAAGGCGACATTGAACAGGCCGCCATCATGTATACCCGCGCCCTTTCCATCGACCACATGGATGAAGAGAGCCTCATCGGCCGGGGAAGCTGCTACACGGTTTTAAACCGCTCCGAAGAGGCCGTCCACGATTTCAAGCAGGTGCTGGCCATCCCCCCCGTCCACCGGCGGGTGCGTGCCGGAGATATCTATTACGTTATCGGCGAGAATTACCGTAAACAGAAAAACTGGCTGGATGCCCTGCAATGGGGCCGAAAGGCTCTGGGAGAGGCGCCTGATAACGAGCGTTTTCAGCAGCTCGTTGATGAAGCGACTGCCGGGCTGGAAAAATAATCCCCCGGAAATACCAAAGGCGCCACTCCATAGAGGAATGCCGCCTTTGGTATTTTGGTGCCGAAGGGGAGACTCGAACTCCCACCGGGAAACCCCGACTAGACCCTGAACCTAGCGCGTCTACCAGTTCCGCCACTTCGGCGCAAAATGTGTTGATTTCAGGTTGACGTTGTCTTAATTAGATCTATTTTAGATGTCAAGCCAAAACTGTACTGGATTGAAAAGAATTTTATGGACTGCATCGAATCGCTGGATCAAATCACAACCCCGTTTAAGAATGCCGTTATTACCATCGGCAATTTCGACGGGGTGCATATCGGCCATCAGGCGCTCTTTCACGAAGTCATTGAACGGGCCGATGCCATAAACGGCACCTCAATCGCCATGACGTTTACCCCCCACCCCCAACGGGTGCTCAACCAGAACAACCGCCCGGCGTTAATCACCCTATACGAGCAGAAAAAAGAATTGATCGCCAGAACCGGCATCGATGTTCTGATCAGCGTCCCCTTTACCCGTGCTTTTGCCGATATTCCCGCCCGGGCTTTTGTCGAAGACCTCCTCGTCAGGAAAATCGGCATGAAAGCCATCGTCGTGGGACAGGATTACTCTTTCGGCCGCAACCGCGAAGGCAACATCGATTACCTGAAGCAGCATGCATCCTCACTGGGGTATGAGGTCATCGTGGCCGGATGGATTCAGGACGCCCAGACCCGCGCCCTGCGTGTCAGCAGCACCCGCATCCGCAAGCTGGTGATGGCCGGCAAAATGCCGGCGGCCCGGCAGCTTCTGGGGCGGTATTATCAGGTTCGGGGCGTCGTCACCCCGGGCCGGGGCCGGGGGGGGAAACTGCTGGGATGTCCCACCGCCAACATCACCCTTCAGGATGAACTGGCGCCGGAAAACGGGGTTTATGTTGTCACGGTCACCTGGCAGAACCGGAAGTATCCGGGCGTGGCCAATATCGGTTACAGTCCGACGTTTGATGACCATATTTTCACTGTTGAGATCCATATCATTGATTTTGACAAAGATATTGTCGGCGAAAAAATCACGGTCGATTTCATCGAACGGATCCGGGGAGAAAAAAAATTTGCCAGCCTGGCGGCCCTGTCCGAACAGATTGCCCGGGACATCGACGTTGCCCGAACAATGAAACAATTATAAAAAATAGATTCTGACATGCCAAAAGCCCTACTCTCTTTTTCCATCGGCGGTTTTGTTTCTGTTGCGGCCATTTATTTTGCTTTCAGGCATGTTCCCCTGGCCGACCTTCTCACCTTCAGCCGACAGGTCAACTATCTCTGGATCGGCCCGGCGGTAGTATTCGTGCTGGCATCCCTGCTACTCCGGTCGCTGCGCTGGCGGGTGATTCTTGGCCGGGAGCGGGCGCTGCGCTTCCAGGACGCGCACCACCCCCTGGCGATCGGCTTCATGCTGAACTGCATCCTGCCCGGGCGGGTGGGCGAACTGGCCCGGCCGGCCCTTTTGTATCAGCGCAACCGCATACCTTTTACCACGGGATTGGCCACGGTAGCGGCCGAGCGGGCATTTGATATTATCATGCTGCTGGTTCTTTTCATTTTAACCCTCGGTTTCGTCCAGATCGACCCGACCATCGATATTTCCTTTGCGGGCTACCATCTGACACGGGCCACCCTGCTGACAGTGGGTCGGGGTATGGCCCAATTGAGCGTCGTCCTTTTAACTGGCATCCTGCTCGTCGCCATCAATGGTTCCCGGCATCTGATTCAGACGGTCGTCCGGCATGCCCCCCGGTGGATCTTCTTCTTTGCCCCCCTCCGTTTCCAACAGATAATCGCCGACCGGATTGGCACCCGGCTGATTGCCATCATCGAAAATATTGCCACCGGATTTGCTCTGGTCAAACACCCGATCCGTCTGATTATCTGCAGTGGATTGACGCTACCCATCTGGTTTCTCGTCGCCGCCGCCTACTTCGTCATGGCAAAGGCATCCGCCGGGGTTACCCTGACGCCGGTTGATACGGTTGTATATATGGTTATTATATGTTTTTTTATTGCCCTGCCATCAGTTCCCGGATACTGGGGGCTGTGGGAAGCCGGGGGTATGTTCGGCCTAACCCTGTTCGGCACGGCCCCGAAGGATGCGGCCGGTTTTACCCTGATGACCCATGCGATCCAGCTTTTTCCGGTGATGTTTGTCGGGCTGGTATCGGTGTTGATCACCGGCGTCAACATCTGGAAAACCTCATG
>CAZNZW010000049.1:0-6219 GCA_964577615.1 uncultured Desulfobacterales bacterium | reverse complement strand
TTGTCGGGCTGGTATCGGTGTTGATCACCGGCGTCAACATCTGGAAAACCTCATGGCCGGCAGGTGCGCCGGTAAGCGGAGAGAAACACCCATGACAACTACGCCTTATCCGATTCTGACCTATCCGGACCCTTTTCTCCAGAGGCCGGTGGCCAAAGTAAAAAACATTGACAAGGCATTGCACAACACCATTGACCGCATGGCCGTCACCATGTACGACGCCCCCGGCGTGGGACTGGCCGCCATCCAGGTGGGCATCAACCAGCGGATGCTTATTTATGACATCGCCCCCCGGGACGATGACCGCGATCTCCACGTCCTGATCAATCCGAAAATCACCGCCCATGACGGCACCACGCTTTCCAAAGATGAGGGCTGTCTGTCCGTCCCTGATTTCAGGGCCGACGTGAACCGGGCCGCCCGTATCCATGTGACAGGATACGACGAAAATGAACACCCCCTGGACTTCGATGCCGATGGGTTCCTGGCGATTGTCCTCCAGCATGAAATCGACCATCTGGACGGCAAACTGTTCATTGAACGGGTCAGTGCGTTAAAACGCCGGCTGTATAAACGCCGGATCCGCAAACAATTGAGGCACGATGACACCACCGGCGCTTAAACTTGTTTTCATGGGGACCCCGGACTTTGCCGTGCCGTCCCTCCTGGCCCTTCACGAAAGCCCTCATCGGATCCTGCGGGTGATTACCCAGCCGGACCGCCCCCGGGGCCGGGGGCGCAAAATCACCCTGTCACCGGTCAAGCAGGCGGCCCTGCGGCTGGGTTATGACATCGCCCAGCCGGTTTCGGCCCGGCAGGATGATTTTTTTTCCCTTGCCTGCGATCCGGCGCCCGATCTCTTTGTTGTCATCGCCTACGGCAATCTGCTGCCCCAGCGGGTGCTCGATACCCCGCCCCTGGGCGGCATCAATATCCATGCGTCCCTGCTGCCCCGGTTCCGAGGCGCCGCGCCGATCCAGTGGGCCATCATCAACGGCGACAGCGAAAGCGGCGTGACCACCATGCAGATAGCGGGAGCGGTGGATACCGGCGATATTCTGCTCACCGCGCGCACGCCGATCCAGCCGGACGACACCGCGGCCACGCTGCACGACCGTCTGGCCGGCATGGGCGCTGAGCTGATTGTCCGCACGCTGGACCGGCTGGCCGCCGGCAACATCCAGGCCATTCCCCAGGACGATCGTCTGGCCACTGTCGCCCCCCGGCTGACCAAGGCAGACGGCCGGATCGACTGGCATCAGCCGGCGGCGGTCATCGAAAGGCGCGTCCGGGGCATGACGCCCTGGCCCGGCACCTTTACGTTTCAAAATGATCGTCGCCTTAAAATCATACGCGCGGCGGCCATTGATGCGATCTCCGATGCCCCGCCCGGTACCGTTGTCAAAGGATTTGCCGATGAGTTGCGCGTGGCCACCGGTGACGGCGTATTGGCCATTCTAGAGCTCCAGGGCGCATCGGGAAAACGCCTGGCGGCGGCCGATTTCCTGCGGGGGTATCCATTGGCTCCCGGCGCGGTTTTCACGTAGCCGCCCCGGTGATTGACCGCATCCGACACACGGCGTTTTCCATCCTCATGCAGATGGATCGTGGCCGTGGCACCCTCGATACTGTTCTCGAAAAACATATTAATTCAGAACAGATAACGGAATCACGGGACCGGAAGTTTATCCATGCCCTGATCCACGGCGTCCTGCGCTGGCAGGCGCGGCTCGACGGGATCATCGACCGTGTCTCCCGCCGTCCGGCACACCGCCTTGATCCGGAAATCCGTATTCTGCTGCGCCTGGGACTGTTCCAGATCTTCTTTTTTGACCGGGTGCCGCCATCTGCGGCCGTGAACACCAGCGTCAATCTGGCCAGATCCATCACCGGCCGGAAAGCCACCGGTTTTGTCAATGCCGTGCTGCGCAATGCGATCCGTCAGCGGGAAACCCTTGTTTTTCCCGATGCCGCCGCAGATCCCGTGGCGGCTCTGGCCGCCCGGCAGTCTTTCGCCCCCTGGATGATTAAACGCTGGATCGCCCGGCGGGGCCTGGATGATACCCTGGCGCGCTGTCAGGCGCTCAACACCGTCGCGCCCCTGACGCTGCGGACCAACACCCTTCGCGCCGCCCGCCGGATGGTGATCGACACATTGACGGCTGGTGGAGAAAAACCGGCTCCCACGCCGCACTCATCCGCAGGTATCTGCATCAACCGGCCCACCCGCGCTGTCCCCGATCTGCCCGGCTTTACGGACGGCCACTTTCAGGTTCAGGACGAAGCCGCCCAGCTCGTGACTTTTCTGCTCGATCCCCGCCCGGGCGAACGCATCCTCGATGCCTGTGCCGGCCTGGGCGGAAAAACCGGCCACATCGTCCAGCAGATGGAAAACAGGGGGCAGATCGTCGCCGTGGACCGCCAGGCAGCCCGGCTAAACCAGCTCACCGCCGAGATGCGCCGCCTGGGGGGAACGATCGTCGAGACCCGGACACGGGATCTGGAAACCCCGGCCGTTCTGGATGACCTCGGTCTTTTCGACCGGGTCCTGATCGACGCGCCCTGCTCCGGACTGGGGGTTTTACGCCGCCACCCGGATGCCAAATGGCACCACAGCGTCGACACATTAAAAAAAATGGCCCGCCGCCAGGGGCGTCTGCTCCGCCACCTGAGTACACAGGTCAAACCGGGGGGCGTGCTTGTTTACGCTGTCTGCACCACCGAACCGGAAGAAAACGAAGACGTCATTATCCGTTTTTTGAACGGGCACCCGGATTTTTCCCTGGTTCCGGCGGCCCGCTTTCTGCCTGATGCGACCCCGCCCCTTGCGGGCGCCGACGGTTTTTTCCGCACCTTCCCCCATCTGCATGCCATGGACGGCTTTTTTGCCGCCCGTCTTCACAGATCCGGGGCATCTTGACAGTTTCGTTTTTTTTCCGGTATGAAACCGGTACCGCTCGACCGATATTCAAAACAGCCGGACGACAAATCATCACACAATCAGAAGGAGATCTCAGCCATGACGCCAATCGATTCCGATGTTATCATCATCGGTGCCGGGCCTTCGGGCACCAGCGCGGCGGCACTGATCCACCAGGCCGGATTTACCGCCACAATCATCGAAAAAGAGCAGTTTCCCCGCTTTGTGATCGGCGAAAGCCTGCTGCCCCGCTGCATGGATCTGCTCGAAGAAGCCGGGCTCCTCGGCGCAGTTAAAGCCCGCAACTATATTGTCAAGCATGGCGCGGTCTTTCTCACCGACAGTCAGCGGACTGATTTTGATTTTGGCAACCAGTTTACAAAAGGATGGGGGTATACCTGGCAGGTGCCCCGGGACGATTTCGACCTGACCCTGGCCGCGGCCGTTGAAAAAATGGGCATCGATATCCGCTGGCAGCACACGGTCACGGCCGTGGACTGCCGCCGGGACGGCGCCACGGTGACGGCCACGGGACCGGACGGCATGCCGGTGACTTTTTCCGGCCGCTTTGTCATCGATGCCAGCGGCTTCGGCCGGGTACTCCCGCGCCTGTTCGATCTGGACCTGCCGTCCGCCCTGCCCCGCCGGGATTCAGTCTTTTCCCACTTTACCGGCGACCGCCGACCGGAAGGAGACGAGGCCGGGAAAATCTGGATCTGCATGCTCCCGGAAAACGCCTGGCTCTGGATCATCCCCTTCAGCAACGGCCGCACCTCGGTGGGTGTGGTGGCCGAACCGGCATTTATTGACGGCCTGAGCGGCAGTCTGGACGATAAACTGTCCGCCATCATCGACCGCAATCCCCAGGCCGCCGCCCGTCTGGCCGAGCGCCGGCCGGCGTTTGCCGCCCGGCGGATCAACGGCTACTCCATTGCCGTCAAAAAACTCTGCGGCGACGGCTACGCCCTCACGGGCAATGCCACGGAGTTTCTCGACCCGGTCTTTTCCTCGGGCGTGACCCTGGCCCTGGAATCGGCCAACCGGGCCGCCAAAACCCTGATCCGCCAGCTCAAGGGCGAAACTGTCGACTGGGAGAAGGACTACGCCGCCTACCTCGGTCACGGTGTTGAGGTTTTCCGAACCTACGTCAATGCCTGGTATGACGGTCAACTGCCGGCCATTTTTTTCAACGACAAGGCAACACCGGACATCCGCAGCCAGGTCTGCTCGGTTCTGGCCGGTTACGTCTGGGACATGAACAACCCCTATGTGGCCCGGCATGAAAAAGCTGTCGACACGCTGGCGAGACTGTGCGAGATGCGGATGAATCCGTAGAATTTTTCATGTTTAAATCTTACATCGGATGTTCAGATAACTGAGGATACCGTCCCATGAACGCTGCTTTTTTTGATACGCCCGTTGACCGCCGTCACACCGCGTCTGTCAAGTGGGACCGGTACCGGGAAACCGATATTCTTCCCATGTGGGTGGCTGACATGGATTTTCGTTCGCCGCCCGAGGTGATGGCGGCCCTTCACCACCGGGTGGATCATGGGATTTTCGGGTATTCCCACCCGCCAAGAAAGCTGGTCGATGCGGCCCTGGCCCACATGGCGGCCCGCTACGGATGGACCGTCGATCCCGAATGGATCGTCTGGCTCCCCGGCCTGGTCACCGGTATCAACGTCGCCTGCCGGGCGGTGGGCAGACGGGGCGATGCCGTTTTATCAAACACGCCGGCCTACCCTCCCTTTCTGACGGCCCCCG
Organism: uncultured Desulfobacterales bacterium; assembly: GCA_964577615.1. Lineage (GTDB taxonomy): Bacteria > Desulfobacterota > Desulfobacteria > Desulfobacterales > QNYZ01 > QNYZ01. The sequence continues at coordinate 1,532 of CAZNZW010000049.1, read as the reverse complement.
GGAATCAAGACCGTACGCCAGTCACGGTACCGCTGACAGAGGGGCAGCGCTGGGAAATGGATTTTGACCGGATGGAAGCCGCCGTCACGCCCGGCACGCGTCTGTTTCTGCTGTGCCATCCGCACAACCCCACCGGCCGGTCTTTCACCCGGGAGGAACTGCAGCAAGTGGCCACGTTCTGTGCACGACATGACCTGGTCATCTGCTCGGACGAAATTCACTGCGACCTGGTTCTCGACGCCGATCGGCAACACATCCCTTTTGCCGCGCTGGGAGACGGGCCGGCCACACGGACCATTACCCTGATGGCGCCCAGCAAAACCTACAATATCGCCGGCCTGGGCTGTTCGATGGCCATCATTCCCGATACCGCCCTGCGCAAACGTTTCAAAACGGCTATGACGGGTATCGTACCCGACGTCAATCTGCTGGCCTTTACCGCGGCCACCGCCGCCTACCGCCACGGCGAACCCTGGCGCCAGGCTCTGCTGGCCTATCTTCGCGGCAACCGGGAAACCGTGACCCAGGCCATCGCCGCCATCCCCGGCCTGTCGATGAAACCGGTGGAAGCCACCTACCTGGCCTGGATCGACACCCGCGATGCCGGAATAGAAAATCCCGCCGCATTTTTCAAAAAAGCCGGCGTGGGTCTGAATAACGGCGCCGATTTCGGCGGGCCCGGATTCGTACGTCTTAATTTCGGCTGCCCCCGGGCCGCCCTCGAAACCGGATTACACCGGATGGCCCGGGCCATGGAGACCGTCTGATGAATCGCCTCCCGGCCGATTATTCTCCCCTTGACCGGCCCGAAGTATGCGCGCGCCTGTTCCACCCCCGAAAAGCACTGAGCCGGTCCGTGGATAGCGAAATGGACATTATGATCCCCGTTTCAGACGGCGTCGAAATCGGCGGACGGCTGCACCCGGCGCAGATTGATTCGCCTACGATCCTCTTTTTTCATGGAAACGGCGAGATCGTCGAAGACTACGATAACATCGGGCCGGTTTACAACCGACTGGGGATCAATTTTTTGCCCGTCGATTACCGGGGCTACGGCCAATCCACGGGAACCCCCACGGTCTCAGCCATGATGGAAGACTGCCACGTGATTTTTAATTTTGTCACCGCCTGGCTTTCGGCCAACCGCTACACCGGCCCCCTGATTCTCATGGGCCGTTCTTTGGGAAGTGGGTCCGTCCTCGAGCTGGCATCTTCTGAGCAAAACCGGTGCGACGGCCTGATCATCGAAAGCGGATTCGCCTATGCCGACCCCCTGCTGCGGCTTTTGGGAATCAATTCGGAAGCCATTGGATTCAGGGAAGAAGAAGGATTCCGAAATATCGATAAAATCGCCACGTTTATCAAGCCGACCCTGATCATCCATGCCGAATACGACCACATTATCCCTTTTTCCGACGGCCAGGCCCTTTACAACGCCTCTCCTGCAACCGATAAACGAATCGTAAAAATACCCGATGCCAATCACAACGACATCTTTTTTCAGGGGCAGGAACGATACTTCTCCGCCATTC
>CAZNZW010000048.1:21770-23700 GCA_964577615.1 uncultured Desulfobacterales bacterium | reverse complement strand
GGAGGTCGGTGTGATGTCGCAGGGAGATACGAGGCTACCGGGTAAAGTCATTCTCGTCGATCTGGGTTCGGCTATGATCAAGATTAAAAATATCCGCGAAGGCGACATCCGCAACTGGCTTTTCGGCCGGGTCATGAATATGGCCTTGCTCGAACATAGCCGGTAATACCAACTATTACCAAAAATCAAAAACCGGACAGCCCCTCGTCCGGCTATACCTATATGATTTTTTTGGTAGGCGGTGCAGGATTTGAACCTGCGACTTCTACCGTGTGAAGGTAGCACTCTCCCACTGAGTTAACCGCCCGTTTCGGATGAATCTTCTCTTTTATAATCTTCACGGCGGCCCTCGTCAAGGGATTTTTCATTGGCGGGGGACGATGGCGGTTCCGGCTTTTCATCCGGACTTTTGGCGGGAACAGCCGGTTTTTCCTCAGGTTCGATGTCAGGTGGACCGGCCGCCCGGGAATGTCCGGTTTGATCGCCGGGCGGGTCATTGGCCTGTTCCCCGGCCGGGTCTCCGGTCTGATCTTCAGCGTGGTCTTCGGGCTGGACTTTATCTGGCGTCCCGGTCTCTTCCGGAGTCGTGTCTGGCGCCGTCTGTTCCGGTTCCGGGGAAGGGACGCTGCCGGTTGCCGGTAACGGATTTTTCTGGCCGTCATACGCGTCCAAAGACTCAATTTCCGCGGGCGTGGGCAGCTCCTTTAAATCTTTCAGCCCGAAAATTTCCAGGAAGAGTTTGGTGGTGGCATAGATCAGCGGGCGCCCCGGAATTTCCTTGCGGCCCAGAATCCGGATGAGGTTTCGTTCCATCAACAGACGCAGGGTTCCTCCGCTGTCGACGCCGCGGATGTGCTCGATGTCGGCCCGCAGCACCGGTTGTTTGTAGGCAACAATGGCCAGCGTTTCCAGGGCCGCTCTGCTCAAGCGGGCGGGTTTGGGCTGCACCAGCCGGCGGATCCATTCGGTATAGGCCGGCCGGGTCCGGAGCTGGTAGCCGCCGGCCACTTCCCCCAGATGGAAGCTGGTCTGCCGATTGTCATAATCGGCGGCCAGCTCGCTCATGGCCTGGCGGATCTGGCGGGTATCGGCTTCAGGAAGCAGCTTGCCCAGTTGCCGGGCGCTCAACGGCTCGTCTGATACAAAGAGGAGACTTTCCAGTATGTTTTTTAAATCATCCATTATAAGTAAAAAATCCGGATTATTCCGGTCTGGGTGTGTTGGGCGATGTTGACCAGGGTTAATTTGACCATTTCCAGAATTGCCAGAAAAGTAATGACCACGTCGCTTTTGCGGATCGGTCTGGTGAACAGCTCGGTAAATGTTATCGATTCCTTTTCTTCCAGCAAAGCCACAATCTGGGCCATCCGATCCTTGATGGAGATCCGTTCAACGGTGAAATCCATCTGCTGTTCGGCGTCAAGATCGGTCAGGATTTTTCGAAAAGCGTCGATGAGTTCAAACAGTCCCACCTGGATAAACGCCTCGTCCGCATCATCACGAAAATCCGGCGGCGGGGTTGAGCGGACAAAGGTGTTTTCCCCGAGCAGATCCCGCTGCGAGAGCTGCTCGGCGGCGGCTTTCATCTGAAGGTATTCGTTCAGGGGGCGGATGATTTCCATGCGGGGATCATCCTCGTCATCGTCGTCATGCACCGGCAGCAGCATCCGTGACTTAATCTGTGTCAGTGTGGCGGCCATGAGAATGAAGCTGCCCGCCATGTCAATATTCATGGCCTTGATCCATTCCAGGTACTCCAGGTATTGATCGGTGACCAGGGCAATGGGAATATCATAAATATTGACTTCGTTTTTTTTGATCAGATGAACCAGAAGGTCCATCGGTCCTTCAAAAACGTCGTCCAGCTTTACCTCGTAAGGGGCGCCCATTTAACTGCCGATCGCCTGAATACCGATTTTTTCCCTGATTT
>CAZNZW010000048.1:0-21670 GCA_964577615.1 uncultured Desulfobacterales bacterium | reverse complement strand
TAAGGGGCGCCCATTTAACTGCCGATCGCCTGAATACCGATTTTTTCCCTGATTTCAGACAAAAACGGGATGCTGGTCGCGCGGGCTTTTTCGGCTCCCTGCCTGAGGATTGTTTCAATGTGGGCCGGGTCGGCAATCAGATCATTGTATCTTCGGCGGGGTTCGGTTAAAAGGGTGTTGAGGTACTCAAAAAGGATCTGTTTCATCTCTCCCCAGCCGATACCGGCGGCGTACCGCTGGCGGATGGTATCAATCTCCGCCTTATCGGCAAATGCCCGGTAAATTTGAAAAAGCGTACAGTTTTCCGGGTCTTTTGGCTCTTCCGGCAGCTGAGAATTGGTTTTTATCTTCATGATCAGTTTGCGCAGCTTTTTTTCCGGCACAAAAAGCGGAATGGTATTGTCGTAGCTTTTGCTCATTTTACGGCCGTCGGATCCTGATAAAACGGCGGATTCCCGGTCCACGACGGCTTCCGGCAGGGTGAATGTTTTTCCGAAAATATGGTTGAAGCGGGACGCTATATCACGTGTCATTTCTAAATGTTGAATTTGATCCTGGCCCACGGGGACCTTGTTGGCCCGAAACATTAAAATATCCGCCGCCATCAGAACCGGATAGCAGAACAGCCCCATGGATATTCCCTTGTCCGGATCACCCGATCTCTTTTTTTCATTTTCCGCAACAAGGGCTTTGTACGCATGGGCCCGGTTCATCAGGCCCTTGGCCGTCATGCACATCAGAATCCAGGTCAATTCCATGATTTCCGGGATGTCGGTCTGGCGGTAAAAGGTTGCTTTCCCGGTATCAAGCCCCAGCGCCAGCCAGGTGGCGGCAACTTCAAGGGTGGACTGCCGGAATCGCTCGGGGTCTTTGTATTTGATCAGGGCGTGATAGTCGGCCAGAAAGTAAAAAGACTCGCTGTCTGTCTCCTGACTGGCCGCAATTGCCGGGCGGATGGCGCCCACGTAATTACCCAGATGAGGCGTGCCCGTGGTGGTGATACCGGTTAATACAACTTGTTTGCTCATGGATCCAGTTCCATTCAGGGTTAACTGTTCTTGTTTGAGTGATAAATCCTGCATGCTTATATCAAAGCAGCCGCCAATCGCAAGGAAAATCTAATCCTGTTTTTTATGCCGGTGCCGCAGATGCCGGGAGATATACTTCTCAACCCAGCGACGTTCTTCGTCTCCGGAATGGATCCGGCCGTCGAGCCGGGCAGCCAGGACGCTGTCGAAAATTTTTCGGTAAACCGGGCCGGGCGTGATTCCCATGTCCAGAAGTGTTTTTCCCGTAATCGTGATGTGGACACGCCGCAGATGGGTCAGGTATCTGGATATCCGTAGTTTGACTTTTTCGTCGCTGGCCAGCGCCATCATATACAGCACAAGTTCGAGACGGAACGGGGCCAACCGGGCGGCCAGGCGGCTGTTCGGCATTGACGGGTTATGTCGGATCCCGTTGAGGCACTGATCGGCGGCGATCCGTTTTTCTCCCAGAAGGCGGCGATAATCCGGGGAAAAGCCCAGGCGGTTGAAGATCTTTCTCACCGATTGCGGCGCTTTTATGGGTTTGATCAGCGCCGAAAAGTAAACAACCCATTTTTTATAGCTGTCTTGAAGATAAAGAAGGTCGTACCAGACCAGCACTTTTCGAATCGATTCAAAGATCCGGGCCTGCTCGTCGCCGAACGCAATGGCCGGGTCGATCACTTTCAGCAGGTCGAAATCCCTGAGGCGGGCAAAGGCGGCAGCGGGATTTTCTTCTTCGAGGATGAGCTTGATTTCGGTAAATACCCGCTTCCCGCTGAGCCGTTTAAAAAAATCCATTCGGACCGCATTCTCGATTAAGCGGACCGTGACTTTGCCGATTTTAAAATGAAACCGCTGTTCAAAGCGGATTGCCCGGAAAATCCGGGTCGGATCTTCCACAAAACTCAGGTTATTTAAAACGCGGATGATTTTTTCCTTGATATCCCTGCGGGCCGAGAAAAAATCAATGACCGTGCCGAACCATTTGGGATTAAGGCGGACGGCAAGTGTGTTGATGCTGAAATCGCGTCGGTACAGATCTATCTTGATGGAACTCATCGCGACAATGGGCAGGGCGGCCGGGTAGGTGTAATATTCCATTCGGGCCGATGCCACGTCGATTTTAAAGCCATCCGGAAAAATGATAACCGCCGTACCGAATTTTTTATGGATATGCACCCGGCCGTTGACCGTCCGGGCAAATATCCGGGCAAACTGGATACCGTCGCCTTCGATGACCACATCGATGTCTTCGTTTTGCCTGTACAGGAAAAGATCACGGACAAATCCGCCGACCACATAGGCGCGGCAGTCGAGCTGATCCGCCGTTCGGCCGATATCGTGCAGTATATCGATCAGTCGCTGCGGAAGCCGTTCGCGCATGAGGTTGACAATGTTTCGGCTGCGGACAGCCGGACGGGGATCCGCCTGATCAATGATTTCCGAACGGGCGTCCTTTGCCTGGTGAACAAGGGCATTGAGCAGGTCGGTACGGGTAATGACGCCAGCAACGCGATCGTTTTCAATGACCGGCATGATGCGCTGTTTATGGGTAATGATCTTTTCCTGAATTTCAAAAAAAGTGGCGTCCGGAGCGACCGTGGCCATGTCGGTACTCATATATTCCGCCACGGGGACATGGCCGAGGTGGTGGTAGCCGGCTTTCTCGATGATCTGGCGGGTGATATACCCCAGTGGCCGGTGGTTTTCATCGACAACCATCAGCGCGTTGATGCTGTACCTGTTCAGCAGCGCCGAAGCCCGGGTGCACGTGGCGGTGAGCAGGACATCAATGGCCGGCGCGGACATCAGGTCCCGGGCCCGCCGGGTGGACGCAATGGTATCCTGGAGGATCTGGAGCAGATCCTGTTCGACCTGGGCCAGGGTCTTGTCATGTACCGTCGCCGCCGCTGCAGATGGGTGACCGCCCCCGCCCAGACGGGCGAGGATGGTACCGGCATCAATGTCGGCAACACGGCTGCGACCGACAACGTGGACTTTGTTTTCCATCAGCGCCAGCGCAAAAATCGCATCCATGTTTTCCATGTTGATCATTTTATGGACGAGAAACGCAAAATCCGGCACGTAGCGATCCGTGTTGACCGTGGTTAAAACAACGGTCATCCCGTTGATGGGGTAATGGGTCGCCCGTTGAATCATATCGTTTAAAATTCCCACCTGCTCGGTGGTGATTTCCCGGGCAATCAGATCGGCGACAATATTCAGGTCGGCGCCTTTGCCGACAAGGAAGGCCGCCGCGTTCAGGTCTCTTTCGGTGGTGGAGGCGAAGGTAAACGACCCGGTATCTTCATAAATGCCCAGGCACATGATGGTCGCTTCGTCCGATGAGACGGGGATATTGCGCGTCCGGATCACTTCGGTTAAGATTGTGGTGGTGGCGCCGACGGGTGTGATGATCTGCTTCTGCCCTTTGATGTCGTCTTTCTTATCCGGGTGGTGGTCATAGACGTGGATGTCAAGGCCCGGTTTTCCCAGTATCTCTGAAAATTTGCCGATTCTTTCCGGCTGCCGCGTATCAACAATGATCAATCGGGATATGGAGTTAAAGTCAATTTCGTGGATATCGGTGATATTCAGCAGATAGACCATGCTTTTAATAAAAAAATTTCGCAGGCTTTTATCCTGAGCGCCCGGGAAAACGACACGGGCCTCGGGGTATAGTTTCTGGGCGGCCAGCATCGAAGCCAGCGCATCGAAATCCGCGTTGATATGGGTGGTGATGATGGAAACCCCGGGGGCCATTTTCCCTGTCCGATACGATGGAGTGAGCGTTGAATATGTACGGTATGGTTGCATATCGAAAATAGATTATCAAGGCGCGGGTTGGCTTTCAGCGGGTTTTTCTCAAATCCGTCGGCTGAGCCGTATCCGGTACTTTTAATATTCCGGATTTGGGGTTTGTCTCCAGATCGGATCTGCCGGGATCAATTCCAGCGAAATGAAAGCGGGATTACATCAATGGCATCGATATTACGTATATTGTATTTAAAACCCGGTTGAAGCAGGCGTCCGTTCCTGCTTACCGAAAGGCGTTTAGCTCAAAACGATTGTTGCCGCTCCGATAACCAGAAGAAATGGGTGTTGGTATGAATAGTGCATAAAATACGATGCGTCAGGCCTGCATGGGTTTGTATATGGAAGAATACCATTGAAACATAGAGGGTTGCCATATATATAGAGATACGCTAATAGAATGGATATTTATTTAACGGATATGCAGTAGCCAAAGGAGGCATACATGCCCGTTTTTGTGTGGGTAGGGAAAAGTGGTTCCGGTAAAGAACAACGGGGCGAGATGGAAGCGCCGGATGCAAGTGTTGTCCGGTCAAAATTGCTGCGTATGCGAATTACCCCCAAGCAGGTAAAGAAAAAACCGAAGGACCTGTTTGAAAACGTCAGCTTCCTGCAACCCGGGGTCAGCCAGAAAGATGTCATTGTCTTTGCCCGTCAGTTTTCCACGATGATAGATGCCGGTTTGCCGCTGATCCAGTGCCTGGATATCTTAGAGTCCCAGCAGGACAACAAAACCTTTAAGAAAATGATCCGCGATATCCGTGAATCGGTGGAAGGGGGGACAACCCTGGCCGAAGCATTCAAGAAATATCCCAAACATTTTAATGATCTTTTCGTGCATATGGTGGCGGCCGGGGAGGCCGGCGGTATTCTGGATACGATCTTGAGGCGGCTGGCCGCCTATATGGAAAAAATCGCGCGCCTGAAAGCCAAGGTGAAGGGGGCAATGACATATCCCGTTATAACGCTGGCGATATCCGCCGTCATTCTGGGAATTATCCTTGTGTTTGTGATCCCGACCTTTCAGGATCTGTTCGCCGGTCTGGGGGGGGAATTGCCCCTGCCCACCCAGATAACCGTTGCATTGAGCAATGCGGTTATTCACCAGTGGTATCTTATTCTCGGGGGAATCATCCTTTTTGTTTTTGCCTTTATCGGTTTTTACCGGACCGAAAAGGGAAAGCTGATCATTGACAGCCTGGTTTTAAGGCTGCCGGTCTTTGGCCCGCTGGCCCGAAAAGCGGGAATTGCAAAATTTACCCGTACAATGGGCACCATGCTGTCCAGTGGCGTGTCCATCCTGGATGCGCTGGATATCGTGGCCAAAACTGCCGGCAACCGGAAAATTGAAAATGCCGTATACAGCATCCGATCCGCCATCGTCAGCGGGCAGCCCATGGCGGAACCCATGGCGGAAAGCGGCGTTTTCCCCCCCATGGTGTGCCAGATGACGGCCGTGGGGGAATCCACTGGCGCGCTGGATGCCATGCTGGGCAAAATCGCCGATTTTTACGATGAGGAGGTGGATCAGGCCGTCGAAAATCTGACGACGCTCATTGAACCGTTGATGATGGTATTTCTGGGCGTGATTATTGGCGGGATTGTTATTTCAATGTATCTGCCCATATTTAAAATGGCGGCGCTCTTTTAAAACTGTTTTGGACTCTAATAAACCTTGCTCACGTGAACCCCGGCAACATATCCATAATAGATAAAGACTACCCAAATAAACTGAAACGCCTGATGGCGTTTCGGGTTGTTTTTGCCTTTCTGCTGCTCGGCTCGACTTTTATCGTTCATGTCAAACGGCAGTTCTCACCGCTTTTATCGCCCCTGCCGTTTCTGTACGGACTTATTGCCTTTATTTTTCTGTGTTCCCTGGCCTATGCCGTGGCCTATCACCGGGTAAAGGACCTTGTTCGGCTGGCATATGTGCAGATCGGCCTGGATACGGTTACCATCACGGCGCTGGTGTATCTGTCCGGCGGATTTGCCAGCTCCTATTCGTTTCTTTATCCAGTGGTCCCTATTTACGCCAGTGTTCTGCTCTACCGGCGGGGCAGCCTGATTACTTCAGGGGCGGCAAGCCTCCAGTATGCCCTCCTCGTGGGGCTGGAATTTTTCAAGATTATTCCTCCGCAGGCTTCCGACTGGACGTATTCGGCCGCCAGGTACCACTGGTCATATGTGGCATATCAGGTTGTGATCATTTCCCTTGCCTGCGTGGCGGTTTCTCTGCTCAGCAGTTATCTGGTAGAGCAGGCCCGGCGGGCAAAGGGGGAAGTCAGCGCCCTGCAGGATCATGTCCGGCGGGTGGAAAAAATGGCGGCGCTGGGAGAGATGGCGGCCGGCCTGTCCCATGAAATTAAAAATCCGCTGGCGTCAATGGTCGGATCGATTCAACTCTTAAGTGCGGAAACATTTGATAACCCGGATCATCAGAAACTGATGGCTATAGTTTTGCGCGAGGCCAATCGGCTGAGCAGTCTGGTCAATAATTTTCTGCTGTTTGCCAAAGCACCGAGAGGACAGACGCAGCTGGTATGCCTGACTGATGCGGTCGAGGAAACAGTGCTGCTTCTGGAAAAAGACAGGCAGCGCTGCGGTCAGGTCGATCTGGTCCGGGAGCTGATACCCGACCTCTGGGTTGAAATGGATCCGGTTCACCTTCGGCAGGTATTGTGGAACCTGTTGCTCAACGCGGTGGAAGCCGTGCCAGAAGGGGGGCGGGTGACAATCCGGATCCTTCCGGCGGGCAACGAAACGGTCACTGTTGAAATCAGCGACACTGGGGTGGGCATTGACGCAACGGACAAGGAACATATTTTTGTTCCCTTTTACTCCAGCAAACCCCATGGTACTGGACTGGGGTTGTCCATCGTTCATAATTTACTGGAAGGGTATCAAAGCCGGATCGATATTGACAGTGCGCCCGGCCGGGGAACAACAGTCCGGTTTAAATTAATAACTGTGAAAAAACAGGATTCACTGCGGGCTTAACCCCCGCCGACCGGGGGGAAAATACCGATACGGTCCCCCTCTGCCAGGGTTGTATCGGCAGGTTGTCTGCGCCCATTGATGAAAATTAGTTTAACCTGGTCGACTGGAAGGGAAAGCCGACGGGCGAGTTGTTCGGCTGTTGTACCGGCCGGTACCGGATAGTGATCCGATGCCGCCGGCGTCCATTTTGACAGCACCGAAAATAATTTGACCTGAATGTAAATCGTTTTCATGGGGGTGCGCAACGTTTCCATTGGTGTTTCCCCGGTATTCGGGGATAATACCCGAAATTATGTACCGCCGGGCCAGAAGTCAAGGTGAATGACAAGCCGCTGATGGCTTCGGCATTGAAATGTCGGTGCAAAAAAGGAGCATTCATTGAAAAAAATACGTAAAGCCCTGGTCACGGGCGGCGCTGGATTTATCGGGTCTCATCTGGTCGACGCGTTGCTTGCAGTCGGCGTCCAGGTGACTGTTCTGGACAATCTTGCCACCGGGCACCGGGCCAATCTGGCAGACGTCCGGTCACGGATAACATTCATCGAAGGGGATATCTGTCAGCGTCCGGATGTTGAAGCCGCGGCAGCGGGCTGTGACGTTATTTTCCACCAGGCCGCGGTGGTATCCGTGCCCCAGACCGTGGCGGATCCGCTGGGATCCGCATCTGTCAACGAACTGGGTACCCTGACCGTACTGGATGTGGCGCGTATCCAAGGGGATACCCGGGTGGTCCTTGCCAGCTCCTGCGCGGTATATGGTGATGACCCGGAACAACCCAAGCACGAGGCCCTGCGCCTTTGCCCCCAAAGCCCTTATGCCCTGCAGAAATTGACGGGCGAGCGGTATGCCCGGCTGTATTTCGAATTATACGGGCTTGAGACGGTTTGCCTGCGGTATTTTAACGTTTATGGCCCCCGGCAGGATCCGTCTTCCCCCTATTCGGGTGTCATCTCCATTTTTATGGACCATGCGGTTCAGCAGAAAGCTCCGATGATTTACGGGGATGGCGGGCAGTCCCGCGATTTTGTTTTTGTTAAAGATGTGGTTCGCGCGAACCTGCTGGCCGCCTCGGCACGGGTTGCCAGCGGCCAGGCGGTCAATATCGGGACGGGCCACAGCGAGACAATCAACCAGTTGTGGGAGATAGTCGGCCGGCTTTCCGGTTTTGACATGTCACCCCGGTATGTCGCTTCCCGCGCAGGTGATATCCGTTTGTCCATGGCCGACATTTCACGGGCTGAAAATGATCTGGACTTTAAACCGAAACATCATTTTGAAGATGGTATTGCCGCCACATTCAAGTGGTATGAACAGCGCGAAAAACGCGCGTAACCAGTAAAGGAAATCGAGGAAAAATGAAAATAGCCTATCGGAAAGTACTGGTGACCGGCGCCGCCGGATTCATCGGATTTCATCTGTCGCGGCGATTGCTCGAAAATGGATGCCATGTGGTTGGTCTGGACAACATGAACGATTATTATGACATCAACCTGAAGAAATCCCGCCTGAAAATATTAAAGGCGAATGACCGGTTTGTCTTTGAAAAAATAGACCTTGCCGATCGCACATCCGTTGAGAATCTGTTTAAAATCCACACGTTCGATGTGGTGGTGAACCTGGCCGCCCAGGCCGGGGTCCGTTATTCGCTGGTCAATCCCCACGCCTATGTTGCGTCCAATGTGGCCGGGTTTGTTAATCTGCTGGAATGCTGCCGATATCAAAAAGTAAAACATCTTGTTTTTGCGTCATCGAGCTCTGTGTATGGCGCCAATACGAAAATGCCGTTTTCGGTGCATGACAACGTGGATCATCCGGTATCCATTTATGCGGCGACCAAGAAATCAAACGAATTGATGGCCCATTCATACAGCCATTTATACGGACTGCCCTGTACGGGATTGCGGTTTTTTACTGTCTATGGTCCCTGGGGACGGCCCGACATGGCCCTGTTTCTGTTTGCCAAGGCGATTCTGGAAGATCAACCGATCAAGGTTTTCAATCATGGCAAGATGCAGCGGGACTTTACCTATATTGATGATATCGTGGAAGGTGTTGCCCGGCTCATGGGGAACCCGCCCGAACCCAATCCGGAGTGGACGGGGCAAAACCCCGATCCCGGAACATCGTACACGCCGTACCACATCTATAACATCGGCAATAACCAGCCGGTGAGTCTGAATGATTTTATTGCGGCCATCGAAAAGGCGCTCGGTAAAAAGGCGAAAAGGGAACTCCTGCCCATGCAGCCGGGGGATGTACCGGCCACATTTGCCGACATTGACGATCTGATAAAAGATGTCGGCTTCAAGCCGGAAACGCCGCTGGAAGTGGGAATTGCCGCGTTTATCCGGTGGTACCGGGAGTATTATCACGTCTGAGGATCTTTTACGGTGAGCTTTTAAGTGGTACCCCGAAAAGCCGGGATCGAAATCCAGTGATATCTGCCCTGGCTGGCTGATACCGGCCAATCCCTGCCGGCCCGATGTCCGCTGCCCATTTCCGGGAAAATATCCTGGGCACGGGTAGCCGGCGGCCAGGAGGGATAAAAAAAGCCGGTGTGTCATATATGGTACGATCATATTTAAGCTTGATGAGGTGAGATGCAGCCGCTGGTGAAATTAAAAAGTACATTTTGGTGTTTTGTCTATCTATTCGGTATTTGCGCTATGATACCGTCTTTTGCAGCAGCTCAGGATTTCCCGGCCGGGAAAGATCTAAAAGCCGACCTTGTCTGGGCGGCAACCGATGGCATCTGCTGCCAGATTTATCAAAGCCACTACGAAAATGGCGCGTGGTCCGGAAAGGTCGCGCTGACAAAGAATGATTTATTGAATACAACTCCCGCCATTGACACCGGGCCGGACGGGGTGGCCTGGGCGGTGTGGTCAACCGTCTATGATGCAGGGGCAGAGTTGTATTATTCTTTTTTTAAAGATAACCAATGGTCGGTGCCATCAAAAATCCCCACTCCTTTTTCGTCAAATACCGCCCCTTCCATCATGATCAACGCCGACAATACCCCCTGGCTTGTCTGGGCCGGATTTGATGGAGAGGATGATGATATCTTTTTTTCGCGCTGGAATGGTAGAGCGTGGGGGGCGCCCGTCAGAATCAGTACGGATGATACCGATCCGGATACGCTGCCGGTCATCTGGAAAAGTGACGATGGTATTATCCGGGTAAAATGGTCGGGATTTGGCAGCGGAGCGCGGTCAGATGTTATCGTGCAATGGTCTGAAACCGGCTGGTCGGAAGAAATGGCGGATACTGAACAGTTGTACCGCGCATATCTTGACAATGTTTCCGGGATGGTGCCGGCATTGCCGGAATCGGTGACGCAGCCCCGGCTGGCCAGTATCAGTTTGCGGGTGAATGGAAAAAACCGGTCATACCGTGTTTATGATATATTCAAAGGGGTTGAGAAAAAAATGGTCGCTCCCCTGACGTCACAATCGGGCCAGACGGCGGCCGGCGAAGATATTCTCATTGGATTCGGAGACAGCATTACCCAGGGAACCCCGTATATTCACACCAAGGGTGACGGGCGACGTGTTGGCGGGTATGAACCTGATCTGGAAACATTGACCCGCGGTATCGACTGGCCGACGCAGGTTTTGAATTACGGGATCGGCGGAGAGACCTCACGGGAGGGATACTATCGACTGGGCGGCGTGTTACGCCATTATCACAGCCGCTACGTGCTTCTGTTGGAAGGGACCAATGATTCGATTTACGGCATATCTCCCTATTCCACCATCCAGTACCTGAGCGGTATGATTGGTATCAGTCGATCCTATCATGCGCTGCCGATCCTTGCGACACTGCTGCCGGATACCAAGCAGAATTATGGAAAGGATATCCCCGGGGACTATAATCCGCAGATTATCCACCTGGCGCATACGAAGAATATACCGCTGTCTGATCAATACGCGGCGGTTATCGGAAACTGGAGCGCGTTAACATATGACGGGCGGCATCCCAATACTGCCGGGTACCAGGTCATGGCCGAAACCTGGCTCAAATCATTGCCGAGGGCGGCCGTGCTGACGCTTGATGCCTCGGGCAGCCGGGTAAGATCGGCCAGGTTAAACGGCCGGGTCAATCCCCAGGGGGTTCCCACAGCCGCCTATTTTGAATACGGCCTGAATGCGGAATGCGGCAGCCGAACGGAAACTGTGAATGTCGGCACCGGGGTCACGGATGTTTTTCCTTCAGCCGTCATAAACAAACTTAAGAGAGATACAGCCTATTATTTCAGAGTCGTGGCTTCGAATATTTACGGTACGGTACGGGCACAGACGCTGTCTTTTCGCACCGTAAAAGGCAGCACGAGTGCATTCTTATTGCTGCTGCTTGATGATTGAAATGGCTGCCGATCCGGGTTAGGCGTTCGATAAGTTGCGGCAGCCCTCATGCCGGACTCATTGTCAGTTGTTTTCGATGCGGAGCTTGACTGGCTGCGGTGCTTTCCGGGGGGAGCGTCAGACGCTACTTCCCCTTGGCCATTTCCATCCGCCGCAGTTCTTTTTTCATGATTTTACCTGTGGGATTGCGGGGCAGCTCCACTAAAAATTCAATCACCTCCGGAATCTTATAGGCAGCCAGCCTTTCCTGGAGGAACGTTTTTATATCTTCCGGCGTTATTTTTTCAGATTTATCGGGAATAATAAATGCCTTTACTTTTTCACCCAGCGCATCGTCGGGGATCCCGATCACCGCAACATCTTTGATGGCTGGATGGGCCTCCAGAACAATTTCGATTTCCCGGGGGTAAATATTTTCACCACCCCGGTTGATCATGTCTTTCTTCCGATCAACAATGAAAATAAATCCTTCCGTATCCATGTAGGCGATGTCACCGGTGTGCAGCCACCCGTTTACAATCGTGTCTGCAGTGGCTTCCGGGTTGTTCAGGTATTCCCGCATGACCGCCTTGCTTCGGATACATATTTCTCCCTTTTCGCCGGCCGGCAGTTCACGGTTTTTATCATCCATGATTTTGATCTCCTGACCGGGCAGGGCGACACCGATGGAGCCGGGTTTTCGTTTGCCCTGGGGCGGGTTGACCGTGGAAACGCCCGTGCATTCAGTTAACCCGTAACCTTCGATAATCTCAACGTTAAATTTCTTTTCAAATCCCTCTATCAGATCTACGGAGAGCGGCGCAGCGCCGCAAAAAGCGAAGTTGAGACGGAGAGCCGAACGATCGATCGTATCCGTATCAATGGAATAGTAGACATAGTTGTACATGGCCGGCACCCCCATGAGAATACTGACTCTGTTTTCCGTGATGGCCGGCCAGAAGTCAGCCGGAGAAAATGCTTTTCGGATACACACGGCCTGTGCACAATAGATAATCGGAAAGGTCCAGACACAGATAGGGTTGGTATGGTACATGGGCAGCAGGATGAGCATGACGTCGCCGGGATTGAACAGCCCGATGCTGGCCATGGACCGGCAGACGGAAAGCTGCCCTTCGTTTTTCAGCAGTATGCCTTTGGGCTGCCCGGTGGTTCCCGAAGAATAGAGCAGGAGGAACGGATCGGAGGCTTTCTGGGGAACCAGGGCTTCGTCCGCCGGATACCGGTCGAGGATGGAAGACAGCGTTTCAGCAGAGTTGCCGGCGGCAGCGTCCGGATCCAGCCTGACTTCGATGACTTCCGGTTGATGCGCTGCAAGTGCCTGGCCGCGGGAGAATTCAGGCATGAATTCCGTACTGACAAATGCCATCTTCGGCCGGGAATCATCTAACAGATAGGCAAGTTCCGGTCCCTTGAGCATAAAGTTGATTGAGCCGGCAATCGCGCCCAGTTTTTGAATGCCGAACATGACAATATATACTTCGGGAGAATTGGAGATCAACAGAGAAACCACGTCGCCTTTGCCGATTCCCCGGGCTGCCAGAAAATTGGCTACCCGGTTGGCCCGCGCGTTTATCTGGGCATAGGTAAGCGTCTGATCATAAAAACGGACAAAGGGCCTATCCGGGCACTCCTGTGCCCGAACGACAATCATTTCAGCGACACTGTCAAATCCGGTACGGTGTCCTGACAGAAGGGGAAGTTGATCCTGGCGAATCGATTTTAATACCACTTTCTTTGTTTTTACCATTTGAATGCCTCCATAGCGGGGGTGACAGGGGGGAATCAAAAACATACCGAAAAAACGGTGCCGCATGTATTTTTAGGCAATTACCCGTCAGCATGTCCAATTATCCGGCCGGCCGCTTTTCCCAGGTTGTGCACGGCGCCGATCAGCATTTTAAACCGTGGGTCCTTTGTCTGGCCAAGATAATACCGGTAATATATCTGCTGGGCGATCACGGCCAGCCGAAATAATCCAAAACAATAGTAGAAATCAAAATTATCCACCGAACGGCCTGATTTCATCCCATAGCGGGCCACGAGCTCTTTGCGTGTCAGGGCGCCCGGGATATGGGTGGGCATCAGACGGATGGCCTGGAGATCATCCGGATCGTCTTTTTCAACCCAGTAGGCCATGGCGTTGCCAAGATCCATGAGGGGATCGCCGAGAGTGGCCATTTCCCAATCCAGAACGCCGATGATCTCAAGCGGATTTTCAGGGTTGAGAACGACATTATCCAGCTTGTAATCGTTGTGAATAATCGTCCCAGATACCGCCGCAGGCGGTATGTTATTGTGAAGCCAGTCCATGATCGCTTCAAGGCCCGGCGCATCATCCGTTCTGGCCGCCAGGTAACGCCGGGACCATCCGTCTACCTGCCGGTTTACGTATGCTTCCGGGCGGCCGAAGTCTTCAAGGCCGGCCTGACGGTAGTCGATGGCATGAAGCTGGACCTGGATATCGATGAGGTTTTCGCATAATCGCCGGGCATCGTCCGGCCGCAGTTTCATCCCCGGGGGAAGATCCTTTCGCAGGATAATACCGTGTATCCGTTCCATGACATAGAAAGGACACCCGATGATGGATGGATCATCGGTGTAGATCAGGGGGGACGGTGCACAGGGAAAAATCGGGTGGAGCGCTTTTAGAATACGAAATTCACGGCCCATGTCATGGGCACTTTTTGCCTTGGTGCCAAGGGGGGCGCGGCGCAGAACCATGTCTCGCCGGCCGATGCGGATCCTGTAGGTCAGGTTGGAAAACCCGCTGGGGAACTGGGACACGGTGAAGGGACCGTCCAGCCCGGGGATATGGTCTTTCAGAAATTGAGCGACGATTTCAGTATCAAATGCCTCGCCCGGCCGTATGGCGGCCGGTTGGTCTGCCATGTCCATATTGTTGTACTCCCCTGCCATCTATGTCTCCGTTGAAATGAGAAGGTATGATTCCACCATGCCGGTAATTAATCCGGCATACGTCTCTACGCCAACATGGCGGGATTCGTACTTCCATTTTTTCAGGTACCAGTCCTGGAGCAGCGCTTTTATCATGGCGGCGGCCAGGTCGCTTTTGACTTTTCGGAAAACCCCGGCCTGCTGGCCGGCGGTGATGATGTCGGCAAAAATGTTTTCGATGCACAGTTCAATTTCGATGGCCTTCTGCCGGGCGTTTTTGTTCAGATTTTTAGCCTCCATGAAAGCGAAAAAGAACCAGGGGTGCATGATTTCACTCAGATAGAGGTGGGCAAGGATGGCACGGCTCAATTTTTTGGGGGCCGGATGGTTCTCTTTCACCTGATCGTTGATGATTCGGGCGATGATATTGAGACTCGATTGCTGAATCATGTCGAGCAACGCATCTTTCCCTGTAAAGTAAGTGTAAAGTGCGCCCATGCTCAGTCCGGACCGCGCGCCTAGGTCCCGCATGCTCATGGCGGAAAAACCTTTTTCGTTTCCCAGGGCCAGGGCCGCTTCGAAAATTCTGGCCAGATTGCGTACCGCCACAGACTCTTTTTTAACCTTGATCCGATTTTTGTGCTGCCGGAAAAGTTCCCGGTACAGGTCAGCTTCTGCCGCGCGGACGACATTTCTGAAGGCATGGATATTAAACGCATCCGTCATGGCGGTTATCTTACTTTACGGTCGTCATAACCCCGCAGAATCCGTCTGGCCACCGACACCTTGTGCACCTCGTCGGCGCCGTCATAAATCCGTGATGCCCGCTCGTGACGGAAGAAATAAGGGATAATGATATCATCGGTCATGCCCAGCCCGCCGTGGACCTGGAGGGCTTTGTCAATGACGTTCTGCATCACGCCGGCAACGAAAAATTTGATCAGCGATATATCTTCGCGGGCTTTTTTGGCGCCCAGGGTTTCGATTTTCCAGGCGGCATTTAACGTCATCAGGCGGGCTGCCTGAATATCGGCGGCGCATTCCGCAATCCACGCCTGAATAATCTGTCTGGTAGCCAGTGTTTTTCCGTTGGGCGCCATGATTCTTTCCGATGCCCGCTTGCACATCAGATCAAAGCAGCGCTTGCAGATGCCCAGCCAGCGCATGCAGTGGTGAATGCGTCCCGGCCCCAGACGCTGCTGGGCAATAACGAATCCCTGGCCTTCGGGGCCGAGCAGGTTTTCCCGGGGAACCCGGCAGGACTGGTAGAGAATCTCGCCATGTCCGAAATAATCGGACCCCGCCTCTCCCATGACCGGAATATTGCGGACCTGATTGAATCCGGGAGTGTCGCAGGGAACAATGATCATGCTGGCCTGAAGATGGGCCGGCGCATCAGGGTTGGTTTTGGCCATGACAATGGCGAATTCGGCGCCGTCGGAAGATGAAGTGTACCATTTCTGCCCGTTAATCACATAGTCGTTCCCGTCCACAACTGCTGTGGTATCCATCAGCGTGGGGTTGGAACCGGGCAGGTCCACTTCGGTCATGGAAAAACAGCTGCGGATTTTGCCGTCTACCAGGGGACGGAGGTACTTTTCTTTCTGCACATCCGTACCGTGAAGGTGCAGAATTTCGATGTTTCCCGCGTCCGGCGCCTGGCAGCCGAAAACGTAGTGCCCCAGGGGCGTTCGGCCGAGAGATTCAGACACAAAAGCGTGTTCGATCAGGTTAAGCCCCATGCCGCCATATTCGCGGGGATGGTTTGGAGCCCATAGCTCCATTTTTTTAACCATCTCTCTTTTTGATTCCAGCACGGGCAGCAGGTCCCGGAAATCGTGACTGAGAAAATCCGCTTCCATGGGAATCAGTTCGTGGTCGACGAATTCATCGATGAGACCGGTAATCAGTTTTATTTTTTCGGGTGTTTCAAAATCCATAATGGCTCCTATAAATCAACCTACCGAAAGGTAATCAGGTCTTTTTCCCGGCATAGCTCCAGGTGGGCGGTGGCGTTAAACTGGGCCAGCAGCAGCAGTTTTTTCCGGCAAACCATTCGGGTGACCGACGCGTTGGCCAGTTGCCATGCCAGATCCAGCGCCTGTACGCCGGGTAGTTTCAGGAAAGCCTGCAGTGCGGCAGTGATAAAACCACCGGAAGTAAAAATCAGGACAGCGTCGTTTCCTGTATGCCGGGCGCAGATATCGGTTAATGCTTTGCGTACGCGCAGGGAAAATGCCTTCCAGGTTTCAACGCCGGGCTGGTCAAAATCGCCTGAAACCCAGCGCAGAATGGCTGCTTCAAATATATTCTGAAAAGCCGTCGCGTCGTGGAAGATATTTTTAAGGTCGTTTTCAAGGGAAGGGTCGGCAGCGATCATTGCGGGGACTTGGGATGCCAGCACCGCTTCGTAATCGTATTCGCTCAGGTCCGGCAGGATCGTTGCCGATGGCACGTCTGCACCCAGTTCATGACACCGTTGAATCGTTTCAGTGGCGCTGGATTTCTGGCGTTCGAGCGGGCCGGAATAGGCGGCCTGCACCCGGCAGCCGGTGGCGACCATGTGCGCGCCGAGAATTCGCATTTGCCGGGCACCTCTGATGGAAAGCCTGTCGTAATTATCCTCGCCGAAAGACGCCTGGCCGTGTCTGATTAGATGAAGTACGGTCATATTAAAAAACTACAGGTAATACAGCGGCCTGTCAAGAAAAATAGAACGAACGTTCGTTATTTTTATTGCATTGTCCGGGCAGACGCGCTATTCTGGGTAAAATTTCACTTAAAATTACCGACCGGCTGGCAGACGGCCGGATCCGCAGCAATTAGATCGTTTCGGTGCATCGGCGTCCAGCCGCAGTCGACAGACAGCAGGGAAGGCGTATGAAGATTCTTGTGTGTGTAAAACAGGTTCCGGATCCGGACATTGAACTGTCCATCGCCCCGGGGGAAAAGTGGATCACGGTACCGGAAAAATCGGCTTTAAGGATGAACCGATATGACGCGTTTGCCCTTGAAGAAGCCCTTGGGATCAAAGATTCTTTTCCTGCTTCGAGTGAGATCTCTATTGACTGTGTCTCGGTCGGTTCCGACAACGTCCGGGCGATATTACGGCGAAGTCTGGCCCTTGGCGCGGATAGTGCTTTTCATATCCGGGCAGCGGACAGCGGCTGCCCGGACCCCTTTCAGACGGCCGCGTTGATCGCTGATCTGGCAAAAGGACACTCATACAATCTGATTCTGGCCGGATTGATGGCCGAAGACGACATGCATGGGCTGGTCGGCGCGCTTGTGGCGGAAATGCTCGGCTATCCGTGCGCCACCGCCGTGATGTCGCAGGAAATCAATCCTGGCGGGACACAGATTGAGGTGGAAAGAGAAATCGAAGCCGGTCGCCGGGAGGTGGTTCGGTTGAGACTGCCGGCGGTTCTTACGATTCAGTCCGGAATCAATACGCCCCGTTACCCGGCGTTATCGAGTCTGCTGCGGGCTGCAAAACAGGAAATTGCAACCATCGACGCCCGCCGCTTGACCGGCCCGGGCAGGTCGGTACGGATCACCGCCCTGAGCTGCCCCGGCATACCGGCAAAGGGCGTATTTCTTGAAGGAACGCCGCCAGATAAGGCCCGGGCGCTGTTAGACGTATTCCACGCGCATTCTTTTATTTAGGACAGACCGGTGGGACAAAATCCGGAATCGTAGAAGGCCAGTGTCATGGGAAATATGCAGATTGTTGTCGTTGCCGCCCCGCCCGAAACATCGGTGGCGGTTACTTACGAAATAATTACATTCGCCCGGGCGGTGCGCGCCTATACCGGCGGGTGGGTGAAAGTTTTGGTCATGGGCAACCGGGTGACGGCGGCTGCCCGGCAGATTGCATGCGACACCGGTGTGACTGTCACGGGCATCGCCTCCGCATCCCTGGCCCTGTACAATGGCGAGGCGTATCTGGCCGCGGTGATGGAAAATATCGAAAGCAATGACGGCCCCGTTCTGATCTGCCTGCCCCATATTTCCTTTGGGTTTGACCTGGCGCCACGGCTGGCTGTTTCTCTGGAAGCGGCGTGCATTACCGCCGTTGAAAAGATGCGCTTTGTCGGAGATGAGATGCGGCTGATACGTCCGATGTTCAATGGCCGGCTCAAAGCGGAGCTGGCCGTCAGCGGGCAAAAGGCGGTCGTGACCATTACGCCCGGCGCTTGGCCCGGTGCGCACAGCCGCTCCGTCCGGCCCATCGGAGCCAGTAGGCCTGCTGAACTTCCAGAACCTCCTGAATCTACAGAATATCCTGAATTACCTGGCCGCAGGGGAAAAGTCAGGATCGTGGCGGCGAATATTTCGACCCGCTATTCACAGACGCTTGAAATAAAAGAGAGCGCCGGGCAGCGGCTGGATTTAAGCGATGCGGAGGTGATAGTTGCCGCCGGGAGGGGCATTGGCGACCCGGATAATATTCAACTTTTGAAAGACCTGGCCGGGATCTTTCCCAGGCCTGGCCTGGGGGCGTCACGGGCCGTGTGTGACCTCGGGTGGCTGGGGTACCCGTATCAGATCGGGATCACCGGTCAGACTGTTGCGCCCGGGCTTTACATTGCCTGCGGTATTTCCGGGGCATCGCAGCATCTGGCGGGAATGCGACATTCGCGGATGATTGTTGCCATCAATATCGATCCGCATGCCGCCATTTTTCAGGTGGCTGATTATTGCATTGTTGAAAATCTGGAGACATTTATTCCGGTGTTGCTGGACGTATTCCACCGCCTGTCATCGAAGGATACTGAAATTTAGATCCGGCCAAGGCAAATAATTCTCCGGGATGTACCGGAGGTGAAAACCAAAAGGAGGAAGGCATGAGCAATGTAAAAGTCAATACGGTCACGGGTACGATTGCACCGGAAGAAATGGGCGTTACCCTGGTACACGAACATATCTGTTATGGATATCCGGGCTGGGAAGGGGATCAGACGATAGCACCGTTTGACCGTGAGGCGATTGTGGCAGTTGGCGTCGAAACACTCAAACAGCTCAAATCACTGGGCGTCAAAACGTATGTCGATGCGACCCCGCTGGACGGCGGGCGTCAGCCGGAAATTTTAAGGGAAGTTTCCGAAAAGGCGGAGGTTAATATTATCTGCGCGACAGGATACTACTACGAGGGAGAGGGCGCCCCGGTCTACTGGAAGTTTCGGGGATCGCTGGGCGATGTCCGGGGTGAGCTCCATGAATTATTTTTAAGGGAAATCAACGATGGCATTCGCGATACAGGCATCAAGGCCGGGGTGATCAAGGTCGGTACCAGCAAGGGCGTGATTACCGATTATGAAAAACTCATGTTCCAGACTGCGGCCAGCGTTCAGCAGGAAACCGGGGTCCCCATCATCACCCATACCCAGGAAGGCACCATGGGACCGGATCAGGCTCGCCTGCTGATTGCGGCCGGCGCCGATCCCAGTCGTATTCAGATCGGTCATATGTCGGATAACGTGGATCTGGATTACCAGAAGGAAGCGCTGTCACAGGGCGTTTACGTTTCCTGGGACCGGATGGGCCTGCAGGGGCTGGCTGGTTGCCCGATGGATGCCCAGCGGTATCCGGCGATGATTGAGCTGATCAAAAACGGATATGCTGATAAACTGATGATTTCCCATGATTGCGTTCTCACCTGGCTGGGACGCCCACTCTGCATCCCTGAAGAGGCCTTGCCCCTGATTGCCAGCTGGCATCCCTCCCATCTATTTAACAACATTATCCCCGCCCTCAAAGAAGGCGGTGTGACCGATGCCCAGATTCAGACAATTATCGAAGATAATCCGCGGCGACTGTTCGCCGGTAAATAAGCCGGCTGAACAATAAAAAGCCAGCGGGTATGAATGGGCCGGGATGTAGCGGTTTAATTGTTGATTCGAGGCTTGACTGGAATCATTGTATACGGTATACAATAAGGAGATTTTGATTACTCACTATGTGAAAGGAGCCACAAATGGCCGAAGTAAAGGCACCCATGCCGGGGGTTATCTGTGATATTAAGGTAAAACCGGGAGATACCATCATTGAGGATCAGGAAGTGCTGACCCTGGAAGCCATGAAAATGGAGATGCCCGTTGCGTCGCCTGCGGCCGGTACGGTGGCCGAGATCAAATGCGGTAAGGGCGATGCCGTGCAGGGGGGCGATCTGCTGGTGGTGATCGAATCGTAGAATTGAATAGTGTCTATTGTCGATTGACTATTTAAGGAATGCTGCCAGTCAGATGGTTTGGCGATTTTAATAAAATGGTTGAGCACGGCGACTCCACAAATAGTCAATATTCAATCGACAATAGTCAATCTTCATATCGATCGACAATCGTCAATCCTAACAGGGGGTTCACAACATGCCGGAACCAACCACCCACCAGAGTGAACTGGCGCGGCTTGGGGCGTTAAAAGAAAGAGCGGAAATGGGCGGCGGCCGGAAGGCCATTGATAAGCGCCACGGTCTGGGGAAACTGACCGCCCGGGAGCGGCTCGACCTGCTTTTTGACCCGGACAGTTTTGTGGAAATCAACGAGCTGGCTGAAAGCCAGGCCGTGGATTTTGGGATGCAGGCCAAAAAAGTCCCCGGCGACGGCGTGGTCATCGGGTTTGGAAATATTGACGGGCGGCTGACCTTTGCCTACGCCCAGGATGCCACAGTCCTTGGCGGCTCGGTGGGGACGATCCACGGTGAGAAGATCTGCCGGATCATGGACGAGGCCCTGAAGATGAAAGCGCCGATCATCGGTATGTTTGACTCCGGCGGGGGACGGCTCCACGAAGGATTTTTTGCTTCCAAAGGCGTGGCCGGCATGTTTTACCGCAACACGGCGGCATCCGGAATTATCCCTCAGATCTCAGTGATGATGGGACCCTGTGCCGGGGTGTCGGTCTATTCACCGGCGCTGACCGACTTTATCGTGATGGTGGAAGGGACCAGCCAGATGGTCATCACCGGGCCGGGGGTGATCAAATCGGTCACCGGCGAAGACGTCACACTGGAAGAACTGGGGGGCGCCAAAGTCCACAGCGAAATCACTGGCCAGGCCCATCTGGTGGCCAAAAATGATGCGGAATGCCTGCAGACCGTCCGGAAAATACTCAGTTATCTGCCGTCCAATAACGAAGAATCCCCACCGGTTGTCGATTCTGTGGACGATGATCCCCTGCGCACCGACGATACCCTGGAAGAGATCGTACCGGACAATTTCAGAAAAGCCTACGACATGCGTGAGGTGATCCGCCGGGTAGTGGACAACAGCGACTTTTTTGAACTCCTTCCCCGATTCGCGAAAAACATCATTATCGGTTTTGCCCGCATGGACGGCATGACGGTGGGCATCGTGGGGAATCAACCCACGATTCTGGCCGGATGCCTGGATGTGGACAGCTCTGACAAAGCGGCGCGGTTTATCCGGCTGTGCGATGCCTTTAATATCCCCTTGATCAACTTTGTCGATGTTCCGGGATACTTTCCGGGAGTGAAGCAGGAGCATCTCGGCATTATCCGGCACGGGGCCAAAATGCTCTATGCCTATTCCGAAGCCACGGTTCCCA
>CAZNZW010000047.1:0-23887 GCA_964577615.1 uncultured Desulfobacterales bacterium | reverse complement strand
CCGGCCGGCGATAAATATGGAACAGCGGTTGTCGCGGTGCGTGAAATGCCGAATGGAAACCGTGACCGTCACCCCGCATATTCAGTGTCCGATTGCATGCATGGCCCATACAAAATATAGGCATAAATCGGATGCAATGGCAATATGTGGGGCCGGGGCGGGCGTTTCTTTTTTATAGGCGGCCGGTGGGAAAACGGTCTTGACACGGGGATTTGTAAATGATATTCAGAAAC
Source organism: uncultured Desulfobacterales bacterium (assembly GCA_964577615.1). Lineage (GTDB taxonomy): Bacteria > Desulfobacterota > Desulfobacteria > Desulfobacterales > QNYZ01 > QNYZ01. Next base: position 23,654 of record CAZNZW010000047.1, on the reverse strand, counting down.
TTCATATCTATTTGTATCTATCTGGAATCATCGGTATTTTGAGAGACATTTTTTTACGCGCGGCACTGGCGGCGACCGGTTTAAAAATGTTTATTTTCAGCCCGGTGATCGGGAGATCATCGTGGCTGCATGTTTTTTTAATTTTAACGAATTTTAAAAGTGATGGAGAAGGGGGGTGTTGAGGAAGAAAGCGATACGGTAATTTGATCATTCAATTCAAACTTTTCTAAATGTAAGCTTCAACGAGGAGGATCATTAATGCCAAGTTTTGTCATTCAAGAAAAATGTGATGGTTGCAAGGGCGGGGACAAAACAGCTTGTATGTACATTTGTCCCAACGACTTAATGGTTCTGGATCCCAATGCCATGAAGGCGTACAATCAGGAACCGGATCAATGCTGGGAATGTTTTTCCTGTGTTAAAATCTGCCCCACCCAGGCGATTGAGGTTCGAGGTTATTCGGATTTTGTGCCGCTTGGCAGCAGCATTATGCCGATGCTGGGCACCGAAGATGTCATGTGGACCTGTAAATTCAGAAATGGTCTGATCAAACGCTTTAAATTCCCCATCCGGACCACCCCTGAAGGACAGGCCAATGCCTATCCTGACCTGAAAGGGCAGGATATCGAAAGCGAACTGCTGAGCACCGAGGAAGCCGACGGATATGCTGTCCCGACGCCACAGGCGACCGTTTAAACGGATCTGCCTGAACGGTTTGTGCTTTATTTTTAAACGACATATCAGGATATAATTAATTGCATCTTTAAGGAGGGCAGCAATATGGCATTACCGAATAAACCTCTAGGTGAGACTAAAACCGTCAAGGACCCGGAAGTTGAAGAACGTGAAGTCGATATATTGGTCGTAGGCGGCGGTATGGCGGCCTGTGGCACGGCATTTGAGTTAAAAAAATGGATGAGCGACGATCAGACTGTTCTGCTGTGCGACAAGGCGGCCATGGAACGGTCCGGCGCCGTGGCTCAGGGCCTTTCGGCCATCAATACCTACATTGGCGAGAATACGCCGGATGATTATGTCCGTATGGTCCGCAATGACCTGATGGGGATCGTCCGGGAAGATTTGATTTTTGACCTGGGCTGCCATGTCGATGATTCCGTGCATCTGTTTGAAGAATGGGGCCTGCCGGTCTGGAAGAAAAACGAGGAAGGGAAAAACCTCGACGGCAAAAAAGGCCAGAAAATGGGGACCCTGAAAGAGGGCGCCACGCCGGTCCGGACCGGTAAATGGCAGATCATGATCAACGGCGAGTCGTACAAACGGATCGTGGCCGAAGCCGCCAAGCTGGCTCTGGGCGAAGACAACATCATCGAGCGCTGCTTTATTGTGGAACTGCTCCTTGACGCCAACGTCGACAATCAGATCGCCGGCGCGGTCGGCTTCTCCGTCCGTGAAAACAAAGTCTATATCATCAAATGTAAAACCATGATGGTCGCCTGCGGCGGCGCGGTCAACATTTACCAGCCGCGGTCAGTGGGTGAAGGCAAGGGCCGTGCCTGGTATCCGGTCTGGAATTCAGGCTCCACCTACACCATGTGCATGAAGGCGGGTGCCGAACTGACAATGATGGAAAACCGGTTCACCCCGGCCCGTTTTAAAGACGGCTATGGCCCGGTGGGCGCGTGGTTCCTGCTGTTTAAAGCACAGGCGCTTAATGGCCTGGGTGAAGCGTTTGCCGGCAGCGATGCCGCCAAGGCCGAGCTGGAAAATTATGCGCCGTATGGCACGGCCGCCATCACGCCAACCTGTCTCCGGAATCATCTGATGCTGTTTGAGATGAAGGAAGGCCGGGGGCCGATCATGATGGATACGGTTTCGGCGCTGGCCAAACTGGGCGAGACGATGAGCAAGAAAGAGCTCAAACATCTTGAATCCGAAGCCTGGGAAGATTTCCTGGATATGACCTGCGGGCAGGCCAATCTCTGGTGTGCCCAGGACTGCGAGCCGGAAAAGAAAAATTCTGAAGTGATGCCCACCGAACCGTATCTGCTCGGATCTCACTCCGGCTGCTGCGGCCTCTGGGCCTCCGGCCCGGATTATGACTGGGTGCCGGATGCCTACAAAATCAAGGCAGCCAACGGCAAGGTCTACAACCGGATGACCACGGTCAACGGTCTGTTTACCGCCGGCGACGGTGTGGGCGGTTCCGGCCATAAGTTCTCTTCCGGTTCCCACAGCGAAGGCCGTATCACGGGCAAGGCCATGGTGCGTTACGCCAAGGATCATGCTGATTTTAAACCGACCCTGGCCCAGTCCGCCGAGGAGCTGGTAGATATGGTCTACAAACCGGTCCGCGTTTATATGGAGCATTGCGACTACACGACGGCCGATGATATCAACCCCAACTACATCAAACCCAACGGCATGATGTATCGTCTCATGAAAGCCACCCATGAGTATGGCGCCGGTACGGCAACTTTCTACCAGACATCCTCCAAGTCTCTGGAGATCGTGATGGGTCTGCTCCAGACCATGCGGGAAGACTGTGAGAAACTGGCCGCCGGCGACCTGCATGAACTGATGCGCGCCTGGGAAATCTACCATCGTATCTGGACGGTGGAAGCCCACCTGCGTCACATCCAGTATCGGAAGGAAACCCGGTACCCGGGCTTCTACTATCAATCTGACTTCCCGGGGCAGGATGACGAAAACTGGTTCTGTTTCGTCAACTCCAAGTATGATCCCAAGGAAGCCAAATGGGATGTTTTCAAGAAAGAATACATCAAGATCATTCCGGACTGATCGAATCATGCCGGGTGCCGGAACCGATTTTTCTCCGGTACCCGGTTGACCGGACAGGCATTGCCTCCAGGTGTCGGCCAGATACCTGGAGGTTTTTGTTAACAGGTCGCCGGCAACAGTATTTATATGCGTGCGCGGGGCGTATCTGCCGATAACGGACAGCTCCCGGCGTACGCATATGAATACCGTGCGATTTGATAATGCAATATCGGTATTGTAACAAGTCAGTTAACTAAAATCTTACGGCATGGAGGAACATCTATGACCACAGAAAAAACGGCTCCTGCAAGCGAAAGTATTCTGGTTGTGGGTGGCGGGATCAGCGGCCTGACCACGGCCATTGAAGCCGCCGAGGTCGGGTATGACGTCTTTGTGGTGGAAAAAAATCCGTATCTGGGCGGCCGGGTGGCTCAGCTGAATCAGTATTTTCCCAAACTCTGCCCGCCGACCTGTGGCCTGGAAATCAATTTCAGGCGGATCAAGGACAACCCCCGGATTCATGTCCTGACCATGGCGGAAGTGACGAAGATCGATGGCGGTCCAGGCGATTACGATGCCGCTGTCAAGATCCGTCCCCGGTTTGTCAATGAGAACTGCACGTGCTGCGGGGCCTGTGAAGCGGCCTGTGAAATGGAAATTTCCAACGAATTTAATTTCGGCATGGATAAGGTCAAGGCGGCCCGCCTTCCCTTTGCCATGGCATTCCCCGCGCGATATGTGATCTCCCCCCGGGTAATCGGCACCGAAGACGCCGACCGGATTGAAAAAGCCTGCCCGTACGAGGCGGTTGAACTGGATATGGCGGAACGGACGGTGACCCTCAAGGTCGGGGCCGTGGTCTGGGCCACCGGGTGGGAACCCTACGATGCCGGACGCATCGATAATCTCGGTTTCGGAGTATATCCCAATATTATCACCAATATGATGCTGGAGCGGATGGCGGCCCCCAATGGCCCCACCGGCGGTGAGATCCTGCGGCCCTCTGATAATAAGCCGCCCGAAAGTATCGCGTTCGTCCAGTGCGCCGGATCCCGGGATGAAAACCACCTGCCCTATTGCTCGTATATCTGCTGCATGGCATCCCTGAAGCATGCCACCTATGTGCGGTCCCGGTTTCCCGATGCCAGAATTTATATTTTCTACATCGACCTGAGGGCGCCGGGGTATCGATATGAACGCTTTTACGAGAAAATCAAAGCGGACGAAAATGTCTTTTTCATCAAAGGGAAAGTGGCGGAAGTCTCCGAAAATGCCGATTCGCATCAGGTGACGGTCACTGCCGAGAATGCGGTCACCGGTGAAAAAATTTACCAGACAGTGGATATGGTGGTATTGGCGACCGGCATGCAGCCGACGGCGGTCAACCATCCGCTGCCGGCCGACCTGACCGTCAATACAAGCGGTTTCGTGGTCAACGATCTCAAAGGGGGCGGAATGCTGGCCACGGGGTGTGCCAATAAACCGGCGGATGTGGTCTCGTCCAACCAGAATGCAACGGGCATGGCATTGAAAGCCATCCAGATCCTCACAGGCAAGTAGGAGGTTTGTCCATGAAAAAAGTATATGGCGTTTATATCTGCAGCGGGTGCGGCATCGGTGATGCGCTGGATCTTGAAGCACTGGCCGAGGTTGCCAAAGAAGAGTCGTTGCCCGTACAGGCCCATCCGTTTTTGTGCAGCCGGGCCGGAGTGGATGTGATTAAAAAAGATATCGACGGCAAGGGAACCAATACCATTGTCATCGCGGCCTGCTCCCGGCGGGTTAATTTTGATGTCTTTCGATTTGATAACTGTATTGTCGATCGGGTGAACCTGCGTGAGCAGGTCGTCTGGTCTCATCCCCGGAATGAATTTCCGGCCCTGACCGAAGATCAGGCGGATGACGGTGTCCATTTTGACCGTCTCCAGATGATGGCCGAAGACTATCTCAAAATGGGAATGGTCCGGGTGGAAAAAGTGGATCTGCCGGAACCGTATCTGCTGGAAACGCTGAGCCGGAAAATTCTCGTCATCGGCGGCGGCATCACCGGGATGTCGGCGGCGCTGGATGCGGCCAAAACCGGCTACGACGTGGCCATCATTGAAAAAGACGCCCAGCTCGGCGGCAAGGCCGCCCAGTGGCGCAAGCAGCTGCCCGTCACCGATCCTTACGAATCCCTGATTGAACCGGTGGTGGCCGATAAAATCGCCGCGGTTGAATCGAATCCCCGAATCACTGTTCACACCGGGACGGTGGTGGCCCGGATCGCCGGTGAACCGGGTAATTTTATCGTGACCCTCAAAAAACCGGGTGAAAAAATTCCTTTTGATGTTCCCTTTCCGCTACCCGACGAAATGAAGGTTGACGAGAACGGCAAGGACCTCGATGTGGAAGCGCTGCATCAGAAATATATGGAATACAACGAGGGCAAAAACGATATCCTTTCTTTTGATCCCGACGGCGAGAAATTCGGCGCCGTGATCCTGGCGGCCGGATGGCGGCCCTATGCGCCGGCGGACGGCGAATTTGCCCATCTGGGGCTGGGACAATCTCCTGATGTGGTAACCAACGTGCAGTTCGAAGAAATTGCCAAAAAGGGCCAGATCAACCGGCCGTCCGATGGTCGCGAGGCCAGAAGCGTGGTCTTTGTCCAGAGCCCGGGCCAGGGGGATGATAAAGACTTTGCCTATGCCGGCGCGGTCACCAGCATGGTGGCGTTAAAGCAGGCCAAATATGTCCGTCAGGATTATGATGATGGCAAAGCCTATGTTTTTTACCAGCACATGCGGACCCCCGGGCTGTCGGAAAATTTTTATAAAAGTGTTCAGCAGGATCCCGGTATTTTCCTGACGAAAGGCGAGGTGGTTTCTGTTACCCCGGATGGCGACAGTCTGGTCGTGGAAGCCGACAACACGCTGCTGGGGCAGAAAATTCAGGTGAAAGCCGACCTGGTGGTGCTTGGCACCGGGATGGTACCGGTTACCGCCGATGACCCGATCATCAATCTGGCCTACCGACAGGGACCGGGATTTCGGGATAACGAATTATTCGACGATTACGCCGATTCGAATTTTATCTGCTTTCCCTACGAAACCCAGCGAACGGGTATCTATGCCGCTGGCGGTATCCGTCGGGCCATGACCGTGGAAGAATCGATGGAAGATGCCACTGGTGCGGCCCTGAAGGCGATTCAATGTCTGGAATCGGTCAACCGCGGGGTTTCCGTTCATCCCCGTTCCGGCGATATGACTTTTCCGGACTTTTTCTTTCAGCGGTGCACCCAGTGCAAACGCTGCACCGAGGAATGCCCGTTCGGCGCGCTGGATGACGATGAAAAAGGGACGCCGAAGCCCAATCCGGCCCGATGCCGGCGATGCGGCACCTGCATGGGGGCCTGTCCCGAACGGATCATCGGTTTTGCCGACTATAATATCGACAGTATCGGTTCGATGGTCAAGACAATCGGTGTACCGTCGGAAGATGATTACGAAGATCCCCCCATTCGAATTCTCGGACTGGTCTGTGAAAACGATGCCTATCCGGCCCTTGATATGGCCGGTTTGAACCGGCTGAGCTATTCCGCCGATGTGCGCCTTATTCCGGTGCGTTGTCTGGGGTCGGTCAATGTAATCTGGATCAAGGATGCATTGTCCCAGGGGATGGACGGCGTTTTCCTGATGGGCTGCAAGCATGGGGATGATTATCAGTGTCACTTTGTCAAGGGAAGTGAGCTGGCCAGTATCCGCATGAAAAAGATCGGCGAAGCCCTTCAGAGTCTGGCCCTGGAAAATGAGCGTGTGGCGCACTTTGATATCGCTATCGATGAATATGATAAAATTCCCCAGATAGTGAATGATTTTGCCGCACTCATTGAAGACCTGGGGCCGAATCCATTTAAAGGGTTCTAATCGACAGCACGCGCGGAGATTGATCTTTCGGGGAAAAATAATAGATTGCCCGGAAAAAAAGGAAAACAGAAACAGGAGGTTGTAGACATGGCGGATGCATATCTGGTTGAACCCGATGTCGGTTTTATTAACGAAGTGGCCGCTCTTGGCGGGGGAGACCTGAAAAAATGTTATCAATGTGCGACCTGTGCCGTGGCCTGCCCCATTTCACCCGACAGCCATCCCTTTCCCAGAAAGGAGATGATTGCCGCTTCCTGGGGATTGAAAGACAAGCTGGTGGGGGATGGCGATGTCTGGCTCTGCCATAATTGCGGGGATTGTACAACGTTGTGCCCCCGGGGCGCCAAGCCGGGGGATGTCCTGTCGGCCCTGCGCCAATATGCCATCATGGAATACGCGACACCCAAAAAGCTGGCGAGGTTCGTCAGCAATCCCAAAAATCTTCCCATTCTGCTGGCTATCCCGGCGGTGATTTTTATCGTTCTCGGGCTGGTGCTGCGGCTGTTCGGAGTCCACTGGCTGAATGTTCCTCCGGTGGGAGACCACATCTGGCAGTCCCATTTTATCAATAATTACCTGGTGGATATCATCATGGTTCCCACCTTTAATGCGGCCATTATCATCTTTGCGCTGGGCCTGCGGCGGTTTATCAGGGATATGCATGCCAACGCCCTGGCCGGTGGTCTGACCGACAAGAAAAAGATTGATCCGATCGGGTTTGTCAAGGCACTGGTCGCGGTGGTACCGACCATCATGCTGCACAGCAAATTCAACGAATGCTCGGAAAACAAAGACCGGGCCACGGCCCACATGATGGTTCTTTTTGGCTTTATCGGGCTGTTTATCGTTACCGCCTGTTTTTTTATCGCCGACTGGGTGTTTTACATCGAAGGGCCGTATTCCCAGCTCAACCCCATCAAGTGGCTGGGGAATGTGGCCGGGATTTCCCTGGTCATCGGCGCGGCCCTGCTGATTAAAAACCGGTTAACCCGCAGTGATCTGATGACGACCTATTGGGACTGGTACCTGGTCGGCCTGGCCATTGCCCTGGGCCTGACCGGCATGCTGACCCAGATGTTCCGGCTGGCCGGCATGGGCGGCGCGAGCTATTTTATCTATTTTTTCCACCTGCTTTTTATCTGGACGCTTTTTGCCTACACGCCTTTTTCCAAGCTGGGACATATTGCGTACCGCACGGCAGCCATGGCGTATAATGAGTATATCGGGCGGAAGTAATTCCCGCCGGGCAATCGATTGGGCAGAATAATCAGGGGGGCCGGATGGTCCCCCTTTTTGTGTGGGTCTGCTGATGGAAAAATCCGAATTGACGGGGAATTCCAAAATGTGATAGATGCGCAGCCAGTGGCGTTTGGCGTCACGATTCACGTCCATTTACATTCATGTTTTTTCATAGGGCCGCTCGGCGGACAGCGGCGGCCGTAACGGGGGAGAAAGCGATGCCGGATAAAAATGCGCACCTGTTGAAACAACGGAACGAACATGTTCCCCAGGGACCGTTTAATATTCATCCTGCCTTTATCAAGAAAGCGCAAGGCGCAGTGATGACCGACGTGAACGGCCGGGAACTGATCGATTTTGCCGGGGGGATCGGGGTGAACAATGTGGGCCATTGTCACCCCAAGGTGGTGGCGGCCATTCAGGACCAGGCGGAAAAATTTATCCATACCTGTTTCCATGTGGGCATGTACGAAATCTATGTGGAACTGGCCGCCCGGCTCAACGAGCTGGCCCCCGGCGATGCGCCTAAAATGACACTTTTTGCCAACAGCGGGGCCGAGGCCGTGGAAAATGCGGTGAAAGTGGCCCGCTGCGCCAGGAAACGGCAGGCGATTATCTGTTTCGAAAACGGGTTTCACGGGCGGACGTATATGGCCATGAGCCTGACCAGCAAGGTCAAACCCTATAAATTCGGATTCGACCCATTTGTTCCGGAAGTCTACCGGGTACCGTATGCGTATTGCTACCGGTGCCCCTTTGGTCGAAAATATCCCGACTGCGGCATTCATTGCGCCGGGTATCTCGAAGAATTTTTTGTCAACCATGTGGCGGCCGAATCGGTGGCCGCCATGATTGCCGAGCCGATTCAGGGGGAAGGGGGATTTATTACGCCCCCGCCCGAATATTTCCCCATGCTCAGAAAAATATGCGACAAATACGGTGTGGCCCTGATTATCGACGAAGTTCAGACCGGTGCCGGCCGGACCGGAACCTTTTTTGCCATCGAACAATGGAACGTGGTGCCGGATCTGATTCTTTCGGCCAAGAGTCTGGCGGGCGGCATGCCGCTCAGCGCCGTGACCGGCCGGGCCGATTTGATGAATGCGCCCCACGTGGGCGGTCTTGGCGGCACTTACAGCGGTAATCCGGTTTCCTGCCGGGCCGCGCTGGCCGTGCTCGATATTCTCCTGGACGATGGCCTGCTCAAACGGTCCGAAAGTCTGGGAAAAACAGTAAAACAGCGGTTTGACGAGATGCAGGCCAGGTACGAGATCATCGGCGAGGTTCGGGGCAGGGGGCCGATGCTGGCCATGGAACTGGTCGAGGACCGGCAGACCCGGATACCGGCGGCGGCGGCGACCAAAGCGATTGTCCAGCGCTGTTATGACAAGGGGCTGGTGCTGCTCTCCTGCGGTAATTATTCCAATGTGATCCGTACGCTGATGCCACTGGTCATTACGGATGCGCAACTGGAAAAGGGGCTGACCATTCTGGAAGAAAGCCTGGAAGAAGTGACGCGTGCCTGAGTGGCGGCGGCCGCCGGAGGATTCCCGCGGTCATGGGGATAGGCAATGAAATGAATACCGCATCCGATAAAGTCGTCGGGCTGACCGACGCGATTGATGCCTGTGTGCCCGACGGTGCGCACATCTCCATCGGTGGCTTTACCATCAACCGGAACCCCATGGCGGCGGTCTACGAGATCATCCGGCAGCGCAAAACCGGGCTGCATCTGTACGCCCATTCCAACGGTCAGGGAGCCGATGAACTGATCGGCGCCGGCTGTGTTTCCCGCCTGGAGATCGCCTATGGCGGCAGCGGCCGGTTTGCGCCCACCTGCATCCGCTTTAAAAAGGCCGTTGAAAGCGGCGCCCTTCAGGTGGAGGACTATTCCAATTATCATATGACCCTGCGTTTTACCGCCGGTGCCATGGGCGTGCCTTTTCTGCCCACCCGGTCGGGGCTGGGGACGGATCTGATCGAAAAATGGGGGTTTTCAAAAGCGATGCGGGCCGGTGATCCCAAACTGCCCGACCGGAAACTGCACGTATTGGACAACCCGTTTAACGGATGGGCCGATACCTCAAAGGTGGTTCTCGTTCCGGCGATCCAGCCGGACGTCACGCTGCTCCACGTGCAGAAAGCCGACCCACGCGGGCTGGTACGCATTGAGGGACTGCCGTTTGCCGATGTGGTCCAGGCCAAAGCGGCCCGGCATGTGGTCGTTACCTGCGAAGAGCTGGTCGCTCCCGGGGTATTGCGGGAAGATGCCGATCGGAATGAGATTCCGTTTTTCTGTGTGGATGCTGTGGTGCCCGTGCCGTACGGTGCGTATCCCACGGCCTGCTACCGGGTCTACGACTACGATCCCGTTTTTCTCAACACGTATCGGCAGCGGGCACGCGACGAATCGGCTTATCAGACGTATCTTGAGACCTTTATTTTCGGGACCGCCGACCATGCCGAATTCATCGATCGGGTGGGGCCAGACCGTCTGGCGGCCATTGCCGCCGACCCCGAAGCCGGGTATGCCGTGGGGCTGGACCGGCGATAGCTTTCTTTTTCAGGATATTGATTCATGGCGACGGATCACAGTTACACATTAAAAGAAATGATGGCCATTGCCGCGGCCCGGGAAATCCGGGATGGCGATATTGTTTTCTGCGGCACCGGTATTTCGATGCTGGCTGCCATGGCGGCCAAGCATATCAGCGCGCCCAGCAGCATTATCTTTTTTGAGACGGGAGCCATCGATTCCCAGCTGACCGAAGTGCCCATGGCTGTGGGCGACTCCCGGGTCATGCGCGGGGCGGCTGTTAACGGCAGCCTGGCCGACGCGTTTGCCACGATGCAGAACCGGATCACCGGCTGCCAGGTGGTGGGGATTCTCGGCGCCGCGCAGATCGATTGTTATGGCAACCTGAATTCCACGGTGATCGGCGACTATCATCATCCCGATGTCCGCTTCTCAGGGTCGGGGGGGGCCGCCGACGTGGGATCTTTTGTGTCGCGCACCCTTATTTTCATGCAGCAGCAGCGCCGGAAATTCGTTCCCCGGCTTGACTATTTCACCTGCCCTGGATGGATCGATGGTCCGGATGGCCGTGCCCGGGCCGGCCTGCCTCCCGGGGGGCCTGAAATGGTGATCACCGACATGGCGGTCATGGGGTTTGACGATACGACCCGGAAAATGTACCTTAAGGGCTGCTATCCGGGCATTCAGCCGGATCAGGTGCTTGAAAAGATGGGGTTCCCCATTGACGTCACACGGGCCGGAACGGTTCCGGGCCCGACTGCGGCGGAACTGGCAATCCTGAGACAGCAGTGTGACCCCCAGGGCCTGATTCTGGGATGAAGAAACGGGGATTTCAATATAATACCCGGCCGCTGCAATTCTTCTCATAACAGGTGACCGCCGATGCCGGCAGCACGACCCGATAATTTACCCGGAACGGATGATGCCGCCCGGATTTCCGTTTTTTTATCCACCGGCGCAACATATGATGACCGCCCGCTGACCCGGTTGATTGGAGAGCGGCTGACAGCCGTGCTGCCCGATCTCAGGCGCCAGACCGATGTGCTGGTCAAACCGAATCTCCTCATGGGCCGAAAGTTTCTGGCCACGACCCATCCGCTGGTTGTCAAAGGGGTCGTCCAATACCTGCTTGATTGCGGCGCCCGTGTGGTGGTGGGGGATTCGCCGGCCTTCGGGCTGGCCGAGAAAGTGGCTGCAAAAACCGGCCTGACCGCTGCCCTGGCCCCCCTGCCGGTCAACCTGGTCAGTCTGGATCGCCCCCGGAAGGTTCAGTTGCCCTGCGGCGTGACCGTGGGACTGGCCCGCCGGGCGCTGGACGCCGAGCTGATTCTCAACGTTCCCAAACTGAAAGCCCATGGCCAGTTGCGGTTGACCGGCGCCGTGAAAAACCTGTTCGGTTGCGTGGTCGGCGCCCGTAAAGCCCTGGCCCATTACCGGCATGGCGATGTGGCCACGCGGTTTCACGAGATGCTGGTTGAGATTTCGCAGGTACTGCCCCGCACCATCAGCGTCATGGACGCCATCACAGTCATGTCCGGTACCGGCCCGATCGACGGTACGGCCGCCGAACTCAGGCTTCTGGGCGTTTCGGAAAGCCCGGTGGCGCTGGATACGGCCATCTATACAGCCCTGGGACTGTCGCCGGCCGATGTGATCGTCTGGCAGGAAGCCTTGTCCCGACACCTGGCGGGAAGCGATCCGGACCGGATCGACTATCCCCTGGCGCATCCCGGAGCCATCGATGTCACCCGCTTTTCCATCCCCGCCACCTTGAAACCGGTGACATTTCATCCGGTTCGGCTGGTCAAGGGCCGGATAAAGAGCCTGGCGGCACGCTTTAGATAAGTCGCCGGTGTCAAATATCAGCGCCAAACAATTATAAATTTGTCTGAATTCGTGTAAAATATACCTGAAAATATGTAAAATCGTAGAAATTACCGGACTTTTGGTTGACATTGAACGGAAACCCGTATAAATTTTGACGGGTGTTAAAAAGATCCTGGCGAGTGCCTGGACGGGTCACTTCCGGGGCGCTGCCATTATTCATTCACAGACGTAAAAGGGGGACGCAATGTCACGAATTGTCAAATGCGGGTTGATTCAGGCCGCCAATGCCAAAGACGAGGGATCGCCGCTTGAAATCAAGGCGGCCATGATCGAAAAACATATTCCGCTGATCGAAGAAGCCGGTAAAAAGGGGGTCCAGATCCTCTGCCTGCAGGAAATCTTCTCCGGACCGTATTTTTGCGCCGAGCAGGATGTTAAATGGTATCAGACCGCCGAACCCGTGCCGGGGCCGACCACCGAGCTGATGGCCGAATACGCCAAAAAATACCGGATGGTTATCGTGGTGCCCGTTTATGAAATGGAGATCGAGGGCGTCTATTACAATACCGCCGCGGTGATTGATGCCGATGGAAAGTATCTGGGAAAATTCAGAAAAATACATATTCCCCATACCTGGCCCGGTTTCTGGGAAAAATTTTATTTCAAACCGGGTGATCTGGGATTCCCCGTGTTTGACACCGCCTATGCGAAAGTCGGTATTTATATCTGCTATGACCGGCATTTCCCTGAATGTGCCAGGGAACTGGCCCTGAAGGGGGCCGAGATCCTGTTTAACCCGTCGGCAACCACTGCCGGGAAATCCCAGTATCTCTGGGAGCTGGAACAACCGGCCCAGGCCGTGGCCAACGGCGTTTTCATCGGTGCCAACAACCGTATCGGCGTAGAAAAACCCTGGGAATTCGGTCGATTTTACGGATCGAGCTACTTTGTTGATCCCCGGGGCGAAAAGCTTGCCAAGGGCAGTGAAGACAAAGATGAGATCGTTGTCGCCGATCTGGATCTGGAACAGATCCGCGAAGTCCGCGACGGGTGGCAGTTTTTCCGGGATCGGCGTCCGGAGATGTATACCGAGATTGGCCGGGTGATGAAATAACCATTTGTGTCGATCAATGTTTTTGGAGAATGGCCGCTGAAAAGCGGCCATTTTTATTTCGGCCCTGTCCACGCCCATCCTGGCCGCCATTGGCGGGTTTTATTTTTGATACAATTGTGATATTATATATATAACGTCTGTTTGAAATAGGAAAGACCCGATGCCCCGCTCCCTCGAACCGAAATGGCTGCTCCTGATCCATCAGATTCCGCCCAAGCCGGATTATTTCCGGGTCAAAATCTGGCGCCGGCTGCGCAAAATCGGGGCCGTGGCGATCAAGCAGTCTGTCTACGTGCTGCCCGAAAGCGAACCGGCCCGCGAGGATCTGGTATGGATTGTCAAGGAGATTGATGCTGGCGGCGGTACGGCATCGGTCTGCCGGGCGGTATTTGTCGAGGGGTTGTCCGGAGGGCAGATCCGGTGCCTGTTTCAGACGGCCCGGGATGAAGATTACCAGGTGGTTGAAGAAGATGCCCGGGCGCTGCGCAATGCCCTGAAAAACGAAAATGCCTCCGGCGCGGATACCCTGAAGATCCGGTCAAAACTGACCCGGCTGCGGCACCGGCTGGCGGAAATCGGTGCCATCGATTTTTTTCATGCGCCGGGTGGATCGGCGGCCAGAGACATGCTCGACGCCTGCGATGCGGTGCTGAAAAACGCCCATGGCCGGCGGCCACCGGCGGCGCTCCTGACGGTGATCAAGGAAAACAGACGTATCTGGGTTACCCGGGCGGAAATTAATGTGGACCGCATCGCATCGGCCTGGCTGATCCGAAGATTCATCAACCCGGATGCCCGGTTTAAATTTGTGGCGTCCGAGCGGTACCGCCCCGCGGCCGATGAATACCGTTTTGATATGTTTGAGGCGGAATTTACCCACGAGGGGAACCGCTGTACTTTTGAAGTTCTGATGGACCGGCTGGGGCTGATCGAACCGGCCCTGGGAGCCGTGGGCGAAATTGTACATGATATTGACCTGAAGGATAATCAGTTTGACCGGCCGGAAACGGGGGGGATTCAGGCGCTGTTTTCCGGCCTGGTCAGGACACAACCCGATGACGCGGCGCGCTTGACACGCGGCGCATTGATACTGGACGAACTGTATGCTTATTTCCAGGCCCGTGGAAATCACTGATTCCGCAGCGGGCCGCACATAAGCCTGACAATGAATAAACCTGAAGGAGGATTCAGATGCCACCTGTCAAAAAGCACATGCAGCAGAGTATGGAACGAACCGGAAAGGCGTACCAGGAAGTCCATGAATGGATCGATCACCCCGAGAAAAAAGCCGAGCGGCATGATATCTCAAAAGTGCTGGTCAACGCCAGGATGTTTGAGGAAAAATATGGCGCTGAAGCCGCCCAGGAATATGTCGAGCATCTGGTTGCCGACCTGAAGGGAAAATTCGGCCATGTGGTGGAAGATTCCGAAGCTCTGGTGGCCGATGCCCTGAAATATTTCGGTGCCAGATAAGATAACCGGACCCCCTTTAAACCAAGGAGAAGCACATGAAATGGATAACCCGATCCCATGTCCATGTGGACCGCGTGGCCTGCCCCTGGCTGATCAGCCGTTTTATTGATTCGGATGCGGAATTTTTATTTGTTCCCAAAAGTCAGGTTCTGGCGGTGGCCGAAAAAGAAGATGCCATCCCCTTTGATACGCCCGGTGCCGAACTGCATCATCGGGAGAATCTGTGCACGTTTGATGTATTGATTGCCGACTACGGTCTGGCCGATAAAGCCCTTTTGCGGCTGGCGAAAATTGTCAACGCGGCGGATACCGACAACCTGCAGAATGATGCCATTGCCGCCGGGCTCGAAGCCATTGCCGTGGGTTTCAGCATCCGGTTCCCGGATGATTTTGAGAATCTGGAACTGCAGTTTGAGGTCTACGATGCCCTGTACGCATGGTGCCGCCTCGACGTGGCCGGACAATCCTGAAAACAGATGAGCACATTGGATGCGGATTAAACGGATCACCGATTTTCTGGCGCTGAAAAAGAGTACCGCCGGGATTCTGGGGATGGTCGTCCTCATTCTTCTCGGCGAGCGGATGGCCGAACGTTTTCTGCCCATCTACCTGATGGCGCTGGGCGGCGGTGCGCTGGTCATCGGGCTGCTCAACGGCATGGACAACTTTCTGTCCGCGGTCTACTCTTTTCTGGGGGGCTATCTTTCCGACCGGCTGGGTACCCGGCGGGCGCTGCTGCTTTTTAATCTGGCGGCCATGTTCGGGTTTACGATCGTGATCCTGATTCCCGTCTGGCAGGCGGTCATCGTGGGCGCTGTCTTTTTTCTCTCCTGGAGCGCCGTTTCCCTGCCGGCCACCATGCGCCTGATTACCGATGTACTCCCCAGAAACAAACGGACCATGGGCGTCTCCATGCTGGCGCTGGTCCGCCGGATTCCCATGGCCCTGGGCCCGCTGCTCGGCGGTGTCTGTATTTCGGCGTGGGGCGAGAAAAGCGGCGTCCGGGTCGCTTTTGGGGTGGCCCTGCTGCTGGCCGGTGTGGCCACGGTGATGCAGCAGGTACTGATCGAAGCCGAGCCGGATCCGTCCGGCGCATCCCCAGGTGTCCGGCCGGAAAAAAATCCGTTCAAGCTGCTGCACCACATGAGTCCGGCGCTCAGGCAGCTTCTCGCGGCTGACATCCTGGTGCGCTATTGTGAACAGATTCCCTACGCCTTTGTCGTGGTCTGGTGCATGAAAACCATTGCCCGGCCGGTAACGGCCGTCCAGTTCGGCCTGCTGACGAGTATCGAGATGGTGACGGCGCTTCTGATCTATATTCCCGTGGCCTATTTTGCCGACAAAAGCGGAAAAAAGCCGTTCGTATTGATTACCTTCGGTTTTTTTACTCTTTTCCCTCTGGCCCTGCTTTTCTGCCAGTCTTTTGCCCTGCTGGTGCCGGCTTTTATTCTGCGGGGATTTAAGGAATTCGGCGAGCCGACGCGCAAGATGCTGATCATGGAACTGGCGCCCGAGGGCCGTAAGACGGCGGTATTCGGCCTGTATTATATGTTGCGGGATGCCTTTGTGACCGTGGCGGCGCTGGGCGGCGGGTTTTTATGGCTGATCAGCCCGGCGGCCAATTTACTCACCGCTTTTTTCTTCGGTCTGATCGGTACAATTGGCTTCGCCATCTGGGGACGGGATGTATCCATCGACCGGGAATGACGGCCGGCACCGTTAGCGCTTGACGGGTACCGGGGCAATTGGTAGAAGGATATCGCCATGATTCGAACCGCCTACACCCATGATCGCCTTCGCGAAGAGATGGTCCGCACCCAGATCGAAGCCCGGGGCATTACCGATCCGAAAGTCCTTGCCGCCATGCGCAAGGTCCCCCGGCATCTGTTTGTCAGCGAAGCCTTTGCCGACCAGGTTTACGAAGACCATCCCCTGCCCATCGGCGAGCAGCAGACCATCTCACAGCCGTATATTGTTGCCGAAATGACCCAGGCCCTGGCGTTGACCGCCGAGGACCGGGTGCTGGAGCTGGGCAGCGGTTCCGGCTACCAGGCGGCCATTCTGGCCCAGATCGCCTATCGCGTATATACGATTGAACGGATTCAGCCCCTCTACCTGAAGGCGCGAAAACTGTTCGACCGGCTGCACTATCACAATATCGTCACCCGGTATGCCGACGGGACGCTGGGCTGGGAAGAAGAGAGTCCCTTTGATGCGATTATCGTCACGGCCGGGGCTCCGGAAGTGCCCCTGGTCCTGGTCAATCAGCTGGCCACGGGCGGGCGGATGGTTCTGCCGGTGGGCAATCGATACAGCCAGGAGCTGATCAAGATTGTCCGTGGTGAAAACGGTGTGCATCAGACCCGGCTGGGGGGGTGCCGCTTTGTCAAACTCGTGGGGGAACATGGCTGGAAGAAGTAATGCTTAAGCGGGTTTACGACTGGGTGGTCCATTGGGCCCAAACGCCGTACGGCGCCTGGGCGCTTTTTTTTCTGGCCTTTGCCGAATCGTCTTTTTTCCCCCTGCCGCCGGATCCGCTGCTGATTGCCCTGGCCATTGCCCGGCCCAGAGCGGCGTTGAAATTTGCCCTGGTCTGTACACTCGGGTCGGTTCTGGGCGGGTGTCTCGGTTATCTGATCGGGTGGCAGTTCATGGCGGCCATCGGTGACCGGATCGTTGCGTTGTACGGGCTGACCGACAAGGTGACACAGATCGAGGCGCTGTATCACCAATACGATGCCTGGGCCGTGGGCATCGCCGGGTTTACGCCCATCCCGTATAAAGTTTTTACCATCGCGGCCGGCGCGTTCCATATCAATTTCGGGGTTTTTATCATTGCGTCAGCAGTTTCACGGGCGGCCCGCTTTTTTCTGGTCGGCGGCCTGATCCGGATTTTCGGGGCAAAGATTCAACCCTTTATCGAAAAATATTTTAATACGCTGGCCGTGGTTTTTACGATTCTGCTGGTGGCCAGCTTCGTTATGCTCAAATATCTGTTTTAGGTAAAACCCGGCCCGTCGTTTATTTGCCGCAGCATTTCTTGTATTTTTTTCCGCTGCCGCAGGGGCAGGGCGCGTTGCGGCCCACTTTCTTCCCGGCGATCCGGGTTTGGGGCGGGTTCAGCAGTATTTCCAGGTCGGTGATGTCTTCCGGCTGGTCCGGTGCCAGTTCGATGGTAAATTTCCAGTCGTTTTCCTCAAATTGCGCGGCCACTTCCTTCATTCTGTCTTCGGTCTGCACCTGAACGGCAGCGGGGTTCAATGCTGTTCCCAGTCTGCCGGTCTTTTTGCCGTTGAATACTTTTTGCATTTTTTCACCATAAGATAATTGTTGTCGGGTTTATTCTTTTACCAGATCCGGATCGAGAATACATCATCCCTTTTATTGCGGCCACTTTGCAACATGAAAAGAGCCTGTGCGAATAAACCGGATGTCACCCGTGAATGATTTTCACTCTTCCTACCTGCCCGTCTTCCAGACGTACCTTGATTCCGTGCGGATGGGTGGCGGATTTGGTTAAGATGTCCCGGACAATGCCATCGGTCAGTTTTCCGGTTTTCTGATCCTGTTTTAACACGATGGATACGTTTACACCGGCCCGGATATCGGCGCGTTTTTTTCCGTCAGTCATTTTACTCCCTGTATCTGTTGCCCGGTGGGTGTCCGGATTAATAATGGGGTGGCTTGACATTGGCCTGTGCGTCGATTTCAGATGCGAATGCCGAAAATTCCCTGATCCGTTTTGTCAGGGCATCGCAAATATCAGCCAGCCGCTTGACCTCTTTTTGCTGGTCGTAAAGCACGTCGTTCAGGTCTTTGATGGTCTTTTCCTGAAAGGCGATTCTGGTTTCGATCTCTATCAATCGGTCTTCATTCATTTTTTATATTTTTCCCTTTTGCCATGAATTCAGGATGAAAATGTTCATTGCCGGAATATAGTGCGCCGGGCGTCTTCCTGCAAGCCTGATTCCGCCTCTGGCGGCAAAGAGTGTTTTACGGGGCCTTTGGGACGTTTGGGACGGATGTTGAGAAAACCGCTGCCGCCTGGCAGGGAATTTGATATTTTGATCCGGGTGCGTTTTTGAATGATATGCCAATCGGCGGCAGGGCACGGCCAGGTGCCTGCTGCAAAAGATGGGCAGGTCATAAAAATGGAATCGGCTTGCCGGTCCGGTAGGCCAGGGCCTGGCAGGTGGCGATCAATTCACCCTTGTCGGCTGTTACCGTGATGTCGTAACCAGCGGTTTTACGGGTCTGGCTGATCTGCCGGGCCTCGGCGGTCAGCCGGCTGCCCGGCCGGGGACTGGCGATATAAGTGACGTTGATATTCAGCGCCACGGCAATCGTCCCGTCGGTCTGCCCGGCGGTTTCAAAAGCTTCGTCAATCAGGCCGAAAACGGCGCCGCCATGCGCGCGCTGGTAGATATTGTCCATGCGGGCCGGGTCGTAGGTCATTCCTACTTTCGCGTACCCCGTGTCCAGATCCAATAACGAGATGTTGAGGGCCCTGGCGTAGGGCTCGGATGCGACCGCATTAAAAATGGCCCGCCGGATCGCCGGATCCAGCGGCTTTTTTTCATGTTCTTCCTGAAGCGGCACGGTTTTTTTCCTTTTTTGATTCGCGAATAATAAATCCGCTGGTGCCGACAAATACCTGGTAGCAGCGTTCGGTGTTGAGATTCTGGTAGGCGGCATTGCCGTATACGGTGTCAACCAGCGGCAGCTTTTGTCCGGAACGATACAGGAACCGCCAGAGCGGATGACGCTCGTCCCTGGACTGAGGATCGTCCACCAGGGAAAAAAGCGAACGCGGAGCGGATCGTTCGGCGTCGATGCTGAGATAGCGACCCTGCAACCGGGTCAGGCGGTATCGGGTGTGCAGGCCCAGAAGATTCAACCAGGGCTTCCATTTGACGATATCCCCTGAGATCATCCATTGATCGCCGTGAACGAAAAAATAGCGATCCCGGCCACCCCGCAACGGGTGATAACGGACCCGGGTGACGGGTTGACCGACGGCGTTTTGGACGGGTTGGGTGGTGATTTCGGTCACGGGGATTTCACGGGTGAATCGCTGGCAGGTGGCGAAGACCGTTCCGATGGCGATTATCAATGTGCCTGTCGCCATGAGTAGCAGGCCGGCCGTAAAACCGGAGATCGTGGCCATTGGTCCGGACCGGTGGCGGCGTTTCCCCAAAAGCCGCCAGATCCGTGCCGCCAGCACCGCCCCACCGAGAAAAAGTCCGGCCGTTCCGATACCCGTCAATGAGAGGGGATCCAGCCGATCCAGTAGTAATTCATGCATCATCCGGATTCATATCCCATATCGCAACCCCGGCAATGGGGAGTCTGACCGGTTTTTGTATTTGTTACTCCGACAGCCGGTCCCATTCGCTTTGGCCCCGGTTCATACTTGAATCTTGTGATGGGGGCGTCGGCGGCCGGTGTCCGCCTGACATGCGTCGCAGCCGGGCGATCCGTTCTTCCAGGGGCGGATGGGTCGAAAACAGCCGCATCATGCTGCTGCCGGAAAGGGGATTAACGATAAACATGTGGGCCGTGGCCGGTGAAGCGTCCATGGGGAGCCGGCCGGAATAGGCGCCGAGTTTTTCGAGGGCGCTGGCCAGTCCTTCGGGGTTCTGGGCAAATTTGGCGCCCGTGGCATCGGCCATGTATTCTCTTGCCCGGGACACTGCCATCTGAATGATCATGGCCCCGAACGGCGCGATGATTGACATGAGCAGGATGCTGATTCCGCCGCCCCGGTTGCCCCGGCCGCCTCTGAACATTGTTGACCAGCGGGCCATGTTGGCCAGGATCATGACGGCGCCGGCCATGGTGGCGGCAATGGAACTGATGAGGATGTCCCGGTGTTTCACATGCGCCATTTCGTGGGCCAGGACGCCCATGACTTCGTCCCGGTCCATGATATTCAGCAATCCCTGGCTGGCGGCGACCACTGCGTGTTCCGGGTTTCGTCCGGTGGCAAAGGCGTTGGGCGCTTCCTTGGGGATGATAAATATTTTCGGCATCGGGAGATCGGCCCGCCGGGCCAGGGTTTGAACGATCTGGTAAAGCTCGGGAGACTGATCGGGGGATACTTCCTGGGCCCGATACATGCGCAGAACGATTTTATCCGAAAACCAGTAACTGAAAAAGTTCATTCCAATCGCCATAATAAAGGCAACAAGCATGCCCTGGCGGCCGCCAAGCATGTTACCTAAAAGAACCAGCAGTACGGTCATGGCTGCCAGCAACAGGGTGGTTCGGATCTGATTATTCATTGGGTGCTCCTTTCAGCATGTTCAGAATCGGCGAGCGTAGAGACAAATGATATTTTATCAGATACGGAAACGGTTGTCCATCCCCGGCAACAGGCCGCGGCAGGTGTCGCCGGAGGAAATAAAACCTTGAGCTCAGTGGTGCCGGGATGATAATTGACTATTGGCGTTAGCGGGCCATGCGAAAAATGTCAAAGCAGACAACCTCACCGGGGAATGAGATTTTAAAAATGGCGCAGCGGTTATTAAAAATTATTTTGCCTGAAATGAACCAGCAGCAGGCGCTGGATCTGCTGAACGGTCAAGAGGAGGTGACTTTCTGGCTGGAAGAGTCCGCGCGGGGCACTTTTGTGGCCAGCGCCATCATGGATTCGGGCTTCAGCGAGCATATGATGGATCTTTTTGAACGGACGTTTTCGCATATCGAGGGGTTTCGGCTGGTACTGCTGCCCGTTGAAGCCACGCTGCCCCGGATCGAGAAAAAAGAATCACCGGACGATACTGGCCCCGCCGCCCGGGAAAAAAAGAAAAAGCAGATCGATACCCGGCGGATCAGCCGGGAGGAACTCTATGCCGAGGTCGTCGACAGTGCGGATCTGTCGACCGTCTATATTGCCCTGACGCTGCTGGCCACGGTGGTCGCGGCCATCGGATTGTTGAAAAACAATGTGGCCGTGATTATCGGCGCCATGGTGATCGCTCCGTTTCTCGGCCCCAACGTGGCCCTGGCCCTGTCCACAACCCTGGCCGATACGGATCTGGGTACCCGCGCCATTAAGACCCTGCTGATCGGTCTGGGGATTGTCCTGCTGCTGTCGGCCACCATGGGGTATGTTCTCAATGCCACGCCGCAGATTCCTGAAATTGCATCCCGCACGCGAACCGATCTGTCCGATCTGATCCTGGCGCTGGCTTCCGGGGCGGCCGGCGTGCTGGCCTTCACCACGGGGATTTCATCGGCCCTCATCGGCGTGATGGTGTCCGTGGCCCTGCTGCCCCCGTTGACCGTCTGCGGTTTACTGCTGGGATCGGGGCATCTGCCGCAGTCCTTTGCCGCGTTCCTGCTTTTTGTCACCAACGTGATCTGTATCAATTTTGCCGGCGTGGTGACCTTTTTCATCAAGGGGATTTCACCGCGGACCTGGTGGGAAGCCAAAAAGGCCAAAAAAGCCACCCGCCGGGCCATCATCATCTGGTCGGTAATTTTAATCGCCCTGGTGGTCGTTATCCTTCTCTAATAAGGGAGTTGGTGTGGCTACGTGCATTGAGAAGCCTGATATCCGGACTCGGCGCTTATGAAATTACGGGTGAGCATTATCCTTATCTGGGCGGCCCTGGTCGCCCTTCTTGTATCACGGAGCCTGCTGATACCGGAAATTGACAGGGATGCCCCGGCGGCGCTGGCCCAGGCCCGGGAAGAGAGTTTCTATGGGATCTGGTCGCAGAATCAGCGGATCGGCACCGTTGAAAACCATTTCCATCCAAAACCAGCCGGTGGATTTTTCCTGGACCAGCAGGCGCGGTTCCAATTGAATATTCTGAACCAGTCTCAGCGGATCGATCTGCATCTGACGGCTGATCTGGACCGGCGCCAGCGGCTCCATGCTTTTTCTCTATCCTTCCGGGCGCCGTTTTATTCCCTTGACGCCCGGGGAACGGTGACGGGGCATACCTTGTCGCTGGTGATTGACAGCGGGGGAGACCGACGCCGGGAAACGATCGCCCTTTCCGAGGCGCCCTTTCTTGAAACCCAGTTTCGGGCCTATCTGTTAAACCCGCTGCCCGCGCTGGGGCATCGGGTAAAAATTTCATTTTTTGATCCACTATCGCTCAGCCGCCGGGAAACCGTTGTGGAATATCTGGGGAAACAAAAAATTCTGATCAAAAAACGGGTGGTTCGATTACACCATTTCAGGGCGCATTTCTCGGGCATACAGATCCAGTTCTGGCTCGACGAAAAAGGAAAAGTCATCAAAGAAACATCGCCCGCCGGGTTCGTTTTTCTGGCCGAGCCCAAATTCAAGGCGCGTGATATTCAAGCCCCCCGGCAGGAACTGCTTCGCGCTGTGGCCGTACCCTTCACGGGAACTTTCCCGTCAGTCAAAACGCCTGGTGAAGTCGTTTACCGGCTGCGACTGCCATCGGGAGTGCCCCTTGACCTGAACGGCGGGCGGCAGGTTTTTAAAAATGGCGACCTGCGCGTTACCCGCGAAGATCTGCCGTCGGACGCGGTATTGGGAAAAAACCGTTCGGAGTGCGGGGCGCCGGAAGCCATGCAGCCCGGCCGGTTTGTCGAATCCAATCATAAGGAAATCGTTGCCCGGGCCAAAACGATTGTCGGAAACGAACAGAGCCGTCTGGCAAAAGTCCGCCGCCTGACGGCCTGGGTTTATACCCATATCGACAAGCGACCGGTAATCGGACTGCCCGATGCCCTGGCGACCCTCCACAGCCGCCGGGGCGATTGTAACGAGCATGCCGCCCTGTTTGCCGCATTGGCCCGTGCCAGCCGGGTTCCCACGCGGATCGTGTCCGGG
>CAZNZW010000046.1:0-25694 GCA_964577615.1 uncultured Desulfobacterales bacterium | reverse complement strand
GCCCGCACGTCGATCAGCTCGGCCACGATACTGACGGCGATCTCCGCCGGGGTCTGACCGCCGATGGGCAGGCCGATGGGTGAATGGACCGCTTCGAGCCGGTCGGCGGACACCCCTTCGTCCATGAGCGACCGGTAGATGATATTGCGTTTCCGCCGGCTGCCGATCATGCCCACATAAACGGCCGGCTGGGTCAACGCCCAGCGCAGCACATCCCGGTCATGGGAATGGCCCCGGGTGACGATGACGATATAGTCGGATGCGCCGATACGGATCCGGTCGAAGGCCGAGACAAACGGCGCCACCATAATCTCCCCGGCACGGGGAAACCGCCGACGGTTGGCGAATTCCGCCCGGTCATCGATGACAACCACGGAAAATCCCACGGTTTCCGCCAGGGCGGCCACGTGAAGCGATACGTGCCCGGCCCCGAACAGGTACAATACATCGCCGGGCCGAACCGGTTCCATAAAAAAAGCGTCTTCCGTTTGGTCGGATTTCATGAGGATCGCCTGCCCGGTATTTTCCGGATGCAATAATTGCGGTTTCATGCCGGCCGGGATATCCAGCTCGCCGGTGGTCTCCCCTTCCGGCCCCACCAGCATGCGGCAGGCGGTATCGACCGCATCAATTTCCTGGGAAATACGGGTGACCAGTCTCCCGGCACGGCCTTTTTCGATGAGCGCCGCCAGGTTCCTGAAAACCGTCCGGGCCGCTTCGTTTTCGGGAAAAACCGGTTCCAGGTAGACATCCACGGATCCGCCGCAAATCATGTCGGACGCGGCCACCTCATCGCCGGTCATCTGGAAGGATAAAAGGCTCGATTTTCCGTTCTGTAGAACTTTCCGCGCCTCTTCCAATACCTCAAACTCCAGCCGTCCCCCGCCAATGGTTCCTTTCAATTCGCCGTCGTCCGTCAACACGCAGCCGGTACCGAGCGACCGCGGCGATGAACCGGATTGTCGAATGATCCGGGACAGCACCACCCGCCGGTCTTCCCGCAGATAATGGTCAATGCGTTGATAAATATTATCCATGGCCCCTAATCCCTTCATAGCCCGACAGTCGCCATTCCGTCGGCCAGCTGATCCACCATGCTGTTATAATCTGGAGATCCGGAAAAAATGATATCGTTCTCTTCATTTTCCCCATACCCGTCATTAATTCACGTAAATCAGAAGAACATCGCTGTCAACCGCTGATTTTTCCCGGCTGAATATATTATTTGCGTTTTTTTGAGTTTTTAAGTAAGTTGGCCCAATTTATGTCGAATAGCGACAAAATATGCCGGGCCGGGTCCATTGCCCACCCGGGTGCCGGACATCAACGAGGATAGGGAAAAACAGCTGTCACCATCTGGACCTGTACCGTTTTTTTCAACATGGAGTGAGGAAATGGATAAAAATAAAATGGCCGCCATCGGCGTTCATCTGTACACTGGCGTCGGTATCATCCTGGCTTTTGCCGCCGCCGTTGCCTTGAGAAACCACAATGTTCAACTTTTTCTGATCCCCCTCTGGCTGGCCGTGATCGTGGACGCCACCGATGGGACCCTGGCCCGTTACTTTGACGTCGGCCATGTTCTGCCTGCCTTTAACGGCCGGCGGCTGGACGATCTGATCGACTACCTGACCTATGTATTTCTGCCGGCCATGGCCATGATTGAATTCGATGTATTGCCTTCATCGGTTATGTGGGTCGCCGTCCTGCCCATGATCGCCAGCGCGTACGGGTTCAGTCAGGAGATCGCCAAGACCGATGAATCTTATGTGGGTTTTCCATCGTATTGGAACATCGTCTTTGTGTACCTTTATATCCTCGAAGTCCCGGCAATCTGGTCCGTGATTATCCTGATCGCCCTGTCGATTCTCGTATTTGTACCGATCCGGTACATCTATCCGTCCCGGACCCCCTGGATGAAGCGCCCCACCCTGGTGTTATCCAGCCTGTTCGGCCTGCTGATGGGAATTGTCTGCCTTTTTCCGGACAGCGACTGGGCGATCAAGGCAACCCAAATATCGCTTGTTTATCCCGTCTATTATGTGATTGCATCGTTGTTGCATCACCGGCGCGTGATGCAGGCCGAAAAGAGATAACCGCCCACGCCATTGCCATTACCCGAATATGGTTGCGCAGCCAGTCTTTTGCCGGGGATTCATTTGGCTGTCCCGGAAATGCTGAGTATTTGTTCAAAAAACGCCATAATCTTTCCGGTTGATTTAAACAAATAAACTGATATAGTTATCATACTCCTGCAATCAATCCACGGAATAAGCCGGGCAGAAAATGAAGTGTTCAAAATGCCAATTTGTAAATCCTGACGGTTTCTATTTTTGTGGAAAATGTGGATGCCGGTTAGGCGTTTCTTCCGATTTATCCGGCAAAGAGCAATCATTAGACAAAAAGCTGGAACGGATCCAGCGTTATCTCCCCAGAGCACTGGTTGAAAAAATTCTGTCGCAAAGAGATGAGCTCGAAGGTGAGCACAGACAAGTAACGATCATGTTTTGCGACATCAAAGAGTCCACGCCTTTAGTCGATAAATTAGGCCCGGAGAAAGCGTTTTCCTTTCTAAACCAAATCCTAGAAATTCTCATCTACAAAACACACGAATACGAAGGGACGGTAAATGAGCTGAGAGGAGATGGGATACTGGCTCTTTTTGGCGCCCCCTATGCCATTGAAAATGCTCCCCAGCGCGCCCTTCAATCCGCCATTGCCATCCATCGGGAAATTGAACGATTTAATGAAAATGTTGATTATCACAGCGGGCTTCCACTTATTTCTCTTCGGATCGGAATAAACACCGGTCCCGTTGTCGTGGGCAGCGTGGGGAATGACCTTCGTATTAAATTTACTGCCGTTGGGAATACCATTAATATGGCAGCACGAATGGAACAGATGGCGGAACCCGGGACAACTTATGTCACTGCGGATACGTTCAAGCTGACCCGAACATTATTTAATTTTAAATCCCTGGGAAAAAAAACAGTCAAAGGCAGAGAAACGCCTTTGACCGTATATGAAGTCCTGTCCGGGAAAGAAGGTGCCGATCGCTTTCACTTTGAATCCGAACAGATGCTTCATTCCGAGATGCTTGGCAGGGAGAATGAACTGAACCGGCTTGTTCTTCAGGTGTCAAAAGCAATCAACGGCCGGGGGTCGGTAGTCAACGTTATCGGAGAAGCGGGGATCGGAAAAACAAGACTGATCACAGAGCTAAAAAAGCTCGATATTATCGATCAGGTCTCTTTTATAGAGGGGAGATCCATATCAATCGGGAGAAAGTTAAGCTATTATCCCGTTATTAATTTTTTCAGACACTGGGTTCAAATAAAATCAGACGACAGTGAAGCCGTTGCTTTACGTAAACTGGAGCAAGCGGTTGAAAATGTCTGTCCGGCAGATTCATCTGAAGTATTTCCCTTTGTGGCAACGCTAATGGGCATGACACTGACCGGAAAGCATGCAGAAAGAATGAAGGGGATAGAGGGTGAGTCGCTGGAGAATCTGATCCTGAAAAATGTACGGACACTGTTGATCAGGGCCAGCCAGATTAAGCCTTTGGTTATTGTCGTGGAAGATCTTCATTGGGCAGACACGAGTTCCATCGAGCTCTTGGGGTCTTTATATCGACTGGCTGACACGCAGCAAATCGTTTTCATCAATGTATTTCGCCCGATAGATTTAAAAACCGGACATAAAATTTCTGAAATCATACGGGAAAAATTACCGGATGATTATATGGAAATCGCCCTGACACCACTCAATGAAACAGCATGCAGATCATTCATTACCCGACTGCTGACCTTAAGTTATCGCCTTCAAAATATTATCGATCAAATCATCCGGCGCGCCGGCGGCAACCCGTTTTTCATTAAAGAAGTTGTGTGGTCGTTGATTGATGAAGATGCCGTGGTTCTCAAAGATGGTATTTTTCAGCCCACTGATAAAATCGACACTATCGCCATCCCGCATACCATTTTGGATGTATTGATGGCCAGGATTGACCGACTCGATGTTGAAACTCAAAACCTGCTGAAATCAGCCTCGGTTATCGGCCAGGAATTTGCTTATCGGATACTTTTTGAAGTCGCCGATAACATTGATAATATTGACCGTAAATTATCCTATCTAAAGGAGATTGAGCTGATCAGAGAGCGAAAAAGGATGAACGAGCTCATGTATCTGTTCAATCATGCGCTGGTTCAGGAAGTTGCTTATGATTCAATTCTACCCATTAAGAAGAGGAATCTACACCGGAAAGTAGCGATATCTATCGAAAAGGTATTCGCCGACCAGTTGAATAAATATTATGGGATGCTCGCCTATCATTATGGCAAGGCCGACAGCCCCAAGGAGACGGAAAAGTATCTGATCAAAGCCGGTGAAGAAGCGCTTAAATCATCCGCATCCAGTGAGGCGCTTCATTATTATCAGGCGGCTCTGGATCTCTATCTGAAAGATTACGAAAATGTGTCTGATCCTGAAAAAATTGCGGTATTGGAAAAGAATATCGCGCTGGCATTATACAACAAAGGGCAGCATGTTGGCATTATAGATCATTTTGACAAGGCGCTTGACTATTACTGGGGTCGATTGCCTAAAAACCGGATATCTGCGGCATTTAAATTTTCATCAGGGTTTTTCCACTTTCTTATCAGTATATATCTCCCTTTTTTAAAGTTTAGAAAAAGCCCGACCCCATTGGACAATGAATCCTTCGACCTGTTTTTTAAAAAGCTTAAAGTACTGGCCATTACCAGTCCTAAAAATTATTTTATTGAATCCATTTATTTTTACCGGAGACTCACCCGGTTTGATTTGACAAAGAGTGAACTGGGTGTCGGTATGTTTGCCGGTGCCAGCAATCTTTTTTCTTTTACCGGTATTTCTTTCAGTTTGAGCCGGAAAATAATTGGTCTTCTCAAAAACAGAGTTGATGATGATGACATCAGATCGTTTATTATATATGACTTCTCGGACACATTGCATAAGTACATGGCAGGCAGCTGGAAAAACATAAACGACTACGACGATACCCTGGTCAACAGAAATTTGAAAATCGGCGAAATTTACTGGACATCACAGCACTATTTCTGGCATGCTTTTCCCATGCTCTACCAGGGAAAATTAGACGTGGCCAATCAATTGGTGAACAAATTAGAAAATCTGTTTGATGTATACGAAAACGATCTCTCGATGCTGCTGAAATATCTTCTAAATACCAGCCTGCTTCTGGAACAGCATAAATTTCGTACCGCTTTGACCGAAATTAACAGGGGGATTGAATTTGGAAAAAGAATAATACAGGGCACCATCCAGATTGAAATGTACTCGCGTAAAGCGCATATCTATATTATGATGGGAAATATAGAACGCGCGGAAAAATTTCTACACCTGGCAAATGAGGTCCGGCATGAAATTGATACCGTTCCCTGGCAGTTAACCGATTTTTTCAGGAGCCAGTTTGAAAGCGACCTTTATCACCTGAACGCGTCTATAAAAACCGGTAAAAATACCGATACTTTCCGATACCGAAAAAAAGCCGACCAATCCGGAAAACAATTTTTGAAAACAACCAAAAAGGTGGCCCAGTTCCGTACCGATTCATACCGGCTGCGGGGTGTCTATTACTGGTTGACCAACAGGCAAACCAAGGCGCTTAAGTGGTGGCAGAAAGCGATCGAAGAAGGTGAGAGCCTTGATGCACGCATCGAACTTTCAAGGGTATATTTTGAAATCGGCAAGCGCCTGAGTGAAGATATAAGTAAACATAACCAGCTCAACGGAATAACCGCGGAAATGTATCTGAAAAAAGCGAAGGCGTTATTTGAAAAGATGAATCTGCAGTGGGATCTGAACCAGCTCAGCCAATTGCAGAAACAATAAGGGGTATTGTTCAGGACCAATTTAATATCGAAATCTTAGTTTGAAGACAGGGATGAGTTTCATGGGAAATGCCACTAACACTTTCTTATCATCTTGTTCCAAAATTGATTTCGGTATCATTGACATTTCAGGTCAGAAAAAATGTTTTTACCAGAAATTCAACGCCCAGATTATTTCTCTCTGTGACACCCTGCCTGAATCGGTCCAAACGGATGCCTTGCTTTTTTTTATGAATTATTCCGGCTTGTCAATCGGTCAGGAGCTTACCTTTTTCAAGAATTATTATACCCCCAGCTGGTCAATCGTTTTCTGGCTTACCCGGTTTTTCCCGGATAATAATAGATCGTTTCGGGAAAAAACCAAAGCCGCCATCACCGCACATTCGATGGCCATGATGCTTCACTCCCTTGACGATCACATTAATGATGGAGAGTTACGCGCATCGCACCTGACGCTTCTGTTACGGAGCCAGGCCTGGATGATGATGATTGATTCGTTGAAAAGCCTGTCCGGTGGTGCCAACAACAGCAAGAGAATCATCTCCGATTTTATAGATGACTACTACTCAGGTATCCTGGCCTCCGATGATCCGGAAACGCTGGACAACTACTGTACGCTTTTCAAAAAACAGATGGCAACCTGGTTAATCGTCCCCGTACTCCTATCAAAAATAATTAATAAAGACGATTCATTTTCCAACGATGTTCAGGCCGCCTTTGAATCCTTCGGTATTGCCTGGCGCCTGCTTGATGATATAAACGATATCCATTTAGACATGAAAAATGGCACTCATTCCGCAGTTTATATCTGCTTACCCGGAGAAGCAAAGAAGCTGTGGGACCAGAATAAAAAGAACGGTCTATCCGCTGAGGATGCCAGTCATGATACTATTTTGAATCACATTATCAATACCCGGCTGATTGAAAAAATACATAAAAAGATCTGCCGTGAACTCCAATCCGCCGTGTTAATATCTGAAAAAATAAATTTAGTTGGCCTGGCGGATGAACTCCGTTGCCTTTTGTCACCGCTTAAAGACAGACAAATCCTGATATGATCAGCGCCCTAAAAAAAAATATCGGCGATGAAAATCTCAGTATCGAGGTAACAACCCGATGCAACTATAACTGTCGACACTGTTTTGTCCGGGTCAGGTGCCCGGAGATATACCAATTACCATTTCCGCTGGTTAAAAATATTCTTACCGAAGGATATCATACCGGATACCGCCATCTTCACCTCACCGGCGGAGAACCGCTTCTATGGGAAAGCTTTTTTGAAGCCCTGGACTTTGCATTTGGCCTGGGATACCAAAGGATTTTTGTCAATACGAATGGCACCCTTTTTACCCGGCACACCATTGCCCGCTTAACCGGATATCATGAACTTTCATTCTCTGTCAGCATAGAGGGTACCGAAAAACGTCATAATCACATAAGGGGCATAGATACCTACCGCCTGACGATGAAGAAAATCGAAATGGCTTTAAGTTTTGGCCTCAATCTGACCATTTTCATGACAATTGACAAAACTCTGCTGGCCGATCTACCTGATTGCGTCGATGAATTGTATTGTAAATTTCCGGATATCAAGGGGCTCAGCCTGATACAGCTTATCCGGGGTACAAAAAGTGAATTCTCACTTTCAGGTAATCTTCTCGACCCGGCTGGTTTTTTAAGACTCGTTCGGATGGTCTCGCTTTTAAACTTATATGGTCACAAAATCGAAATCCTGAACAATCCACTGGCGGTGGTTGTTTCAAAACAGTTCGAGATACCTCACATTCCACGGGTAAATCCCCTGCGCCGGAACGGCCATCTCATCATTCTGGCGGATGGAGCCGTTGCCCTGTCGCATTCAATACCAAACAACTTCGGTAAGTACAAACCGGGAGTCATTAAAAGCGTACTTTCCTCCGACGAATACCGGACAGCCGTCGCACCGGATGAGACAACATGCCCTTCGTGTGAGCACACTGCCCTATGCCGGGAAAACGGAATGATCCGACCATCGGAATGGTTCAGGGATATGCATCCCGAAGTTCGATTTTGTAAGAGAGTATTGGATTTGGTATTGTACAGATAATTTGTTTTGGTTTTACAATACCTTCAAAGTATGTTATGCGGCGTCATACTATTCCCAGACTCGATTCATTTAAAAAAGAGGGGGGGGCACCATGCAGAAAAGATTCAAAGACTTCATCATTGAGGCATCAGAAGAAGAAAACAAAGAATTACTGCATCAGTTTTATAGTATTGTGTCCAAGCCGGATTATACCGATGGCCAGCTTCGTGAATTTTTCAAATCTACTGAATACAAACCAACCCGAAGAGAATACGATAAAATATATGCTCTGCATGAGACCATCGAGGATTTATTTGATACGGAATACAAAGATTACTAAAAACGCTTATTCCATGACAGGTAGCCACATATATCATACGGTCTGTCAATTGTTCTGCTGGCAGGCCTGATTTATCTATATCTTATTTCCAACGTTGGATCGCCAATGACGTGATATATCTCGATTTGTTCTTTTGTAAGATGCTTAAATCCGGGTTCATTCAATTTATTATAGCCATGCTTAACTAAAAGGTAGGCCTTGGCATAGTTCAGTATGTCACCGAGCCGCCGGTATTTAACAGGATTGCTTTTATTGTCTTTTGGAAATCTGGCAATAATACCAGGGCATATGGCATCAAACAGCCCTTTTGCCATGGTGTAATTACGCCATCTTTGTGAATAATCATTTGCAGCCACAATCGAGGCGGCAATCCCGTCCATTGTTAATAATTTCTCGGCAAAACACTTCTTCTGTGAACCGGAACGGAATTTCCCTGTTAAGCAGGTGATATTAAAAAATACACTTATTTTTTCAGCCGGTATTGATCGTAAATCGTCAACCCTTAATGGAGGTCTATCCCACCCTTTATTGTCGCCATGCCCAGTCTGAGCAACGATTCGCTGGCCGTAGTTGATGTACTCGACAACCTGCTCTGTCACATCATCACCGACGGTCTTTATGTTTTCTTTTACTTCCAGGGAGACCGGTGTGCCATCTCTATACAATATGGGATGCTGAGCCTGGGACAAATAGGCCCGGCTCACTTTATATCCCTTACATACTAAATGCGCTCTGATATCTTCCATGGTTTTTACGCTACTAACTTCAGACCGGCCATCTCCCTTTTCTCGAGCATGACGGCCTTCATCAATACAATCCTGGAAGTAGGCGGCAAGGGTTATCCGGTCCTGACACATGGGATCGTTCGTTTCTTTCGTTTCATACCGAATGATTTTTTCCACCACGCGCATTCCTTCACTTTCATTTATGGCTGGAATCCTGCCACCCGAAACAAAGGGTAATATGCATTCCGAATCACCCGCGTCTTTATGGGTATAATAATAATGGTCCGTGTACTTTTTACCGTTCTCATCATTTTGCGACATCACAATTTTATCCACATCACCAAAAAGGAGGACATAACGCATCCGGGGCGAATGCCTGATTTTTTTCGTGCGGATATATTTTTTGATACGTTCAGGGGTATTTCCTATTTTTTCAATGGAAACAGTTTCTGTAACAAGACCTCGCTTCTCTTTCCATGCTTTCAGCTTTTTTACCGGCTTGGCAAGGTTGCTTGCATAAATAATAAGAAAGTCCGTATTTTCGTGTGTGTCCGCCTTATCCCCATCATTTTTTTTTGTTTTCAATAAATGTTTGAAAAATTCTCTATCCGGATTGAGGATTAGATTAGAGAACCCTTCCAGGTAATCCGGCTGGCGGGTCAACGTTGATTCGATCTCTTTTTCCTTTTTCGTCATCTTTTCAGGTGCCACCGTAATGGTAACGATAATCTTTCCATATCCACGCAAGAGCCTTTTACGCGGGTTGTACTGCAATGGCCGGACATGTACCAGGACAGCTTTATAACCATCCATGTAAAAATAATAGGGATTGCTGACTTCAACCATTTCATTTTTATTTTTAGCTGAAGATGGCCAGAATCTATCCAGTTGATACATTTTCTCATCAAATTTAATCGTTGTTTTAGCGGTTACGTCTTCTTCCGCCCAGCTGAGCAATATTTTATTTTTTTCCCTGCGACGATATTTTCTGGACGTGACATCAACGACATCGTAACCTGGTGGAATCTGGACAAATCGCCCAAAAGATGGTAAAAGGGGTTCCTGGTTCTGTGATAAAAACCCGGCGCCCGATATCTTGGCCTCCTGAAATTTATGCCATCGTTTATATCTTTTTTGGCGAAACACATTTCGTTTATCATCTGAAACCGTAAATCCTGGGAAAAAATATCGTATCTTTATTTTGATTTTTCTACCTTCAGAACGATAATCTAGTTCAACCAATGGTTCATCGCTGAAACCTCTGTTACCGGATGTATAAAGTGGAAATATTTCTCGCATGCGTCATTCCCCCATGTTGGATATTGACGTACGGCCTTAAATAAAAAGTATAAATTATCTTATCCGAGCCAAAGTAAATTCAATGGCCTAAAAAGCGATCTGTTTGCATTCCATTTAATATAGCGCATATGCTATGAGAATGGTTTAAAAAGGAATAGCCAAATAAATACTGATGAAAGCCGCATTAATCACACCGTTTCTCCATCATCTGCCATTGCATCCAGGTTCATATTTAGGATATGGAACCGCCATTTTAAGCAAACACTTCAATCTGGAAGTTTTTGATCTTAACGCACAAATCTATGATAAAAACAAAACCATCCTAAAAGAAACCCTTCATAAAATTGAGACCCAAAAAGTGGTGGTGGATCGTTTGGATTTTCGCTTTCTTTTTTATCATTTGCTAAATAGCGCCAAAAAAGAGTTAAAGCGCATATCTTGGAGTGGTTATGAAAAAATATTTATAACCGCCCCATCCTGGTTTGTTACCGTTTCGACAGAAAGCATTTTGAATCTTGCCAATCAGATCAGGACTGAATCAGCACATTGTGAAATCTATTTTTTCGGAAATTCTTTAGGCACATGGACGGATGAGTCAAAATTATTTGCACATAATATTAAAATTTGCAACCTGAATGATCTTTTCACAACGGATCGTTCCGCGGAACCGATCAGATACGACACGCTGCCGACACCTGTTTATAAAAAGCGCGGGAAATATATTTTCAATGTTCTTCCCTTCAGGTTGAAACACGGTTGCATCTGGGGAAAATGCCGGTTCTGTTCCCTGGCAAAAGGGTGGAATTCCCAGTATCTGGAAAGATCCGCTGCAAAAGTTGTTGACGAGATGGCGGAACTGATCGATCGATATGCCCCCGCAATGCTGGTATGCAGAGACAATTCAATCAACGGCAAAAACCTGATTGAGTTCTGCACCGGTTTCACGGAATTTAAAAAACCCTGGATGGGAATGGCCCGGGCTGATCTATCCGGAAAAGAGATAGAAATCTGCCGGAAATCCGGATGTAAATGCGTATACTTCGGGCTGGAATCCGGAAGCAGCCGGGTCCTGAATAAAATTAACAAAGGGATAGACTCAAAGCAGATGTCCCGTTTTATCCGGGAACTTTTTGATCACAATATATTGCCGGCACCATCATTGTTCGTTGGGGCTCCCGATGAGACCGAAGATGATTTTCAAAGGACCGTTCAATTCATCCTGGATCATAAAAAATACCTGAATGTCATCAATCTGTATCCGTTCAGGGTGACGCCAGGCTCAGAATATACACTAACAAAAAAAGAATCGAGTCCGGATACGCCACGACGATTAAAAAAAACGGTTCAGGTATGTGAAGATGCGGGCATCAAGGTTTGTATTGGCGAACAAGGCGCTGAATACGTTTTGTTTAAGCGCATTTATCCGAATGATCCAGACATTTAATCTGTCACTTTCATGCCGCCTCATTTTGTTACAATTTTGTCAAAGTGTTCCATCGGCCGGAAATGGCTAAATATCTGACAACCGGGGAAATCCGGCTTTTGCCAAACCGTTGAAGAGGCGTTCCTCATCATCTTTCTGCTTTATCGGCGCTACCTGGAACACCCAGAGGAGAAAATCAGCTTTGTCAGCTTCTGGAGGCCCGATCCAAAGGGAACGAATTTTGTTCATAAACGCTTTCGCCGCATTGTGGGCGGCATCGATCTGACCGGACAGAGCATAGGCAGCGACTAAAAATGCACGGGTTTCCGGTGGAATCCCCTTCAACTGGCCAACTGTCGCGATACATTGTTCGTATTGCCTGGCCATAAACTGAACCATGGCAAAATATCCAAGGTAATAATCCGGATGGGTCGGATTCAGCCGGATGGCCGTTTTCGCCAGATTCAGCCCGACTTCCGGCCGCCCAAGAAAGGCTTCTCCCTGCGCTCTGGATATAAGCACATCCGTATCAATCGGGTTCAGATCTCCAGCCACGTCGAAATGCTTTCGGGCATTTCCAAAATCCCTGGCCAGCATATAGATCCAGGCGATATTTAAATGATTACGCGTATCCGCCGGGTCGAGCTCCAGCCCCTTTCGCGCATACCGGAAAGCCTCCTGGCGGTCTTTAACATCGTTCGGATTCCCCGGCCCCAGGATGGTCCTTGAGCTGTACACCGATGCCAGCCCGGCGTAGGGACGCGGAAACTCCGGATAGAGCTTGATCGCCTGTTTAAAAAGGTCAATGGCTTCCTCATCGGATTTCCGTTCCCAGGACTCGAGCAGTTTATTGCCTCTCAGCCAGAAATCGTATGCCTTGTACACCTTGGCCGGAGCATTGTGTGTGGTTACCAGCCGATCCTGAACCAGGTGGGTTTCCAGCATGCTTACAATGCGGCTGACAACACCGCTTCCAATCGTATAGGCCTCGTCAGTGGTCAAGGTATATCGATCCGCCCAGATCTGGCTTTCACTTTCGCATTCCACCAGTTGCACGGTAATGGCCATTTGCTCGCCCACTGACCGCAGGCTTCCCTCCAGGAGATATTGGGCCCCCAGTTCGTTAAAATACCTTTTGGGGCTGGCGGCCATTTCTTTATAGGCAAACGACGTTGTTTTGGCGATGACCGCAATGGTCCGGAACCGGGAAATATCCGTAATAATATCTTCGGCCAGCCCGTCTGTTAAATAACGATGTTCTTTATTGTCACCAATATAATCAAAGGGCTGAATCGCCAGCGTCGGTTTTAAGGATAATGACAGGGCCGGAGAGACCTTGACCTCATCCTGGGAAACAGTGTCCGAGGCGTCCAGTAAAATGCTGTAGATCCGGACCGGCTGGTTTTTATTCTTAACTTTCTGTTCCCGCTTGAACTTAAACCCCACCGACACTTTATCTTCCACGAGGTCACGAACATGGTGAGATACACAGATCCCCCCCGGCGCCGACAGCTCCTGAATCCGCGCGGCCACATTGACGATATCGCCGTAAATATTGATCCCGTTGCCGATGATATCACCCAGAGTGATCCCCACCCGGAAATTCATCCGTTTTTTGGAATCGATATCGGCATTTTTTTCACCCAGCTTGATCTGGAAAGTCACCGCACATTCCACACAATACTGAACACATGAAAATTCGGCCAGAATGGAATCGCCGGTCATATCCACTACCCGCCCACCATGTGCTTCGGTCAGTTCGGCAAATATCTGACGGTATTCCAGCAGGCGTTCCCGGGTCGTTTCTTCATCGGCTTCCATCAATCGGGAAAATCCAACCACATCGGCATACAGTATCGCGGCAAGTCGTCGTTCAGTCATTTTAACGTTCCCGTCAGGTTATGAATGCCACTGCCGATCAATCCATCCCATAATCAACGCCACAATAAAGCTCACTTCATCTTCATTCAGCGCCCTTCCCTTCCTGATCCCATGCCATTTCTGCATGCATTTCCGGCAACAGGTAGCCGTCGCATGTTGCGCAATGAATACCGGATGCCCCTTCATGGGCGTCTGTCTGCCATCATTTTTCGGAAATGCCGGAGCCACCCGGGTATCGATAAATTGCCGGGCATGATCACGAATGGTATCAAGGCCCTTTTGGGCGATATATTCCCGATCGGTCTGTCTGATGCGAAACCGCGACCGGAATTTCGATTTTTTCAGCGCATCGAGCGCCTGGAGTATATTTCTGTTCATTCCACCCGTCGTCAACAAGGGTTGGGTAAACATTTATCTTACCATATCCCCCACTTTGAATCCCGCACCGCTGATGATGCGGCCTTCGGCATACCCGTCCTCCACAGCCGTTATCCGGATCACGCCGACTTTCTTATATTTCTTTTTTAAAACCTTTCCGGAGGCAGGATCTTTAATGACCTTACCCAATCGATAGATACCGATTTTTTGACCGACACTATATCCGGCGCTCTGTCCCTTATTCAGGGTGATGATTTTTCCGTCCACATCCGCCACCAGGACCTGGGCGGCCATGGCCGGGTTGGCTCTTGCCACACCTGATTTCAGATGGGTCTCCGCAATTTTGGCAGCCAGTTTCTGAACGGCCACCCGCATGACTTCCGTGGCCCGCTTTTCGTTAAAACGCTCACCGCCGCCAAAACCGAATACCCTCACGTTGACGGTGGATTTACTGTGGCTGGCCGAATCGGCAAAAACAATCTCACCGGTCTCGGCATCGACAATACGGATATCCACAGTGGCGTGATAGCCCTTCTTACCGATATGTACGCCGCCGCCGCCACCGCCGACACTGCTCTGGCCGTATTCGGTAACGGCACCGGTAATGATGTATTCCACGCCAATGATCCTGCCGATTCTCGCAGCTGTGGCCGGATCAATACGGCCGGCGCGCCCGAGGTTTTGTTCACTTAAAACCGTTTGCAGGTTTTCCCGCTCCATCATTTTAAATTTACCGGTTTTAACCATCTCGGTCGTCAGAATATCCGCCGCGCCATATCCCAGCCGCCAGCCCCCGTATTGGGTTTTATTTTCAAAATTCATTACCGCGACGCGCGGCTTGGCCCAGGAAATCTGCGGTAAAACCAGACAGGCCATAAAAACGAGAAGACCGATTCGTGATATTTTTTTCATAATATTTCCTCCAAAAGTACAGATACGATTTAAGCTTGGGTTTTAAAAAACGGGGCCGCCTTCTTTACTTCCAGAATAAGCGGCTGTTTCCTTTTGTGTCAAGGGCCTCAGATTGTTGCGGAGCGACCCGGCATTTGATGTCCGGACCCGGCCACAATGACCGTCACCGGTCAGATCATGGTGGCTCGGCACAGATTTTTTAAATCCGCGGCCTTGATTTTAAATGATTTATCGTGGACCCCGGGATTGAAATAGACAAAATCCTTACTGGCCATCTCCTTATCCATAAAGACAGGCAGGGGCGTCAGATGGCCAAAGGGAGGGACGCATCCGACTTCACATCCCACAGCAGCCGCCACGGCTTCCGGCCGGGCAAACGAAACCTTCCGGGTACCGACACCGGCAGCCGCCTGTTTCCAGTTCACCCGTTTATCTCCGGGAAGGACCAGAATGATCATTTCTTTTTCCCTGGTGGTCAGTACCAGAGATTTAACCGTCTCCCCTTCGGTAACACCGAGGACCTCGGCCATGACGGGATTGGTATACACCGGTTCATGGGTAAAAACGCCGTAGCTAATCTTGTTATCGGCCAGCATGCCGATAATTTTTTCTTCCAGGGTCATGCATTTTCTCCTTTTGAAAAATCCGATTTTAGCATCCCGGTTTTTCCGTTTATTTTTTTCTTGCCACACTGATCAGTATTTATTAATTAATTTACATCATGTCACCATCCAAACAAGAGATATATCTTGTCTGCATCCGCAAAAAAGGGCAACCCAAGAAACATATAACCGTTTGCCACAAATGCCGCTGGCGGAGCAGCTGCAAACCTTATCAGAAATACCGCCAGCCGGGGCTTCCCCTTTCGCACTCGCCGGAAAAACGCCCCACGGCACCCACCGTCCCCGCCAACCAAGTACCAGCCAAAGTAGCGCCTCCCCGACCCACGCCGATTTCTGCGCCGGTCACTCTGGATGATGCGCTGGACCTGATTGATACCATCAGGAAAGAACTCGAAGGGCTCCGGGATCTCTGCCGCTGACCCCTCGTTTCGACAACCGGAATAATTACCATCCACCGCCGCCTCCGCCACCACCGCCCCCGCCAGAGGACCCGCCGCCGCCGAATCCGGAAGAGGATCCTGGTGCCGCAGCGGCTGAAGATATGGCACCGGTCAGGCTTCCGCCGATGTCGCCGGCCAGGTGGCGCGTGTCGATAAAACCGGGCCTGTCCGACATGTACCAACCGGCCCGGTATCCGGCCCCGTCATTGGCCTGTCTGAGGACATCGGCGAACTGTTTTCCCCATTCATTTTCGACATCAAGAGCCATGGCATAGGGCAGCCATTTTTCAAACAGTGCCGGGGTTTTTTCCGGTGGATTGAGAATCTCCAGGCGCGCGGTTTCGGCCACGGACAGATATTGCCGGAACCCGTCGATTTGATCCAGCATTTTCTGGCCATAGAGGGTCGGCGCCTTGAGCAGATGGTAAAAAACCGGGGTTAATAATACGATTCCGATGAAAAAAAGTGCCGCCTGGAATGATACGGCCCGGGAAAACACCCACAAACCAAAAAACTCGCCGATTAAAAACGGCACCGAAAATAAGCTCGTAAAAACCGCTCCCCCCTTCCTGACCAGCCGCGGCCCTTTCCGGCGCCATGCGCCAATGGCGGTGGTTACCAGAAAAGCGCAGCCAACCGTCCACATACTCAGCCACAGTCCCATGCCAATCGCGCCGGACACATCTCTGGCCGTCAAAATGATGGCCACCAGCGAAATAATTGTGATGGCCACGCCCGGAATCAGGTAGGCT
This sequence comes from uncultured Desulfobacterales bacterium, assembly GCA_964577615.1. Taxonomy (GTDB): domain Bacteria; phylum Desulfobacterota; class Desulfobacteria; order Desulfobacterales; family QNYZ01; genus QNYZ01. Next base: position 8,965 of record CAZNZW010000046.1, on the reverse strand, counting down.
GTATTCCTGGCGAAGCAGACTTTTTCCAGGTCGACCTTCAAAGTTTTTTTGAGGGCTGATATGGCCGCCTGGATATCGGCCCGGCTGCCTTTCTTCAGCGTGATGCGGGATCGGGATTGAAACAGCTTTGCCAGCGCTTTCTTTTCCCCCCTGGATAAAATCGCCGGATCGCTGCCCGCCTTTTTTTCAAGGATAAATGCCCCGTCCGTGTCTTTAGTGATGGTCAAAGCACCCTTCACCGCCATGTCCACAAGGGCGGCGGCAAAAGATTTGTTGTCAAAACTCATTTTTTCCAGATAACGGACGGCGGCCGGAGAAAACCCGTCGGGGGGATAAAACAGAGGAATGATCGGTCCTCTGCGGGGATCCCGTCCAACTTTTACCCAGGCCCCCAGGTAGTAGCCAAAAAGCACAATCAGGCCGATCAGCGCGGCGATCCCGCTGGCATTGTGCCGGACCGCAACATTCAATCTGTCCTTCAGCGTGGGTGCCGTAACAACGCCCTTGGGCCAGGACACGGCAATGGTCAACCCTTCCCGGGTGCCAAGGGGCGCCGTCGTTTCAAATGTCACATTCCCGGTTTCATCGAGACTCTGCTTAAACGCCCGGCCCCGGGCGCCCTGCCGGCCGGTATATGCCGTGGCCTCAATCACATCGGTTCCCGGCGGCAGCAGCACCGTGGCGCCGGCTTTTTCAATGGGAAACCGCCATCCATTGCCCGTCACGTTCCAGTAAAGCTCGTCATGGTCCTTGAAAAACCCCAGCTGCCGGTCCGTCCGATAGGTCAGCGTGTATGTATATGTTCCCGGTTTAAGGAAAACATTTTTACGGCCGATATAGACCCGAACGCCGTTGGAGATTGATTTCGTGTGATAGGATTCGGGACGGTTGTCCTTTAAAACGCTCATAATTTTAAAATCCACCCTGAGCGTTTTTCCGGAGTGGGCCTTGTATATCGTGGGAAAATCCCGATAGATGCCCCGCTTGATTTTTTTCCCGGCGCTGACAACGGTAATTGTTTCCGTAACAATCAGGTGGCCGTCCCGGAAAACCTCAATCTGGCTGTGGTAATCGCGTATGCGCTCTGCAGGGCCGGCAAAGGCCGTGCCCAGGCCGGTCCATATCAGAGCCAGCACCAGAACCAGTCCAGCCCGGCTGTTTCCAAAAACGCCGTGGGTACGCTTCGTGCCTTTTCTTATATCTGTCATTTTTTTACACGGCTCCCGTTTCATGATCATCTTCGTGTCATCGCCTTTCTTTCGCACCGTCACCGGTCTCCGCCAGGCCGGTCTGAAAGAATATCTATTTAAACGAGACCGGGGGCGGCTGACGGTCGGCCGCATCCTCGATTTCAAAAAATTCGGCGGGTTTAAAGTGGAACCTGCCGGCGATCATATTGTCGGGAAACGACTCGACCCGGATGTTGAGATTGCGGACGGTCCCGTTGTAATACCGCCGGGCCATTTCAATATCGCTTTCAATGGTCGCAAGCTGCTTTTGAAGGTCACGAAAATTTTTATCCGCCTTTAAATCCGGGTATTGTTCGGCCACGGCCATCACACTGGCCAGCGACCGGCCCAGGGCGCCTTCAAGTTTTCCCTTTTCTGCCGGGTTGCCGGCCTGCATGCTCCGGGACCGCAGCTCGGTGACCTTTTCGAGAAGCGCTTTTTCATGTCCCATGTACCCTTTAACCGTTTCCACCAGATTGGGAATCAGGTTGGCGCGTTTTTTCAACTGCACATCGATCCCGCTCCATCCCTCAGCCACCATATTTTTCAGTTTGACGAGCCGGTTGTAGATCGTAATGCCCCACATCGGCACCATTGCGGCCAATACCACTAGAACGATAAGTACAATCATGGAATTTTCCTCTGTTAACAGACCATTTATTGTTTCTCTTTATCCGACACCGAAAATATCTGATGAGCCAAACCCATACTATCTGTACTGGTTTCATTCAACCATTAAATCCGTTCCTAACACCCTCCAAACAGCCGGTCTTGCCTGAAATTCCGGTATTTTTTGATTGACGCATCCCGGAGACGCCATTTAGAATCGGATACGGTTTATGGATACCGATGCAGGGTTCTTTTTCTCCCCAACCCAACGAACTGAAGGAACACAACCGCCATGCCCGACACCCCTCTTTACTGGAATCCGATTCTGGAAACGCTCTCCCCGGAAAGACTCAGGGCGCTTCAGTTCAAAAAATTCCAGCGGATATTCAAATGGGCCTACGAGCGATCACCGTTTTACCGCACCCTGTACAACCAGGCCGGCATCACGCCGGACGACATCCGTTCGCCGGCCGATATCCGTCATGTCCCCAAGGTGGAAAAGCAGATGATGCGGGATATCCAGGGCAAGCCTCCCTTTCCCTACGGTGACGCTCTCTGCGTGCCTTTGGCAGACGTCACCGAATTCCGACAGACCAGCGGCACCACCGGCCAGCCGGTTTATCAGGCCGATACCTGGCAGGACTGGGAATGGTGGGCCGAGTGCTGGGCCTTTATTCTCTGGGCCCAGGGCTACCGGCCCAGAGACCGGGTTTTTATCCCCTTCGGGTACAACGTCTTTGTCGCCTTCTGGGCCGGCCATTACGGCGCGGAAAAAGTGGGCTGCGAGGTTGTCCCCGGCGGCGTCCTTGATACCGCCGCACGGATATTGAAGATCAAGGAACTTCGGGCCACGGCCCTGATGGGAACGCCGACTTACATGCTCGGCATGGCCGAAGTGGCCCGGAACCAGCTGGGAATTGATCCGGCCGCATTGACTGTAGACAAAATCACCTGCGCCGGCGAACCGGGCGCCGGCATCCCCGGTACCAAAGCGCGCATCGAATCGGCCTGGGGTGCCAGGGTCTTTGATCATGCCGGGGCCACCGAGATCGGGGCCTGGTCGTTTGAATGCGCGGCCCAGCCGGCCGGCATGCATGTCAACAGCGCCATGTTCCTTGTTGAAATCGAAGACGTCGAGACTGGTGAATTGATTGAAAAACCCGGCCAGCAGGGCAAGATGATCATTACCGCCTTTGACCGGATGGCCCAGCCGTGCATCCGCTTCGACGCCAAGGACATTATCCAGTGGGCGGACGCGCCCTGTGCCTGCGGCCGGACTTTTCCGTTGATCGCAGGCGGCGTCCTGGGCCGGGCGGATGATATTACCAAGGTCAAGGGCGTCCTTCTGTCCCCCACGGCCATTGAGGAGGTCGTTCGCGGTATTGACGGTCTGGGCAATGAATACGAGGTCGTCGTCTCGAAAAAGGGCGACACCGACCAGATCCGTCTCAAAGTGGAGCTGCCGGCCGATGCCCGCCATCGCCGCCAGGAAATTGACCGCCGTCTGACTGATCAGCTTCGCCTGAAAACCAATCTGCGCTACGATATCGAATATTTTGATACCGGCGCCCTGCCGCGCTATGATGTCAAGGCCCGGCGATTTAAAGATCTGCGAAAAAAACATTGACTCGAAAGGAGCGGCATGAATCAGACCGACCCGGCACGCATGGCCGAATATATCAATCAGCTCCGCCAGGCGGCCGAATCTCTGCAGAAAATGGGAAAGGACATACCGGCGGTGACCCGGAACACGACCCGGATTCTGGCCGGCATCCGGATGCTTGAATTAAATATCTCTGATTTTACGGCGTTCGATGCGCCCCGAAATAAACCGTAAATTCGTCTGGATTACGAATTGGACGATTCTTCGAGTTTATCAAGCCGGTATCTCAGGGAACGGATATTGATATCAAGAAGCTCGGCAGCCTTCTGCTTGTTGCCATGGCTTTCTTCCAGCGCTCTTTTCAGATAGGCCCGTTCAATATCAACCAGAATCGTATCGAGCGACACCCCGTTGACCACTTCATCAAGGTCGTACCGTTTGTCTTTGACCCCTTCAATCCAGCGCCGTTTATGGATCGACATGGCCAGACTGTCGGGCAGCAGGATATTGGTGCTGGACAGGGCCACGCTTCTTTCCATCAGATTTTCCAGTTCCCGGACATTGCCCGGGAAATCGTACCGGGTGAGCAGGTCAATGGCGTAAGAAGAAATCTTGGTCATCTCCTTTCCCATTCTGCGCGAATATTTGTCGAGAAAATGCTGGGCCAGCAGGCGCAGGTCCGCCTTGCGCTCGCGCAGGGGCGGCACCTTGATTTCAATGACATTGATCCGATAGAAAAGGTCTTCCCGGAACCGGCCGTCGATCACTTCTTCTTCCAGATTTTTATTGGTGGCGGAGATAATCCGGATATCCACGGGGATATCTTCGTTGCCGCCCACCGGCCGGATCGTTCTTTCCTGAATGGCCCGCAGCAGTTTCACCTGCACCGGAACAGGCAATTCGCCGATTTCGTCCAGAAAAATCGACCCCTGGTCCGCCACCTGGAAAAGCCCCTGTTTATCCCTGTCTGCCCCGGTGAATGCTCCTTTTTTATGGCCGAACAATTCACTTTCCATCAAGGTTTCCGGGATACCGCCGCAATTGATCGCCACAAAAGGCGCTTCCCGGCGCTGGCTTTTTTCGTGAATGGCCCGTGCAATCAACTCTTTACCCGTACCACTCTCGCCGGTAACCAGCACACTGGTATCTGTTTTCGATACCTGGCAGATAAGGTCGTAAATAAACTGCATGCGGGGCGAATTGCCGACCATCCGGCCAAAATGAAGGGAATCCTTCTGGTCATCTGCGAGTTGATTCTGTTTTTTGTCGATGCTTTTCTGATCAAGGGCCTTTTCGATGGTCGACAACAATTCGTTATTGTCAAAAGGCTTGGGCACGTAATCGTACGCCCCGGCATTCATGGCATCCACGGCAGTCTCCGCCGTGGCATGGGCGGAAATCATAATGACGACGACATCGGCATCCTTTTCCTTGGCGGTCTTTAAGACTGTCAGCCCGTCCATGTCGCCCAGACGGATATCGAGGAGCAGCAGATCAAACCGCTGTTTTTTCATCAGCTTCACGGCTGCGTGGCCGCTGTCGGCACAGGTAACGCGATAACCGTTTTTGCTGAGCAGCAGATCGAGCAGCTCCCGCATGGAAAGCTCGTCGTCGACAACCAGAATATGAGATTTATTTTCTTTTGGCATGACTTGACCCTGCATGAAGTTTGGAATGAATGGTCAGAAAATCCATCTTGCAGCCGGATACGATTGTGAAGTCAGTCACTAATGCAGCAGGTGCCCCAGCCGGTTCCATCGAACGCCGGTCGTTTCTTTGTTCCATGACCAGTAAATGATAAACGCTTTGCCTTTCAAGGCCGGTAAACCGACAAATCCCCAGAAGCGGCTGTCGTGGCTGTTATCCCGGTTGTCTCCCATGACAAAAATGGAATCCTCTGGTACCGTCACCGGCCCGAAATTATCCCGGTGGCTGAAATGACGCGGATATTCCCTGGGATCAATATGTTTGATATACGGCCCTTCCACGAGTTTATGATTAACGAAAACTTTTTTGTGTTTCACTTCTATCACATCGCCAGTGACGCCCACCACGCGCTTGATAAAATCCTTGGACGGATCTTCGGGATACCGGAAAACCACAATATCCCCCCGGTCCGGCCGGGATATGGGTATCAGGGTTTTTTCGGTAAAGGGAATTTTAATGCCATAGATAAACTTGTTAACCAGGATGTGGTCGCCGATCAAAAGCGTATCTTTCATGGAGCCGGAAGGAATCTTAAAGGCCTGGACAACAAAGGTTCGGATGAACAGGGCCAGGATAACGGCGATAACGATCGCCTCGATGTTCTCCCGCCAGGCGCTTTTTCTTGGGGGAGACGTACTTTTGCCAGTTGTCTGAGTTGTTTTCAATTGCCACACTTACCTTTCGACAGGGTTTCGGGCTGTTTTCCATGCATGTTCCCGTTACGCTTCAGATGGCTGCTTTTTTCCTTATACTGACCAGAATAAAAGGATGCATCGGAGCAGTATGTTTCCGATGACACCAGCCAGTATATCATCGGCAACAATTCCCAGGCCGCCGGTCAACCTTTTTTCCAGCCAGTTGATGGGAAACGGTTTGATAATATCCAGGCAGCGAAAAACCAGAAATCCACCCAGGATAACATACCCATTAACGGGCAGCCCGGCCAGTGTCACCAGCTGACCGGCAATTTCATCGATGACGATGCAGCCCGGATCTTTGGCGTTAAGCCATTTTTCCGCCTGGCCGGCAATCCCCACGGCCGCCACTGTCAATGCACAGATCAAGACGGCGGTCAGGACGGTCGGCAACGCACCGGCCAGATAACAGACCGGCAGTGCCACCAGACTGCCAAAGGTTCCCGGCGCCAGCGGAATGTATCCCACAAATCCACCGGTTGCGAGAAAGAGCGCCGTTTTTCGATTCAACCACATTGGGTGTGTCTACCGATTGGGCTGTACTTTGTCAAGAACCCTTACGCCATAAAGGATAACGGATACCGAAGGCGGCCGCCAACACGGGTTCCGGGCCTGGACCGGCCTAAGCCTTGTTTATCTCTCCGGTGAGGGTGGCGTATATGACCGGCAGCGGCTGATCGATTTTTCGGGCAATCGCGCGACAGATCTCGTATTCCGGGATGAATCGGACCGTACCCGCCGGGGTGACAATCCGTTTAACCGCTACCGTGCCGAACGAAGTTTTTTTATGCGCTGTTTCACGCGGCACTGTTTTCCGCCGGACCGGGTAATAACGGACGCCCAGCGCCGTCGTTTCGGTCAGAAGACGATCAAGGATTACATCTGTGCGATCGGTCGGACAGATCACCTGGATCTGGATACCGGGACGATTTTTTTTCATCTGGACGGGAACCCAGCAGACATCAAAAGCCCCGTCTTCGAATAAACGCTCCATTACAAATCCGTAAATTTCCGGATTCATGTCGTCCACCGTGGTTTCGATCACCATTACCGTTTCTGTCGATGCACCGGGCGGATCACCAGCGGGATGCGCAGCGATCTTTTCGCCGGTGATGACCCGCAGGACATTGGCCCGCTCCCCGGTATCACGTGTACCGGCGCCATACCCCGTTTTTTGAATCATCATTGGCGGCAGAGGGCCGAATTCGGCCGCCAGGGTGGCGACAAGGGCCGCACCGGTCGGTGTGGTCAGCTCATTTTCAATGCCCGTGCCGTAAACGGGAATGTCCTTTAAAATAGCCACGGTGGCCGGGCTGGGCACCGGGATGACACCGTGGCGGCAGGTGACTGTTCCCTGCCCCAGGGCAATTTCCGACGCGGTCACCGACCGGATGCCGAGCGCCTCGATGGAAAGCATGGTGCCGACAATATCCACCAGGGCATCCACGCCTCCCAGTTCGTGAAAATGGACATCGGCCACCGGTACTTGATGAATGCCGGCTTCGGCAACGGCGATGCGCTTAAAAGCCGCCAGACTGGCCGCCTTGACGCTGTCCGGTAACGGGCTGTCTTGCAACAGACGACGAATATCCGTCCAGCAGCGGGAAGGAGGATTATCCGAAACGATCACGCGGACCTGTCTGGCATGAATACCGTGCCGGGTGACGCCGTCTGTGGTCAGACGAAATCCGGACAGCGGAATCCGCCGCAGCTGGTCGGTCAGCCATTTTACCGAAACGCCCAGGTCAATCATCGCTCCCAGGGCCATGTCCCCGCTGATACCTGAAAAACAATCCAAATAAGCGTGCACGTTTTCTTTCTCCGGTTGGGTTGACATGGATAAGATAGATACAAAATTATTGACAAAAAGGAAACGAGATACTTATATTTATTTTTTGCGGAAGTGCGCAGCTCACTGGTGGGGCTCCCGGACTTCAAATCCGGTGTGGGGCGCTAAAACCGTCCCGGGTGGGTTCGATTCCCATGCACTTCCGCCATTTTTTTATCTTCTCCGTTCCATCATATCTTGAATAAGGGGCCGCCATGTTAAAAAACAAAATAATCGGTTTTATCGGTGCGGGAAATATGGGCAGTGCGCTGATGAAAGGGTTGATTGAATCCCAGGCCGCACAGCCGGACAACATTATCTGTACCGATCTGCGCCAGTCTCAGCTTGACCGGCTTAAAGACGCGTACGGCATCCAGACCCTGACGGATAATACGGCCGCTGTCCGGGCGGCGGATATTATCATCTATGCGGTCAAGCCCCAGATCCTGCCCGCCGTGCTGGCGGAAACGGCCGACGGGCTCAACCTGGACAAACTGATCATCTCCATTGCCGCCGGTGTGTCCCTGACGGCCATTGAATCGAAGCTGAAAAAACAGCTCCGTCTGATCCGCGTCATGCCCAATATCTGTGCCTCGGTACGCATGAGCGCATCGGCCATTGCCGCCGGCCGGCATGTCCGGGAAGGTGACGTCGAAACCGCCAAGGCGATTCTGGATTCCGTGGGGCACAGTATTTTTATTGGAGAAAACGACCTGATGGATGCCATTACGGGGCTGAGCGGCAGCGGCCCGGCCTATATTTTTCTGATCATCGACGCCATGGCCGATGCCGGCGTCAAGGTGGGGCTGTCCCGTCGGGATTCACTGGCCCTGGCCGCCCAGACTGTTTCGGGCGCCGCCCAGATGCTGCTCCAGACCGGAGACCATCCGGGCCAGCTCAAGGACCAGGTGACCTCGCCCGGCGGCACGGCCATTGCCGGTCTGCATACCCTTGAAAAAGGGGGGCTGCGCACCACCATCATCAACGCCGTCGAAGCGGCCACTATCCGATCCAGAGAATTGGGCAAAATAACTGAAAAAAAATTTTGTGCGCCCAAGTGAACACTGCAGAATATTTTTGCTAAACCGGACGGATTCTTGGTGTAGCCGGGCAGGATTTGAATAAAAACCGGGTAAAACCGTTAAGGCTGGCGGTGGCGGACAAAACGGCCGATCGGATCGGCTGTCTCTGTTCAGGTGGTGCCCGGGGCGAGAATTGAACTCGCACAGCCACAAGGACCGAGGGATTTTAAGTCCCTTGCGTCTACCTATTCCGCCACCCGGGCATTGAAAAA
>CAZNZW010000045.1:0-25860 GCA_964577615.1 uncultured Desulfobacterales bacterium | reverse complement strand
ATCACCTGGGCGCCCTTGGCCCGCACCTTCATCAGCCCGGAAGAAAAATCGGAGGTACCGGTGGGATAGGCTTCGTGCCCCACAACAGTCCACCCGGCTTTGTCAAAATAGACCTTGGTGATGATTTCAGCGGTTTTCCGGGCCCAGGCCACATCCTGATTCATGATGTAGACCTTGTTGAACCCGTATTGCTTGTTGATAAAGGCCATGGTCCCGGCCAGGTATTTCACCAGAAACTTGGCATTGAGACAGGTTCTGAAAATATATTTATATTTTTCCGGTTCTTTCCTGACCTTGGCCTCGGAGGCCGGGGACATGGCAATGGTGCCCAGCAGCGGGACCTTGTATTTGGCAATAATGTCCATCCCGGCCATCAATGCCTCGGAACGAAACGGCCCCACTACCAGGGCCACTGGTTTTTTCTCCAGGATAATTTTTTCCAGGCCCAGCAGTGCTTCCGGCACTGGTACGCCGGGAGCGGCGTCGCGGATATCAATTGATTCGACTTTAAACGGTCTTTTTTCATTTCCCACAGTCACGCCCCCTTTGGCATTGATTTCCTCCACCGCCAGGTTGACGGCTTTCAGGGCTTCTTTCCCTTCCAGAAATCCGGTCGATGTCGGAACACCGATCACCACCGGTTCAGCCGCTTGCGTGGTTTGAGCCGGGATAAATCCCACACAGGCAATTGCCAGAATCAAGCATGGCAGATACATTTTTTTCATCATGTTTTTCCTCCTTTTTAGGTTTCCAGCAAAAAATATCACGGCGCGGATATGATCATCACTGAAGGATCGACTTTATCATATTGTACCGAGACGTAACAGTTTGCCGTCACGTCAGTCCGGTTATTCGACCATTTTGTCAATACCCTCATCAGCACAGGCGATAGTGGCGGCACCGGGAAAATTTTTGTCGATATGATGGGAAAAATATGGAAAGGCCGACGGCGCAGTGGATGCTTTTGAGAGGTTTTCTGTTATTCATCACCATGAATGATAACGTATCATTTTTATCATTGTGCATCAACCGGACTGTTGATCCGGCTCACAAACGCCATGCTGTCGGACATGAAAAATCCGTTCGGAGAATCTTCACCGGATGTCATAAAGGCTCAGACCAATTATGACTGGCCGGACAATATCCGGGAGCTGGGCATTTTCCTGGAAAACCTTCTATGAAAAAATTGTCAGATGCGACATTGTGGGAAGTTGCGCTGGCCGCTTAAACTATATGGAATTTAATGAAAAACAGGTCTCAGGCAGGATTTGGATTAAAAATAAAAAACGGGTATCGGTTTGGCTATGAGATACCAGCGCCACAGAAAATGTATTTGTTTCCCCCGAAAACATCGCTCAACGCGGGGCTGTCAGCTGCAGATTCATTCGTTACTGTCATTTTCGGTTTAGCCAAACCGATACCCGAAATGAATGGTCTTTCCATTTTGGAAAGAATTCATGGATCATAAAAAGCAAAGAGCGTGCCATTTCTATGGTATCACGCCATTTTTCAATGGGCGCCCCTATGGTTACAGGGGGTTACCGGGAACGGGTTTAAAAAATAAGAAGATTTAACGTATCATTCTCTGAGTGATACATTGTCGACGGTTGTCGGTGTTTCCATATTTCAGGGGGATTTCACCATCCGGTGCGTCAAATGCCACAATTGTGCGGTCCGCCAAGGGAGTCCTCAGCTCAGACGCGGATCAAAGCGCCTTGCCTCGGCAGGGTGCCCGGGCCGGTGTGGTTATTTTACGCCCGGCGCGTGAGATTTATCATTCAATAATCGTTCCGGCAGCCATCCGCTGGCGCATCTGGTAACGCATTTACCGGGTTACCTGACAATTCATCGGTGGAAGGCGTCTCATTCTATCTTGACCAATGGTCGTCCGGCGGCTAACTATGTCCGGGCATTGCAGATTAAAACAGTTGCGGCGGGTGCCCGCAACAACACGCAGCAGGATGTTGCCATGCCAGAGATACACAATCGGTCGGGTCCGGCGCCCCGCCTGCCCGAACTGATGGCGCCGGCGGGAAACTTCGAAAAGCTGGCGACCGCGATCCATTATGGGGCCGATGCCGTCTATCTGGGCGGCCGGCAGTTTGGTCTGCGGGCCCGGGCGGGGAATTTCAGCAACGACATGATCCGGCAGGGCGTGATTTACGCCCATGAGCGGGGCGTCAAGGTCTATGTGACCGTCAATATTTTCGCCCACAACCGGGACCTGAATGCGCTGCCCGACTATCTGCGGCAATTACAGGCGGCGGCCATCGACGGGCTGATCATCGCCGACCCGGGCGTTTTTTCCGTCGCCCGGCAGGTGGTGCCGGCGCTGCCCGTTCATCTGTCCACTCAGGCCAACGTCACCAACCACGCCGCCGCCGTCTTCTGGCAGCAGCAGGGCGCCGGGCGTCTCAACCTGGCGCGGGAATTGTCGCTGGCCGAAATAATCCAGATCCGGGCGGCTGTTGACGCCGAACTGGAAGTCTTTGTGCACGGCGCCCTGTGCATCTCCTATTCCGGCCGGTGCATGCTGTCCAGCTATATGACCGGGCGGGACGCCAACCAGGGCCATTGCGCCCATCCCTGCCGCTACAGTTATCGTCTGGTCGAGGAAAAACGGCCTGGAGAATATTTTCCGGTGGAGGAGGACGACCGGGGGACCTATATCTTTAATGCAAAAGACCTCTGCCTGCTCACCGTTCTGCCGCAGCTGGTGGCCGCCGGCGTCGACGCCTTCAAGATCGAAGGACGAATGAAGTCGATTTTTTACGTTGGCGGCGTGGTGCGGGTCTACCGGGCGGCGCTCGATTACCTGGCGGCCCTGCCCGCCGAAGCGTGGCACACCCCGGACCCCGTTTGTCTCCCCGATGAATTTATGCAGGAAATTGTGAAGACCGGTACCCGGGGGACGACGGAGAATTTTATCCGTCACCCACCGGGAAGTACCGAAATGAATTATGTCACTACCGGAACCGCGCCGGTCTGTGAACCGGTGGCCGTGATCCGCCGTGCCGGCGGGACGCCGCTGGTGGAGATCAGAAATACCGTCCAGGTCGGCGAACCGGTCGCGTACATGGGGCCCGGCCTGACGGTGATCAACATCCGGATCATCCGCATGACCGATGAAACCGGCCGGGACATCGAGCGGGCCCACCCGGGCAACCGGATATTTTTACGGACGGCGCCCGGTCTGGGGGCTGCCCGGGAAAACGGTATCCTGCGCCGGGAGATCGACCGGCCGTAAAACGCCCGTTGTTGCCCGGGGAGCGGCCGGGATCGTTACCGGATTAAAGACTGGATGATTTGATCGCGCCGCATTGTTTCTTCCCGGTATATCCGGTGGGCGGTTTCAATGTCCACCCGTTCAAAATGGATGACAACGCCGGGCGTGGCCTGGGCAAGGCGGGACAGATCCGGAGAAATCACCGTGGCGATTTTGGCATAGCCGCCCGAGGTCTGTTCGCCCAGCAGGATGATCGGGTGGCCGTCGGCCGGGATCTGGACGCTGCCCGGTACAACCGGTTCGGAGATAATGCTCTGCTGGCTGCCGGGGTCCAGGGCGATCACCGGCCCGTCGAGCCGGCAGCCCATCCGGTCGGTCCGGGTGTCGAGGGTAAAGGGGATCTCGAAAAATCGGTCAATGGCCCGGGTGAAGTCATCCGCCTGGGGGCCGGGGATGGCCCGCAGGACGATCTCGTCCGGATAGGCGGGCCAATAATCATCGGGCAGACAGCGCGGGGTGCCAAGAGGCGGGGCCGGCGCCACGGGAAGCAGATCGCCTTTCTGCAGCGGCCGGCCGGTCATGCCGCCGAGCTTTCCGCCCAGGTAGGTGGCCCGGCTGCCCATGACCTCGGGCACATCGAATCCCCCCCGGACCGCCAGGTAGCCGCGACACCCGCTGCCGGCCATGCCAAAGGTAAGCAGATCGCCGGGCTCGACCCGGAACGCGCGCCAGGGGGCCATCGGCGCATGATTACGCATGATGGGCATTCCGGCGCCGGTAAAGGCCAGGTCCATGGGATGCAGCACGGCCAGGGTCAGTCCCACCACCGTCATTTCAAGCACCGCACAGCCCGGCGGATTATCCACCAGCGCGTTGGCCATCCGGCGGGCAAAGCGGTCCAGGGCGCCCGATACCGGTATGCCAAGCGCTTGATATCCGGTCCGGCCCCGATCCTGGATCGTGGTCAGGGCGCCGGGGCTCAGGATGATACCGCCGTGGCCCGTCATATCAGCCCCCTGGCATGGATGATCTGCCGGTATCTCTGCCGGGAGATGGCGGTGAAACGGATCCGGTCGCCGGCCGCGTACGGCACCGGCTCGGGGCGGTCCGGATCAAAGAGGATCAGGGGGGTCCGGCCGATGATTCGCCATCCGCCCGGTATCTCAACCGGGTACATGCCGGTCTGGTCATTGGCGATGCCCACGGCGCCGGCCGGTACGGCCATCCGGGGGGAGGTCAGGCGGGGGGTGTGCAGCGATTCGGGCAATCCGCCCAGGTAGGCGAAACCCGGCGCGAAGCCGATCATGTATATCCGGTAGACGGGCGCGGTATGCTGCCGGATAACATCGTCCACGCTGATCTTGTTGTGCCGGGCGACAAAATCGATATCCGGGCCGAATTCATCACTATAGCACACCGGTATGTCAACGGTTTTCGGTGCCGGGATATCCATCCGGCGCACCTGCCGGCCAAGAGCGGTAAAGGCGGTCATCAGCTGCTGCGGATCGGTCCGCAGCGGATCGTAGATGACCAGGAGGGACCGGTAGGCCGGCACCAGCTCCGTGACGCCGGCCGGCGGCCGGCGGGTGGCCAGGGCTTTCAGGGCGCGCACCCGGTCGTTGATGGCCGGGTCGATGGCATCACCGCATTCAACGAGCAGGCCCCGGTCTCCGGCCAGGCGAAACCGCAGGCGGACGGAAGCGGTGCCGGTATCAGGGGGTATCGGCATCGGTGGCCCTTTCTCCGGCGGAGGGGGCCATCGGTTTGACGGCCACGCCTGCCTGTTCCAGGGTATGGCGGATCTGCCTGACCAGGGCCAGGGCCGTGGGCGTATCGCCGTGGACGCACAGCGTCTGGGGGTGGAGCGGCACCACCGATCCGTCGGTGGCGACCACTTCGCCGGCCGTTGCCATCCGCACGGCCCGCCGGGCCGCCTCGACCGGATCGGTGATGACGGCACCGGGTTGCCCGCGCGGGGCGAGTCTCCCCTCCGGCGTATAGGCCCGATCGGGAAACGCCTCGAAGACGACCCTGATCCCGGCCCGGCCGCAGATGCGGGCGATGGCTGCGGCCCGGGGTCCGGCCAGGGCCACGTAGTACAGGGACGGATCCACGGCGGCGATGGCTTCGGCGATGGTGCGGACCGTTTCGTCATCCCCGGCCGCGTGGTTATACAGGGCGCCGTGGGGCTTGACGTGCTGCAGCCGGACGTTGTGGGCCGCGCAGAACCCCTGAAGCGCACCCACCTGGTAAATCAGATAGGCCCGGATCTCTGCCAGGCTGCAATTCATCCGGCGGCGGCCGAATCCCATGAGATCCGGGTATCCCGGATGGGCGCCGATGCCGACGCCGTCCGCCGCGGCCCGGCGGACCGTCCGGTCCATCACCAGGGGATCGCCGGCATGCCAGCCGCAGGCAATATTGGCCGACGAGATATGGGCCAGAACGGCCGCATCCTGGCCGATCGTATAAACGCCGAAGCTTTCACCGATATCGCTGTTGAGGTCAATTGCCTGCATATCTTTTCTCCGTTTGGCAGGTGGCTACAAAACCGTCATGTCTTCGTCTTTCAGGTCGGATACGAACATATGGCCCGGCGCATGGGTGATGGTCAGCGGCAGTCCGGCCGACACGGCGGCCAGGGAGCTGGTCACGCCGCAGGCCCAGAACACGGGGATCTCGCCGGGTTTGATGTCCACCGGATCACCGAAATCGGGCCGGGAAAGATCGGCGATACCCAGCGCGGCCGGGTCGCCCATGTGGACGGGTGCGCCGTGGGTCAGGTAAAACCGGGAAGTCACCTGGACCGCCCGAACGGCCTGGACCGGCGTCAGCGGCCGCATGCTGACCACCATGGGCGTGTCAAACGGTCCGGCCGGCCGGCAGGGACGGCGGGTGATATACATCGACACGTTCGTACCGGCTTCGATATTGCGGACGGGCAGACCCGCGGCCAGCATGGCGTTTTCGAACGAAAAGCTGCATCCGAGCAGGAAACTGACTGTGTCCTCGTCAAAAAGGTCTGTGACTTCGGTGACCTCGTCGGCCAGTTCCCCGTTTCGAAATACCCGGTAACGGGGCAGGTCGGTGGTCAGGTCGGCTTCCGGGGCAATGGCCGGCGCCACCGTTCCCGGATCAAGCACGTCGAGGACTGGACAGGGTTTGCTGTTGCGGGTGCAGAAGAGAAGAAAGTCAAAGGCCTGTGACCGTGGCAGCATGACCAGGTTGGCCTGAACATATCCGGCGGCCGCGCCGCTGGTCTGGGTGGTCCAGCGCCCGGCCCGGATTTCCCGGCGCAGTTCACGGGCGGTCATTTGTTTGTTCATCTCATCCTCCTTTGCCTGCCGGCCATGCGGTTGGTTTTTATTTTGTCGTTTCTCCCGGGGCAGCTCCCGCCAAGCCGGGCCGGAAGACGCGCCGGCGCGTCAGATACCGAGAAACGCCTGCCGGAAGATGTCGCTGGCGAGCAGCTCGCGGCCGGTTCCCTCCCGGACGATCCGGCCGGTCTGGAGTACGTAGCCGCGATCGGAAAGGTCGAGGGCTTCGCGCACGTTCTGTTCGACCAGCAGAATCGTCATACCTTCCGCTTTCAGCCGCCGCACCGTATCGAGCACTTCGTCCACCAGAATGGGGGCCAGGCCGAGACTCGGTTCGTCGAGCATCAGCAGGCGGGGGCCGGACATCAGGCCGCGGCCGATGGCAACCATCTGCTGCTCACCGCCCGACAGGGTCGATGCCGCCTGAGTGCGCCGCTCCTTCAGCCGGGGGAAGAGAGAAAAAACAAAGTCGATGTTTTTGTCAATGCGTTTCTGATCCTTGATGATGTACGCGCCCAGACGAAGATTTTCCTCGACCGACAACGGCCCGAAAAGCATCTTTTCCTCAGGGATATAAACGATGCCCCGGCGGACGATGGCCTCGGTGGTGAGGGTATGGATCGGCCGGCCCATGAACCGGATTTCGCCCTCAAACACCGGCCGGGCGGCCATGATGGCCCGGAGCAGGGTCGATTTGCCGGCGCCGTTGCCCCCGACCACGCTCACCGTTTCCCCCGGATTCACGTCCAGCGAGATCCCCTGGAGCACGGGCAGACCGGAATACCGCACCTTGATATTATTAACAGACAAAATGGGTTCCGCCGTCATCGCATCAAATCTCCGGCGTGTTCTTTGACATAACGTTCTCCGAGATACGCCTTGATCACCTCGGTATCGGCGGCAATGTCCGCCGGCGTGCCGTCGGCGATTTTCCGGCCATAGTCGATCACCACCAGGCGGTCGCACACATTCATGACCAGGTCCATCACATGTTCGATGAGGACGACGGTAATTCCCATGTCCGTATGAATGTGCCGGATCAGGGCCATCATTCCGTCGATTTCATGGGGGGTCAGGCCGGCGGCCACTTCGTCAAGCAGCAGCAGTTTCGGTGCCGTTCCCAGGGCCGTGGCCATGGTTACCTGCTTCTGGGCCGGTACGGGCAGTTCGCTCACCAGGGCATCGGCAAAAGCGCTGAGATTGAAATCGGCCAGGATGGCCTCGGCCCGCCGGCGGGCATCGATCCGGGAAGCGGTACGGAGAAAGCAGCCCACCATGATATTTTCGATCACCGTCAGATCGCCGCCCGCCGTATAGACCTGAAAGGTCCGGGCCAGGCCCATGCGGGCCATGTCGGTGGCTTTTCTGGCGGTCACGTTAACACCGTCGAAAAAAATCTGTCCGGATGTCACCGGATGAAGCCGGGCAATACAGTTGAAGAGCGTGGTTTTACCGGCGCCGTTGGGACCGATGACGCCGAGTAGCTCCTCGGTGTCAATGGCAAAGGAAATATCGTCGTTGGCCCGCAGGCCGCCATATTCCTTGACCAGATGGCGAACGTCGAGAATCGGCATCACATCCTCTTCCGGCGGCGCACGCGTTCGACGATGCCCCAGATACCGCGGGGCTCCCGGGCCGAAATCACCATGATGATGGCCGCGTAGATAATCAGGTCGATACCGACCAGCCCGGCCCGGGCGCCGAGCCATTCCTTGAGATAGCTTTTCAGCGGGATCAGTACCCCGGCGCCGATGATGGGGCCCCAGAGCGATCCGGCCCCGCCCAGCATGGCCATCAGTGCGATGAGGATCGAGATGTCGAGACTCATCGTGTCTTCGGGCTCAATATTCTTGATATAACAGGCGTGGAACGATCCGACCATGCTGACAAAAGCCGTGGCAATGGCGTAGGTTTTGACCTTGGACCAGTGCACGCTGATCCCCAGGGACCGGGCCACGTCTTCGTTGTCTTTGATGGCGCGCAGTTGAAAGCCCAGCCGGGACTTGCGGAACCAGTTGATATAGAGAATGCCCAGCAGGAAAAATGCGAAAATGATGTAATAATAATAAATGTCTTCTTTAAAAATCAGGCGCAGAAAATCGGGCGGTGTGTATTTAATCGGCGAAATTTCCAGGCCGCGGGCCGCGCCGACAAAATCCCACACTTCGAAAAGATCCTTGAGCACCAGCGAGGTGGCAATGGTGGCAATGGCAAAGTAGTGTCCCTTCAGCCGGAAGAGCGGGTAGCCGATGATAAAAGACCACACAATGGAAAAAAGCATGCCGATCGGCATGGACACCCAGAAGGGAATATCCCAGCGGATCAGCATGACGGCCGTTGTATAGGCGCCGATGCCGACGTATTGGGCCTTGCCCAGATCCACCTGCCCGCCGTACCCGCCGATGGTGTTCCAGCCCATGCCGTACAGGGCGAAGATAAAAAACTGGATCAGGGTGGCCATGGCAAAGGCCGACGGAGAGAAGATAGGAAAAAACAGCAGGGCCACGGCCACCGAGGCCGCACAGATCCGGTCCACCCGGGGGGCGTCGGAAAAATCAAAGGCGCTTTTTAATGCTTCCATCCGAACAGCCCCCTTGGACGGATAACCATGATGATGAAATAAGCCAGATAGACCCAGGTATATTTAAACGAGGTCATGGGGACATCGTACATCCACTGGGCATCAAAGGTATAGCTGAAAAAATCCCAGAACCCGGGAATCTCCGTCAACAGGCCCACGACCAGACCGGCGAAAAAGGCCCCGCGAATACTTCCGAAACCGCCCAGGGCCACAATGGTAAAGGCGATCATGGTAAAGAGCAGGCCCACAAAGGGATTGACCGACCAGAAGTTGACCAGCAGCGCGCCGGCGATGGTGACGGTGGCGCCGCCGATGCCCCAGGCCAGCGCGTTCATCTTTTCGGTGGGGATGCCCATGTAGCGGGCGCCCTGGGGGTTGAGCGCCGTGGCGGTGAGGGCCTTGCCGATGCGGGTCCGGTTCATCAGCAGCCAGACGGCCCAGAAAGAAAGAATCGACAGCAGGGCGGCGGCGAGCTTGGTGGCCGAAACAATCACGCCCATGCCCAGATCGAAACTTTTGCCGACGAGAAAACCGTGATGCAGCGCACGGTCCTCGGCGCCGAAAATCAGCAGCGCCAGGTTGCGCAGAAAGAGCATCAGACCGAAGGTTCCCAGCAGCTGGGCCACCATGGGGCCGCGCAGGAGAAACCGGATAAAGCCGTAGTAACAGACCGTGCCGAGAACAAAACCGGCCAGTGCCGCCACGGGCAGCGTGAACAGCGGGTCGATCCCCGTGGCCTGGGCGGTGAGCAGACCGGTATACATGCCGATCATGAGAAATTCGCCGTGGGCGAAATTGACGATGTCCATTACGCCGAAAATAATTGTCAGCCCCAGGGCCACCAGGGCCAGCGCCATGCCGATGAGTAATCCCGCAGCAAGGGAGCTCAGCAGGATTTCCATTCGTCCACTCCCGGAAAAAATACAAATATCAAAAGCGTCCGCCGGTGGTCTTTGATGGCCAGAGACCCCGGCGGACAGAGACGGGATGCGTCGTTACCCGTGACCGGATCAGAACCCCTTGAAAGGATAAATCATATCGGCCGAAGCCACGTCAAATGGATAGACGATTTCCAGACCGATTTTGCCGTCGGCGCCCATCTGGTACTGACCGATGAGGCCCGAGCCGAGTACATTCTGTCCCATCTCCTTGCCGGTACTGGCAAACTTGATGCCCGCCCAGGGAACAACGAGTTCCTTGCCGGGAATCTCGATGCTGTTGGCGACGCGCTGGATATCCGCCGGTTTTGTGGATCCGGCTTTTTCGAGGATGTGAACCCAGGTCTGCAGACCGGTGAACGCCCGGGCCGATGCACCGCCCAGATCATTGCCGGTTTTGGCTTTGTAGAGTTTGTTGACCTGACCGGCCAGGGGCTTTAATTCAACCACCTTGGGCAGAAACACGGTACGGGTTAAAACGCCTTCGATATCCTTGCCCAGGGTTTTACGGAATTCGGGTTTTTCGAAACCGGCATCCTGTCCCCAGACAACCTTGGCCGATACCTTCTGGGCCTTCATTGTTTTAACCATCAGGATGGCGTCGGACGTATACGACGCAAAGAGCATGATGTCAGGGTGCGCGGCCTTGAGGGAGCGGACCTCGCTGGACAGGTCGGCCGATTTGGCGGCGTAAAGCAGCGATTTCCTGACGGTATGACCGTATTCTTTGGCGAAATCCTTAATCAGGGCCGATACATGAGACCCCCATTCGGTTTTCTCACAGGCCGCGGCAATGGTTTTCAGATCGCCGGCGGGCACCGCGGAAACGCCCCGGACTTTGCCGTCTTTCAACCCTTTGATCAGTTCGAAAAGGTCTTTGGTGAACCACTTGTCGTGGGGCGTGGTGCGCCAGAACCATTTGAATCCGCGCTCAGTCAGGCCCGGCGAGGTTGACGACCCGTTGATCATGGGGATGCCATACTGCTCGGCCACGGCGCTGACCGTTTTGGTGACCGAACTGAAGTAACAACCCAGAATGCCGTCCACCTTGTCATCAAGAATCAGTTTCTTGGCCAGATCGGCACCCAGGGTGGGGTTGCCCTCGTGATCCTTGAAGATCAGTTTGATTTTGGCGCCGCCCAGGGACTGGATCCCGGCCTTTTTGGCCATGGTCATGTCGATCTCGGGCATGACCGCATTGGCAATCTCGGCGGCCAGTTCGGCGCCGGCTTTCAATTCCCGGCCGGCTGCCGCCGCACCGCCGGTGAGGGGATAAATCACCCCGATTTTGATTTCCCTGGCCGCCAGAACCTGCGACGGCAAGGCAAGGGCGATGATAATAACCAGCCCCACCAGAATGGTTCCAAATTGTTTCTTTTTCATTCCGTTTCCTCCTTCGCTGTTGATCGATTGCGCCGGTCAGAAATGACCGGCGGGCAGGGTGCCATATGATAAAACAGCCATATGGACGAGTCGGATAATTATGCCACAGCCGCAAAACGGATGTCAAATCTCCCGGTCGGCGCCTGCGACAGGTGTCCGGTATTCCGGCAATCCGGAAATATTTTGGAAATCAGAGGATCTGGCTTAAAAAGAGCTTGGTGCGTTCATGCGTCGGGTTGGTGAAAAAATGCGCGGGTGCGCCCACTTCGATAATAGCGCCCGCGTCCATGAAAATCACCCGGTCGGCGACTTCCCGGGCGAATCCCATCTCGTGGGTGACACAGACCATGGTCATGCCTTCCTTGGCCAGGGTTTTCATGACATCGAGGACCTCTCCGATCATTTCGGGATCCAGCGCTGACGTGGGCTCGTCAAAAAGCATGACTTTCGGTTCCATGGCCAGGGCCCGCGCAATGGCTACCCGCTGCTGCTGCCCGCCGGACAGATTATCCGGATAGGCATCCGCTTTGTCCCGGATGCCGACTTTTTTCAACAGGCGGATGGCCTTTTCCCGGGATTCGGATTTGGATCGTCTGCGGACAACCGTCTGCGCGATGGTTACATTCTGTAAAACCGTCTTATGGGGGAAAAGGTTAAACGATTGAAACACCATTCCCACTTCGGCCCGCAGATGATTGATATTTGTTTTGGGGTCTAGGACGTTGATCCCGTCAATGACAATCTGTCCGGAATCCGCTGTTTCCAGGCGGTTGAGGCATCTGAGAAAGGTGCTTTTCCCCGATCCCGACGGGCCGCAGACGACCACAACCTCACTGGGATCGATATGGCAGGATACATCCACCAGCGCCTTGACTTCATCGGGGACATGAAATGTCTTGTTGATATTTTTCACGTCGATCATTTATTTGCCATCCTCCTTTCCAGATATTGAACAAACAGAGAAAGCGTAAAGGTCAGCAGCAGATAGAGAAACGCACAGGTAAAAAACATTTCAAAAGAGGCAAAGCTGGTTGTGACGGCTTCCCGGGTGGCTTTGGTCAGCTCCCGGATGGCAATGATCCCTAACAGAGAAGAGTCTTTGATCAGGCTGATGAACTGGCCGGCCAGGGGGGGCAGGATGCGGCGCAGCGCCTGGGGCAGGATAATGTGCAGAAGGGTCTGGGTGTGGGTCATGCCCAGAGACCGTCCCGCTTCGGTCTGGCCGCGGTTGATCGACTGGATACCGGCCCGGACAATTTCGGTCACATAGGCCCCTGCGAAAATGGCCAGCGCGATCACCCCGTACCAGATGGCGGAAATCTTGAACAGGTGATAGCGGGAAAGGAGCTGGTTAACCAGCGTGGAGCCGATGTAATACCAGATAAAAATCTGAACAAGCAGGGGGGTGCCCCGGATGAGTTCGACATAGGTATAGGAAAACCAGCTCAAGGCCGGATTGGGGGAGATCCGGGCGACGCCGCCGATAATACCGATAATCACCCCGATGATAATCGCGTAGAGGCTGACTTTCAACGTCATCCACAATCCGAGCATCAGCAGGCCGGGCTGCCATTTCTGATACGCGGCCAGGGCATCGCCCGGGTAGACGAAATCGCCTTCGTCAACCTGAATTTCGCCCTTGGGAATTTTATAGGCCACTTCACCGCCGTCGTCACTTTTAACGTAGATCACGGTCTTGCCCGACCGGGTCTCAATGCGGGATACAGCTCCCTCGACCTCTGAAGTAATTTCTACTTTTCCATGATGGATGAAATAGGTGGGAACCTCGGCCCAGCGCCAGGTGTAGTCGATCTGGGAGGTCGCGAGAACAAATCCTCCGATCAACCCGAAAATTGCGATAAGAAAGAACGCCATCCAGAAAGTATGCCTGTTTTTGCTCAGTGAATCATTCATGGCCATCCCTAGTTCAGAAGATCAGGTGTCAGAAAAAATAAAGCCGATGGATCACGCATGGCTGATC
The DNA here is from genome assembly GCA_964577615.1 of uncultured Desulfobacterales bacterium. Taxonomy (GTDB): domain Bacteria; phylum Desulfobacterota; class Desulfobacteria; order Desulfobacterales; family QNYZ01; genus QNYZ01. The sequence continues at coordinate 12,434 of CAZNZW010000045.1, read as the reverse complement.
CATCGGCTTCGGTATGATTTCGGTCAACCATTCCGGTTACCGGTTATTGGACCAGTTTCATCCAGTCCGATCCTCTCAGCCACTTGTCGTACATTTTGTCATACCGGCCGTCGTTTTTAATCTGACGCAGAAAATTGTTCAGCCAGTTGAGAAAATCCGGATCGCCCTTGCGGACGGCAAATGCCAGCGGCTCAAAGGTAAACGGCTCATCCAGGAATACCAGGTCCGCTTTTTTCCCCTGTTTGGCAAAAAAGGCCGCTGCCGTGGGCAGGTCGTAGACAAATGCATCGGCTCTTCCGGCCGCCACTTCCAGCGCCGCCTCGGTGGAGTCTTCAAATGATTTGTACTTGGCTTTGGGCATCAGGCGTTTAATCGATTGTTCGCCGGTGGTTCCCAGCTTGGACGTGATGGTGTATTTCGGGTCGTTCAGGTCTTTGTATGATTTAACCGTCCCTTTGTGTTTACCGTTTAAGATAATGGTTTGTCCGACGATGATGTAGGGATCGGCGAAGTTGACCTTCAGGTTTCGCTGCTGGGTAATGGTCATGCCGGCGACAATGATGTCAAGCTTGCCGGTGACCAGTGCAGGGATGATGCCGTCCCAGGCCGTATTGACCGGCACGAATTTGACGCCCATGGCCTTGGCCATCATCTTGCCCATGTCGATATCAAAGCCGATAAAGTTTCCTTTTTTATCGGACATTTCAAAGGGAACATAACCGACATCAAAGCCGATGCGGATTTCCCCCCGTTTGACAATTTCTTCCAGAGTTGACTGTTTGGCCAGGTCAATGCTGCTGGCCATTGCCGCCGTGGCAAATCCGCCGCAGATGATCGCCAGGGCAACCGTAACCGCTAAAAGTCCTTTTTTCATTTAATTTCCTCCCTGTTTTGAAAAGTGATGAGTGAATGGATCCATCAAGGGATATCGCTCCCCCTGCTTTCGGTGCATAGCGAGAACTTTATGGATCCATGTTTTCTAAACTAAAATAGATGTATTGTAAAGAAGTCTTTTGCCCGGGCAACCGTATTGACTTTATTTCGTTTTTTTGGCAATGATAGTCAGACGGTAAAGCAAAACTCAAGGAGCCCCCATGATCAGAACAGAAATTTCCCTGTTTCTAAAAAACCAGCCTGGTGAGCTGGGGAAAATAACAGAAATGTTCGGCACCGCCGGCATCAACATCGATGCCATCACGATTCAGGACGCCTCCAGCTATGTCAAATCACTTTTCCAGGCCCGGGGAAAATCCCTCAAGCGGATCGCGTCGGCGGCCAGCTACAATTCCATGCGTAAGGATTCGGCCGAATTCGCCTTGATCCGCCTCCTGCCGGCCGATGGCATGACCAACCAGGCCATCGACCTCCTTTCGCGGAACGACTATGTTTTTGACATCGTTCCGGTCATCGCCGTCGAGTTGAAAAACCGGCCCGGGGAATTGTCCAGGCTGGCCAAAAAGTTCGGTGAGGCGGGGGTCAATATCAGTTACGTCTATGGCTCGGTGGTGGCGGCTGCGGATACCCGCTGTCTGTTCGTTTTCTGCCCGGAAGACATTGATCAGGCGGCAAAACTTTTTAAAGAGACATAGCCCTGGCCCTGAAAGGGCGCGCAGTGCCGGCCGGCTCCGCGCACCAGAGTGTCTGGCCACGGGTTTCTCGCCAGGTGACTGAATGCCGGAAAAAAGGATACGAAGCATGAAAAATGATGAGCTCACCCAGACAGACGATTTGGCCCGGGTTAAATATATCGGCCCGGCCCGACTCAAGCGGCTGAAGGAAAACGGCATTACCACCGTCAGACAATTGCAGGAAATTTCCCTGCAGGAGCTTGCCGCCATCCATTCCATCGGAAATTATTACGCTGCCCGTATCAAGGAAGCGGTGGCGGGTTTTTCTGCCCGTCCGCCGGCCGAGGCGTCAAAGCCGGCTGTTGTGGAGAAATCCAATGGTTTGCGGTCTGTGAAAAACACCCGCATGGCCCTGGATAAGCTGGCCAGGAAAATACGGTCGGCAAAAGAAAAACTGAAGCCCTTATGGAAAAAGAAATACCTGGCGCGTTATATTGCCTTTAAAAAACAATCCAACAAACTCCTCAGGCGGATCAAAAAAATTAAAAAAAATATCGACGGTCTGACCGATAAGGAGCTGAAAAAAATAACCAAAGATGCGAACGCGCTCAGACGGTTGTTAAAGGCCCATGGAAAAAAACCGAAAAAAAAGGCGTTTGAAAATCTCACCCAGGAGATCAAACTGTTTTCCGGAAAACTTAGGATATCGGACCGAAGTTGAACGCGCAATCGACGGGGCGCAGAGCCGGCGAACAATCGCTCAATTTTGGTCCAAATAACCAGGCCCATATCCATGAAAGTCAACATGCTGAAGCTGCTCGTCCTGGGAGATATTCACGCCAACTGGCCGGCGCTCAAAGCCGTCGTTGACTATATCAAGCCAACCCGGCCCGACGGGATCATTCAGACTGGCGATCTGACGGTGTATGGCACGTTTCCCAACGAGACTATTCGGTGGTTTCGTAAAAAAAAGAAAACGTTCAGTATCCTGGGCAATACCGATCTGAAGCTGCTGCGCATACTGCACGGTAAAAAACTCAAGCGGCCCCGGAAAGAAGAAAAGCGGGTGATGTATTTCTGGACGGCCGGACAGCTGTCGAAAAAAAACCGGCGTTACCTGGAATCGCTGCCCCCGGATCGGGATATCACCCTCAATAAGGTCCGTATCGGTATTTTTCACGGCACGGTTGCTGATGCCGAGGAGGCGCTCGGCCCCGATGCGCCGGCCAGCCGCTTTCGACAACTGGCACATATGGCGCCTTACCAGGTACAGATCATGGGGCACTCCCACCGGCCATACTATAAAAAAGCGGCCGGCGTGCATTTTATCAATCCGGGCAGTGTCGGGCGGATGCACGATGGCGACCCCCGGGCATCATTCGCCATTGTGGGTATTGCGCCGGCAGGGGTGACGGTGACGCATTTTCGCATTCCTTATCCGGTCCGAAAAACAGTGGCCGGCATCGACGCCTGCGGGTTGCCGCCCATTTATAAAAAGATGTTTGAAATCGGGAAAAAGTTGAATTGAGCGGCATTGGATCTGTTAAAGTCCGCCGCCATCCAGCCATAAACGTTGCGGGGCACAAATGAAACACGCCACTTCCAAAAAACACGGTGACAATACTAAAAAGAAGAGCAGCGGGGCCATGACCCAGATCCGGGAAGTGGTTGAAAAAATCGAAACCAGAATCGATACGGCCGGGGACTACAGCCGGCAGATCAAGAAAGTTCTGCGGGTTCTCAAGAAAAAAGATAAAGAAGAAGTCATCAAGGCGGCGCTGATAAAATTTTACAATAAAGAAGAGCTGGCGCCCTATCAGGCGGAATTGATCAAAATGCAGCGGCACCTGGAAAAAACCGGTAAAAAAATGATCATCCTGTTCGATGGCCGGGATGCTTCGGGCAAGGGGGGGACCATTCGCCGTATCACCCGGTATATGAACGAAAAGCGGTATCGGGTGGTGGCCCTGGGGAAACCGAGTGACCGCCAGAAGACAGAGCTTCACATCAAACGATACGTTGAACATTTTCCCCAGGCGGGCGAAATCGTCCTGTTTGACCGCAGCTGGTACAACCGTGCCATGGTGGAACCGGTCATGGGGTTCTGCACCCAGGCGCAGTACCGGCGGTTTATGAAAAAAGTGGTTATCTACGAAAATAATTTTATCGAAGACGCCGGCAAAACGGTTCTGCTGAAGCTTTATTTCTCGGTGAGCAAGGAAGAACAGGCCCGGCGTTTTGAACGCCGGAAAAATGATCCGCTCCGACAGTGGAAGCTTTCCGAAGTCGACCTTCAGGCCCAGGATCTGTGGGATGAATTTACCGAAAAAAAATATCAGCTGTTGAAAAAAACCCACACGAAAAAATCGCCCTGGTATATTGTTCGCTCTGACGATAAACACCTGGCGCGGCTTTCCACGATGAAGCTGATTTTAAATTCGGTGCGCTATCGCGGCCGGAACCGGCGGCTCGATTTTTCCCCGGATCCGAATATCGTTATTTCCGGTAACCGGGAGCTGAAAATAATGAAAAATCAGAAAAAGAAGTATGGCAAAACCATCATGTAAATGCTTTTTATCACAAGTGGCGTGCAGGCTTGTACAGATTTGTTTTTATTATTCCTGACAAGAGGAGGCTCTAAATGACAAAGCATGGTAGTGCCAAGAAAAAAAAATCCGTCCCCCCCAAAAAAAATACGGGAAAAAAGCTCAAGAAGAAACTGATCGAGCATACCGCTGATAAAAATAAAGATAAGAAAAAATCAAAAAGCCGCCAGGCCGTATGGGTCAAGAAATTCACTCTTTTCTATGAGGAAGAGCTCCGCAAGCTTCAGGTTGAACTTTTAAAGATGCAAAAGCATGTCAAGAAAAAGGGCCTGCGCCTGCTGCTTTTATTCGAAGGCCGGGATGCCGCCGGAAAAGGGGGGACGATCAAGAGAATTATCGAACACCTGAACCCCCGGGGGACACGGGTCGTTGCCCTGCAGGCGCCTGACGACACAGAGCGCTCTCAATGGTATTTTCAGCGGTATATCCAGCACATGCCGTCGGCAGGAGAGATCGTGCTGTTCGATCGCAGCTGGTATAACCGTGCCATGGTGGAACCGGTGATGGGGTTTTGTACTGATGAGCAGAATAAACGGTTTTTAAAGGATGTGCCGCTCCTTGAGGAGATGCTGGTTAAGGACGGGGTGCGGCTGTTTAAATTTTTCTTTTCCGTTTCCAAGCATGAGCAATTGCGACGATTCGATTCACGGGAGACCGATCTGTTAAAACAATACAAAATCTCGCCGGTGGACCGGATGGCCCAGGAAATGTGGGATGATTATACTGTCCGGAAATTTCAAATGCTCAACGAAACCAACCGGACGCTGACACCCTGGACCATTATCCGCTCGGATAACAAAAAAATGGCCCGGCTGAACTGTATTAAGTACATCCTGTCTCAGATCGACTATAAGGATAAGATTCCCAAAAAAGAGCTGAAAATCGACCCGGAAATTTTAATTTCAGGCATTGACGAAATCCGGTTTATGGAAGAAAATCTGTTGACCCCGCTCGAGCTGCCCGGGTAACCCGCGTCAACCCGTTGGCATGGTCATCCCCTTAGGGGGCTATGAAATGATTCCGCCGGGGACCGGGCTGTGACTTCGCGCAGTTGGGCCCTGGCGGGAGACAACCGGCGTTTTACGGGGGTGGTTTCGGCAGCCTGAAACGGGTTCGGGGGCCGGAGAAATATCGCCTTGCGTTAAACAGCCGCGGTCGGCTATTCCTGCTTGTCCCGCATCCGGTCTTCTTTTCTTCGTTCCCCTTTTCGCCGGCGTTCACTGCCGCGTCGACGTTCATTGCCGCACCGGCGTTCCGGAATGTAGGCTGTAAAGTCAAACTCCCGCCGCTCGATGCCGGTCCGTCTGCCGCCTTTGTTGGATGACAGATCTGATTCGATATTTTCCACCGCGCTGCCTTTCGAGTCCTCTGGATACACGTTGATAATAATACTGCTATCCAGTTGTGGTTATGCAAAATCCACACCGGCTGCAGGGCGGCGGTTCAATTTGTTATTTATCTACTTAAATATATTCAAGATAATGTCATTTCAGTGTCTGTGAGGAAAGCCGGACTCATTCACAGGTATGAATATTTTTTCATATTTTTAGGTAATCACTGCTATCATTTTTATCCAGAAACGGTATTCAGTGACAGCACGGCAATGATTTCCGGGATTTCGGAGCTAAAAAATCTTGTCCGGGTTCATCAGGCCGGCCGGATCGAGCAGGTCTTTGATCTGCCGCATGAGGGTGTAACTGGCACCGTGTTCCAGGGCCATGAACCGGCGCTTGCCGATACCGATGCCGTGTTCGCCGGTGCAGGTGCCGCCTAGCTCCACGGCCCGGGTGACAATGCGGTGGTTGACATCGGACATGCGGGACCATTCGATATCGTCTTCCGGATCGCCCATCATCATCACGTGCAGGTTGCCGTCGCCGGCATGGCCGAAAACGTATCCGGCCACCTTCTCCTCCGCCACAACAGCCTGGGAAAAGAGAACCATTTCCGAATATCGGGACAGGGGAACGGCTGCATCGACGATCATATTCTTTTTTCCCGGATGGGCCCGCTGAATCGTTTCCGCCGCTTCATGGCGGGCCCGCCATAATTGCTGGCGGGCGGCCGTGGAGATACCCGATTGAAACCCGGTGGCGCCGCAGTCGGAACACAACTCCCGGGCCATATCGGCGGTTTCGGCCAGGGCCGACTCGCTGATGCCGTGAAACTCGCAGAACAGCGACGGCGCCTCAGTCAGGTCCATTTCCCGTTCCCGGTTGATCAACCGGATCAGTTCGGGCGGCAGAAGCTCCAGGGCGGCGGGCTCGAGGCCGGAACCGATGAGTACGGCCACGGTCCGGGAGGCATCCTCCAGGCGGTCGAAAGTGACGGTGGCGGCCAGATGATGCGCCGGCAGTCCGGTGAGCTTGAGGGTGGCCTCGGTCACCACGCCGAGGGTGCCTTCGGTGCCCACGAACAGGCGGGTAAGATCGTATCCCGAGGAAGATTTATAGGCCAGCGAGCCGGTATGGATAACATCGCCCCGGGGCAGCACCACGGTGAGGCGGTACACGTAATCCCGGGTGGCGCCGTATTTTACCGTCCGGACGCCCGAGGCGTTATTGGCGATCATGCCGCCGATGGTGGCGTCGGCGCCCGGGTCCGGCGGGAAGAAGAGCCCGTACCGGCCGGCGTCGCGGTTCAGCGATTTTCGCAATACGCCGGGCTGCACATCGGCCTGGAGATCTTCGGGCCGCACGGCAATAATTTTGTCCATCCGGGTCAGGTCCATTACCAGGCCGCCCCGGGTGGGTACGGGATTGCCTTCGATACTGGTGCCCGCCCCCCACGGGGTGACGGGGACCTTCTGCGCGTAACACCAGGCGATGATTCTGGAAACTTCGTCGGTATCCATCGGCCAGATGATCCCGGCGGGCATCTGGCCGACATGATGTGAAAAATCCCGGCGGTGCAGTTCCCGGTGAGACTGCCCCGTGGAAAATCGATCGGCGGCCGTCATGCCGATCAGTGCTTTGATCTGTGTGTCTGAAAACGTATTCATTGTCAGCCCCTGTCATTACTGTTGCGCATCGCATAACTGTCTTTTCCGATTTTTTACCTCAGGTTGCCAATAAATGCAAATCCGGATAGAGAGGGACCATGCTGGGGCGAGCAAAAAAAATATCTGTTTATGCGGGGCTGATTCTGGGGCTGGTGGTCCTGACACTGGCGGGTGCGGCATGGTTTGTCCACTCTGACCGGGCGCGTCAGTACATGATCGCCACGGTCAGCCGGCAGATACCGGGGACAGTCCGATGGGATTCCCAGCGGATTTCCCTGCTCACGGGGGCGCTGACCCTTACCGGTTTGGAGATCCGGTCCCCCGGCGGGCAGCGCCTGGCCACGGCCGATCGTCTGGCTGTTCACTGGGCCTGGCGGCCGTTGCTTGAAAAACGGATTGTCATTGATTCGCTGGATCTGAAGAATCCCTGGTTCGATATCCGCCGCCTGCCCGATGGCCGGCTGAATGCCGTGGCCGCCGTGGTCGATCCGGAGCGGCGGCCATCGCCGCCGACGAAAAAACCGGCGCCGGCGGTAACAGTCAGGTCTCTGACCCTCTCAAAAGGTCAACTTCGGTATCACGATCCGTCAACGGCCATATCCGTGCAATTGTCCGATATCGATATCAAAGCCGATGGAGACGCGCTGGCGCGGCAGGGCCGGCTGGATATCACGGCCGGCGCCCTCCGGTTGGAATCCCGGACGGCCGCCGCGGATCTGGCACCGGTGACGCTCCGGGGCGAACTGACGGCCGACCGGATCGAAAAGCTGGTGGTGCGGGCGCGCATGGGGAAAACGGAGCTGTGTCTGACCGGCGGGGTCGATCATCTGCGGGACGCCCCCAGAGTGGATCTGACCCTGGATACGTCGGCGGATCTGACCGGAATAACAGCTGTGTTCGCGGCGCTGCCTGCGGCCACCGGCCGCGCCGTTATCCATCTCAAGGTTGCTGGCGCGGCCGGCAATCCAGCGGTTCGGGGAACCATCGGGTACGGCGGCGGCACTGTTGCCGGGCAGCGGATCCGGGCCGCCAGTGCCCGTTTCAAGATGATCGATCGCCGGTTGATTTTGGCCGATACGGCCCTTGACCTGCCCGCCGGGCACCTGGCCCTGACCGGCGAGGTGGACCTGCGGCCCGTGTTTCCCCGTGGCTGGCTGGATCCCGCGCCGAAAACAGACGCCATCCAATACGATCTGGCGCTGCATTTGCGCGATGGCCGGCTGGCGGCGCTGCCGCGGGTGGGCGACGGGGTGCGTGGAAGAGTTCAGTCGGACCTGACCTTTCGAGGAACGGGACTTTCTCCGGCGCGGCTCGCCGGGCAGGGCCGGCTCACCATCCGTGGGCCGGTCCGCCTGACCGCAGCGCCCGATCTGCCCGTGACACTGGACACGTCGGCCGGTTTCCATATTAATAATGGCCGGGTCAAGATTGACCGCTGGTTCCTGACGACCGGGTTTGCCCGTCTGGACGCCCAGGGCGCCTGTGGCCTGGCCGGCGGTGATTTGACGGGCCGGATATCTCTGGATGTGCCCCGGATGGACCGGCTGTCGTCCCTGGCGGTATCGGCGCATCCGTCCGGCGCCGTCCGACTGGATGCCCGGATTACCGGGTCGATTTTCCATCCGCGGATCATTGCCGATCTGACGGGGCGTCAGATGCGTGTGGGCCGGGTGGCCCTGGGCGATGTCCGCCTGACGGCCGCGTTGGATTCTTACCGGCACCTGACGGTTTCAGATCTGGTGATTGAAAACAAAGGTGCCCGCATCACCGGCACCGGTGGATTGCGGCTGGAGAAAGACGGTTGGGCGGTTGACGCCACGGCACCGCTGGATCTTTCGCTGACCGTAACGGATGCGGCCATTCCCGATTTCTGGGCGGACTCGGATGCTGCCGGCACGGTCAGTGGCCGGGTGACCCTGTCCGGGTCTCTGGATCAACCGGCCGGCGTGGCGCGAATGACCGGGAAAAACGTTCGAATTCCCGGTTTTCAGCCCCTGGACCTCACAGTGGCGCTGGCGCTGGCCGATGGCGCGGTTTCGACGACGGCCCCGCTCTTGCTGGCATGGGGAAAATCGACAGTCCAGATACAGGGCCGGGCGGCTGTCATGGATCCCGTATCGGGGCACTGGTATGCGGATCCGCGGCTGACCGTTGACGGCAGCGGTCAGGGGGTACAGCTGGCCGATATCGTTCCCGATGATGCGGGTATTATTGATCTGACCTTTAATCTGAACGGCGCGGTCAGCGCCCTGTCCGGTACGTACCGGGCCGCGGGACGGCGGCTGGTTGTCCGGGGCCAGGCGGTGCCGGACGCCCGCCTGTCGGGCCGCCTGACACCGGGAAAAATCGTTGTCGAAACCGCCCGGATCGCCCTGACGCCCAAAGACGTTGTTTCCGCTGACGGATGGTACGGGTTTGACAGAACCTTTGCTTTCCGGGCCGCGACCCGGGGAATCGATCTGGCCGGAATGGATATCATCGGGAAAAAAATGGGTCTGACCGGCCGGGCGACGTTCACCTTTACCGGGCGGGGCCGTCTGGACGCCCCCCGGATCCAGGGGACGGTGGCCCTCACCCGCTTGGCCGCGGCCGGATCGACCCTGGCGGATATTCATCTGGCGGGACACCTGGCCGACAACCGGTTTGCCATTACCGGCCGCCAGACCGGAGCGGTTGTCAATACCGCCGGCCGCCTGAGCGATGGATCTTTCACGGGAAACCTCGTGCTGGATGCCGTGGCCCTGGGACCGTACTTTGCCTGGCAGGGACAGCCGGACCTGACCGGCCGGATCTCGGGAACCCTGACTTTTCATGGCAATATTCATGATCTGGAAAGAATCGATCTGACCGGAAATATTACCGATCTGGCCATGCGGTTTAAACAGACCGGCCGGATCCGGGCGGACGCATTTTGCGTGCGGATTCACGATGGCGCCTTGATCCTGCCCGGACTGACGTGCCGGCTGCCGGAGACAGGTACGCTCACCCTCCGGGGCCGGGTGGCCCGGTCCGGTCCGGTCCGGTTGACTGTCGACGGGGATATCCCCCTGGAAACCATTTCGCCGTTTGCCGATTTTCTTACCGGTGTTACCGGCCGCGCCCGGCTGGCCGGCCGGTTGTCCGGTACCTTTGACGCGCCCGTGCTGACGGCTACCGTGGATCTGGTGAAGGCGGCGTGGCCGATTCCCGGAAGCCGCCAGACCGCCCGCGATATTAACGGGCGCATCCGTCTGTCGCCCCGGGCCATCGCCATTGAACAGCTCCACGGCCGCATCGGTACCGGCCGGGTCGTCATGACCGGCACCGCCGGGCTTGACCGTTTCCGTCCGGTGTCAACGGATGTGCATCTGACGGCCACGTCCGTGCCCCTGGCTGTCCCCGATACCGCCGATCTGGTGTTCGATGCCGATCTGACCCTGCGCGGGCCGTGGAAGGCGTCCCGTCTCGGGGGGGCGGTGACCCTGATCGAAGGGACGTATTATCAGGATCTGCATCTTAATCTCCTGGATGAATTATCCGCCGTCACCAGAAAAAAACGGACGATCGCTCCGGCGCCCGCGCGCCGGATCAATCCCTTTCTCGATCCTTTTCTCAATCACCTGGCGCTCCATGTCGATATCCGTCACCGGCAGCTGCTTCAGGTAGACAATGACCTGGCCAGTCTTGACGTGGCCCCGGATCTGACTGTCGCCGGTACATTCAACCGTCCGGTGCTCACCGGTCGCGTCGATCTGGTGTCGGGCCGGATCCGCTTTGAGCAGCGGAAATTTACGCTGCAAAAGGGGAGCATCGCGTTTTTGAATCCGTACAAAACCGAGCCGAGTTTTAACCTGGCCGGTACCGGCCGGATTCGCCGCTGGGATGTTGCCCTGGCCGTCACCGGAACCATGGATGCCCTTAACGTCGACCTGACATCCCGGCCGCCCCTGACCCGGGACGATATCGTTTCGCTGCTGGTTCTGGGAAAAACCAGCAGTGAGCTCATTGACGGCGACGGGGGGCACTCCAGAACCAATGCCCAGCGGCTGGCCGATCTGGCGGCCTCGGCCCTGGGCAACGACATTCGCAGAACCGCCGGCCTGGATCTTCTGGAAGTCTCCACCGCTGATGATGCGAACGGGGAAACCGGTGAAACGGGTACCGGCCGCGCGTCAGACACCACCGGCACGGCCGGACAGGTCAAGGTGACGATCGGCAAAAACCTGTCCCGGCGGCTGGCGGTCAAATATTCTGTCGCGGCCGGAAATGGTGAACTGATCCAGCGGACCGATGCCGAATACCGGTTGAGAGATCATCTGCTCGTCAGCGGATTCCAGGGGTCGGACGGTGTTTACGGCGGGAAATTCGTGTTTCGAATGGAGTTCAGATGATCGGCGGCAGCATGCATGCCGGCCGGATCCGGCGGGTAATTGGATTGATCGGTACGCTTTGCCTGGTTTGTCTGGCCGGCCGGGGCGGCGCCGAGCCGATGTCTTCCCGATCGCTGCTGTCAGGGTCACCGCGCCTGGGCGCCGTCGTCTTTGTCGTCACGGGGAATCTGGACGATGCGGCCCGTTTCCAGCGCGTGGCCGCCGGGATCTGGCCCGTGGCTCCGGGCGCTGCCCTGTCGGCCGGCAAGCTGAATACGGCCATTGCGGTGCTGAAACAGTCGGGACTCTTTCGACGGATTGATGTGGCATCCCGGGAACGGTCGGCCGTCATCGACCTGACGGTGACCCTGGCCGTCAGCCAGCGGATCCGGGATATCCGCATCCGGGGCGGATATCCGCTTTTCAGGAATGAGGTGACGGCGGTAATGACGCTTGCCGCCGGAGACGTGTTTGTTCCCGGAGATCTGCCGTCACAGGCGGAGCGGATCACCCGGCTGTTCGTGCGCCAGGGCTTTCCCGATGCCCGGGTGGCGGTCACGGCCCATCCGGCCGGGCGTTCCCGATGGATGGACGTCATCGTCGATATCGACCGGGGCGCCTGTCTTTCCATTGGCCGGGTGTCGATGGCGGGCAACCGGACCGTGTCCGAACTTACCCTCAAGGCACGCATGAAAACCTGGCGCCGGCGGCTGCTGGCCGGGTGCGCCCGGCGATTCAGAGCGGATACACTGACAGAAGATGTCCGGCGGCTGATAACGTTTTATCGCCGGCGGGGCTGGCTCGATGTGACCATTGCCGCGCCGGTAACGGTCGACACCGCCACCCGCCGGGCGGATATCGCGCTGAACGTGTCCGAAGGCGACAGGTATGAAATCGTTTTTTCCGGCAA
>CAZNZW010000044.1:0-26635 GCA_964577615.1 uncultured Desulfobacterales bacterium | reverse complement strand
GCGGCGGCACCGGGCGGTCTGCCGGGCCATCGTAGTCTTCCTTCGGTGTCAGCGGCTGGCCCAGGCGGGTGGTTCCTTCTCGTTCGACTTCTTCAATGTAGTGGGCGCCGGCCGCAAAAGACCGGGTCACAGCCAGAATGGCCCAGGTTGCCTCAGGGGAAAATCCCAGGTCGAGCATCACCGCGCCGGTGGCCCCGAGCATGTCCAGATCAACCGGATCCGACGAGACTTTTTGGGCCGCGCTGACGACGGCTTCGGTAAATTCAATATATTTCCCGGCAATGCCGAGTTTTCTGGCCCGGGCAATCATCCGTTGGGCGGCCGGGTCCTTGAGCATCAGGCCGGATACCCCCAATGCCTCATCGTGTAGATTCTCTTTGACAAGTAATTCGGCAGCCTGTTGAAGGGTCAGGTTTTCGGCTTCGGCTTTTTTTAGGTAGTCATCCAGCCGGTTGCCGAAGGCGGAGTAGGCCCCGTAGGCATGGCCAAACGCCATGATGGAGGCTCCGCAGGCCTGGGTTAAAAATGTTTTCGACCGGGCCACGATCCGGGAAATGGCCGCCGGAGAAGAGATGCCGTCTTCCAGGGCCATGATCATGACGTAGTTGAGCATTTTTTCTTCTTCAATGGTGGGGATGCGGGCCTGATAGTCCACGAACAGGACCTCGATGACGCCGTATCCTTCTTCCATCAGCTCAGTGGTATCATACCCCCGGGTAACGATGCGATGGACATTTTTATAGGCCACTTCGGATACCCACTGAAACGGCGCCCGCTTGGTATCCCGGGGGACGGTTCCGTATTCCCGGGCATGGTAGTCAAACGGATTTTTGGGGCTTCCCAGGTTGCCGATACCGCGGTCTCTTTTCTGCTGATTCAGCTGGTCGGTTTTTTCCTTATTTAAATAACCCATTTTTTGTATTCCCCTTCTTCTTTTTGCTTTTTGGCATATTCCTGGCGCTCATCCTGTTTGGGAACGATGCGGTCCTCGGGGCCGACGTACTTGATCATGGACAGATCGATCATCTGGACCATGGGCTCGTTGCGGGAAGCGCCCCAGGCCCGGCCCTTTTTCATGTTGAAAAGGGCGTGGGCGGCACAGCTGAACCCTCGTACCACACTGCCGATACACCAGCCGGCATTGGGTGAAAATCCGATCTCCATCAGTGCCGTGTTTCCCGATCCGACCACGTTGACCCCCACATAAGACCGGCCGTCGGCCTTGCGGCGGGCATGAAAATATTTTTCCACGGCCCGCTGGAATTCCAGATAAACTCCCTCCAGGCCCAGTTCTTCCTGCTTCAGGTGGATCGGTTCGGCCCGGGGATCGCTGTCGATATGCTGGGGCTGGCCCATGCCCATGACCGGTTTTTTGGCATCCATATATTCGTCCACCAGGGTTTTGGCCATTTCATCAACAGTCTTGCCCTCTTTGTCGGCCCGTTCCAGATACTTGTTGAGCATGTAACCGTGGGCGGCGCCAGGGCCGTGGACCCCGCCGAAAGTGGAAACGGCGGCCGCCACGCACACGGGCAGGTTGGGCCGCCCGGCGCTGACCCCGATGGCTCCGACGGCCGAGGGGGACATCGAGTGCTCGAGAAAAACGCCCATTTCATATTTGAGCATCTTTTCTTCTTCCTCGGCGGGGATGCGGTTCTGGAACAACACAAACATGGCATCATAAAAGGAGTATCCTTCTTCGGCCAGTTCGCTTAAATTGTACCCGCGCATGACGGTCTTTTCCTCGGTCTTGTACGAGATTGATGTTTTACGGCGAATCACAGGGTCTCGGTCCATTTTTTCCTCCGATGTTTATTCGTGCGGTGTTTATTTGGCTGACGGATTTGCAGGATATTCGAATTGGTTTTTAGGGAGGGGCATGGTATTAGTCAAGCTAATAAAAATCATAAAATGCATGAAAAAAATTCATACATATCGCTTTTCAGACGGAAATAAATTGGGGAAAGTATTGGATGGCTGGCGGTGCAGCCGACGGAAGAACCAGGAGAAAAGTATGGGTATATCCGCCGAAAAGAGATTCGGCCGTCAGGATTGATTTTGCTGATTGCGGTTCCCGCGGGTATGATGGATTCGCCCGGTATGATTTGACCCGGGTCGGCAGCCGGCCCGGACTGGGAATCAGATCATGGATTTCAGGGTCACCAGTTCCAGCTGGCCGGCCGATTCTTCGGCCCGATCGGAAACGCTGACGATGTGATCCAGGCAGTGGCGGAGGTGAAGTTTACGGGCAAAATCCAGGTCGCTGGTAAAAATTTTCTTGGTCAGATCCCATTCGAGGCTGTCGACTTTGGATTCCATCATCCCGATGTCTTTGGCATGATTCCGGGACACCTCGATGGGGCAGACCCCTTTTATATAGCATAGAACCGCATATTTGAGGGACTCGCCCACGCCCATGGAAACTTCGGTTATTTTAAGAAAATCCGCCTTAAATGCATCCGGAACCAATGGCCGCTGATTCAGAAAAAAATCGCAGGTTTTTTCCGAGGAATTGGCCACTATATCCAGACTTTCAACCAGCCTGTAAATATCCTCGCGCAGCAGGGGCATATACGCGCCCAGATACAGTTTGTCGCGAATTTCATGGCGCACCATATCGGCTTCGCTTTCAACATGATCCGTCTGGCGGGCGAGTTCCTTGGCTTCGGGGATATGGTCATTGAGATAGGCCGAAATTGTCTTGATTGACAGGGTAAGGCATTCTTCAACCTTGTCGGCATGATTCTCAATAAGCTTGATAACCTCTTTTTCTTTTTTGAAAAATACCATGGGGTCCCCCGTTACCGGTTAGCAATGCAATTCAAATTAGGTATGATCTGTCAAAAGTTTATTCCGTCCAGGTTAAAAAATACACCAGGCTGTCTTACGGGTTCGGCAACGATGCCGATATAGATTAACAGGCCAATGCCCTTATAGCAATATTTTCAACCCCCGATAGATAAAAAAAGCGGTTGTGGCGGCGAGTGTGGGGGTCAGCGCCCAACCCGCCAGAATCGTGATAATTGTTTTCTTGCTGATGGATTTGGCGCCCCGTACCAGCCCCACTCCAACGACGGCACCGACAATTGCCGAGGAAGTGGATACCGGAATGCCGAGCATGGAAAACAGGTGCATGCCAAGCGCCGAGGAAAGCTGAGCAATAAAGGCGCCCGGGATATCCAGCGGCGTAATGCCTTTTCCCACGGTATCGGCCACTTTTTTTCCATAAGTGATGGCTCCGATACCAATGGCGATGCCCCCCACGGCCAGCAGGAAGGCCGGCGGGAAGATCCCCAGGTTGGCAATGGGTCCCACTGCATTGCCCGCGTTATTGGCGCCCATGGAATAGGCAACATAACAGGCGGAGAAAATAGCCAGCCATCCCAGTGTGTTGTGGACGAGGAGCTGGCTTTTGTTGATGCGTTGCAGGATGAAATTTAATAAATGATACAGACTGAATGCCAGGGCCATGACCAGGAGAGGGCAGACCAGCCAGCTTTCAGCAATAGTTGCCAGCTTGGAATAATCAATCTCGGCCTGGACGGCCAGTCCGATACCGAGAACGCCGCCGACGATGGCCTGGGATGTGGATGTGGGAATTCGGTAAAATGTGGCCAGGGTGACAAAAAATCCGGAACTGATCAGGGCGACAAAAACGGCGGTATACCCCAGATCCTGCTTGACAATCCCTTTGCCGATGGTCTTCATGACCGCGCCGCCCTGGAGCATGGCGCCGATAAAGGAGAAGACGACTACCAGCGCAACTGCTTTTTTGAAAGAAATGAGTCCGCAGCCGACAGATGTACCGATACAATTGGCCGTATCATTGGCGCCGATATTCCATCCGACATACGCCCCCGCGCCCAGCATGATGAGAATGATCGGGTCGATTATGGCACCCTCAAAAAAATGACAGATGAGTGTCTCATGTTCAGAACTCCTGGAAAAATTCTCCTGTCCTTAGCAATATTCCGGCGGGAAGGCAATAAAAAATCATACCTGTCATCGATAACGGGTAAACTGTAGAAATGCCGCTGAAAATCGTATTCTCTGGATAAATGGTATTCTCCGGGTGCGTTGACAACTTTAAATTGGCGTGGTAGACATCCTGACCGAATCCAGCAATGCAGAAAGTGATTCAAGCTGAGATTATCTGATCCGGGAAAAATCTAAACTGGATTCGCATCATTTAAAAACGTAGCAACCATGTATAAGGGGCCTCGGTGTTCAGCTGTGGCCAACGGGTTGTACCTTGCAACCAAAAATCTAAATTCAGGAGGAGACGATGAGACACTCGGTGCTGAAGGTATTTATTGTAGTGGCATGTATCGCTGCCGTATCCACATTTGCGGTGGCGCCCCCCGCGCTGGCCGTCGACCTGACCGTTTACACGGCGGTTGAAGCGGAAGATCTGCAAAAATATGCGGCGACGTTTAACGAGGATTATCCGGATATCCACGTTAAATGGGTTCGGGATTCAACGGGTATTGTGACGGCAAAGCTGCTGGCGGAAAAAAATAACCCGCAGGCCGATGTCATCTGGGGACTCGCGGCAACCTCTTTACTGCTGATGAAATCCGAAGGCATGTTTTATCCGTACAAACCCAAGGGCCTTGAAAATCTGGATCCGAAATTTTACGACAATGATCCCGTGCCCAGCTGGGTGGGAATGGATGCCTGGGTGGCCGCCATTACTTACAACACTGTCGAGGGAAAGAAAAACAACCTGGTCGCGCCAAAATCCTGGAAAGATCTCACCAAACCAATGTACCAGGGCCACGTCATTATGCCGAATCCCAATTCATCGGGGACGGGTTTTCTGGATGTCTCCAGCTGGCTGCAGTTGTTTGGCGAAAAAGGCGGATGGGAATATATGGATCTTCTCCATAAAAATATTGCCCGCTACACCCATTCGGGGTCCAAACCGGCCAAGCTGGCGGCGGCCGGGGAAATCGCCGTTGGTGTGTCGTTTGCCTTTCGCGGGGCCAGATTGAAAGCAGCAGGCGCGCCGCTGGAAATCATTATCCCGGAAGAGGGGATTGGCTGGGACATGGAAGCATCTGCCATTATTGCCGGCACGGACAAGCTTGAGGCTGCCAAAACACTGATCGACTGGTCCATCTCAAAGAAAGCCATGGAGATGTATAATTCTGCGTATGCCGTTGTCGGCTACAAAGGCATCGCAAAACCGGTAAAATATTTTCCGCCGGAAACGGTTTCCAAGCTCATTAAAAATGATTTTGAGTGGGCGGCCAACCACCGGAAAAAAATTCTTGCCGAGTGGCAGAAACGCTACGATTCCAAGTCGGAGCCCAAAAAGAATTAGTGTACTGGAAAATGATGCCTGCATTGACATAGCAGGAAGCATATTCCCCGGGGGACCATTGTCTGCCCCCTGTACATGATTCTTTGCTGGCCGCCTGAACGGATGAATTCGGTCAGGCGGCCAGCATCGCGTTTTCCCGTCAAATATGGCATATTCCACCTGCGTCGGGATATTTTCAGCAAACCGGGGATCCCAGGCGCTATGCACCATCCGGGCCCCGCAAAATTTCAATAATATCAAACGAAGAATAAAAAGGCATGATGACCGTGAGCGATCCATCTGCAGCGAATACTTCCCCCCCCGCCCCCTATCTCCAGATTTCCAGACTAACCAAAAAATTCGGTGACTTTACCGCCTTGAGCGATATATCTCTTGATGTCAGCCAGGGCGAGTTTGTCTGCTTTCTGGGGCCATCCGGTTGCGGAAAAACCACTTTTTTACGGGCCATTGCCGGTCTTGATATCCAGACCGCGGGTACCGTGCACCAGGCCGGCCGGGATATTTCGGCCCTGCCACCGTCTGAGCGCGATTTTGGGATAGTTTTTCAGTCCTATGCCCTGTTTCCCAACCTGACGGTAGAAAGAAACGTCGCCTTTGGCCTGGAAAACCAGAAACAGTCGCGTGCTGATATCAAAAAGCGGGTGGACGAACTGCTGGAGCTGGTGGGCCTGCCCGAACAGGGAAAGAAATATCCGTCCCAGCTGTCCGGCGGCCAGCAGCAGCGGATTGCCCTGGCCCGGGCGCTGGCTACCTCCCCGGGGTTGCTGCTGCTTGATGAACCACTGTCCGCGCTGGATGCAAAAGTACGCACCTATTTAAGGCATGAGGTTAAATCTCTTCAGCGAAAACTGGGCGTGACCACGATCATGGTGACCCACGATCAGGAAGAAGCCCTGACCATGGCAGATCGTATCGTGGTCATGAACGCGGGCACCATTGACCAGGTGGGAAGCCCGACAGACATATACCGGGAACCGGAAACCCTGTTCGTGGCGGATTTTATCGGTACCATGAACCGTGTTGACGGCCGGGCCGTAACAGCTGAATCGGTCCGTCTCGGTACGCTGACCCTGGCCTGCCGCAGACATGATGTGCCGCCCGGGAAACCAGCTGTCCTGGCTATCCGCCCCGAAGACATTCAACCGGCCGATGCTGCAGCGGCCACGGATACCCCGGTTGATAACAGCTTCAATGTCACGGTGCAGGAGATGGAATTTCTCGGATCGTTCTGGCGGATTCACATTGGCGGCAAACAGCTGGGAGATTCCCGGCTGATTGTTGACCTGTCCGTCAATGCCGCCATCCGGATGAACACATCGGTGGGCCGAAAAATGGCCGTCACACTGCCTTCCGATCGTCTCTATGTTTTCAACGCCGCCACCAGCCGATAATCATGACTTCTATAACCACTGACACAAAAATGACCCCGGCGCCGATTATCCGTCCAAAAACGAGTAAAGATGATCGCCTGATGGCCGGATTTATGATCATTATCGCCATCTACCTGATCATTGCGCTGGCCCTCCCCCTTTATACCATGCTGTCCAAGTCTTTCCGGACCGCTTCTTTTGATCTGGACAAATATGAATTCCAGGTCAATAAAGGTGACGGCTGGAGTGGTACGATGACTGCCCGCCAGATCAATGAAACCGCCAAAGTCCTTAAACCGGAAGAATTGCTGACCAGTGCGGACGGCCGTTTGTATGCGACGACTTTTTTTCCTGATTTCAGTTTTCGCGGCAAAACCCAATATCGTTTCCGGCAGCTGGACAAAAAAGGATCTTTTCTGGAGGGAACCACACGGATAACAGGTGACGACTGGCACACCTACACATCAAACCAGTTTCGACGGGTTGTTCTGCGGCCATCCAAATCCATCGGGCTGGACAACTACGTCACATATTTCTCGACGCCGGCACTTTTTCGATCAATTAAAAATTCACTGTTTATTTCGATCCTGACCACCCTTATTACGGTCAGCCTGGCATTTGGGTTTGCCTATGCGCTGAATCGAAGCACCATGCGCTTAAAGGGGCTTTTCCGGATTATCGCCATGGTCCCGATTCTTGTGCCTTCCCTGCTGCCCGGGATCGCGCTGGTCTACCTGTTCGGCAAGCAGGGGATGCTCAAAAGTCTGATGTTCGGCGCGGACATTTACGGCCCCATCGGTATTGTCATTGGATCGGTTTTTTTCACGTTTCCCCACGCGTTGATTATCATTACCACGGCGCTGGCCATTTCGGATGCCCGTCTCTACGAGGCCGCCGTTTCCCTGCGGGCCAGCGCCTGGAGAACCTTCTGGACCGTAACCATTCCCGGTGCGCGCTACGGGCTGATTTCGGCCGCTTTCGTGGTCTTCAACCTGGTGGTAACCGATTTCGGACTGCCCAAGGTCATCGGCGGGCAATATAACATGCTGGCCGTGGACATTTATAAACAGGTCATCGGCCAGCAGAATTTTGAGATGGGCGCGGTGGTCTCCGTGGTGCTGCTGATCCCGGCGATGCTGGCTTTTGCCCTGGACCGGTATGTCCAGAAAAAACAGATTGCGCAGCTCTCTTCCCGCTCGGTACCCTATGAACCGAAACCAAACCGCCGGTTTGACACGATTTGTCTGTCCTACTGCAGCCTGATGGGCGTTTTCATTGTAGGGATCATTCTTGTGTGCCAATACGCGGCGCTGATCAAACTGTGGCCCTATAATTTACACCTTGGCCTGGGAAATTATAATTTTGATGTGATGGACGGGGGTGGCTGGGGGTCCTATTACAATTCGATCCAGCTGGCGTTAATGACCGCTTTTGTCGGCACCGTGGTTGTTTTTTCAGGCGCGTACATGGTGGAAAAAATAAACGGTTTTCTGGTTGCCCGGACGGGGTTTCAGTTCCTGGCCATGATGCCGATGGCCATTCCAGGGATGGTCCTCGGACTGTCATATATCTTTTTCTTCAACAACCCGGCCAACCCGCTCAACGCCATTTATGGGACCATGGTAATCCTGGTTGTCTGTACGGTGACGCATTTTTATACCGTCTCTCACCTCACTGCCGTAACCGCATTAAAACAGATGGACCGGGAGTTTGAGGCCGTGGCCGCATCCCTCAAACAACCGTTTTACAAACTGCTTTCCAAAGTCACCGTACCGGTCTGCATGCCGGCTATTCTGGATATTTCGATTTATCTTTTTGTCAATGCCATGACCACGGTCTCTGCCGTTATTTTTCTTTATTCGCCGAAAACGGCCCTTGCTGCAGTCGCGGTGATGAATATGGATGACGCAGGGGATATTGCGCCGGCGGCAGCCATGGGCATGATGATTTTTTATACCAATGTCGCCGCCCGTCTGATTCACCTTTTTATCACGCGGGGGCTGACGAAGCGTACCCAGGCCTGGCGGTCCCGGTCGTAGATCCGGGCTGCGGCGGTTTCTATTCCCACTGCTGATTATTTCCGGATTTTTTAAGCGTAGATCAGGGAATATTGGCGCTCAGAAACGAAGCCAGAACAAGGGCGACCGCCGCCAGCAGACTGCCATACTGTGCTTTTCGGGGGGGCGGCATTTTCCGGGCGGCACTGAACGCCAGGCCAATCGCACATCCCGACAGATATCCGAACAGGTGTGCCGTCACATCGGTGTTTATGCTGGCGCCCAATATTGCCAGGAGCGCCAGACCACTTCCCAGCGGCAGCCAGGTTTTCAGCCGATGGCCGAATTGCCGCCATTTAACCATGAACAGATGGGCTGCGACAATCCCGACGGCACCGAACACCGCCGTGGATGCCCCGATGGAATAATGCCCGGATTGAAACAACAGGGCGTTGAACAGGTTTCCCAGCATTCCCGATACCAGGACCATTAAACTGCCGGCACCAAACCCCGCGACGCTGCAGACAGCTGTGACAAACAGGGCCAGCCCCACCATGTTACCGACCAGATGGGCCCAGTCGGCATGAAGGAAAAGGGCCGTGGTGATCCGGTAAATATCGCCATTGAGAATATCCGTGGCTGAGGCATTGAACTGGGAAAAGAAGATATTTTTACGGCCGCTGAAGGTCACCGCCAGATGAACGGCCAGGATGGTCGCTGCCGCTATAATACCTGCCCGGGTGCGGGAAACCGGCCAGACAGAAGTTTCAGTAAAGGTATCCGGTTCATCGTTTTCGGCCCGATAGGCGGCCAGCGCGGCCCGGGCGGGCGTTTCGGCCCCCGGGGGGACATGGAGCTGCCAGCCGTTTGCGGTCCGGATCAATTGGCAGGAAATACCCGCCGAAGCCAGAACCAGTGTATATGTATCGGCCTCCTGCCGCGGCAGACCGCAGGCCGCGATCACCGTTTCCGGAAAGGAAATGGTTGATGCGTCCTCAGATATGGGCGATTTATCCATCCGGTGGCCGTGGTGGTCGTTTTTCGGTTGTCAGATGTCCGGCAATGGTTATTTTAACGGAAAGATGACAATAACAGATTCAAGCGGCCGGGGAAAGCCGGGTAGCGCATAAACTCGGGGGCGATGACGGCGTTTTCCGGATGTCGACACAGGCGTCAGCGGCCGCCATGATATAATGGAGACGACGCGTATGACTGCATCGCATTACGATGTATGCATTATCGGCTGCGGACCCGGCGGGTTTGCTGCGGCCATGCGGGCGCTGGATCTGGGCAAGCGGGTCGTAATTGTGGAAAAAGCGCAGATCGGCGGCGCCGGCGTGATGTGGGGCGCGCTGGCATCTAAAACCATGTGGGAGCTGTCCCGGGATTACAGTGTCGCCGCCCGGACAGACCGGGGCTACCGGGCCGACGCGCTGGACGTTGATTTTGAAGCGGTGCGCCGGACGGTTCTGACGGCGATTCGGGAAAAACAGAACCAGATGCGGCGCCAGCTCAGATTTTTTTCTCCGGACAGATGGCCGGGACCCGGTTCGATCACTCTCAAGCGGGGGCGGGGAGCGTTTCTTTCTTCCCACCGGCTGGCCATCATATCCGGCCGCCGGAAACACGAAGAGATTTCGGCGGATTATTTCCTGATTGCGGCAGGGTCGAAACCCCGCTGTCTGCCCGAACTGGCCGTTGACCAGAAACAGGTGTTTGATTCCGATGGTGTTTTACGGCTGCGGGATTTTCCCCGGAGGCTGATGATTGTCGGGGCCGGCGTGGTCGGATGCGAATATGCGACTGTTTTTGCCGGTTTCGGGCGTACCAAAGTCCTGCTGCTCGATCATCAGGACCGGATTCTGCCCTTTGAAGATGCCGATATCAGCCGATTTGTTGCGACCCATCTCAAGCAAAACAACGTCATCATCCGGCATGGCGCCCGGCTGTGCCGGGCGGTACCGGGAGAGGGGGGCCTGACGGTTGACATTCGTGAGGCCGACGGCGGCGTTCATACCCTCGGCGTCGATGCCCTGCTCCTGTCCGTGGGCCGCGTTCCCGATTTGTCGGATCTGGGGCTGGACAAGGCGGGGATCCAGATCGATGCCAGCGGTCGCCTGCTCACCGATAAGAACGGCCGGGTGCGGGATCATATCTATGCGGCCGGCGACGTGACGGCCCATCCATCCCTGGTTAACCTGGCGGAAGCCGAAGGCCGGTATGTGGTTAAACACATGTATGGCGTGAACCGCTGGCCGCTGCGTTACGATAACATGTCGACGGTGATGTTTTTCTCCCCGCCCGTGGCGGCCGTGGGGCTGAACGAAAAGGAATGCAGGGAAAAAGGTGTGGCCTACCGGGCGGCATATTACGCCAATGCCCTGGTCAACCGGGCCATTGCCATGCGATCGGTGGACGGATTTGTGAAGATTATCGTTACGGATGACGCCGAACAGAAAATCATCGGGATGCGGGCGGCCGGGCCGCAGGCGTCAAGCATCATCGTGGCGGTGGCCATGCTGATGGATCAGGGCAAGGGCATCCGCGATGTGCTCAAAACAGTGTACCCCCATCCCACCATGTCCGAAGGGATCCAGGAGTGCCTCCGGCTTTTGTGCGGCAAATCAATCTACAAGCCCCAGGCGTTTCCCGGTCAGATCCGGGTGCATGACTGGCGGCCATAATGTCCGGCAGCGCTGAGGGTCAGTAAAAACAGGCAAACATCGGGGGGGATCTTTTGGAAATCGGGTAAAAGCGTGGCCGGCATCCCGTTACGGGCAATGCCGGGACACGTTATTCAGATTTATCGGTCACGTTATCGTCACTGCCCGCAGTGGCATCGCCACCCTCTGTTTTGACGGATTCATCAGGAATTACCTGGGGGCGGATTTTGACCACGGAAAAATTTTTTGGAAAGGGCGAAGTAATCAGTTTAATCCGTGCCCGGGCCAGGCGTTCACCGCCCATCTTCAGGTAGAGGAGGACGCTTTTCTGGAGGTCGATATCGTCCCGCTTGTCAGCGGGCAGACGGTGCAGCATGCGTTTAAATGTCATTTGAAGCGATTCCGGAATTGTCAATGCCTCGGGCATTTGGCCTCCTTTGGCTAAAGGCGTACAGATTGTCAGGATAATCCTGCTTCAGAATAAACTAACGCATGTGTGCTGAAAGTAAAGGGCCGGCAACGAATTTTCTGACTTGAATTTTAATGAGAATGCCGCATATTGATGGGAAAACCACTTCAACAAAAGGGAAAATGCGATATGCATTACGAAGGCAACATTATCCGTCCGCCCAGTGAAGCCAACAGCATTCTGCTGCAGGTCACCGTGGGGTGTTCTCATAATAAATGCACTTTTTGCGGCACCTACATGGGCGAACGGTTTAAAATCAAATCCAGGGAAATCATCGACGCCGATATTGATTTTGCCGCCGAGTTCTGCCGGCGGCAGCGCCGGGTGTTTCTCTGCGATGGTGACGCCCTCATCGTTCCCCAGAAACGATTGCTCGGTATTTTGACGGCCATTCGGGAAAAGCTGCCCTGGGTGACGCGGGTGGGTGCCTATGCCAACGCCAAAAGCCTGAAAATGAAAAGCCCCGAAGAACTTGAGGCGTTGCGGGCGCACGGCCTGGGGATTTTATACATGGGGATTGAAACCGGTGATGATGTGACCTTGAAGAAAATAAAAAAAGGCGTGGATTCGGAAATGGCGATCCGGATGGGAAGAAAGGCCCGCGCGGCCGGGATCAAACTGTCGGTGACCGTGTTGCTGGGGATTGCCGGCCGGCAACGGTCCCTGGTGCATGCCCGGGAGACCGGGCGGGTGCTGTCGGCGATCTCGCCTGATTATATCGGGGCGCTGAGCCTGATGCTGATTCCGAATACGCCGCTTCACCGGGACTATGAAACCGGTGCATTTCATTTGATTGAACCCGCGGATACGCTGCGGGAACTCCGTGAAATGATAGCCGCCACCCATATTACCCGGGGGCTGTTTCATGCCAACCATGCGTCCAACTATCTGCCGATCCGGGCCCGGTTGCCCCGGGACAAAGAAGCGACCCTGTCCCTGATCGACGCGGCCCTGGCCGGGAAAGTGGCATTAAAGCCGGAATCGATGCGGGCGCTGTAAAAACAGCCGGCGGCGCGTGATGATGGCATCGCCGCCGGCCCGCCCCTTTGTTCGTTATTGTCCGGCCACTTCCCGGTTGCAATGCTTGCAGATTTTAGCGCGTTTTTTGATAATTTCGGCGCAGAAAGGACATTCCCGGGTAAAAAAGCGTTTGTGGATCTTTTTGACAGCGGCATCGGCTGTCTTTTGAAGCGTGGTGTTGCCGAATTTTATGTTTCGAATCGGTTCAAGCGCTTCCATCTCTCCGAAATCGCCGATCATTTCCACCGCTTTAATCCGCACCCGCACAGGCTGGGTCGGGTCCAGCAGCATCTGCATCACCGGCATCATGTCCCGACGATTGTAACAATCGGTCAGCACGCTGAATCCCCGTTTGGTATTTTCTTTGAGCGCTTCCTCCGCGGCGAGGGCTTCTTCATCCACAATCTGGCCCTGGCCGCCCTGGGCGCTGAATACCGGCATCAATTCATAGGTTCCTGAATCCGGATAGCAGATACAGCGGTAGGAGGCGTTGTGCGCGTAATTTTCCTTGAGATGGTCCCACCCGCTCTGGTAGGCCGAACACGCATCGTTGTAGCAGACATATAAATAGGCCGATCCCCACCCCAGCCCGTCTCCAAAGGGGATGGGGGGCGGTTCCCACAATTTCATTTCCTGATCGCAGTATTTACACCTGGGTCTGGGGCTTTCAAGGATTCGTTCGAGCACTTCCGCTTTGGTTTCAAAGGCCATGGATCGCCTCCTGTGTGAGTATCTGTCGTTGTGGTAAAATTAACGCCTGTCCGTGAATAATCAAGGCAGGGGCGGTATTTATTCTATTTTTCAGCGGTGGCATTTTGAAACCATCCGTCTGCTGACGGAGTTGCTGTGGTTACGTATTCAGGTCTTTGGTGGAATAGACATCGTCGGCCAGTTCACCGGTTTTGCCGGCCCGTAGTAAATGGTACCCGGCGGCAGCAATCATGGCGGCATTGTCACCGCACAGATCGACCGGCGGCATAAAGACCGATATCTCTTCCTGATCCGCTTTGTCCCGCAGCGTCTGCCGGAGACACTGATTGGCCGCAACGCCCCCAACGACGGCAATGCGGCGGCATTTTCTGGATCGGGCGGCGCTGAGCAGTTTAGCGGTCAAAACGTCGACCACCGCCTGCTGGAACCCGGCGGCAATGTCCGCAGTTTCTGACTTCCAGGTTTGCGGGTGCGTTTCGACATACCGGCGAACGGCTGATTTCAGGCCGCTGAAGCTGAAATCAAATGCCTGTTTGTCCAGATAGGCACGGGGAAAAACGATTCGTCCCGGCCGGCCCTCCTGTGAGATCCGGCTGATAACGCCGCCACCCGGATACCCCAGCCCGAGAAGTTTGGATACCTTGTCAAAGGCTTCCCCGGCGGCATCATCCCTTGTGCGTCCCATCAGTTCGATGGAAAGGGGCGATGTGACATAATAAATACTGGTGTGGCCACCGGATGCGAGCAGGGCGATAAAGGGGAATGCCGGCGGATCGGATGACAGGAAAAGCGAGTGAATGTGACCGGTCAGGTGATTGACGCCTACCCAGGGTTTGCCCAGGGAATAGGCATATGCCCTGGCAAAGGAAAATCCGACGAGCAGCGCGCCCACCAGTCCGGGCCCCCGGGTTACGGCAATGGCATCAATTTGCGTGGCGGTCAGTTCTGCCCGGGCCAGCGCCTGGTCAACGACCGGGACGATCGCTTCGATGTGCCGGCGGGATGCCAGCTCGGGTACCACGCCGCCATAGGGGCTGTGAACCGCCACCTGAGAGGCCACGACGGATGCCTGTATCCGGGTACCGTCGGCCACCACGGCGGCGGCGGTCTCGTCACAGGACGATTCAATGCCCAGGATAATCATTATGCGTCAAGGTCGACGGGCGCAATCTGCACCCGGAACTGTTTGAGGTTGAGGGCGTTTTTGCGGCAGAACCGCCGGACCCGGTCTTCTTCCAGGGCATGGTAATGGCTGAAGGATACCAGCAGGGTTGTCGCTGGATGGCGGGCAAGGATGCCCGGCAGATCGGCGAATGTACCCAGAATGGGATATCCCTGCAGATTTTTTCCGGTTTTGACGGCATCATCGTCAATGAACCCGATCGGTTTTAACTGCAGGGCCTTGTTATTTAATATTTCCCGGAGCAGGATTTCTCCGCCCCGGCCGGCGCCGTAAATAATCGTGGTGTCACCGGTCAGGGTTTTGCGTTTCATTAAATCGCCGGACAGGCGGAAAAATCCCCGGGTACCCAGCAGCGCCAGGGTGGTCAGCAGCCAGTCGATTAAAAAAATACCCTTGGAAAAATCCTTGAAACGGTAGAAGTAGGCGACCACGGCAACAATCAAAACCGTGGCCAGAGTGGAGGATTTGATGTAGACGCCGACCTCGTCGCTGCTCATGTGGCCCAGGATATTGCGGTAAACGCCGGTAAAATAAAAGGCGATCAGTTTGCAGATGATGACCGCCGGCAGTGATTTCAGAAAAACACGGAAATAAAAGCCGAAAACAGCGTCGTCAAACCGGAGCCGGTAGGAGAGGTAATAGGCAAAGGCGATCAGACCGAAATCGAGTATGACCAGCACGATCTGGCGCTTATATGTCAGCTCGATCAGCACCGGGGTAAAGGTGCGGTCCCGCAGCAGTGAAAATTCCTTTTCCGGATAGACGCGCAGCTGAGAAAGATAGATGCCCATCAGGAGCACCGACAGCAGCAGCGGGATAATCACCATGGGTGAGGTCATCGAGTCGCTGCGGACGACAAATACAGCCGCCAGACCGGAAATCAGGCCGATGCCGTAGAGGGACAGTACGGCGCCGCGTTCGGTGAATCCCATCAGCACCAGGCGGTGGGATGTATGGTCCCGGCCGCCGGTGGAGGCCCGGCGGCCGCTCAGCACCCGCACGAAGGTGACCATGGTGGTATCGAGAATCGGTACGAGGATGACCAGCACGGGCACGGCGTACACCGCCAGCGGGTGTGTCAGAGATGAGTGGCAGGTGAAGAAGAGACCGAAAAGCGAGATGGAAAAGCCGATCACCAGGCTGCCGCAGTCCCCCATGAAAATGGACGCGGGGTTGAAGTTATAGATCAGAAAGGCGGCCAGCGCTGCCGCCAGTATGGCTGGCGCCACCGCGGCGGCGGGGTACAGCGGCCACAGGATGACCGCCAGGGTGGCCGAACAGATCAGACCGATACCGGCGCACAGCCCGTCCATGTTGTCGAGCAGGTTAAAGGCATTGGTGACACCGACAATCCAGACCATGGAGACCAGCGTGTCCAGGGTCAGGGATGAAAACCAGTGGAGCCGGAATCCGAAAAAAACGACCAGTGACGCGACCAGCATCTGGCCCATCAGTTTTGCATGGGGTTTGATGCTGAAAAAATCATCCACCATGCCCAGAATGAATAAAAGAGTCGCACCAAGAACCAGCATGGCGTTATCGGGAAGGCGGTGGGCGATCAGGCCCCGGCCGCTGAAATGCGTGATTAATGCGGCCAGATCGGTAATGGGCAGCAGGGGAAGGATGAGGCCAAGATAGATGGCAATGCCGCCGAATAATGCCGTTGGCCGGGTGTGCCAGCGTTCGGCGACCGGTTGCGCAATCCAGCTGCGGGTAACGGCCACGGCACGAACCACCGGCGTTAAGGCAAGGCACAGCAGGAAAGCGGCGACGACTGGGAGATACGGCATATATACCTTTACCGCTTTTTTGAAACCGTTCGGGGTGTCCGCCGGACACCAGTGACCTGAGGCCCTCAGGAGCGGCAGGGGGGGGCGTTTTCCGCTCCCTGTGCCAGCCAGTTGATTAATCGGTAGTACCAGGGGCGTCGGGGCGATTCGGAATGGGCGGTTTTTTCTTTCATGATTTCCAGGTCACCCGCTCACCGGCAGCGTCGCCTTCCAGGACGCGGCCGATGAGAAAAACTTTTTCATTCATGGCGGTCAGTCGATCGATGGCTTCCTGGACGAAGCGCTCGGGGATCACCAGGACCATGCCGATGCCGTTATTGAAGGTACGCATCATCTCCATGTCGGTGATGTTGCCGGCGGATTGAAGGAATGTGAAGACCGGCGGAATGTCCCAGCTGCCCGGATTAATTTCAATATGACAGGCCTGGGGAATCACGCGAATGATATTTTCGGCAATCCCGCCGCCCGTGATGTGGGCCAGCCCGTGAACCGGCAGATCGCGCAGGAGAGAACGGACGACTTCCGAATAGATCCGGGTGGGCTTGAGCAGCTCTTCTCCGATACTGGTGCCCAGATCCGGCACGTAGCTGCCAATATCAAGCTGCAGCTTCTCAAAGCAGATTTTTCGTACCAGGGAAAAGCCATTGCTGTGAAGTCCTGTTGACGCAATACCGATGAGCTGGTGCCCGACGCCGATATCAGATCCGTCCACGATTTTGCTGTTATCGACCATGCCCACGGAAAATCCGGCCAGATCGTATTCGTTCTCGGCATACATGCCGGGCATCTCAGCGGTCTCGCCGCCGATCAGTGCGCATTTGGCCTGGCGGCACCCGTTGCCGATTCCTTTGATCACATCCGTGGCCACGTCGATATCCAGCTTGCCCATGGATATGTAATCCAGAAAAAACAGCGGTCGGGCGCCCTGAACGGCGATGTCGTTAACACACATGGCCACCAGGTCGATTCCGATGGTATCATGTTTGCCCGTCATGAAGGCGATTTTCAGCTTCGTGCCGACGCCGTCGGTGGCGCTGACCAGAACGGGGGTGTCGGTGCCGGTGACATTCAGGGAGAACAGACCCCCGAAACCGCCGATGTCCCCCATGACCCCGGATCGGTTGGTTTCCCGGGCGATTTTTTTAACGGCGGAAACAAATGCATTCCCCTTGTCGATATCTACTCCGGCGTCTGAATATGTAAGGGACTCTGACATTAGATTTCTCCTCAGGGGCAGCGGTATTCGGCGGTGAACATGGCCTGTGGTCACGATATTTTCTGGGAAAAAGTAATCTGATTCCGGCGAAATGTCAAAACAATTTTTGACAACAACCGGGAACTGCTGTATGAAATGCGCACTGATGCATCAACCGTGCGGGAGAAAGTATGACCACGTTTGCCAGGCTTGATCGATTGCCGCCCTATGTTTTTGCCACGGTCAACGATCTGAAAATGTCGGCCCGCCGGGCCGGAGAAGATATTATCGATCTGGGCATGGGCAATCCGGATCTGCCCACGCCGGATCACATTGTTGACAAGCTGGTCGATGCTGTCCGCAATCCCAAAAACCACCGTTATTCCGCTTCGAGAGGGATAACCAAACTGCGGCTGGCCATCTCCGACTGGTACCGGCGGCGATTCGATGTGGCCATCGACCCGGAAACCGAGGCGATCGCAACCATCGGCGTCAAAGAGGGAATGTCCCACCTCGTCCTGGTGGCCGTCCGGCCGGGCGATGTCGTTTTTACGCCCAACCCGACGTACCCGATTCATCCCTACTCGGCCATTATTTCCGGCGGAGATGTGCGGGGCATTCCGGTGGGACCGGGCGAAGATTTTTTTGACAATTTGATTACCGCCACGAAACAGACCTGGCCCCGGCCCAAGATCCTGATTCTTTCCTATCCGCATAACCCCACGACCGAAGTCGTGGATCTGGCGTTTTTTGAAAAAATTGTAGATTACGCAAAGGAACACAAGGTTCTTGTTATTCACGATTTTGCCTATGCGGATCTCGTATTCGACGATTATCAGGCGCCCAGTATCCTGCAGGTCAAAGGCGCGAAGGATGTGGCGGTGGAATTTTTCTCCCTGTCCAAAAGCTACAGCATGGCCGGCTGGCGGGTGGGGTTCTGCGTGGGCAACCGGGAGACCATTTTTGCCCTGCAGCGAATCAAAAGCTATCTTGACTACGGAATTTTTCAACCAGTGCAGATCGCCGCCATCATTGCCCTGAACGGGTCGGCGGATTGTGTGCGCGACATCCGGAATGTTTATCAAAACCGTCGGGATACCCTGGTGGCCGGTTTGAATCGTGTTGGATGGGGCATTGATCCACCTAGGGGAACGATGTTCGCCTGGGCGAAGATTCCGGATCAGTACCAGAAAATGGGATCGGTTGAATTTTCGAAATTTTTGATCAAGGAAGCCAGGGTGGCCGTTGCCCCGGGGCTGGGGTTTGGTGAATACGGGGATCAATTTGTCCGTTTTGCCTTGATTGAAAACGAGATGCGGATTAATCAGGCGGTGCGGGGTATTCGTAAAGTCTTGTAAGGAGAAACAGATGAAGGAAATTAATATAGGCCTGCTGGGGTGCGGAACGGTTGGAACCGGCGTGGCCCGGCTGCTTCTGCAGAATGCCGATCTGATTTCAGCCCGGGTCGGCGCTCGGTTGAACCTGAAACGGGTGGCCGATGTGGACATCACAACGGATCGCGGAATTGTTTTTCCCGACGGCGTCTGGACCACGGATGCCGAGTCCGTGATCCGTGATCCCGATATCGATATTGTTGTTGAAATGATCGGCGGCACGGGCATTGCCAGAGACTTGATCTTAAAGGCGATTTCCCGGGGCAAACATGTGGTGACGGCCAACAAGGCGCTGCTGGCCGGCCACGGCAATGATATTTTCCGGGCCGCCCGGGAAAAGGGTGTGGATATCGGCTTCGAAGCCAGTACCGGCGGTTGCATGCCGGTCATCAAGACCCTGCGGGAATCCCTGGTGGGGAATCGGATTCAATCGGTCACGGGGATTTTAAACGGCACCTGTAACTATATCCTCACCCAGATCACGACCCGGGGGATACCCTTTGAAACTGCCCTGGCCGAAGCCCAGGAACAGGGATACGCCGAGGCCGATCCGACCCTGGACGTGGAAGGGCACGATACGGCCCACAAGCTCGCCATTTTAGCGTCTCTCTCCTACGGGATGCCGCTGAACCTCGATGATATCTATGTGGAAGGTATCTCGGCCATCACGCCGGGTGATATTCATTTTGCCGAAGAGTTCGGCTACCGGATCAAGCTGCTGGCCATCAGCAAGAATAACGGCGACTCGATTGAGGCCCGGGTGCATCCCACCATGATTCCCATCACCAGTATTCTTGCCAGCGTGAGCGGCGCGGTCAATGCGCTCATGGTTAACGGCGATGCCGTGGACGATGTGATGCTGTACGGCTATGGTGCCGGCATGATGCCCACGGGCAGCGCGGTGGTCAGTGATTGTGCCGATATTGCCCGCAACCTGATTTATGGCCGGGCCGGGCGGGTTCCGTATTTATCCTATCAGGAGGATCATGTCAGCGATATTCCCATCACTTCCATTGATGAGGTCACCACCCGCTACTATTTTCGTTTTTCCGCTCTGGACCATCCGGGCGTACTGTCCAAAATTTCCGGTATTCTCGGGGATTACAGCATCAGTATCCAGACGGTTCAGCAGCGGGGACGTAAAACCAGCGGATCGGTGCCGCTGGTGATGCAGACCCACCGGGCCAAAGAGGCCAGCGTGCGGAAGGCGCTGAAAAAGATCGAAGATTTAAATGTCGTCAGCGCCCGGCCGGTGCTGATCCGGATTGAGGATAACAGCGATCTGGAATAACGGCAGAATAGCTGGGAGGCTGATGGCCGACAATGATTTTTATAAGAAAGGCAGCGTATGTTTATTGTCTGTACCGATCTGGAAGGGGTGTATACGCCTGAGGTCTGGGTTAATGTGGCCAGAAAGACGGGGATTGAAAAGCTTCGGCTGACCACGCGGGATATCCCCGATTACGATGAACTCATGCAGGGGCGGCTGGCTATTTTAAAGGAAAACGGGCTGACTCTGGCGGATATCCAGGCGGTGATTGCCACCATGGCACCACTGCCCGGTGCCCGGGCGTTTTTAAACTGGCTGCGGTCGACGCTGCAGGTTGTCGTGGTGTCGGATACGTTTATCGAATTTGCCCGGCCGCTGATGCGGCAGCTCGACTGGCCCACCCTGTTCTGCCACGACCTGAGCGTGGACGAAACCGGTACAATTACCGGCTACAATCTCCGGCAACCCCAGGCGAAGAAACAGGCGTTGCTGGCCCTGAAAAGCCTTGATTTTGAGACCATCGGTATCGGTGATTCTTACAATGATATCGCCATGATCCAGGCGTCCGACCATGGCATACTGTTCCGTCCCCCCGGGAATGTGATTGCGGAATTTCCGGAGCTGCCGGTGACCACCACGTATGACGAATTAAAAAACCATATTGAACGGATCATCCAGAATGGAAACCCCCGACGTGGATAAACCCTTTGCGCATCGCTTCACCTGCCGGGTGATTTATGGCGATACCGATAATATGGGCATGGCCTACCATGCCAACTATTTCAGATGGTTTGAAATGGGCCGGACCGAAATGTTCCGGGCCCTGGACCTGCCCTACCGGGAAATCGAGGCCCGGGGCGTGTTTTTGCCGGTATCCGAGTGCCAGTGCAAGTTTCTCGCTTCGGCCCGCTACGACGATCGGATTACCATCGAAACCCGTATTGATCCGGGGATGCGGGCCGGTGTTCAGTTTAACTATACCATTTACAAAGCCGACGACGAAACCCCTCTGGCCAGAGGCTATACACGGCACGCCTGTGTGGATTCCGACGGGCGGGTGATCCGGCCGCCGGCGTTTCTCGCCCGGTGTATCGCGAAAACAAAAGAGCAGGCGTGACGGCTGGCATGGCGTTTTACCTGAAAAAACACGCCGATGGCATCAGTTTTAAAATACGTGTTCAGCCCCGGTCCAGGAAGAATATGGTTGTCGGCGTGCTCGACGATGCCCTCAAAATCAAGTTGACCGCGCCGCCGGTGGACGGGGCCGCCAACGCCCTGTGTGTGAAATTCCTGGCCAAACAACTCAACGTTCCCAAGTCGTCTCTGTCAATCGTCAGCGGCGAGACCGGGCGAATAAAAATCATTCGCCTAACCCTCTCAAAAGAAAGGGATTTAAACGAGGTTATTCGGCAATTGAATTCCTTGGCCGGTTTAACCAAAGGAAAAGCTTGACAATCAAACCCGATGCCCTATATTTATGCCCATCAAACAAAACGTGATGCGGGGTGGAGCAGTCTGGTAGCTCGTCGGGCTCATAACCCGAAGGTCGGTGGTTCGAATCCGCCCCCCGCTACCAAATTTTAAAAGGGGTCAGATTCCATGCTGACCCCTTTTTCTATTTGCTGGCCAGGGCCAATAATCAGAGCAGAGGAAATGACTGATATGGGAAGTACCGCACAACTGGTCTGGGGAATGCTGTTCGGGGCGATCGGTATGGGGTTTTTTGTTTACGGCAAACGGCAAAAAGCGTTTGCTCCCCTGTTGGTCGGGATGGCCCTTTGTATTTTTCCCTATTTTATGCCGAATGTATATGCCCTCGTCATTGTCGGTGCCGTTTTGATTGTACTGCCGTATTTTATAAGGGCATAATCCCCAATGCGCATAAACAGCAAGGTGTGTCTTTGTCAAAAGCCAGATCATTTCCGGGCTGCCCGTTTTGCGTTGATCGTTTAGCCGGACAGATCGTAGACGCATACGGTTGTGCGGTTGCCATCCTGGACCGATCTCCGGTCACGCCCGGGCACCATCTGGTGATCCCCCGGCGGCATGAGGAAGATTATTAACAGGGCGACCGCATTTGGAATTTTTTATTGTTGTTTTCAATTATCCAGTCAAAAAAATATACTGAAAATTCAAAATAGCGATCATTTTGTAAGCGCTTCAATCGTATTTAGCACAAAAAATTGGAATCTAAATCCAAATACGGTTGCTCTGAGATTGTTAACCGATTAGATTGACAATGGTAGCAGTTTTTAGTAAATAATATTAAATTCTTAAATCAATTCCAA
The DNA here is from genome assembly GCA_964577615.1 of uncultured Desulfobacterales bacterium. GTDB lineage: Bacteria > Desulfobacterota > Desulfobacteria > Desulfobacterales > QNYZ01 > QNYZ01. The sequence goes on along the minus strand of CAZNZW010000044.1, from coordinate 3,959 downwards.
TGGCAAAGGAATACATGGCTGATGACACTGAAATCCGTTCCAACCCGGGGTCGGACTCTGGATTATGCCGCCCTTGTGTACGATACCTTCGAGCCTGTTCTGCTTCTCGGAAAACAGGCCGAGTATGATCGAAAAATTGTCTCTGTTCTGGCACTCAGCGGCGTCAGCCGGGTGCTGGATCTGGGGTGCGGTACCGGCGTATTGACCCGGACAATTGCGGATAAGGTAAAAACGGGGGGGGAAGCCGTCGGTATCGATGCGGCGGCCAGGATGATTCAGGTGGCCCGCAAAAAACGGGCAGCAGACAATTGCCGTTTCGAAGTGATGGCGGCCGAATCCCTTTCTTTTGAAGATGCTTCGTTTGATGCCGTGGTATCGAGCCTTTTCTTTCATCACGTGCCCCTGGATCTGAAAGAAAAAGCCCTCACCGAATCCTTTCGTGTCCTGCGTCCGGGCGGCCGGCTGGTCATTGCCGATATGCACATACCAACCACCTGGATGGGGGCACTGGTCTCTCATGTTTCCAGATGGTTCTTCATGCAACCGCAGATCGGCGAAAATATCCGCGGCGTTTTACCCGGTATCATAAAAAAAGCGGGTTTTGTCGCACCGGAAATCGTAGCGACCTATTTCGGATATATCAGTCTGTTCAACACGTGGAAGCCTGACGCGTGAAAATGGACGGTATCGACACTTCCTTATCTGCTGCTGGCCGAATGGAAACCCTGCCACCGGTTCAGGCCCTGATGGCCGAGATGAAAATGGGCCTTTCCACTTATCTGGACGCTGCCGATGAAATTCTTCGGCAGAGCGGGGTTCAACTCAAACCGGTTCCCGATGATTATTTTTCGATGGAAAAGAATTTTTTTTCCATGTTGTTTTTGTATTCCTTTTTCCGAGCCGGGATACCGAAATCCCGGCGCTGCCTTTATGCAGCCATTCTGCAATGCCTGCGGGGAATGGTTACCGGTTGCGATAACCTTTTGGACAATGAGTACAAGCCCACGCTGGACACGGATATCCCTGAAGCCGGGATCCGGTTTCGCTCGGTCGTTGATATCATGGTCTCTGACCGGGTGCTTTTTCAGATTTTGATTGATGCCCGGCGCCGAAACGAAATCACCATGGAACAGGTCCGGACGGCATCGGCGACATCGATGAAGACGATGACCCGCAGCGGGGTTCAGGAAGCAACCGAGGAAGCGGGGGTTTCAACCATCCTGACACCGGCGGATATTCTCGAAACGGTTCACCATTATAAAACCGGTATCCTGTTTCAGTGCCCGTGGGATATTCCTCTGGTTATTGAAAAGCCGGATATGCCGGATATCGAACCGTTGCTGGAAGGCCTCTACCGGGTCGGCCTGGGGTGTCAGGTGATGGATGATCTGGTGGATTTTACATCAGACCTTGCGCGAAAGCGGCATAATTTTATGGTGTCTCTGGTTTACCATGGCTCGGCTGCCCGGGAAAAAAAACGACTGCGAGAATTTGGCATCACCACTGAACAGGAGATGGACGGGGTGAATCTGGCAACCGATTTTCCCGATGCCCTTGGTCAAGCTGCCGATATTTCCCACCGGTTTCTGGAAGAGGGTCTCAATCTTCTCTTATCTGACCCGCACCGATTTCTCGTCGAACCGTTTATCCGGTTTCTGCAGCAGAGAATCGGTGCCGCTCCTCTCATATCCGCGATCGAGCGATGAAATTTGGGAATATCGGATTCTGGGCACGTATCGCCGGGCTCTTTCTTATCCGGTCCGGGCGTTCTACGGCGACGCTGTCCATGATGGTGGTCACGGCTGTATCTGCCCTGGTTTTTCTTTCCGCGTTATCGGTTGGGGTCAACGATGCCATGCTTCGTAATACGGTGGGCCTGTTTTCCGGCCATATCACCGCCCGCCAATTGGCCGCTGAAATCCACCCGGACGACCTGAAAATTACCGGTGTCTCGGCGGTTTTGAGACGCATCTATCTGCCTGGCATACTTGAAAACGGTCAGATCCGCCAGCCTTTGACGATTTGCGCGATCACCCCTGATCTGGAAACCGCCTCTACCCTGCTGCATGAAAAAATAATCGACGGCCGCTATCCGCAAGCGGGTCAGCCTGAGTTGTTACTGGGCAAATCCCTTGCCGATAAACTGGGCGCTCAAACCGGAACCACCTTATTATTTGTGTCCCAATTCCATCTTCTCTTCCCGAAATTGACCGTTTCAGGCATTTTTCACACGGGTATCGATCGACTGGACCGGGAAATCGCATTTTTCCCGCTGAACATCCTGTCGCAAAAGGATATCCCCTGGTCTGCCGCTATTTTTCTTCAAAACGACATCAACCCCCGGGACATTATTACCATGTATAAAAAAAAATGGCCCGGTACGCACCCAACCGGTAAATACCGGTTTGAATCCTGGGAAACCCGAATGCCGGACTTGCGGCAGCTGATCGATCTTCAGACCATCTCAATGGGGATCGTTATTGCTCTGGTGTTCGCAGTGGTTGCCATTGGCATTTCGTGTGCATTTGTCATTTTCATAATCAGAAACATGCATGAATACGGCATCATGAAAGCGATCGGGGTAACCACTCGGGAAATGTCGCTCTTGATTGTGATTAAAATTGCCCTGATGAATGGCGTTGCCTGCGGCATCGGCCTGCTCATCGGCTGTGTCGCCGTGTGGGGGGTAACCCATTTCGGTGGCATTGATATCACTGCGTTCACCTCGCACAACCGGTACTTTTCAGTGTCGGGGATTATCTGTCCCCGGCTGACTGTTTTTTCTCTTTTGACCCCACCGGCCGTCTCTTTTTTGTTCAGTCTGGTGGCGGCCATATGGCCCGTCGCACTCCTGGCCAGGAAAAAAACCGCTGATATTTTGAGGATGGTATAGCCCATGGTCAGGATAGAAGGCGTGACAAAAAAATTTCAATCCGGGCGGGGGACGGTTACCGCGCTAAGCGATGTTTCCTTTTCAATCGGGGCAGATAAATTTGCCGCCATTATCGGAAAATCCGGTTCCGGCAAGTCGACCCTGCTGAACTGCCTGGGAGGGCTTGAACCTCCGGATAGTGGCAAAATCACCTGTTTCGGGACATCGCTTTATTCCCTCAGCAAGCGTGAGTTGAGCCTCTTTCAGCGGCAATACATCGGCTTTGTTTTTCAACGGGGTAATCTATTGTCCTATTTAACTGTTTCTGAAAATATCGGTTTTCCTCTGACCTTAAAAAATATCAGGGGAAAGGCCCGGTTAAAACGGATCGATGAACTACTGGATCGAATTGGCCTGGTACAAGCAGCAAAAGCGCTTCCCCACGAACTCGCCAGTGGCGAATCCCAGCGGGTGGCCGTGGCCCGGGCAATAGCGCATCATCCCAAAATATTACTGGCGGATGAGCCCACCGCCAACCTGGATACGATCACCGGCCAGCGTGTGGTACAACTGATGCACGAGATGGGACGGGATGATCATTGTATTACGATCATGGTTACCCATGACATGGAGGTCACGGAAGCCGCAACACCGATTATCCATCTTAAAGACGGTTGCATACAGGGGAAAAATTATTCCTATGTTGCCTAGATCATCAAATGGAGTGAGAGTGCCCGAGTTTGTATAAGCGGCCAGAAACGATTCAAAAATACGTGTGGAGATCCAATGTCAATAGAGGGCCGTCAGCCGATACTGTTTGATACCGGTTATCGACATGCGTGTGCCCACAATGCGCGGGTAGCCGGCATCCGGCTTTCAAAAATCGAAAAGATTGTTCTCAGCCATGGTCATGCGGACCATACCGGTGGACTGCAAGCGGTGCTAGAATCCATCAGACACGAAAACCCAGACCGTGAGTATGTTGATATTATTTGTCATCCTGCAGCAATCGAGCCTCAATATGTAAAGGACGCTGATCACTATTTTTATAGCGGGTGCCCGTTTCAGATTGATGAGCTGAAACGAT
>CAZNZW010000043.1:0-27197 GCA_964577615.1 uncultured Desulfobacterales bacterium | reverse complement strand
AAAATCAATAATCCGTTTCAGCGCCGGGTACCGGTCCTTCTCTTTCACTATATAGCTCACATGCGAAATATTTTCCGCGCCGCTGTTTTTCTTGCCCATGGTGATTTCAACCGGGTTGTTCATATACCGCCGGGCGATTATTGCCACTTCCCGGGGCATGGTTGCCGAAAACAGCCAGGTCTTTTTATCGGCCGGCGTATGCTTCAGGATGGTATCGATATCTTCCTGAAATCCCATGTTGAGCATTTCGTCGGCTTCATCCAGAACCACATAGGCAACGTCAGACAGGCGGACGACTTTTCTCTTAATGAAATCGAGCAGCCTTCCCGGGGTGGCCACGATGATCTGGGCTCCCTTTTTCATCTGATTCCTCTGGTTCTGGATACTGGCGCCCCCATACACCGCGACGACTTTTGCGCCCTTGACATATCGGCACAGTTTTTTCATGTCGTCTGATATCTGCAGACAAAGCTCCCGGGTCGGACAAATGATGAGCCCCTGGGTATGGGGCCGGGTAAAATCAATCAATTCGATCAGGGGCAGCGCAAAGGCGACTGTTTTGCCGGTGCCGGTCTGGGCGAGCCCCACCAGATCCCTGTCCCCGCCAATAATTTCCGGGATGGCATCCGACTGAATCGGCGTGGGGGTGACAAAGTCGAGATCGTTAAGCGCTTTTAATAACGCTTCCGACAGGCCCAGATTATGGAAACTCATAATTTATGTCTTTTCAGCTGGTTATAATATTAATAAAATGGCGCACGGGGCCAATGGTAAGGCCAATATTGTATACGTCAACCGAAAATCGGTGGACTGGGCCACAAAGAATGCCGGAAATGAAAAATAAAAAGCCGCTGATATGAATGTGACGGGGCCGGGAACCCGGGCGGCGCATGGCGAAAAATGGACACAGCGGCCGCCGGAAAAGTAATGCATGGGCCGTGACGGCGGACAGTATCCGTGGACGGGCATTTTTGGCCGGCCCTGTTTTTTCTGCCCGGATACGGGTGGGCCGGATGGTTCCCCCGGCGGGGTCGCCTGAATCCGATTCGACCCGCTGGATAAAAAATCACCACCGGCGCGACAGATCTCGTTTACCGGCAGAATTTGGGGATATCGTGAACTTTTCCGGGCAGCGCCATCTCTTTCCTTATCATGACGGTGGTCGTGCCGTGGGCCAGCAGACGGCCGGTTTCGTTCTCAATACGCGCTTCGCCCAGCCCCAGGCTGCGACCCAGCTGGATGCAGCGGCCTGTACCGATCAGCCTGCCGGAAACAGCCGGAGCCAGGTAGTTGAGCTTGAGTTCAACGGTCGTCATTCCCACATCGGCATCGGCCTTTGAAAAGACGGCCCAGAATCCCGTGGCATCGATGAGCGAGGCAAACACGCCGCCGTGAACCACGCCGAACGGCTGCAGATGGCGGTTTGCCAGATTGATTTCCAGCCGGGATTTTCCCCAGGACAGGTCCATTAACGTCATCTGCTGCAGGCCGAAATAGGGGCAGGGATTTACGATTTTCCGGATTTCGGCGATCCACTCGGGGTTGATTTGTCTGGGGGGGTTCTGGGGTCGGTTTGTCATGGTCTGCCTTCCGGTTGTTTTACTTTCGGTTTTTCCCGGTATCTCTGGACAACGGGAGAATTAAAGAGGGTTTTCCAGAAGATTCCTGTCGTTTCACTTGACGGTATGATAATAGGTAAAATATTGATGGTTTTATGTTTATTTATCAAACCGGTCAATGAATTTTCGGTGCCATCGGCGCCAGCGGGTTCGGGGGATATCGGCCTGCCCCTGTTCCCCCGGGCCGGTAAAATTTTAATAACGAACCGTAAAACCTTTTTGTGTTCAGCTCAGGAGGACGCGATGATTAATCTGGATGCCATTTTTTCACCCAAATCCGTTGCCGTGGTCGGGGCGTCGACCGTCCCCGGCAAGGTGGGGCATGATATTTTTGTCAATATTCTTAAAGGGGGATTTACCGGGACCTTATATCCGGTCAACCCCAAAGCCAAGGCCATTGCCAGTGTCCGGGCGTATCCCAGCCTGACCGATATCCCGGACGAAGTGGATCTGGCCATGATTATTCTGCCGCCCAGACTGGCGTTGAATGCGGTCAAGGAAGCCATCGAGAAGGGAATCAAGGCCATCGTGATCGTATCCGCCGGATTCAAGGAAGTCGGCGGGGAGGGGGCCGAAATCGAAAAAGAAATGGCCGCCCTGTGTCACGAGGCCGGAATCCGCCTGGTGGGGCCCAACTGCCTGGGCGTGATCAACCCCCGGGATAGCGTTCGGCTCAATGCCAGTTTTTCCGCCCGGATGCCCAAGCCGGACAATGTATCGTTCATGTCCCAGAGCGGCGCGCTGTGTACGGCGGTGCTCGATTTTGCCGCGGATCGGGAGTTCGGGTTTTCAAAGTTTATTTCCATCGGCAACAAGGCCGACGTCGATGAAGTCGATCTGCTGCGTTATTTCCACAACGACCCGGACACCGAAGTGATCCTGATCTACGTGGAAGAACTGCAGCGTGGTCAGGAATTTATCAAAGTGGCCAGGGAAATCACCGGCGGGGATCGGCCCAAGCCGATTCTGGTCATCAAGTCGGGAAGGACGAGCGCCGGCGCCCAGGCGGCGGCGTCCCATACCGGTTCCCTGGCCGGCTCCGAAGCTGTTTACGATGCGATTTTCAGCCAGTCCGGCGTGATCCGGGTGAATTCCATTGACGAGCTCTTCGATTTTGCCACGGCCTTTGCCTATAAAAATGAAAGCGCCCTGGGAAAACTGCGCCGCAAGGTCCCCCATGGCAACCGTGTGGCCATTGTCACCAATGCCGGCGGGCCCGGGATTGTGGCCACGGATATGACGGTGACTTCCGGTCTGGTTCCGGCCCGGTTTTCCGAAGATACCATCGCGGCCCTTAAAAGCCATCTGCCGGCCACGGCCAATGTGAACAACCCCGTGGACGTTATCGGGGATGCGGCTCAGGATCGGTATGCCAATGCCCTGTCTGCCGTGATCAAAGACGAAGGGGTCGATGGTGCGCTGGTAATTCTAACACCCCAGTCGATGACCAATGCCATCGGCACGGCCGAGGCCATCGTCAAGATTGCCCGGCGGTCTCATAAGCCGATCCTCTGCTGTTTCATGGGGATCATTGACGTGTCGGCCGGGGTCAAATTTCTCCAGGAAAACGGGGTGCCGGTCTATCGATTTCCTGAAAATACGGCCAAGGCATTTGGCGCTTTGTATCAATACTCTCAATGGCTCAATCACCAGGAGCTGGCGCCATACAGGTTCAGCCACGATACGTCCGCCGCGCGTCAGCTGATCGGCGATTGCCTGAGCCGGGGGCAGACCTACCTGAATGAACTGGAGGGGACAAAGCTGCTCAGCTGTTACGGGTTTAACGTGCTTCCCACGGAACTGGCCGGGACGGCCGACGCCGCCATCGAAAAGGCGGATGCCATGGGCTATCCCGTGGTGATGAAAATCGTGTCTCCCCAGATTATTCACAAATCGGATGCCGGCGGCGTGAAGGTCGGCCTGACCGACGCGGATGCGGTGCGGGCCGCCTTTGCGCAGATTATGGCCAATGCCTCGGCGTTCGATGCCGATGCCCAGATTGACGGGGTGCTGGTCCAGAAGATGGCGGCCACCGGACAGGAAGTCATCCTCGGGGCCAACAGATATCCCCATTTCGGCCATCTGCTGATGTTTGGTTCCGGCGGCGTTCTGGTGGAAATTTTCAAGGATGTCACCTTCCGGCTGGCGCCGATCAATCGCAACAACGCGCGCTTTATGGTTAGAAGCATTAAAGGCCGGGCGCTGCTGGAAGGGTACCGGGGAATGCCCCGGGCAGATATTGCGGATGTGGAAAAACAGCTCGTCCGTCTGTCCGATCTGGTGAGCGATAACCCGGAGATTAAAGAGCTCGATATCAACCCGCTGCTGGTTCATCCGGAAGGCGGGGGAACGACGGTGGCCGATTGCCGGTTTATTCTCGAACCGGTCGAAGATTGATTCCTGAAGGGGGCGGTATGTCAAAATCGTTGTACTGGGCCGATAATTATGTGGCCAAAAAACAGGATGCCGATCAGGCCATGGAATCGATCCGTTCCGGCCAGCTGGTTTTTATCGGGTCGGCCTGCGGGGAGCCCCAGGCCCTGGTCCGTGCGCTGGCCGCACATGCCCGGTTTTTTTCCGGGCTGGAGATCATCCGGATGATGAGCCTGGAAACCGCTTCCCTAACGGAGATCGCCAACCAGTCCCACGATCTGACGCTGAACCTGCGGCAGATTTATCTGGGCGGGTCCAGTGACGATTCCCTTTCCCGCAACAAGCGGTTTATCACTCCGATGAATGTTTCCGAAGTGCCCGATCTGTTTGTCAGCCGGCGACTGCCCATCAACGTGGCACTGATTCAGGTGTCACCGGCCGATGATTTCGGCTGGATGAGTCTGGGAATATCGGTGGATGTGACGCTGGCGGCGGCGGGTTCGGCGGATCTGGTCATTGCCCAGGTGAACCCGCGCATGCCGCGGATCATGGGCCAGAGTTTTATCCACGTCAACGATGTGGATGTGATTGTCGAATACGAGGAAGACCTGCTGACCCTGTCGCCCAAACCCCCCTCATCGGTGGCCACGATGATCGGCAGGAATATCTCGCGCCTGATCCCGGATGGATCCACGCTCCAGGTGGGGCTTGACTCGGCGTCCCAGGCCACTCTGCAGGCCCTGTGCGATAAAAACGATCTTGGTTTTCATTCGCTTTATCTGACCGATGATATCATGCATCTGTATGCCAAGGGCGTGATCAACAATCGAAAGAAAGGGATCAACGAAGGAAAGCTGATGGCATCGGCCGCCCTGGGATCGGCCGAGTTATATGAATTTCTAAATAATAATCCGGGGGTGGATTTCAGGCCCTCGGATTACGTCAATGATCCGTTTGTCATTGCCCAGCACCATCGCATGGTGTCGATGAATGTCGCCAAGGCCGTGGACCTCACCGGCCAGGTGACCATTGAAGCCGCGTCCCAGACCAATTATGCCGGAGTGTCCGGTGTGGCCGATTTTGTCCGGGGGGCCAAAAGATCGGTTGGCGGCAAATCGATTCTCATGCTGAATTCAACAACGCCCGACGGGAAAAAAAGCAATATCATCCCCATGATGACCCATGAAACCGTGGTTGTTCCCCGGGGAGACGTCCAGTATGTCGCCACCGAGTATGGGGTGGTCAACCTGCTGGGAAAAAGTCTCCAGGGCCGCACCATCGCCATGATCAGCATTGCCCATCCGGATTTTCGGGACGAACTGTTTCAGGCCGCCAAGGAAGATGGCCTGATCGGTTCGGATAAGAAACTGGGCGAGGCCGTCCGGGGGGTGTACCCGGTACGGTTTGAAGAAAAAGTGGCGGTCGATGGTCAGATTATTACCATCCGGCCGGCCAAACCCGTGGACGACCGCCGGATCCAGGAACATTACTACCATCTGAAAAAAGAAGACATATTCCGGCGCTTTTTCCACGAAAAGACAATCTTCGGCCAGACCGAGGTTGAAGGGAAGGCCCGGGCCGATTATATCAAGGATTTTGCCCTGGTCGGTGTGGTGGGGGAATTCGGTTTTGATAAAGTCATTGCCGTGGGAGAATATCTCCTGCTGTCCGACCGTAATATGGCCGAGGTGGCCTTTTCCGTGTCCAGTGAGTTTCAGGGAAAGGGCCTGGGGAAGATATTTATCCGTAAACTGGCGGAAGCGGCCAAGGAAAACGGTATCGCCGGCCTGATGGCGTATACCTCTTCCCAGAACAAGGCCATGGTCCAGTTATTTAAAAACCTGCCATACAAGGTGACCATATCGTTTGACGGTGATTGCCTGGCCCTGAGCTGCCGGTTTGATACGCCCCGGGAAGAGGGGGATGCCGGGGCCGGAGGGGCGCGGGGCGCTTCCCGGCAGTAGATGGATCGATGCAGCCGCAAAAGAGGCCCCAATCCCTCATGTGCCGTGGCGCGTCTGGCTGTCGGGGGGAGATCTGTGAACGGTCCGGCTCCGCATGGCTGCGTTATTTGCCCTTGATGGCGTATTAATTATAAATTTGGGTTGATAAAACAGCCGTTATGGCGCAGCAAAGTTGCGCCACCCGGGCCATCCCTGCCGGATCCTGTAGCTGATTCAGTTTGTAAATAGTCCTATCTTTTTATCTTGACAAAATTTTTCGTAGCTGTAATATAGCTATCCATGACGACTGTTTGAAAACAGGTTTGTTCATATCAGATTACCCAAGCGAAAGGAGTCGGGAATGCGTATCAAGAAAGTTTTATTGGTCCTTATTATGTGCTTGGCAATGGTGGGGCTGGTTGTGGGGCCGGCCATGGCGAAAAAGAAACCATCGCTGGATAAGTGGAAACCGTCGTTTGATCCGTCCGGGGCAAAATATCGGTGTATTGTCTCCAATGTGTCGCACCCCGTTATCAAAGGCGTCTATGCCGGATTTGCCATTCGGGACGAACTGTGGAAGCGGACCAAGGGACAGATATATCTGGATTACAAACCGTTCTCGATGCTGGGCGGCGAAGTGGAAGTCCTCAATCAGCTGCAGATGGGCGCCATCCAGGGCATGGGCGTCAGTTCGGTGGCGGCCACCAATCTGGGTCCCCGGTTCGGTCTGGTCAATCTGCCGTTTCTGATCAACTCTTTTGATAAGCTGGATAAATTTGTCGCCAGCGGTAAACTTTTCGACCATTTCATGATGGCCATGGACCACCAGGGGATCATGGGCCTTGATATCACCGGATATGGCAACTATGGATGGGCGACGACCAAGCCGGTCCGAACCCTGGCCGACGCCAAAAAAATAAAGTTTCGTACGGCTGAGGCGGCCGTGAATCAGCTGCTTTATCGGTCGTGGGGCTTAAACCCGGTGGCGATGCCATGGCCGGATGTGCCGGTGGCGCTGAAACAGGGCGTTATCGAAGGTCTTGACCATACGCCCATGGTTTGCAATATCACCAAGAAATTTGAAGTCGCCAAATATTACACATACATTAATTACGCTCAGGGGCTGTTTATCTGGATCTTCAATAAAGCCTGGTTTGAAAAACTGCCGGCGGACCTGCAGGCAACATTCAAGGAAGTGGTCCATGATGTCTGTGCCCAGATCCGTAAAGAGACCAAACAGCAGGAGCTGGATCAGATTGCCAAGGCCAAGGCGGCAGGCATCGAGTTTATTCATTTATCGGATGCCGATATGAAAACGCTGCGCGATAAAGGCAATGTCGTCCACGAGAAATATGCGCCCGAGATTAACAAGCTCTATCCCGGCGACACGTATAAACCGGCCGATTACCTTAAAGAAGTCCAGCAGTATATGGGATACTAGAAGCGAATTGGCATAGAAAACAACCAATAAGGGGTACGGATTGTCGTACCCCTTTGTTGGGTTGATGGGGAGTTGGTTCATGTTTGGCAAGATCCTCGGGTGGTTGGATAAAGTTCTCAGTTTTTTCGAAGAGTGGACCCTGTTTATTTCCGTAATGGTGGCGCTGGTCGCCCTGTTCTTTAATGTGGTTTTCCGGTACGGCTTCAACTACACGCTGGCCTGGTCGGAAGAGCTGGTTCGGGAGGTGATTATCTTTACCACCTTTATCGGCTGCAGTGCCGCCATTAAAAACCGGTCGATGATCAAAATTGATGCCTTGGTGCAACTGGTTCCCAAACTGAAAACTCCGCTGAATTTAATCAGTAACATCGCCACATTGATTTTTGCCGGGATGATGCTTTTTTATGGCTGGAAAATGGCCGCTTTGCAGGCGGCGACGCATCAGAAAACGATTATCATGCAGATTCCCCTGGTATACCTTTTTGCCATCCTGCCCGTCATGGGGGGGATGATGCTGATCCGGACGATCCAGGTCATGTACCAGGATATCATGGAAAAACAAACCGCTGACAAGGCGTCATGATCGTTTCGGCGAATGAATAAAACGGATATGGAGACGTAGATCAATGGAGTGGAGTCACGTAATTATCATGTTGATCCTGCTGGGGTGCATGGCGGCGTACATCCCGGTTTTCATGTGTTTGTTTTTTACAGCGGCGCTGGGGTTTCTGCTGTTCACTGATCTGCCTCTCCTTCTCCTGGCCCAGACGATATTCCGCAGTATGGATAAATTCGCCCTGGTCGTTGTTTTATTTTTTATTTTGTGCGGCAATATCATGACAGCCGGATCGATTGTCGAGAAGCTGATCAAGGTTGCCAATGCCCTGGTCAGCTGGCTGCCCGGCGGTCTGGGAATGGCCGGTGTCCTGGCGTGCGGGCTGTTTGGCGCTATTTCCGGGTCCACCGTGGCCACGGTGGTTGCCCTCGGCGGGTTCATGATCCCGGCCCTGCTTGAAAACGGGTATCCTGAAAAGTATACCATTGGTCTGATGACCACCTCACCGAATCTGGGCGTCATTATCCCGCCCAGCATCGGGATGATCCTGTACAGTATGATCAGCAATGTCTCTCTGGAAGGGCTTTTTCTGACCGGGTTTTTCCCGGGTGTGATGATTATGTTCGGAGTCTGCCTGTATTCGTATCTGTTTTTTCGAAAGAAAGAAGAAATTGTCCGGTTGCCCGTACCCGGCCTGAAAGACGTATTGGCAATTATCAAGGAAGGTTTCTGGTCTTTGATGCTGCCGGTGATCATCTTTGGCGGCATTTTTTCCGGTGCGTTTACCGCCAACGAGGCGGCTGTCGTGGCCTGTGTATATGCGTTTTTTGTCGAAATATTTATTCACAAGTCCATGAAATTTGCCGATGTCAAACGGATTACGGTCAGTTCGGCGGTGACATCGGCAACACTGCTGATCATTGTGGCCGGCGCCACCTGTTTCGGCCGCCTGCTGACTCTTGAAGATATTCCCGGGAAGATCACCGAAGCCGTATTGTCGGCGATTCATTCGCCGGTTTTGTTTCTGCTGGCCATGAATTTTCTCCTGCTGATCGTGGGGATGTTCATGGACATTATTTCCGCCACCATGATTCTGGGGCCGGTTTTTCTCCCCATGCTGGACGCTTTCGGTATCAGCTGGATGCATTTCGGGCTGATCATGACGGTCAATCTGGCGATCGGATACTGTACGCCACCCATGGGGGTCAGCCTCTATATCACGGGGGCCATTGCCAACAAGGATATTATCTACGTTTCCAAGGCGGTCATGCCGTTTATCGCGATTCAGATCGCGGTGCTGATGGTTATTACCTATTGGCCGGCGCTGGTACTCTGGCTGCCGAGATTGATGGGATTTGCCGACTAACTTTTTGGCGTGGTTCGGCTGGATAGTATCGGGCCGTTGCAGGGTTGTTTTTTCTTCGGGTTTTCTGCCTTTTCTCCTTCCATGTACGATATGCGGACGGCTTTACCTGCAGCCGGTTTGAGCGGTGAAGCGGGTTTTAAATATTGGTCATTTTATTAAAATAGAGCTTGGCTTTTGTCGCCCGATTTTTTTGCTTGACACGTCCAATACCGCTTTATTATAGTTACATTATAATTAAAATGTGGCTATATTTCCACATCTTGACGCAATAACCATTTGGATTCTTCATTGATATAACTGCGTATGATTCAGCCGGAACATGTCTCGGGCCGAACAGGGGGAACCATGAAGCTTAAACAAATCGTTTTGTCCATCGAAAATTCGCCAAAGCGTCTGTACGAAGTGACCCAGGCCCTGGGAGACGCGGGCATCAACCTCAGGGCGCTGAACCTGGTGGACACCGGTGCCTTTGGACAGCTTCGGCTGCTGGTTTCCGATGTCGTTAAATCGCGTAAAATATTAATGAAAATGCAGATGCCGGCTTACGTTAATGAAGTGGTGGCCGTGGAAATCGGCGATACGCCGGGACAACTGGCCCGGGTATTGAAGCCCCTGACCGAGGCCGGTATTCTGGTGAAATATACGTATGCGTTTGTGGGGTTTGCCCCGGACCGGGCGGTCATGATTTTTCGGTTCAGCGATAATGACCGGGCCATTGCCGTGCTGGAAAAAGAAGGCGTGAAGATTCTGGGCGAAGCGTCATTCGGCATCCTTTGATGGACAGGTAGTTCACAAGCGCAAGGCAGACGCATCAATCAAACCGGGAGAAAACCAGCCATGACAGAACAAAAAAAGTTTAACCCTCAATCCTTTGCCATCGTGGGTGCGGGTCCGGTTGGCTGTATTGTGGCGGCATTTCTGGCCAGGGGCGGCTATCATGTTACCTTGTGCGATGTGGTACCCGAGCTGATCGAACCGGCCGTGACGCGGGGGATTATCCTTGAAGGCGCCGAGAATATCACTCAAACCGTTGACCGGGCGATCACGGACATCGACGACCTGGCAGAAGAGCCGCCGGATGTGATGATTATCACGGTCAAAGCCAATGCGTTGCCGCTGATTGCATCGGTGATTGAGGGCTTTCATCAGGATGGCATGTATGTGGTCAGCTGGCAGAACGGCATCGATACGGAGCTGGAACTGGCCAGGAATCTTGGCCGGAAAGCAGTGATGCGCGCAGTGGTTAACTATGGCTGCGGCATGAAGGGTCCGGCGCATGTGCATCTGCCGTTTCATCATCCCCCGCACTTTATCCAGGAACTCGACGCTGCTTCCGCGCCGGCTGCAAAGGCCATTGCGGGGGCTTTTTCTAAAAGCGGCCTGACGACAGAGCACACCAGCCAGATTGTATCGATGGTGTGGCGTAAATCGATCATGAACGCCAGTATGAATCCGGTTTGCGCGGTAACGGGCCTGACCATGGCCCAGGCCATGAACGATCCCATTGTTTTTGAAACCGTCGACGCGTTGTTGAAAGAATGTATCCAGGTGGCACGGGCCAATGAAATCACCGTTGGCTGGGATTACTACCCCGGCGCGGTGGCCTACATGCAGAATGCCGGGGACCATAAGCCTTCCATGCTGATGGATATTGAAAACAACCGCCGTACCGAAATTGATTTTATCAATGGTAAATTTGTTGAATACGGTCGCCAGGCCGGTATCCCGACACCGTATAATTCAACACTTAAATCCCTGGTGAAGGGGCTGGAGTCCAAAACCGGCCGGTAAACCGTCTCTTGAACTGGGCCCCGATGAGACAAGGGGGCAGACAACGATACCCGTGTAACGAAAGGCAGCAATATGACCGATCAGCCTGTTTATGCCGGCGTGGATGTCGGGTCGTCCCGTACGAAACTGGCCCTTCTGGACCCGGAAAAGCGGTTAGTCGGCTATTCCATAAAAAAATCGGGGACCAATTTTACAGTAACCGCCAATGCCTGCCTGGCTGCGGCGCTGAACATGGCCGGTTTGACGCCCGGAGATATTGCGCATACGGTTTCAACCGGGTATGGCCGCAAGAACGTTTCTTTTTCCCGGGCGGCCAAGACGGAAATCAGCTGTCATGCAAAGGGCTGCTATCACTACTTTCCCATGGCCATCACCATTATCGATATCGGCGGGCAGGACAATAAAGTAATCAAGCTGGATGACAGGGGGCGGCGTCTGAATTTCAAGATGAATCGCAAGTGTGCCGCGGGCACCGGGGCTTTTCTGGAGGAGATGGCTCTGCGCCTCGATGTTCCGGTGGAAGACATGAATGACCTGGCTGCCCAGTCTCAAGAAATGGAGCGGCTGGGGAGCTTCTGTACTGTTTTTTCCGGCACCGAGGTGCTGGAAAAAATCAGAAACGGGAAAAAAGTGCCTGATATCGTCAAGGGACTTTTCTTTTCCGTCATCCGGCGGGTCATGGAAATGGATTCGTTGACCGAGAACGTGGTCATGACCGGCGGCGTAGTGGCGCATAATCCCTACCTGGTCACCATGACAGAAGAATTGATCGAACGAAAGGTCCGGGTGGCCGAACATCCGCAATTGACCGGCGCCGTGGGGGCCGCTTTGTACGCCCTCAGTGGCAGTAAATAATTTTTTATATACGATAAATAATAAGGGGAAGATATGGCTGAAGCAAAGGAAAAGAAACGGGTGGCCATCGCCGCGACGCGACAGATGCAGAAAATTATGGCGGATTACTTCTACGAGCTGGATGCGGCCGCCAAAGACCGAAGCCGTCCCATTGCCTGGTGTACCAGCGTGGGCCCGGCGGAGCTGTTACGGGCCATGGGGTTCCTGGTCCATTTTCCCGAAAATCACGGCGCGATGCTGGGGGCCACCCGCATGGCGACGGATATGATTCCCGAAGCCAATGCCATCGGCTATACGCCCACAATCTGTTCCTATCTAACGGCCGATATCGGGGCCTATCTCAAAGGCGTCACGCCGTTGTCCAAAGCGTATAAGGGCATTGAATCGCTTCCCAGACCGGATGTGCTCGTTTTTAATACCAACCAGTGCCGGGACGTTCAGGACTGGTTTGCCTGGTATGGCGAGGAGTTCAACGTTCCGGTCATCGGAGTGTACACCCATCGGAGCGTGAAGGATGTGGGCGAGGCGCTGGTGACATCCGTGGCCCAGCAGATCAAAGATCTGATTCCCACCCTGGAGAAGGTATCGGGAAACACGTTTGACATGGACGAATTAAAACGGATACTGGCCCTGTCCCGGGAATGCTCGGAACTCTGGCAGAAAGTCCTTTTCACAGCGGGCACCCGGCCATCCCCGCTCACTTTTTTTGATGGCACGATTCACATGGGACCCGCCGTTGTCCTGCGGGGCACGCAGCAGGCCGTGGATTACTACAAACTGCTGCTGAGCGAACTGGAAGAGCGTATCAAGAACCATGTGGCCGCCGTTGAGGGAGAAAAATATCGGCTCTATTGGGAAGGCATGCCTGTCTGGGGGCGGTTGAGCGCCCACTCCAAGCTGTTTTCCAACCTCGACGCCAATGTTCTGGCGTCTACCTATTGCAACAGCTGGATTTTTTCGGATTTTGATGAAAATGATCCGTTCAACAGCATGGCCCGGGCCTATACGCAGTTGTTTATTGTGCGTTCAGATGATGCCAAGGAAGCGTACATTAAAAAAATGATGGATTTTTTTAAAGTGGACGGCATCGTTTATCACGATGCCATGACCTGCCCGAATAATTCCAATTGCCGGTACGGCATGGCCCAGCGCCTGGAAAAGGAAACCGGCATCCCGTCGTTGATCATCAACGGCGACCTGAATGATTTGAGAATGCTTTCCGATGAACAGACCAAAACCAATGTGGAAGCGTTTATCGAACAGCTGGAAGAGCGGCAGGACGGATAAAACAGGGAAAATGAAACGCGGATCAATCGGCATAAGCGTGCCTTAGATCGCACTGGGCGGAGGAGATATCGATGTTAGACGCATTATTCAAGCCAAGAAGTGTGGCCGTTATCGGCGCTTCCAGCAAGGAACTGCATATTGGTAACCGGGTCATTAAAAATCTCCTGGATTTCGGATTCAAGGGAAAGATTTACCCCATCAATCCCAAGGCGGCCGAGATTCGGGGCGTCAAGGCCTACAAGTCCATTCTTGATGTGGAGGGGCCGGTAGACGTGGCCCACATGGTGATTCCAGCCAAATTCGTGCCCATGGCCTTTGAAGACTGTGGCAAAAAGGGAGTCAAGCACATCATCATCAATTCCGGTGGTTTTTCCGAAGTGGGTCCGGAAGGCGCGGCGATTGAAGATGCTTTCATGGAGGTGGCCCGAAAATACAACATGCGCGTACTGGGCCCCAACTGCCAGGGAGTTATCAATTCCGACCCGGACCTGCGGGCCTATTGCAACTTTACTTTTACTTTTCCCGATCCGGGGCATATCTCCATCGTGGCCCTGAGCGGCGGGGTGGCGGAAGTGATCCACCAGGGTTTTTCTGCCATGGGGGTGGGAACGCGGATCTATGCCTCCAACGGAAACGCCTGTGACATCACCATTCCGGAGATTATCCGTTATCTTGGCGAGGACAACGAAACCCGGGTGATTGTGACCTACGTAGAAGGGTTGAAAGATCCGGAGACGTTCCTCGACGTGGCGGCGGAAGTCGCGGCCAAAAAACCGATACTGGCCATGAAAGCCGGCCGTACGATGGCCGGGGCCAAGGCGGCGGCCTCACATACCGGCGGACTGGCCAAGAAGGATATTGCCACGGATCTGATTTTTAAAAAAGCGGGCATCATCGACTTTCGGGATGAAGGAGAGCTGATCAACGCGGCGGCCGCCTTTGCTTCCCAGCCGATTCCCCGGGGTAATAAGGTCGGCATCATTACCAATACGGGCGGGCCGGCCGTCATCGGTACGGATATTCTTGTCGATGCCGGTCTTGAACTGCCCCCCTTGTCTGAAAAAACGGAACAGCGGTTGAAGGCGGCGCTTTTTCCCGAGGCATCGGTTCATAACCCCGTAGACGTCCTGGCCACCGGAACGGCCGCCCATTATCGCGCCTGTCTGGACGCCATGATGGACGATGATCATTTTGACTGTGTGCTTGTTAACTTCGTTACACCGTTTTTTGTGGATAATGACAGTATTGCCCGGGAGATTGTGGCGGTCAGTCAACAGCAGCGTAAACCGATTGTGTGCAACCTGATGACCGATCGCCGTCAGTGGGCGGAAACGGTACGCATTCTTCAGGACGGCGGGGTCCCGTGTTTTGCCCTGCCTGGAGAAGCTGCCCGGGCACTGGCGGCACTGGTACGGTATCACTGGATCCGATCGCGGGATACCGGGACAGTAGTCAGATCAAAAGACGTGGACGCGGCGGCGGCCCGGAAAATCCTGAAACAGGCCGTCGAGGCCGGACATAACATGCTGCCGGCCGAAGATGTTTACCGCATCCTGGAGGCGTATCGCATCCCGGTGGCTGCCTGGCGCATGACCGATTCCGTGGATGCGGCGGTGGCCATGGCCGGGGAAATCGGATTTCCCGTTGTTGTTAAAGCGGACGCTGCCGCCATTGTTCACAAAAGCGATATGGGCGGCGTGGCCGTCAACCTTTCGGATGGAAACGCCGTGCGGCAGGCGGCGCAACAGATGGCCGATGCGCTGGCTGCTGACAACCTGCGTTTTTTCGTTCAGAAATATCTGCCCGGCGGCACCGAGATCATTCTTGGCGCCAAAGCGGAAGAAGGCTTGGGGCATATCCTCATGTTCGGTCTGGGGGGGATTTTTGTGGAAGTGCTGAAAGATGTGGTCTTTCGCCTGACACCGGTGACGGATGCGGATGCAAGGGAGATGCTGAGCAGTATCAAGGGCGCGCCGCTCCTGGACGGTGTCCGGGGGCAGAAGGGCGTGGATCAGGCGGCCATTACGGCGCTGCTCTGCCGGTTGTCCCAGCTGCTTGAGGATCTTCCCGCCATCAGGGAAATGGATCTGAATCCAGTGCTGGCCTTTGAAAAGGGCGCTTTTGTCGTGGATGCCCGGATGGCGCTGTAATCCCTGTCACCGTTAACCGTTTTGACCAAAGGAGGTCTCTTTTGACCGCGTGGATGAATCTTGGACAACATCTCAAACTGAATGCCAAAAAATATCCGGATACGGTGGCCCTGAAAGATGCTTCCCGCAGCTTTACCTATCCCGAAATGAACCGGCGCGTGAATCAGCTGGCCCATGGGCTGATGGGGCTGGGGCTTGAAAAAGGGGAGAAGGTGGCGGTGTTTCTCGAAAACAGTATCGAGATCATTGAAGTCTACCTGGCCACCGCCAAATGCGGCTTGGTGATCGTCCCCATCAATTTCCGGCTGACGGGGAAAGACGTTGACTATATTGCCAACAATGCCGACGCCCGGGCGATGATTGTGCATGACGAATTTACACCGGTCGTGGACAGCGTCCGGGACAGGCTGATTCATATCCGGCCGGACCGGTTTTTTGCCGTGGGCCAGCCGGTGGATGGATATGGCAGTTATGAGGACCTGCTTGCCGGCCGGTCGGATGAGGAGCCGGATGTTTCGGTGTTATCCACAGACCCCTGGATCCTGATCTATACGTCCGGTACCACCGGTAAACCAAAAGGCGTGGTTCGGTCGCATGCGTCTCACATCTCCTTCTATCTGATTAACGGGATCGATTTTGAGTTCCGTCCGAATGATATCTGTCTCAACGTCATGCCGTTGTGCCATATCAATTCTACTTTTTTTACCTTTACCTTTCTCTATATTGGCGCCGGCGTCTATGTTCATCCGGGCCGGTCCTTTCGGGCCGAAGAGATCCTCGAGATCATCGAAAGGGAAAAAATCACGTTTATTTCGCTGATCCCGACGCATTACAACCTGATTCTCAGCGTGCCGGAAGAAAAGCGGCGGTTTGATATCAGCAGCATCCGCAAACTGCTCTGTTCTTCGGCGCCGGTCAGAAAAAGCATGAAACTGGCCATCATGGATTTTTTCCCGGGCGTTGAACTTTACGAAGGGTATGGTTCTTCTGAAGCGGGCATCGTCACCGTGCTCAAGCCGGAAGATCAGATGCGCAAGCTGGGATCCATCGGCTACGAGACGCTGGGAACCGATTTTGTTAAAATTCTGGATGAAGACGGCAGCGAAGTCCCCGAGGGCGAGGTCGGGGAACTCTATTCCAGAGGCCCGATGCTCTTCGATGAATACTATAAGCTGCCCGAGAAAACGGCGGCGTCTTTCAAGGGGGAGTGGTTTTCCGCCGGCGATATGGCGGTGAAAGACGCGGACGGCTTTTACCAGATTGTCGACCGGAAGGACAATATGATTATTACCGGCGGCGAGCATGTCTACCCCAGCGAAGTCGAAGAGATCATCGGCAGCCATGAATGCGTTTTTGACTGCGCCTGCATCGGCATGCCCGATGATAAATGGGGCGAGAAAGTCGTGGCGATCGTCATCGCCAAAGAGGGAATGGATGAATCCCGGATTAACGCCGACACGATCAAAAACTGCTGCAAAGACGCCCTGGCCGGTTACAAGCGTCCCAAGGAAGTTATTTTTATCAAAGAGGACGAAATGCCCCGGACCCCGACCGGTAAAATACTCCACCGTAAATTAAAAGAAAAAGTCAAAAAATAATAGCGGGTCTGAAAAAGCCCGGAAAATTCAATCTATTCATACCACAGGAGGCGCAACCGATGCTGACCAAAGCCTACATTCCCTATGGCGGCTACTACAGTTCACCCTTTGCCCGCTGGCAGGGCAGCTTTGCCAATGATAATGCCATTAAGCTGGGCGCCACCACCGCCAAACGGTGGCTGGCCGAAAAAAAATGGGATACCGGAAAACTCGATTACCTGATTCTGGGCACCACTATTGGCCAGCACTATCTTTTTTATGGCAGTACCTGGGCCGCACACATGATGGGCGCCGGCCATCTGCCGGGGGTGACCCTGATGCAGGCCTGTTCCACTTCCACAACCTGCCTGTTCCAGGCCAGTGTCGGTATTGAAACAGGTATGTACGAACAGCCGTTCTGCCTGATGACGGATCGGTGTTCCAACGGCCCCCACACGATCTGGCCCAATCCCAAGGGACCGGGGGGGCAGGTGGAATCAGAAGACTGGGTGATGGATCATTTCGGGTATGACCCCACGGCCAAGGGCGCGATGATTCAGACAGCCGAGAACGTGGCGGCCGAAGCGGGAGCGACCCGGGAGGAATGCGATCAGGTGGCTTTGCGGCGGGCCGAGCAGTATACGGACGCACTGGCCGATGACCGGGCTTTTCAGAAACGGTACATGTTTCCGGTGGAAGTGGCGGTGTCCAAAAAGAAAACCATTCAGGTCGACGCCGACGAAGGCATATTCCCGACCACGGCCGAAGGCCTGGCCAAACTGAGGCCCGTCCTGCCCGACGGGGTTCACACCTTTGGCGCTCAGACCCACCCGGCCGACGGGAATGCCGGTATAATGGTGACCACTCGGGATCGCGCCAGATCCCTGAGTACGGATCCCAATATCGAAATCCAGGTGGTATCGTATGGGTATCATCGCACCGAGAAAGGCTTCATGGCCAAGGCAGTGGTGCCGGCCTGCCGCATGGCGCTGGAAAAAGCCAACCTGTCCATCGATGATATCAAAGCGATTAAAACGCATAATCCTTTTGCCTCCAATGATCTTTATATGGCCAAGGAATTTAATCTGGACGTCCTGTCATTTAACAATTACGGCAGCCCAATTGTTTTCGGTCATCCCCAGGGACCGACCGCCGGCCGGTGTATTATCGAGGGGATCGAAGAACTGGCGGTCACGGGTGGCGGGTATCTGCTGTTCGGCGGATGCGCCGCCGGAGATACCGCCGGTGCGATGGTCCTGAAAATCGGATAATTGAAACTTTTTCGCAGGTGGATATGAAAAACATGAAATTATTAATCGAAGCCCGGCCGTTCTGTGTCTTTGACACCGGCCCCATGGAAACGCTGGCCCGGACACCCGAGATTGAAATGACCGATATGCGGGGCAAAGGGATTGAAGATCCGGATTTTGTGGATGCCCTCAAAACCGCCGATGCGGTTTTGAGCGGGAATGATCTGGTGGTCAACGACGCGCTTTTCGACCTGGCCCCGAATTTGAAAGTGATTGCCAAGATGGGCGTTGGCCTCGATATGATTGATATCGACGCCGCCAGCCGGCATGGGGCCATCGTTTTTCATACACCGGGCGTTAATAACCAGGCCGTGGCCGATCATACCTTTGCCCTGCTGCTGGCCGTGGCCCGCAAGATCCTCTATTGCGACCGGAGTCTGCGGGAAAAACGCTGGGAACACACCCGGATCATGGGGGTTGAAATATGGCAGAAAACCCTCGGTATTGTCGGCCTGGGGGCCATCGGTCGGGCCGTGGCCTGCCGGGCCAAAGGGTTTAATATGAAAATTGTGGCCCATGATCCTTTCTGGCCGGAGCAGTTTGCCACTGAAAACGGTATCGAGCAGCTGTCTCTGGAGGCGCTGCTCAAAGTCGCCGATATCGTCACGCTGCACGTGCCGCTGACGCCGGAAAACGACCATATGATCAATGCCCGGACGCTGGCCACGATGAAACCGAGCGCCATTATAGTCAATGCGGCCCGGGGAGAAATTGTCAATGAAGCCGACCTGGCCCGGGCGCTGACGGACGGAGTGATTGCCGGCGCGGGCCTGGATGTGTTTGAAAAGGAGCCGCCGGCGGACTCTCCGCTGCTCGGTCTTGACAATGTCGTCATCACGCCGCACACGGCCGCGTTCACCACCGAGGCCATGAACAACATGAATGTGGGCGTGGTGGAACAACTCATCGATTACCTGAATGGCCGACGTCCCCGGTATCTGGTGAATGCTGATGTTTATCAGCCCCGTCAGGCCTGATCGGCCGGATGCCGGAATTTAACACTTGACATTTCGGAGGCTGTATTTCATATAGAACCATGCTGTTGACGATTCAGATAAGCCGTGTGGCTGCCGGATGGAATGGATACTGGCGTATCTTTGCAGAAGAGGTGTGCCCGCCGGAATCGTAAACTGATACAATCAATATTGTTTTAATTCAACCGTGGGCCGCTTCAACAGGTCCCACGGTTTTTTTATGGCTGCGGGGCCGGATCCCGCGGCCATTTTTATTGGAAACGGAAAGGAGACCAGGATGATTCGGGACGCATTGATACAGGTGATCAACGGGCAGGATCTGTCTGAACGGGAAATGGAAAAAACCATGAAGGATGTATTTGACGGCAAGGTATCTCCGGCCCAGGTGGGGGCGTTCGTTACCGCGCTGAGGTTCAAGGAGGAAAGCGTCGGTGAAATTGCGGGCGCGGCCAGGGCGCTTGAAGCACGGGTGAAACAGATCCATCTGGGCCGCAATCTGCTGGACCTGGCGCGGGATGATATCAATGTCGAAAACGAAACAGTGCTGGCCACCAGCGATGTTCACAAAACCGGCACGCGGACGTTTAATATTTCCACGGCGACGGTGTTTGTTTTGGCCGGCGCCGGGATGAATGTGATGCGGCACGGCAACCGGTCGGCGTCAATGTATTTCGGGGCCGCGGATGTATTGATGCGCCTGGGTATTCAGCTGGATCTGTCCGTTCCGGATGTGGAGCGCTGCATCCGGGAAACCGGCATGGGGTTTCTGTTTACGGCCATCACCCGCGGACCGATGAAGCACGTGGCGCCGATCCGGGAAGAGATCGGCATCCGGACGATTTTCAATCTGGTCGGCCCCCTGGTCAATCCGGCTGGCGCCGCCAGCCGTCTCCTGGGCGTTTACCGGCCGGCCTTAACTGAAAAGATAGCGCATGTACTGGACCGGCTGGGGGCGCAAAAAGCATTGGTGGTCTGCGGCGAGGGCACCCGCGACGAGGTCAGCATCTGCGGGCCGACGCATATCAGCCGCCTGGAAAACGGGCAGGTGGCCTCCACGGTTGTCACGCCGGAACAATTCGGCTTTCAAACGGTGGACGCAGAGGCCATTGTCGGCGGGGACGCCGGAGAAAACGCTGAAATCATCAAAAATATTCTAAGCGGTGATCGCGGCCCCAGAAGAGATGTTGTCGTGCTCAATGCGGCGGTGGCTCTGGAAGCCGCCGGCCGGGCCTCATCCATGGCCGAGGGCATTGACCGGGCGGAAGAAGCCATTGATTCGGGAAGCGCCCGGGAAAAACTCATGGCCCTGGTTGATTTCACTGCCGGTCGGGCCGCTTTTGTGCGCAAGGATCTGTGATACGCGGTCACAATGGATCGGCATGCCGCCGTTATGATCGCTCCCCGGTATTGCCGGGCGGGGGCTGCCGGGCGGGTAGCCGCAGCCAGATTTCCAGCTGGCCGGCCGGTACCCGGGGATAGGTGGCGGCCAGATTTTTCAGATAAACCGGGGGGGGACCTTTGGATGCGTGCCGCCGGGTCAGATAACCGGCGGTCTCCCGGCCGAGCATCCGGGCGGCTTTTTTATCTGCCGGGTGAAAATAGCGGATCTCGTTTCGTCGGTATGCGATCTGTTCAATCCCGCGAATCGTAAATCCCCGGGCGGCCAGATAACCGGCCAGATTATGGACCAGCTTGCGATTACCCGCATGCGTATATTGAATAAAAACGGTCCGCGGCCGTATCAGATCCCTCCGGACGGCAGCGGCAGAAACGACATTTGCTGCCGTCTGGGCCAGGGGGGAGCGGGTGGACGGGACGCTGCGCTTTTTCATTTTATCGGGTGGGTGTCCCGCCACACTGGATCGGCGGCCGGTACCCCCGGATTTTCCGGAATCCGCGGTGAGCGGCGGTATCCGTGCCGGGTCATGTGGCAATATCGCTATCCGTTTACCCCCGGACGTGATGTGCTCAGAGCCCCTGTCGGGCAGCCGGCGATGGGCCAGAAAGGCCGCCGCTCCCAAAAGAAACACCAGGGCAACCGTCAGTCCCGGCCGGAACCAGCGGTTTGTCCACAGCACCGGCCTGTCTGGCGGGCGCGCCCCTGTCTCCTTTTGCGGCGCCGAACCATGCCCTTCCTGAATTCGGGCCATCAGTTTTCGGCAATATTGGGTTTCTTCCCCGGCGGCGTCGGTCCATTCGGCTGTTGTGTCATAGCTGGCCGAATGATCCCTGTTGATGCGCCCTTCGATGATCAGCGCCTGGAGATTATGGGTAATCCGGGGCGGGGCGGGGCGGCAGGTATCCTGCACATCGATGGCAACCGCATCCCAGCTGAGAATGGCGCAGGCGGCCGGTTTTCCCTGAACGGTTTTCAAACGGGCATTTTCAAGCGTGCCCTTCTGGAAAAAGAGGACGCCGAACTGATCGGTGACGTTATTGTAAATTCGAAGCGTGCAGGTCCGCTGTTCCTGCTGGATCATCTGGACGAAAAGGGAGGTGTCGCTGATGCGTAGAAAACCGCCGTTTCTTTCCATTTGGCGTGCATTGCCAATGATTTCGGGCCAGGATGCGTCGGGCGGCATCCGGACCGGCTGAACGGCAATGCCCCCGTCTTCGATGATCATCTCCTCCGGGGATTCGCGTTCGCCGGCCATATTCAAGACAGTGATGTCGGGATAACATTTCCAGATGTAAAACAGCAGCTCCGGCGCGTATTTCTGCCGGGGCAGTGTGCCCAGCAGGACCAGGGTGACCGGGCGTGTCTGCAGCCGCTCGACCGCCGCGGGGATATCTCCGGCCCAAAACAAGGCCGTGTCGTTTTCGCACAATGGCCCGCATGCCGTTTTGATCCGTTCAAAGACGGTGCGATCGGCGGTTATGATTAATATCTCTTTGATCATCGGACCGGTCATCATGACAAATCGGTTAGAGTTGATCGAGTAGCCGCGCATGGATGTTGTCGAATCCACCGTTGGACATGATCAGGATCACATCATCAGCCGCGGCAATATCGGTTAAGTAAGATATAATGGTTTCCGTATCATCGAAATGGCGGGCCGCTTTTTTCCGTCGGACCAGATCCGCGACCAGGTTTTCGGATGACAGGCGCTGGTCGGCAGGGACCTTGTGGCGCATGGACGGCGTCCGGATACAGATGATATCGGCCTGGTCAAATACGGTGGCATATTTTTTCTGAAACACGTTGCGCATGCTGGTGTTGGTTCTGGGCTCGAAAACGGCAATCAGACGGCCGGCCGGATATTGGCTGCGAATCGCCGCAATGGTTTCCAGCACGGCCGTGGGATGATGGGCGAAATCATCGATAACGGTGATATCGCGTTTGACGCCCCGTATTTCCTGCCGGCGCCGGATACCGGTGAAAGTGGCCAGGCCTGCGGCAATTTCCGGCGCGGTCAGGCCGATGCGGTCGGCCACCGCCACCGCGGCCAGCGTATTGAGCCGATTATGGCGGCCGGGGAGCCGGGTGCGGAAAGTGCCAAACAGCTTCCCGGCTCTGAATATGTCAAAAATCGTCCAATGGCCTTCGCGGCGCTCTATGCCCGGCCGCCACAGGGCGTCGGGGCCATAACCGTATGTTTTTACAAGATCCGGCCGGGTATTGGTGAGCGTGGCCACGTTGGGGTCGCCATCAAAAGCAAATACCCGGCACGTATCGGGAAGGCCGGATAAAAGCCGGTCGAAAGTGCGGATGACATGGTTTAAATCGGCAAATATGTCGGCATGGTCGAATTCCACACTGGTCAAAACAGCCGTATGCGGGCGGTAATGAAGAAACTTCGGCCCCTTGTCAAAAAAAGCCGTATCATACTCATCGCCTTCGATAACAACAAAGTTCCCTTGACCCAGCCGATGGTTGCTTTTGAAATTTTTCAGGATGCCGCCGATAATGAAAGACGGATCCCGGCCGGCATGAAACAGTATCCAGGCCAGCAGGGACGCGGTCGTTGTTTTACCGTGGGTGCCGGTGATGACCAGCGCTTTTTTGTCTCTGGCCAGAAAATGGTTCACGGCCTGGGGCATGGAGCAGTAGTTCAATCCCAGCTCGGACAGGCGCATGGCTTCCGGATTGTCCCGGGATACGGCATTTCCCACAATCACCAGGTCGGGGCAGGCATCCAGGTAAGCGGGGCGGAAGCCTTCGGCGATGGCAATGCCATGATCGGTCAAGAACGTACTCATGGGCGGGTACACATTCTGATCCGACCCGGATACCTGAAAGCCGAGGTCCTTGAGCATCACGGCCAGCGCGGCCATCCCTGTGCCGCACACGGCAATCAGGTGGATGGTGTTAACATCGGATGGGATTTTATTTTTAAGCGGGTCCATGGACACTTTTCTTCCAAACGGGGCAGCCATTGTAACTGGCCGGAAAAAGAATAATGGCCCGTTCATATCACAGGCCCCGGGGATACACAAAGGCCAAATAAACCGTATTTCCCGCCATATTGGAATTGACAGCAGGATGATCCGCCTATATATTGCCTTCTTCCGGCGTTTGCGCTATGGAGAGGTTGCCGAGTGGCTGAAGGCCCCGCTCTCGAAAAGCGGTATCCCGCCAAAAGTGGGATCGTGGGTTCGAATCCCACCCTCTCCGCCAGCAGGTAACGGCGGTGCCGGTGGAAAATGTGGAGAGATGTCCGAGCTGGCTGAAGGAGCACGACTGGAAATCGTGTGTGCTGTTTATAGCAGTACCGAGGGTTCGAATCCCTCTCTCTCCGCCACAATAACCCCCTGACGGCATGGCTTCGGGATTCAAAAAAAGCCGTTCTTCCCATCCGGGTGCCGTGACGCCGGTTCGTTGTGTATATGAATCCCAGGCCAGCCAAACCAAAAAGGAAATCCATTTCGTGTCCTACCTTGTTCTGGCCCGAAAATACCGGCCCCAGACGTTTGAGGCGGTGGTGGGTCAGGCCCATGTCACCCAGACCCTGATGAACGCCATTGCCGCCAACCGGGTGGCCCATGCCATTCTATTTGCCGGTCCCCGGGGAACGGGTAAAACGACCGTGGCCCGGATTCTGGCCAAGGCGATGAATTGCGAAACGGGGCCAACGGCCCGGCCATGCAATACCTGCCAGTCCTGCCGGGAGATCACGGCCGACAGCTCGGCGGATGTCTTTGAAATCGACGGCGCTTCCAACAACAGTGTCGACCAGATTCGCCAGTTGCGGGACAATATCGTTTTCATGCCGACGGCCAGCCGGTATAAAATTTACATCATCGATGAAGTGCACATGCTCAGCCTGTCGGCATTTAACGCGCTGTTAAAAACCCTCGAAGAACCGCCGGCGCATGTGCTTTTTTTCTTTGCCACCACCGAGATTCAGAAAATTCCCATCACGATTTTATCCCGCTGTCAGCGGCACGACATGCGCCGGATTGACCATGACGCCATTGTCAGCCATCTGGCATTGCTGTGCGAAAAAGAAAAAGTCGACATTCAGCCGGACAGCCTGGCCCTGATCGCCCGGCAGGCCGATGGCAGCATGCGTGATGCCCTGAGCCTGTTGGACCAGGTAATGGCCGGGTCGGACGGCGCGGTGGCCCGCGAATTTGTGCTGGATCTGCTGGGATGCATGGACCGGGCGGCCATTGCCGATCTGGGTGATGCCCTGATTTCCGGAGATATTCGCCGGATGCTGTTGAAAATTGAAGAAATCCATGTCAACGGCCAGGATCTGCAGCGCGTGTACAACGATCTGCTGACCTGGTTGCGGGACCTGATGGTGGTGAAAGTGGCTCCGTCGCCCGGAAAACTGATCACCGCGTCGGCAGCTGAAATGGATACGCTGACCGGTCAGGCCGGGAAGGTGTCCGATGTCCATCTGGCCTGGCTTTTTGAAAATCTTTACCGGGACGAAGTCACGGTCCGGCTGTCTCCCCATCCCCGGATGGCCATGGAGATGGTTTTGATCCGGCTTGGCGAAATGAAACCGGTATTGCCCATTGATACGCTGATTGAAAAGATCGATGGGCTGAAATCCGCTTTTGAGCAGGCACCGGCGTCGACGCATGATGATCAGGCATCCCTTTCATCGCCTTCCGCGGTGACCGCGCCGCACCGCCCGGCCGGCCCGATAGACGTATCATCGCATCGGGAAATGGCCGGCGGGCCACCGGATACCCCCGTGCCGCCGGCAGATTCCGGCCCCGATACTTCAAACGGGACGGCCCCTTGCCTGCCCGAAATAGACCGGGCAGTGGAAGAATCCATCGATGTCGTCTGGGAACAGATTTGCCGGCAGCTGAGCGATACCACGCCGTCTCTGGCGGCCAACCTGACCGGCAGCCGGGTGACCGTCAAGGGGGACGGCCGGGTGGAACTTGAGATCGGGGGGGGCGACTTCAACCTGAACCGGGTTCGCCGCAAGAAAAACATGACCGCCATCGAACGGCTGCTGGGGGAAAAACTGCACCGGACGATACAGATTTCCATCAAGGGGGGGCGCGTCACCGGCGACCACCGGCAATCCAGAAAAAAAAAGCACGCGGAACTGGAAAAAGAAGCGTTGATGCATCCTGTGGTGATCGACGCCATCGAAGTGTTTAACGGGAGAGTGGAGAAAGTGACTCTCCAGAAGGAGGAAGACCAATGAAAGGCATGGGCAACATGCTTAAGCAGGCGCAGAAACTGCAGAGCAAAATGATGAAAATGCAGACGGAACTGGCCGAGAAAACGGTTGAAGCCAGTGCCGGCGGCGGGATGGTCAAGGTCGTCGCCAGCGGAGGGCAGCAGGTCGTTTCCATTGTCATTGACAGGGAAGTGGTGGACCCGGAGGATGTGGAAATGCTCCAGGACCTGGTGCTGGCGGCGGTCAACGACGCCTTGTCCCGCGCCCGGGAAATGATGAACAGCGAAATGGGGAAAATAACCGGCGGATTGAATATCCCCGGATTAACATAGGAATACCTGATGCCACATTACCCGCCATCCATTCTGCAGCTGATCCAGAGTTTTGCCAGACTGCCCGGCGTGGGCAACAAGACCGCCGAACGGCTGGCCCTGTATATCCTGGGGGCGCCGCGTAAAGAAGCGGAAAAACTGGCCCGCCGGATACTGGACGTTAAAGAAAAAACCCGCCTCTGCCGCCTCTGTTTCTCGTTGAGCGACGGCGAACTGTGCCGGCTGTGCAGCGATCCGGGCCGGGATCGATCCATGGTTTGCGTGGTGGAGCACCCCGCCGACATGGTGTCCATCGAGAAATCCGGTGCGTGGAATGGTCTCTACCACATCCTTCAGGGGGCGTTGTCCCCCGTTGACGGTATCGGACCGGACGCGCTGCGGATCCGGGAACTGGAAGCCCGTATTTCCCAGGAGGAGATCAAGGAGATTGTTCTGGCCACCGGCACCAGCACGGAAGGAGAATCCACGGCCTCATTTCTGGCTCAGCTGCTGGCGCGGTATTCCGTGAAGGTGACCCGGATTGCCTCCGGCGTACCCATGGGGGGCGATTTGAAATATATTGACCAGGTGACCCTGGGCAAGGCCATGCAAAGCCGCCATGGAATGTAAGCTATGAAACCGATTTTTGAATGTACCCGGTGCGGAGAATGCTGCCGGGGATACGGCGGCACGTTTGTTACCGGAAAAGATATCCAGGCCATCAGCGCCTACCTGCACGTGACGCCGGCGGCGTTTGTCAGACAATACTGCGCTTTTTCAGGCAACCGTCCGCTGCTCGCCCAGGGGGATGGCGGCTATTGTATCTTCTGGGACGGGATCTGCACCATCCATCCGGTCAAGCCGCGGATGTGCAAGGCCTGGCCGCATATCGAGAGCGTGCTGGTCGATGTCAACAACTGGCGCATCATGGCGGGCAGCTGCCCCGGCATGCGGAAAGACGCCGATGACGACCGGATTCTCGCCGAAACGGCGGCAGAGATCAAAAAGCGGACGGGGCCTTAGCATCCCCGCCACCGGCCTGCCGGCGTCA
>CAZNZW010000042.1:0-27985 GCA_964577615.1 uncultured Desulfobacterales bacterium | reverse complement strand
ATTGAATATGCTCCTTTAAAATCGAGGGATCTATTTCCGGCGGATTGAAAAAAAAATCAAGAATACCGAATCGTTCAAGCCTCTGTCAATCGAAATTTGAACCGGGATCCTTGTGTATTGCCGTAGATATGATATAAAGCCAGCCATCCAGGCGCGACCAACCTTTAAGCCGAAAGGATATGATCCATGGGAACCAACAATCTATTTTTTCTGGAAGTCATTGAATGGTTTGACGATACAGGCAAGGAACTGGTCCATCGGATCCCCGAGCAGGGATCCGGGGAGATCAAGTATGGGGCGCAGTTAACCGTTCGGGAAAGCCAGGCCGGCGTCTTCTTTTATAAGGGAAAAGCCGTCGAAGCGTTCGGGCCGGGACGCCATACGTTGAAAACGGGCAATATTCCGCTGCTGACCAAGATGGCGTCATTGCCGTGGGGACTGACCAGCCCCTTACGGGCCGAAGTTTACATGGTCAATATGAAGGTTTTCACCAACCTGAAATGGGGAACCCGGGATCCGGTCGCTTTCCGGGATGATGAGCTGGGCCTGATCCGCCTGCGGGCGTTCGGTATCTTTAACCTTCAGGTGGTTCAGCCGGTGCTGTTTATCAACAGCCTGGTGGGAACGCAGGGGATCTTTTCCACCGAAGCGATTGAAGAGTACCTTAACCGTGTGATTGTTTCCCGGTTTAATGATTTCATGGGTGACTCCATCGATACGATCTTGAACTTGCCCGCCAAATACGATGAGCTGTCAGACGGCCTCTGTGAGCGCCTGGAAAAAGATTTTAGTCACTTTGGCCTGGCCCTGGAAAATCTGTATATCAATTCCATTACGCCGCCCCCGGAAGTTCAGACAGCCATTGATGATCGCAGCCGTCTGGGCGTGTTTCAGGATCTGGATAAACTGACCCAGATGAAGGCGGCCATGGCTCTTGAGAAAGCGTCCGAGTCTGACGGCGGCGCCGGGGCCGGGATGGGAGCCGGGCTGGGGCTGATGATGCCGGCCATGTTCGCGCAGTACTTCAACAAAAAAGGGGGGCCGGCCACCGCGTCAGTGGCTGACGACAAAACGGCCGCCTGCCCGGAATGCCACCAGACAATCCCCCTGGACGCTAAATTCTGTCCCCATTGCGGCTGCCAGCTCCTCGTGTTTCAACAATGCCTGAAATGCGGAGAAAATCTGCCGCCACATGCGAAATTCTGTTCCCGCTGCGGGCAGGCGGTGGAAACCGCTGCAAAGGAAAAAATATGCCCCAAATGCGGGGCCGGAAACCTGGAAAGCGCTGTTTTCTGTAACCATTGTGGAGAGAAATATTAAACTTTCCATTGAATATCAATGCCCCCAGTGCGGCGCGCCCGCGGAATTGACGGAAAATGACCGGATTTTTTCCTGCGCGTATTGCCGGGTCCGGTCCTACCTGATGCCGCCGGGATATTTTCGTTATCTGCTTCCCCACCATGCTGCCGAAACCCGGGAATTGATCTATTTTCCCTATTGGCGGATCAAAGGGCTGCTTTTTTCCTGTGTCAAAAACAGGATTGACGGGCGATTTGTCGATACCAGCCAGCAGGCCGTGAAATCCGGCTACTTTCCGTTTTCGGCCGGTATCCGGCCCCAGGTTGACAAATTGACTTTTGCCACCCGGAAATCGCCCGGCCGGTTCCTCCGGTCTGATATTTCTCTCGACGGCGCGGTGGACCGGTTCAAGGACTCACAGGCCCGGTTTGTGCCCAAACCGATCTATCATCAGGCGTATATCGGTGATGTTGTCAGTCTGCTCTATGCCCCGTTCTACGTTGCCGACGGCCGCCTGTATAACGCAGCGCTCAATCAGCCGCTGACCCGTGGCAGCAGGATCCCCGAAGATCTCGCCGCCATGCTCGAAACAACCCGGACGATCGATAACGAAACACGGTTTTTTCCAACGATCTGCCCGGGATGCGGCTGGGATATGAGCGGCGAAAAGGATGCCGTTGTTCTGTTGTGTCCCAATTGTCAGACGGCCTGGGAGCCGACGCTGAAAGGATATAAAAAGCGGTCGTTTGTCAGCCTGGTGGATGTGGGCGCCCGCGGCACTCATCTACCATTCTGGCGAATTACGGCCGATGTTGATGGAGCGGCGCTGAACACGGTGGCGGATTTTATCCGTATGGCCAACCTGACCCGGCCGCCGAAAGACAGTGGTACCGATTCCCGATTCCATTTCTGGGTACCGGCGTTCAAGGTCCAGCCCAAAATGTTTATCAACCTTTTACGGCGGCTGACAGCGGTCCAGTTTCAGGCCGACGACGGTGAACGCCAGCTGCCCAGGGAAACGATGATACCGGTCAATCTGCCGGTATCAGAGGCCATCCAGACATTGAAAATAGTTTTTGCCGATTTCGCCAGGCCCAAGTGGCGGGTTTTCCCGCAACTGGCTCAGATCCGGTTTACCGTGCGGGAGTCCCTGCTGGTCTATATCCCTTTCAATGATGGTCATCATGATCTGATCCAGCCGCAATTGACCCTGGGCATTCCCAAGAGCCTGTTCAAGCTGGCTGAAAATCTATAAAAAAAAGGCCGTAAAAGAGAGACGGTCTCTTCCACGGCCTGTGATGAATATTAATGTATGAGATCAGGTAATACTATACAAGTCCCTGATCAAGCATGGCATTAACTACTTTTACAAATCCGGCAATATTGGCGCCGA
Organism: uncultured Desulfobacterales bacterium; assembly: GCA_964577615.1. Taxonomy (GTDB): domain Bacteria; phylum Desulfobacterota; class Desulfobacteria; order Desulfobacterales; family QNYZ01; genus QNYZ01. The sequence goes on along the minus strand of CAZNZW010000042.1, from coordinate 25,293 downwards.
TCATGTAGTTGCCATCCTGTCCGAAATCCGCTGCGGCGTCCAGACAGGTGCTGTGGATGCTTTTCATGATGGTTTTCAGACGGTTGTCGACTTCTTCCCGGGTCCAGGCCAGGCGCATGCTGTTTTGTGCCATTTCAAGGCCGGAAACCGCAACGCCGCCGGCATTGGATGCCTTGCCCGGCGCGTAGAGGATTTTCTTGTCCAGGAAGACGTCGATGGCTGCCGGCGTACATGGCATATTGGCCCCCTCACAGGTCAGCATGGCGCCGTTTTCGGCCAGGTGGGTCGCATCCTTCTGGTCGATTTCATTTTGCGTGGCGCAGGGAAAGGCGCAGTCGGCGGCATGATTCCAGAGCGGGTTATAATTGAGCGTCGAATCCACGGCTGTATAGACCGCCTGGGGATATTTTTCGGCATATTCCTTGATACGGCCCCGCCGGACATTTTTCAGGCGCATGACGAAGGCCAGTTTCTTGGCATCGATACCTTCTTCGTCAAAAATGTAGCCGGAAGAATCTGACATGGTGAGGACCTTGCCGCCCAGCTCAATTATTTTTTCTACGGCATACTGGGCCACATTGCCGGAACCGGAGACCAGACATTTTTTACCTTCAAATGTTTCGTTGCGGGTGGCCAGCATTTCCGCCGCAAAGTAAACAGCGCCATACCCGGTGGCTTCAGGTCGAATCAGGCTGCCGCCCCATCCAAGACCCTTGCCCGTCAGGACGCCGGTAAATTCGTTTTTCAGTTTTTTATACATACCGAAGAGGAACCCGATTTCCCGGGCACCCACGCCGATATCACCTGCGGGAACATCGGTATCCGGGCCGATGTGGCGGTACAGTTCGGACATGAACGCCTGGCAGAAACGCATGACTTCATTGTCCGATTTCCCTTTGGGATCAAAATCGGAACCGCCTTTGCCGCCGCCCATGGCCAGAGTCGTGAGGGCATTTTTAAACACCTGCTCGAAGGCCAGAAACTTCAAAATGCTCAGTGTGACGGAAGGGTGAAACCGCAGTCCCCCCTTATACGGACCGATGGCGCTGTTCATGCCGATCCGGTACCCCCGATTCACATGGATCTGCCCCTGGTCGTCCATCCACGGCACCCGGAACATCACCACCCGTTCCGGCTCGGTAATTCGCTCCAGAATGGCTGCCTTACGAAATTCGGGATACCGGTCCAGAACCGGACGAACCGACTCCGTGACTTCCATTACCGCCTGGTGAAACTCGTTCTCGTTTGGGTCCCTTGCTTTGATCGTGTCTAAAATGTCCATTGGATGTCCTCCTGAGAATAAAAAAAGTATAAACCGCCTCTTCCCGTTGTCATAAGCAGAAGAAGACCCGGATATATTACCTCGGAATCAATGTCAACTCGAAAGTTCGATATATAAAAAAATAAAATCGTAAAAAGGAATATATCGCAGTTTACATTCTTGATCGCCACGGATATCGCACATCAATTTTAAAGGTTGATATGACGCCATTATGTGCCGGGGTGAATGGGGTTACTTGTTTTTTCGCCAGCGGGAATGGGTGATATTGTATTTTTTGATTTTGTAATTCAGGGTTCTAGGCGACAGCCCTAACTTTTCAGCGGCGTCTTTCTGGATCCACAGGTTTTCATCAAGTGCGCTGATAATCAATTCTTTCTCGGTGGCCTGAGCAGGAGACAGGTTCGCGCCCGATTGTTCCAGAGGCGTTGGCGACTTGGCCATGGGAATCGCAATATTTTCCATCCGGATAATGGGGCCTTCCTGAAGAATGGCCGCCCGTTCGATGATATTGGATAACTGACGGATATTCCCCGGCCAGTCATAAGCGATAATCCGTTCAATAACCGGATCGGAAAATCCTTCTATCTTTTTTTTCAGGGATCGGCAGATTTTCTGAAGCATCATATTGGCCATGGGCTTGATACAGGCTTTTCTTTCCCGCAAAGGCGGCAGGCCCACGGAAAGGATGTTGATCCGATAAAACAGATCCTCCCGGAAATTTCCTTCTTCAATCAGTTTTTCGAGATTGCGGTTGGTGGCCACAATGACCCGCACATCAACATTGATGGTGCGGTTGCCACCGACCCGTTCGAATGCTTTGTCTTCCAGTATGCGCAGAAGCTTCGACTGAAGCGACATGCTGATCTCGCCGATTTCGTCGAGGAAAAGCGTACCGCCGTCGGCTTGCTCGAACCGGCCGATGCGAAGCCGGTCGGCACCGGTAAACGATCCCTTTTCATGGCCGAACAATTCACTTTCCAGCAGGGTTTCCGGAATATTGGCACAGTTGATTTTAACAAATGGGCGTCTGGCGCGTTTGCTGTTGAAATGGATGGATCCCGATAAAAAGCTTTTTCCGGTGCCGGTTTCGCCGGTCATCATAATGGTGGCATCGGTTTGAGCGAATTTTTTTAAAGTACCGATGATGCTTTTCATGGCATCGCTTTCGGCAATGACTTTATTGAAATCGTAAATGACGTCCTGGTTGCGTCGCAGGTAGTCGATCTCATTTTTAAGGCTGCGTTCTTCCAGTGCCTGCTCAACGGCCAGGTTCATTCGTTCCGGCGAATAGGGTTTGGTTATAAAATCAGAGGCGCCTTCCTTAATTGTTTTAACGACGATTTCAGTGGGCTCGGAACGGCTGGTGACAATGACCGGCGTATAGGGCAGATCCGATTTGATCTGTCGCAGCAGCTTGAAAGGCTCCGGCTGCGACGGCAGATCAAGAATAATCAGATCATAGTGGCGATCGTTGAAAATATTTTTAACTTTCGAGCCGTTGAAATAGAACTCAAGGTCAAAAGTATCAGACAGCGAATCGGTGAGAGAGCGGCGTGCCTTGGCGTCTTTATCCAGGATGAACACATTGGGCATGAGAACCGAAAACCTTTCGAATTGTTGGAAAATTATCCGCCATCATACTTCGATCGGTTGCTGATGTAAAGAAAAAAATATACTTTTTAAGGATGTATTCAGCGCTCGATAAGATTCCCGATTTTTCCGGCAATTTCAGCAAGGGCGGTTGAGACCGGTGAGTCGGTGTATTTCTCCTGATAGGGAACCCCGGCGTCGCCGCTTTTGACCATGTTGGGATCAATGGGGATCCGTCCCAGGAAATGAATGTCGAGCGATGCGGCCATGCGTTCCCCGCCGCCGGCACCAAACAGCGCAATCGACTCACCGCAGTGCGGACAGGCCAGGCCGCTCATATTTTCGATGAGCCCGAAAATATCCATTTTAACGGTGCGGCAGAAACTGATTGATTTGCGGACATCGGCCAGGGACACTTCCTGGGGGGTGGTGACGATAATGGCCCGGGCATCCGGGATCATCTGCGCAACGGTCAGCGGTTCGTCTCCAGTCCCCGGCGGAGAATCGATGATCAGAAAATCGAGTTCTCCCCATTCGACATCGGCGATGAACTGCTGGATGGCAGAATATTTGATGGGGCCGCGCCAGATAATGGCATCGTCTTTGTTCTGCGTCAGCGATTCAACGGAGACGGCCGACAGGTTATCGGAGTAGGGCATGGGCGTCAGTTTGTTGTTTTTATTGAGATCAAGCAGGCCCTGCAGGCCGAGCATGCGGGGGACGTCCGGACCGTGGAGGTCCACATCCATGATGCCGACCTTAAAGCCCATATTGGCCAGGGCAATGGAGAGGTTGACCGAAGTACTTGTTTTGCCGACGCCGCCCTTGCCGCTCATGACCATCAGTTTGTGTTTGATTTTGCCCAGAGATTGTTTGATATGGGCATCCCGTTCGGCTTGGGGATCGTTTTTTTTCTGGGCGTCATCCATGTTGTCAAATAATTCAGCCATTTTTTGCTCTCCATTTATGTCATATGGGTAATTAGAATGATTAAATGCTGGCATATGGTAAGACGAACTTTACGTAAGTCAAGATGAACAGAACCGGGACGCCGGGGAGAAAATGGCCCGACCACTTGTGTGCCGCCAGCGGATATTTTTCCGGCGGTCAATTACAATATCCGGGCGCCTCGGTACCGTTGTGCCAGATCGGCCGGCAGCCCTTTTCTGACCATGTCCATTGCCCGGGGCAGGCTGTTCAGGATATCCCGGGCGGTCATGCCGTCCCTGCCCATGTCTTGAGCGGCCAGGTCACCGGCCAGGCCGTGGACCAGTACGCCCTGGCGAATGGCATCATCAAACGGGAGGCCCAGGCCGTACATGGCGGCGATGGTGCCGGTCAAAACATCGCCGGCGCCGGCCGTGGCCATGCCGCTGTTGCCGCTCAGATTGATGAAAACACGCCCGTCCGGGAACCCGATGAGGGAATGGGCGCCTTTTAATACGATTGCCGCCCCGAGGTCCCGGGCGGCATGCTGCAGAACGGCCACCGGATCGGCTTCAATGGCGGCCACGTCCCGGCCGATGATCCGGGCCATTTCACCGTAGTGCGGCGTCAGGACGACGGGGGCGGTGCGTTGCCGAAGGATTGACAGATCCGTGCACAGGGCGGTGATCCCGTCGCCGTCTAAAATCAGCGGTTTGCTGATTTGCGCCGTCAGGGCGCGGGCCAGCGCCCCTGTTTCCGGCTCCAGAGACATGCCCGGCCCCAGAATAACGATATCGACACGGGCGGCTGTGTCTACTAGGGCGGCTTGATTGCTGCCGGCGATGCTGCCTGCGGCCGTGGCCTGCTGGGGGATGAAAACCGTTTCACCGGCCGGGATGGAGAGCGCCGGGATCATGTCCGCCGGACAGGCCAGCCGGCAGTACCCGCCGCCCGCCTTGAGAAAAGACCGGGCGGCAAAGCCGGGCGCGCCATAATAGGTGGATGCCCCGGCGATAACCAGGGCGTCTCCAAACGATCCCTTGTGCCCGGCCGCCGGCCGGCCGGGCAGGGCCAGAGGGGTATTGACGGCCGTCTGGATGGCATCGCCGGCATACATGGCCGGTGGAAAGGAAATATGGGTGACGAATAATTCGCCGTTATGGGCAAAACCCGGGTAGAGAAGATTGCCGTATTTGGGCAGGCCGAAGCTGACGGTAAAATCGGCCTTAACGGCAGTGCCCATCACGCGGCCGGTGTCCCCCTGGACACCTGAAGGGATATCGACGCTGATTACCGGTCGGCCGGCGGCATTGATCGCGTCTATCACCCGGGCATGCCGGCCGGTCACCGTCCGGGTCAGCCCGGTGCCGAAAATGGCGTCCACGACTCCGTGGCAACGCGTCAGATCGCCGGCCAGATGATCATCGGCTGTTTCGATGGGCTGCATTTCCACCGGCAGGCGGTTGACGATTTCCCAGTTCAACCGGGCGGCGCCCCGGTATTTTTCCGGATTTCCACAAAGCATGACTTTGACCCGGCCGCCGGCGGCGTGAATCTTGCGGGCGATCACAAACCCGTCTCCACCATTGTTGCCGGCGCCGCAGAAAACCAGAAACCGCCGGGAGGGGATGCCGATCCGGTTCCGCAGCACTTCAAATACGGCCAGCCCCGCATTCTCCATGAGCAGGGCATCGGTAATGCCGTAGGTATCGATGGCGGTCTGGTCCAGCCGCCGCATCCGGGATACGGTGCAGACTTTCATGGCGCGTCCTTTCAGTCTATCAGCTGTTTTACGGTGTCATTATAATTTACTGGATATTCAACCCGCTGACAAGTGTCAGCCCCGGCGGTCCGGCTTACCGGCGGAATCATCGGGCGGAGAAAGGTCCATGTATGGCTTGAGATCAAAAATAGGCGTGCCATTGCGCATATCCAGGCCGTTGACATGGATCCGGTTGGATTGAATATCCTGCACGGTGACGACCGACATGCCGATGGGATTGGGCCGCCGGGGGGAGCAGGTGCTGAAAACGCCGAAAGGGCGTTTCTGGTGCGGGGGCGTCTGTTTGAGCAGATCAGGGGTAAACGCCGGGCTCTCGTGGAAACCGAATAAAACAACGAGCCGTTCGCCGGGCTGTATGTCTGACAGTCCGTCGACATAAGGGGCGTCAATTTCGAGTACCCCCGGAACGTCCGAGACCCGGCAGTGCCGGGGGAGCTCCCGGGCGGTCGTGCGTACCATTCCAATGGCGGTCAGGGTTATCTGCATGGCAATATATCTCCTTTTTCAGCGTTTGATCAGCCGGGCCACGGCTTCGATGTGCCAGGTGTGGGGAAACATGTCCACCGGCTGGACTTCCCTGACCTCATAAACATCCGCCATCATCTCCAGATCCCTGGCCAGGGTGGCGGGGTTGCAGGAGACGTAGACGATCCGCCCGGGCGCCAGGGAAAGGACCTGTTTCACGACATCCTTGTGCATGCCGGCCCGGGGCGGATCGATGACCATCAGGTCGGGCGCGACATCCAGCCCGGGGAGCCGGTCACGGATATCTCCCTGGATGAACCGGCAATTGTCGATATTGTTGAGGCGGCTGTTTTGATCGGCATCGGCGATGGCCGCCGCGCTGATTTCGATCCCGATGACCGAACGGGCCGAAGGCGCCAGGGTCAGGGCAATGGTGCCGGCGCCGCAGTAGAGATCGAGAATCGATTCGCTGCCGTCAAGGGCCGCGTATTTTTCCACCACGCGGTACAGGGCTTCGGCGCCGCGCGTGTTGGTTTGAAAAAAAGAATTGGCCGAAATGGAAAAATCACGACGGCCGATCCGGTCGATAATCGCCGCATTGCCGCCGAGTTGAATTTCATACTCTCCCAGGGCGATACCGGCTTTGCGGGAAGTAATGTTATTGACAACGGCGGCCACCTGGGGGAAATCGGCCCGGAGGGCATCGGCCAGGGGCTGAACCACCGGACGGTCTTCCTCTGCGGTGACGATGTTGACCATCCATTGATCGGCGGCCACCGTATGCCGCAGCATTAAAAATCGCCAGAATCCCTGATGGCTGCGCAGGCCATAAACCGGCCGGTGCGATTTTTTTATAAAATTTCGCACCGTGGACATAATCTGGTTGCCCAGTGCCGGCATCAACAGACAGGCGTCGATATCCAGGACCTTGTAAAAAGTGCCCGGCACATGCAGGCCCAGGGCAAAGCCGGCATCGACCGGGTCGGCGGCCGCCATCTCTTCCGGCAGCAGCCAGCGGCGATCCGAGCAGGAAAATTCCATTTTATTGCGATAGCCGAATTTTTTCTCAGACGGGATTACCGGGTGAACCGGAATATCCGGCAGTGAACCGATATGGATGAGCGTGTCGGCGACCTGACGCTGTTTATATGCCAGCTGCCGGTCATAGTCGAGAAACTGGCTTTTGCATCCGCCGCACCAGCCGGTATAAGGGCAGGGGGCCGGTACCCGGTCGGTGGACGGGGTGATTATTTCCATCACCCGGGCCTCGGCATAGCTTTTCCGTTTTTTAACGATCCGTGCCCGGACGTGATCCCCGGGCACGGCCGGATCGACAAATACGGCCATCCCGTCAATCCGCGTCAGTCCCCGTCCCCCGAAAGCCAGGTCGGTGATGGTGGTTTCGATGATGTCGCCTTTTTTCATGGTCAGAGGTGCCTTTCGATTTTCACAGATATATTGCCGGAACGGGGCTGCCGGATGGGGGCAATCTGCGCGGTTCTTGATTAATTCCAGATATCATGAAAGGATTACGGATAAAATTCATTCTACCGGATTTTTTCATGTGTAACGCATTGTATCGTCAAGGGCAAGCCGCCAGCCATTCCCGAATAACGTTTACCGCCGACGGCATGCAGCTGGCCGGCACGCTGTACCTGCCGCCGGTGCCGGATGTCAATCGTATTGTTATCGGCTGTCATGGCCTGCTCAGCAACCGCACGTCTCCCAAACAGGCATCCCTGGCCCGGCGGTGTAATGACCACGGGATTGCCTACCTGGCCTTTGACCACCGCGGGTGCGGCGAAAGCGACGGTGATTTTCTGGCGGTGACAACCCTGGCGGGCCGCTGCCGGGACTTGATGGCCGCAGTGGCATGGGTCCGAAACAATATCGACAGGAACCTTGACATCTGTCTGTTCGGCAGCAGCCTGGGGGGGACGGTCTGCCTGGCCAAGGCAGGAGACATCCAGCCGGCGGCCGTGGTAACACTGGCGGCACCAATTAGAAGTGCAACGTTAACAATCAGTCGTCAAAATATGGAAGATACAGGTGATTTTAATTTATCATTCTATAAAGATAATCTGCAGTTTGATATTTCCGACCGGATCGCCGCCGTCGATCATCTGCTGGTTGTTCATGGTGATGCCGATGTCACTGTTCCTGTTTTCCACGGGGAAGAGATCCATCACCTGGCCGGTGTCCCCAAAAAAATCATTATCCAGAAGAAAGGCGATCATCGCTTGAGTCTGCCCGCTCATCAAGCGCAGTTTATGTCTGCCGCTGTTAACTGGTTGAGCCGTGCTCAATGAGAACCGGATGGTGATCTGAATGGCCGATGCGTCTTTTCATCGGTTCAAGTCGTGGAAAATTTCATGCCGGGAAGACAGAAAATAAAGACAGATCTGAAGAAAACGATGCTGAAAGAGGTGCGGGAAGATAATCAGCGCCTTTTTGAGCCCGGCAGCGCTTTGCCGCGTAAGGCAGGGCCAAAACCGGCCGGCGCGCCGGTTCCGGATGGAAAGAGAACGCATATCGGGCGGACTGGCCTGGTGTTTGTGGCGTTGGCGGGCGTGGTGTTGTTTTCCGTGCTGAGCGGAATGGGAAAACGCTCCCCGGCGTCGAAACCGCCAATGGACGAGATATCGGGTAAAATTAAAAAACCGGCATCAATATCGGCGACAACGGCAATCCCCCTGAAAGAAAAATCGGCGACAACGGCTGATTTCAGCGTCCCCGCTGCGGAAAACAATCCGATCCTGCAGCCCTGGCCACAGGTAACCATCAATGCGGGCGACTATGACCGGCTGCTGAAAAATCATCATGTACGCCTGTCGACACTGTTCGGTCTGGGCATTCATACGGTGGTAATCGATCCTGGTCACGGCGGCAGGGATCCGGGGGCCGTCGGCGCGCTGGGCACCAGGGAAAAAGATATTACCCTGGACGTGGCCCGGCGGCTCAAACAGCGGCTGGGACGGAACGAAGGGTTACGCATTTATCTGACCCGGGATACCGATCAAACGGTTTCTTTATCCGACCGGGTGAAATACGCCAATGCGATCGGAGCGGACCTCTTTATCGCGATTCATGTCAATGCGCTTCCCCGGAAGGATCTGAATATTATCGAGACATACTCTTTTGGCCCGACCGCTGACGAAGTCACCCTGCAGCTGGCCCAGCGGGAGAATGCCGCGTCCATGTATTCATCCGGGGATTTCAGAAAATTGATTCAGAAAATCGGCGATACCATGAAACAGCAGGAGTCCATCGCCCTGGCCACAGCCATTCAGCGCAGCCTCTTTTCTAATATCAGGAAGTATGATAAAGACGTGCACAACTGGGGCGTGAAGGTAGCGCCGTTTGTCGTGCTTTTAAATGTGGAGGCGCCGGCGGTGTTGTCAGAAATTTCGTGTATATCCAACAAAATAGAAGAAGAAAAACTGAAAACGACCGATTATCGGGAGAAGATCGCATCATTTATCGAAAAAGGAGTGATCGGCTATCTGACCCAAAAGGGCGTTCAGACTCAAAGAGGAGAAGCACATGCGTTCAAAAAAAACGGCTAAAAGCAGTTTGATCGTGGGGGTTGACCTCGGCACATCGAGAAGCGCGATCTGTGCCAATAACCGTAAAAAAAGATGGGTGGATAGCTATGTGGGGTGGCCCAGGGATTTTATTGCCAGAAAAGTAGTGGGTAAACCGATTCTCTTCGGCAGGGAAGCGCTGGACAACCGCCTGTCACTGGAATTGTCCCGGCCGCTGGCTTACGGAGTAATCAAGGAAGGTATGGCGCGCGACGAAGAAGCGGTTCAGGCCCTGTTTAAACATCTGCTGGAGTTGGCCGGCGCCGATAAAAAAAGCAGTATCCGCGCGGTGGTGGGCGTGCCGGCCGAAGCGCTCAAGGCGAATAAAATCGCCATCAAGAAAGCGTTCTCCGGTCAGACAACCTCTCTGATGGTGGTTTCCGAACCATTTGCCGTGGCTTACGGCGTGGAAGCGCTCAACAACGCCATGGTGGTCGATATCGGCGCCGGTACCATTGATTTCTGCATCATGCATGGCACCGTCCCTTCGGATGAGGATCAGCGTTCGATTGTCACCGCCGGCGATTACGTGGATGAGCAGCTGTTCAACGGTATCAAGGCCCGTTATCCGGAAGCGGATTTCAATATCGAGATGGTGCGTCAGTTCAAGGAAGATTTCAGCTTTGTCGGCGAACCGGAAGCATCGGTGGAGGCATTTATGCCAGTGGCCTCAAAACAGACACCACACGATATTACCGACGAAATGAGAAGTGCCTGCGAAAGTATTCTACCGGCCATTATCGAAACCACCCAGGAGATGATCGCGAATTTTGATCCGCAGTTTCAGGATGATATTCGGAAAAATATTATCCTTGCCGGTGGCGGCAGCCAGATTAACGGACTCTGTTCTTATCTGGAGGAGGCCCTGAGCGCGGATGGTCCGGTGGGGGTCCAGCGGGTGGAAGATCCCCTGTTTTCCGGGGCCAGCGGCGCTCTGGCGCTGGCAAAAGATATGCCCAGGGAATACTGGGACGAAGATTAGAAAATAGGGGAAGAAAATAAGGCGGGCACTGTTTTTCAGGTGCTACCTTTTCCGTGCTTCCACTTCCAGTCTGACCATGGAAACATGGACAACGTTGTCGGCTTTAAGGGGAAACCGCTTGATATACCGGCGGGCGATGGCGTCGATAAATGCGTCCCGTTTATCTTCAGGTATCCGGTGCGTATACGGCAGCCAGGTCGTCCGCAGCCATCCTTTCAGGCCGGCACGCCCGCTCAGTTCCATGTTTTTGGGGATCAATACCACGCGTCTGGCTTCAAAACCGGTATCGGCTAATAAGGATTTGTATTCTTCCGGCCCGAAAAAGCCGTAAGGAAAAGGGAAAGAATCAAAAAAAGGTTTCCAGGCCGCTTCTTCCAGGAGTGAATCGAGAATGGAAAGAATCTGCCCGGCATTTCCCCGCCCGCCCATCTGCAGCAACATCCTGCCGCCGGGTTTCAACCCGTTGTAAATTCCCCGCAGCACCGGTTCGTGGTTTTTAACCCAGTGCAGGGCGGCGTTCGAAAAAACCCGATCGAAAGTATTTGAGAAAGTCAGACGCCGGGCGTCCATTTTTGTAAACGACAGGTTGGGATAATCGGCCGGCGGAAATTTCTCGCGGGCCCGGCGGATCATGGATTCGGAATTGTCGATTCCGATTATTTTTCCGCGATGCAGCCGGGCGGCGATGTCAGCAGTGACCTTGCCGTCACCGCAACCGATGTCGAGGACCGTTTCGGCGCCCTGAAGCGCCAGCTTGGCCATCAGCTCCCGGCCCCAGTCCTGCTGCGGCCGGGAGTGCAGTTCGTAGTCTTTGGCATTCCATCGATCAGTCGACACGGGGCGGCCTCTCCGCGGATGGGTGACGCATACCGGCAAACGGGACGGGCGGATTTCGGTTTGCGTCAGACATCCGCCCGCTGTCCGAATAATCGTGCCTGTAGTCAGGCGCTCTGTTCTTTTAACACCTCGGTCAGCAACGGTACGACTTCAAACATATCTCCGATAATTCCGTAATCGCACTTCTGGAAAATCGGCGCATCCTTATCGGTATTCACCGCCACGATCACTTTGGACGTTTTCATGCCGGCAAAATGCTGGACCGACCCGGAGAGCCCGCAGCCAATGTAAAGGCGGGGGCTGACGGTCTTGCCTGTCTGGCCCACCTGCATGCCATGGGAGGCATAGCCCGCATCCACAGCGGCCCGGGAAGCGCCCACAGCGGCGCCCATCAGTTGGGCGCATTCTTCCAGCATCTGATAGTTTTCAGCCGATCCAATGGGCCGGCCGCCGGTGATGATCGTGTCGGCCTCGGTGAGATCAACCTTGTCGGCGTCGCCTTTCTTTTCTTCGATCACGGTCAGCTGTACCGGTACATCAAGGGTAACGGCCAGCGTTTCTTCCGTTGAATCGGCGGAGGCTTCAGCGGCTTCGATGGCATTGGGACGGATGGTACAGAGAATTGTATCCGAATTGAAAGCGATGGTGGCAAAGGTCTTGCCCGAAAAATGAGACTTGCGGGCGGTCCGGGCGTCAAAATCAATGCCGACGGCATCGGACACCAGCGATTGGTCCAGGATGGCCGCCAGGCGGGCAAAAATATCCCGTCCCCGGGTACTGGCCAGCCCCAGCAACCCGTCGAGCTTCAGCTGTTCGATAGCTTTGGTCAGGGCCTGCGCCTGACGGTCCGGGGATTTTTCCAGATCATCGCCGGCCGTGATAACCACAATTTTTGAGGCCCCATACCCGCCCAGGACGGCTGCATCCGACGGTTTTTCGCCGATCAGGAGGGCCACGACGTCATTTTTTCCAGCATCGCGTGCGGCGGTGATGACGCCAAAATTGGATTTTTTGACGCTGCCGGCACCTGTTTCGATTAACACACCTATTCTGGCCATTTGAAATTTCTCCTTATCGGATTAGAGGACTTTTTCCTGATTTTTCAGCGTATCCACCAGTTCAAGCACCTGATCCCGTAATTCGCCCTGCATGATTTTAGCTGCAGACCGCTCGGGCACGGCATCGAGCTTGACGACTTCGGCCGTGTGGGCCCCATCGACCAGATTCAACTCAGAAATAGGAATCTGTTTGACCTCTTTTTTCTTGGCCTTCATAATATCCGGGAACTTGGGATATCGCGGTTCGTTCAGGCCCTTGGTCGCACCGATCACGCCGGGCAGTGCCATTTCACAAACCTGGCGGGTGCCGCCCCCGATCTCTTTCTCAACAATGGCTTTGTCACCGGATATATCCAGTTTGACGATTTCATTGGCCACCGGCATGTTGAGTGCGGACGCCAGCCGGTACAGTGTCTGAAATCCTTCCGTGTCGACTGCGCCTTTGCCGCCAAGAATCAGGTCCGGCTGGCCGTCTGCGGTAATGGCGGCCTTTAATGCGGCTGCCGTGGTTTTACTGTTTAAAAACTGACCCTCATGCGTGACCAGGATGGCCCGGTGGCCGCCCATGGCCAGGGCGCTTCGGATCGTGGAAAGCGCGGCTTCAGGCCCCACGGCGACAATGATTACTTCGCCGGCCTTTTCCTTTTCATACAGCTGAACGGCCGCTTCAATGGCATACTCATCGTAAGGATTCACGATAAACTTGCAGGCGGTGTCGTTAAACCCGGCTTCCCCGACGACTTTGATGGTCGCCGCCGTATCGGGAACATGTTTGACACAGACGTAAGTTTGCATGATCGGTTCCTTTGCTCTTAATTTGTCCGGTTAATAAAAGGAAAATGCTCATAAAACAAACGGTCAAAGAATTCAAGATTATTTTCAGCCGGCAGAAGCTATTCTTGAAAATTTTGACCGTGTCACATGACTTAGCCTTTCATCCGCTCGTTTTTGGGGTCGTAAAGCGGCATGTCAACCACGGTGGCGGGCCGTTTCCTGCCCAATATCTCCACTTCAAGCGCCGTACCGGGCTCGGCCAGATCGGGCGGTATATAGCCCAATGCAATGCTTTTTTCGAGCCGGTGGCCATATCCACCGGAAGAGGTCATGCCGACCAGGCGGTCTTCCTTGAAAATCGGATTGTACCCCCAGGGGTCGGTATCTTTCACCTCGACAACCAGGGCCACCTGTTTCTGTGCAATGCCGGCGGCCTTTACCTTTTCCAGGGCTGATTTTCCGATAAAATCCTTGTCCCATTTGATTACCCATGAAATATCGGTTTCAAGGGGCGTATGATGAACGTTCATCTCCGATTTCCAGGCCAGATAGCCTTTTTCAAGACGCATGGATTCCATGGCATGCATGCCGATCATCTTGAGATTGAATTCGGCCTGAACAGACATCAGGGCCTGATAAACGGCGATCTGGGATTCGATGGGATGAAAGATTTCATACCCCAGTTCGCCGAGGTAGTTCATGCGGTTGACCTGGCAGGTCGTCCGGCCCACATAGAGCTTGCGCGTGGTGGCAAATGGGAAAGCCGTGCCGGATACATCGCCATAGACGACTTTGGCCAGCAGATCCCGGCTCTTGGGGCCGGCGATGACAAAACAGCCCATCTGGTAGGTGACGTCTTTCATCTGAACGGAACCGTCCGCGGGCAGGTTAAGCTGCAGCCAGTGCTGGTCATGCCGTTTACCGACACTGGCGGTCACCAGAAAGTATTCGTTTTCGTCTATTTTCGAGATGGTCATGTCGGTCTTGAAGGCGCCGTTGTGATCCAGCATGGGGGCCAGGGCAATGGTGCCGATGGTTCTGGGGATTCGCTGGCAGGTCATTTTTTTCAGCCAGGTTTCGGCGCCGGGACCGCTGATCCGGGTTTTGGCAAACCGGGTCAAGTCCACGAGGCCCACATGCTCCTGGACGTGGCGACATTCCTCGCCCACGTATTTAAAGGCATTCGTTCGTCTCCAGCTCGGACGTTCATAAGCATCGGCCGCGTCATGGGTGAAGTAATTGGGGCATTCCCACCCATAATAATCGCCGAAGACCGCGCCGGCCTGTTTCTGGTATTCGTAAATCGGACTGGTTCGGTTGGGCCGGGCGGCATCCCGCCATTCGTTGGGATAGATGATGCTGTACAGGCGGGGATAGGTGTCCTCGATTTTCTCGTGGTTGTAGGCCCAGTTGGCGAATGATCCGTAACGCCGGCTGTCCATGGGCCACAAGTCGATTTCAGGCTCGCCGTCCATGATCCACCCGGCAATATAATGGCCGATCCCGCCGGCCTGGGTGATCCCGAAGCTGTATCCGCAGGCAAGGAAGAAATTTTTCAGGGGATAGGCCGGTCCCACCAGGGGGTCTCCGTTGGGCGTGTAGGTAATCGGACCAACGGTGACATGTTTGAAGCCGGTATTGCCCATGATGGGAAAGCGGTTGATGCCGTTTTCAATAAAATCGGAAATATGATCGATGTCGGGAGTGAGCTCTGTCAAGGCATAATCCCAGGGAACGCCTTCGGGATACCATTGCTTGATTTTATGTTCGTACAGCCCGAGAATCAGGCTGTCCATCTCCTGGCGGATATAGATCGACTGGTCGGGGTCCCGGATCAGGGGCAGAAAAGTCTCCCGGTCCTTGACGGCATCAATGGCTTCAAAAAGGATGTGTGAATGGGCGCCGGGAATGGAAGGGATTTCAATCCCGGCCATGGCTGCGACCTTGGGGGCCCACAGACCGGCGGCATTAACAACGTATTCACAGGTTACATCCCCTTTTTCGGTGTGGACGATCCACTCGTCATTCGGTTTCCGGGTCAATCCGGTCACCCGGTTGTGCTGAACGATCTCGCCACCATATTTGCGCGCACCAATAGCCATGGCCTGGGTGATGCTGCTGGGATCCACGTCCCCGTCATCAGGCCAGTAAAGCCCGCCGGTCAACCCGTCCACATTCATGAGCGGATGAAGGTCGGCGATCTCTTTGGGCGTCACCCAGCGCACATCAAGTCCCAGACACCGGTTCATGCTGTACATATATCCCAGCTCATCCATTCGGCCGGGATTGTCGGCGGTACGGATGGAACCGGTGGTATGCCAGCCGGGTGACTGGCCGGTTTCCGCCTCGATCTGTTTGTACAGTTCGATGCTTTTCATGTTGACTCGGGTGCAATAGTAATTACCATGATAAAAAGAGCAGTTGCCGGCCGCCATCCAGGTCGAGCCGGAGGTCAGTTCGTGTTTTTCAATCAGCATTACGTCTTTCCATCCGTATTTGGAAAGATGATACAAAATACTCGTTCCAATGGCGCCGCCACCGATGATGACAACCCGTGCGTGTGATTTTAACATGTTGATTCTCCTTTGTTTGTTTATGAAACCGGGCCCCCGGCGGCTGTGTCTGGAAGCGTGCCGGAATCAACAGGCCATGGTTACGGTCGAAACCAGATCGACATGGCAGCACCGGATCCATCCCCCGGTTAAGCGGGCAGAACAGTGCGGCAGTGCCTGATTCCGCGACTGTTTGACAGATATCAATTTGTCTGATGATAGGATAACCTGTTGACAGATTGCGGCAATTGTGTCAAGTAAAAAACAACCATATTCCTTGACCCACACCTGTAAAATATATGCCAGGTACTGAAAACAGATGAATTATAAAACCATCAAGCGTCGATCGACTTCTGAGCTGGTCTTAAAGGAAATACTCGGCAGTATCCAGTCGGGAGAGCTGAAACCGGGAGATAAACTGCCGACGGAAAGCAAGCTGTCCGAGATGTTCGGCGTGGGACGGTCGTCTCTGCGGGAAGCGCTGTCGGCCCTGGCCCTGATGGGATACATTGAAGTGACCCAGGGGCGGGGGTCGTTTGTCCGGCAGGACCTGCACGCATCGAATCTCTCTGCGTTTGCCCTGAAAGATATCCAGACCGCGGCCAGCCTGATCGATATCCTGGAAGTCCGGGAAATTCTCGAATGCAATACCGCCCGGCTGGCCTCGGGACGGGCGACAGCCGGCGATATTCGCCGGTTGTGGGCCATCTTCAACCGGATGAAAGAAAACATGGGGAATATCGAGCAGTTTTCGGAAAACGATTTTGATTTCCACGTCGCTCTGGCTGAAGCCAGCGGCAATGAGATGCTCCTGGTTATGATGAAATTTATCGTCCAGAAAGTTCACCAGGCATATGTGAAGCTCAAACATGAAACCCTGTTCGAGGCCGACGAGGCCATTGCCACCGCCGAAAAAGTGATTGCCGGCATTGCCGGCGGCCGGGGAGACGCTGCCGCGGATGCCATGCGAGATCATCTGAATCTGGTAACGACCGAGTTGAAGCGGATGATCTCGGATAAAAAACGGATGCCCGGCTCCGGCAGGGTATCCGGCGCATAACTGCCGAAATATCTCGATAAAGCCTCTTGTGGACAGGGGCCATTGTTGATCTGACTAACCGGTGGCTCAGCCGGAATCAATGCAATTGTTAAACGTTCTGATTCCCCGTTCCATTTAATGATAAATTTTGCTACATCTATACACGGATGTTCAACGGCAATTTGATTTATCGGAACGTAAAATGGATCATTCTTATCCGAGCCAGTCGATCAGGCCTGGACTGTTTCTGCGAATACTTGTCGCCGTTTTGGTATCCATTTCCAGTTATTCCACCAGTGGTCTGTCGGCAACAAATACAATACACCTTACCCTGGATGCGGCCATTGAGATGGCTTTACGGACGAACCGGAGCCTGACTCAGACCGGCTACAATCTTAAAGGCCAGGCATTGTCTCTTGAAGCGGCTCGCTCTGAATTTGATCTTAAAATCAAACCGGCCAGTCGGGTCGGCGTCGAAGACGGGAAAAAAGCCGGCGGTTTTGGCGTTGATCTGGTCAAAAAATTCGATGTGGGCATCCAGGCATCTCTAAAACCTGAAGTCGAACGGATTGATGAACTGTATAGCGGGAGAGCCGGGGTTTCGCTGCGTATCCCACTTTTAAGAGGGTTCGGCAGACAGGTTAACCTGAATACTGTTTATAGTTCTCAATATTCCCGGCGGGCATCCCGACGGTCCTTTTATACTGCCCGGGTCAACCTCGTACTGGATACCGTGGCAGCTGTGTATGACATTCAGAAACAATCCCAACTGGTTAAACTATACGACTTTCAACGGGCACGCCTGGCGGGATACGCTGAAACCGCCCGGATCAAAGAAGGCGTCGGCCTGGCCTCGCCACTTGATATTTATCGAGCCGAAATTCGTTTGAAAGATGCTGAAAACAGCTCGTCTACTGCCCGGGAATCCGTGGCGAATGCAAAGGACAGGCTGAAGCTGATTTTGGCGCTTCCCCTGGAAAAAAAAATCCGGATCACCGCACCGATTGTTGTTGAACCGGTTCGGATAGACCCAGACGAAGCGGTCAAGCTGGCGCTTGAAAACCGGATTGAACTGGAACAGAAGGCAGACGATATTCGCGAAGCCAGACGAAAATCCGATATTGCCCGGCATAACATGCGGCCGCGCCTGGATCTGATAATTGGTTACGATCGATTTGATTCCGACAGCCGGTTTCAGGATAGCTTCGGGTTTAATCAGGATCGGTGGGGGGTTTACCTGACCAGTGACACAGACTTGAGCCGTACTTCTGAAAAGCTGGATTATCAGAAAAGCCTGTTGAATGTCAAAAACAACGAGGTCAACCTGAAGCAGACTATGGATGAAATCAATCGGGAAGTCCGGCGGCAGCTCAAGGCGTTGGATAAAGCCCGCCAGCGCATTGAGATCCGTACCAAACAGCTGCACCAGGCAGATGGAAAACGGGCACTGGCAATTCTGAAGTTCAATTATGGGATGGCAAATAATTTTGATGTGATCGAAGCGGAAACCGAACGTCAGCGGGCCCAGGTTGACCTGATTTCCACAAAAATTGATTATATTATCGGTACCTATCGAATACGATCTGTTTTAGGCACACTAATTGAAAGATAAACGGAATATGCCATGCAAATTAAAGGTATGACCAAGGGCCTGATACTTCTCCTCGGACTCGGCGTGGCTGTCATGATGGGCACCCGGTTCAACGACTCTGCCGATGACCCGAAAATTGATTACCCACTTTCAATGGCTGAGATTCGCGATATTGAGGTGAAGGTGAGAACGGTGGGACTCTTGGATGCGGCGCGGTCATATATGGTCTCATCGACTGTCCGGGGAGATAAAGGAAAAATTATTTATCTCATCGAGGATGGCAGTCATGTCAATCAAGGCGATGTCCTTGTTCGATTAGACCCGACGCCGTTTGAAGAAAATATCAGCCGGCTGACCGAGGAAAAACAGAATCTGGAAGCCGCAGTGGAAGCAGAACGGCAGGTGTTTGAATGGGAAAAAACCCAGGCCGAAAAAGAAATCAAGACTGCTGAATTCAACGTACGGGTGGCACAGCTGGAATATCAGCGCCTGGTCGAAGGAGAAGGCCCCATTCAACTGACGCAATACAAAACGGAAGTTGAAAAAACACAGCAGGAGCTGGAGAAATATAGCGCTTACATCGAAGATCTGAAACAGCTGGCGTCAAAGGGATTTTCAAATATCGGCGAGATGACTCTGGCCCGGAAAAAACTGGCTGAATTAAAAGAAAAAAGAAAAGCCGCAGAAAGTAAATACGATAGTTACCAGAATCATGTCTTTCCCTCCTTGAGAGAGACAGCGCTGGCCCGGATTGAAAAAGCGAAAATGGAGATTGAACAGACCAGAAATGGCAGCGTCTATCAGATTGCCAAGGCGGCGGCGGCTTTGAAAAAATCGGAGCGAAGCCTGGCCGGTAAACGGGCCGCATTGAAACGGGCCGAGAAAGAATTAAAGAAGACCGAAATCCGGGCCCCCTTACGTGGCATTGCCATTCTGTTTGAGGCGTTTAGAAACGGCCAGAAGAGAAAGCCGCGCGTGGGAGACAAGGTCTGGCAGAATCAGCCGCTTTTATACCTGCCTGACATCTCCGCCATGATTGTTAAAACTCAGGTGCGGGAGATTGATCTGCATAAAATCTTTCTCGGACAGCATTGCGTGGTTCGTGTCGACGCATACCCGGATGTCTCTTTTAAGGGAAAAGTATCATTTATCGGGGTACTGGCAACGGGGCGGTATCAGGGGGGAGGGAGCGAAAAATATTTCCAGGTGACGGTTGCCCTTCCGACCGAAGACCCCAGGCTTCGGCCGGGCATGACGGCGCGAGCTGAAATTTTTGGACGACATGTAAAAAACGCCCTGTCTGTTCCGGTGCAGGCGGTTTTTCACGACAACCGGGAAGCCTGCTGTTACCGCTTTGACGGTACCGGATTTGAAAAAAGGAATATCAAAATTGGCTGCCAGACTGAGGATATCGTCCAGGTGCTTTCCGGAATAAAAGAAGGAGACCGGATCAGTCTGGTGAGGCCGGCGCCTGAAACGATCCACGAATGATAATACCTGTGCCAGCTGAGCTGCCCCCACACAACCCTGATGATGGCTCCGATGATTGTCTGATCGAGGCCGTCGGCATGCGCCGGGAGTATCGTATCGGTCCGCGGACGATACCGGTGCTGCAAAATATTGATCTATTTGTCAACAGGGGAGAATTCCTGACCATTATGGGGCCGTCGGGGTCGGGAAAATCAACCCTGCTACATTTGCTGGGGTGCCTGGATCGACCATCGGGCGGCACATACCGTTTTGACGGCCTTGACGTATTGAATGCTTCGGATCGGGTTCTGTCCGGAATTCGAGCCAGTTCCATTGGTTTCGTATTTCAGACATTCAATCTGATTCCAACCCTGAACATTTATGAAAATGTCAGATTGCCCTTTCTTTACGCAAATTCAGACCGGGAGGACATCGACCACCGGATTGCCACCGCCGTTTCCCGAGTGGGGCTTGAAAATCGGATATCCCATCGCCCCGGCGAGCTGTCAGGTGGAGAAATGCAGCGGGTCGCCATTGCCCGGGCGCTGGCAATTTCGCCCAAGCTTATTCTGGCGGATGAACCCACAGGCAATCTCGATTCTGACACTGGCAGTGACGTACTGACCCTGTTTGACGAACTCCATCGACAGGGGGCCACCATCGTTATGGTAACCCATGACCCGTCTGTCGCTGACCGTGCGCAGCGATGTGTCCACATGGTTGACGGACGGACCCTGAACGAAACACACCGGGAATTTCCGAAATGATGCTGCAAAAACCGGCTATAATGATTCGCATGGCTGTCCGGTCCTTGATGCAGCATAAACTCAGATCCTTTTTAAGTACCCTGGGGATTATGTGCGGCGTGATGGCCGTGGTGTCAATGATTTCAATCGGGGAAGGGGCCCGCAGGGAAGTTGTGCGGCAAATTGAGCAGCTGGGCATCAAGAATATTTATCTGAAACCGGTTGGGCTGACTTCCAGTCAACGCGAAAGAGCCAGAGAGCAGCTGTCGGAAGGCTTGACAATGGCCGATGCAAAGCGCATTTCAGCCGGCTGTCGGTCCGTCCGCCTGGTGGCGGCGCTCAAGGATGTCCGGGCTTCTGTCCTGACGGGTACGGCTGGAATGGTGCCTCAAATTGCCGCCGTTACGGCAAATTATGTTGATTCCCAGCACATGCAGGTGCTTCGGGGACGATTTATCGGAGATCTCGATCTGTCACAGAAAAACATGGTATGCGTACTGGGCAGCGATGTGGCGGATCACCTCGGCGTTTCGGGAAAAGTCGGACAATACGTTCGGATTGAAGGCCATCTTTTTCTAATTGTCGGTATTCTTGGCCGATTCACAATTGAAAGGTCACGGTCGTCGGCCATCGCGGTACGTAATTATAATGAGATGATATTCATTCCCCTGGGAACGGAAACAGTCGTGATGCCAACTGGCCGGCGGGAAGAAGGCGTGTCTGAACTGATTGTCCAGGTTTTTCAGGTGGAAGAAGTTCTGAAAACGGCAAAGAGTGTCGAACGCATCGTCGAAGTGTCCCATCATAATGTCAGGGATTACCAGCTGATCATTCCACAGGAATTGTTGC
This sequence comes from uncultured Desulfobacterales bacterium, assembly GCA_964577615.1. GTDB lineage: Bacteria > Desulfobacterota > Desulfobacteria > Desulfobacterales > QNYZ01 > QNYZ01. Next base: position 3,764 of record CAZNZW010000042.1, on the reverse strand, counting down.
AACAGGCACGAAAAACGCAGCAGACGTTTAATATTGTACTGGGGGCCATTGCCGGTGTATCCCTGCTCGTTGGCGGTATCGGCATTATGAATATTATGCTGGCCACGGTAACGGAAAGAATCCGGGAGATCGGTATCCGGCGGGCAGTGGGCGCCACTCGGGATCATATCGTTGTCCAATTTTTAACCGAAGCAGTCATTCTGACATTTCTGGGCGGAATGACCGGCGTCATACTTGGCATGGGCGCCGTAACGGCCATCTCCAGGCTGGCTGGCTGGCAGACGGCTTTTACGGCCTGGGCCGTGTTTCTGCCTCTGGGGATGTCCATTCTGGTGGGTGTGTTCTTTGGCCTCTATCCGGCGATTCAGGCGGCCCGCATGGATCCGGTATCGGCATTGCGGCACACATAGCTCCCCCCCCCGGCCGGGTAACGCACCCTGTCGCCAACAGTGCTTTTGTGCGTGAAGGATAGCGTTACCGCAGATCTATTTCCCGAAACGGCAGCCCCAGTTGTCCGGCAAGTTGTTTGAGGTTCGACGCCAGGGGCATCCGGGTACCATCCGGACCGGTCACCGGGATCGTTTTATCCGCGACAATAATAATCTGAAGCCGGCTTGTATCGAGGTACGCCCGGGCCAGCCGGCGCATGTCTTTATACCGGGTCTGGATAAACTGCGCCTGGATATGCGCCAGCGTATCCAGCGGGTCGCCGCGCAGGGCATAGTTGCCGTAAGTCGTCACCAGGGCGTCAGGAGAATCGACGTTAAAGACAAAGCTGTTCAGTGCGTCTAATTTTTTCAGCTTAAAATCCGATTGAGGAACCTTTTTTGACAGTTGCCGGATGGTGTTGACAGCTTCGGCAACAGCCTGGCCGGTTTTATCGCCCCGGCAGCCGATGTATCCCAGCAGGATGCCCGCCTGCCACCGGTAAATCTGATAGAAACCGGTGGCATAGACCAGTCCCAGGTCGTCCCGCAGACGTCTGGAGAGCAGTGAATCATTGCCACCGAGAATATTAATCAGTAAACGCAGTTTCCAGAAATCGGGATGCCGGTGGCCGATGCTCGATGTACCCATTATAATCTGAGACTGAACCTGACCGGGTTTATTAATCAGGGCCAGGACAGGCGGCGTGTCGGCGGGCGGCGCCATATCCCGCCGGGGCGGGGGGTGATGTGAAAGCGTACCCAGCAACTGCTTGAGTCCTTCAGCCGCCTGCGTTTCAGAGATATCGCCCGATACGGCGACAACCATATTTTCCGGGACAAAATAACGGGCCAGAAAATCGGTTAGATCGGACCGGGTGATTTTCGGGATGGTTTTGAGTCCGGTTAGCGGATCCCGTCCATACGGGTGGCCCGCAAAATGCCAGATGAACCATTCCCGCCGGGCGACGCTCCGGGCATCTCCCCCCTGGCGCGCCAACCCGGTCAGCATCTGTGCTTTTGTCGTTTTGAGTACATCTGCATCAAAGCGGGGAGCGGTGAGAACAGCGGTTAACAGCGCCAGCCCTTTTTGCCAGTCATCTTTGAGAACCGACAGGTGAACTTCAGAGGCTTCCCTGCCGATATCGACAGAGAGTTGAATGGCATTTTCATCGAGTATCCGGGCCAGTTCCGCGGGAGAATACTCACCGGCGCCGCCCCGGACAATGGCAGCGCTCAACAGATTGGCCAGACCGGTTTTGGATCGGGGAATATCCACGGCGCCGGCCTTGACGATCAATGCGACGTCGATGATCGGGAGCTCGCGGTCGGGCAGATAAAAGAGACGGGTGTCATTCACGTTTATTTTTCGTGCGGGCGGGTACAGTATTTTCTGTGGCTGGCGCAGAAAGGAGAGGGGATGGTGCCAGCCGGCCGGCGTCGGGTAAATCGAATGATTGGTCAGGTCGGTCGGCCGGGTCAGCCTGGAAGCGGAGGTGACGCCCACAGCGCGTTCTTCACGATAGGGTTCGGGCGGATGTGCCGGTTTTCCACCCGGAATGACATAGACGGTTGTGCAATTATCTTCGCGCAGGTATTTACGGGCCGCTGCCTGGACCATTTCGGGGGTCACCCGGGCCATCCGGTCCAGATAACTGTCCAGGTAGCGCCAGCCGATCTGGACTTCCAGCGTGGCCAGCGTGCCGGCCAGATCTTCGTTCGACCTGAGGCGGTCGATAAAATCGCGGCGGTTGAGTTTGATCAGCCGGGCCAGTTCCCGGGCAGATACCGGCGTTGTTTTTAATTGATTGGTCTGAGCGAGCAGCAACCGGCGAACCTGCCGGCAGGCCGTGAGGCAGGTGGCCTGCTTTTTCTCAATGTTCTGTGATGTGGTCGCCGATGCCGGGGGGTCGATGGGAGACCCGCCCAGTATCACCATGCCCCCGTAGCGGTTGTCGGGGTTATACGCCCAGGCGCGGGCGGCCAGCCCTTTGTTTACGATTTCCTGGGTGAGCCGGGCACTTCGGCCGGCGCTTAGGATCATCGTAAGCGCATCCAACGCAAAAAAATCATCGCTGCCCATGGCCGCGCCGTGAAATCCGATGCGGACGATGGGGGTGCGGGCGCCTTTCAGATATCGGATGCGTTCAACCGGGCCCTTCTGGACCGGTTCGGCAGTGACTGTTTCCGGCGCGCGCCGGCCGGCCGGGTAGCGTGAAAAATAGATTTCGGCGAGCTGCCGCGCCTTTTTGACCGTAATATCGCCCACCAGCACACAGACGGCATTGTTCGGATGGTAATAACGGTCGTGAAATTGCCGGGCGGTGGTGGTGCTGAAATTTTTCATGTCCGATTTCCAGCCGATAACCGGATTTCGATAGGGATGCGCCGTATACGCCGTATCATACAGGTCGAGCATGGCCGCGCCATTGGGGTTGTTAACGTACCGAAACGCCCATTCCCGCTGAACGACCTCTTTTTCCACATAAAATTCCCGCCAGGCCGGTTCAAATATCTGTTCACTGACAATGGAGAACCACTGCTCGATCATATCGGACGGAATTGACAGGACAAACTGGGTCTGGTCCCGGGTGGTAAAGGCATTGACATCCACAGCGCCATTTTTCCCCAGTTGGGAGGAAAAGGCCTGGGGAATGTAAATGTCTTGCACTTCTTTGCGCAGGCGGGCCATTTTGTCTGATTGGATACGGATAACATCGAGATCGGGAATCCGTTTGCGGCGTTCGGCGGCAATGATCTGATAAGCGGCTTCGATGTCTGTCTGGAGTTGAAGATCCTTTTGCCAGTTCCGTGTACCGACATTTTTGGTCCCTTTGAACATCATGTGTTCAAGCATATGGGCAATACCGGTTTTCCCGCTGGTTTCGAGCGCAGAACCCGCCCGGATGGCCAGGCGGCAGGCCACCTGGGGCGTGGCCGGCCGGTTCACCACGAGAAAGAGCATGCCGTTTTTAAGGGAAAACTGTTTTACGTCCAGGCGAATATCCGTTGTCGTGTTTGCCGCCAGAGCGCTGGTGGCAAGGAAAGCGGACAGCAGGATGGCACTGATAAACCGGCGGATTTGATTTGCTCGCATGAAAACATCCCTTTGATCGATGTGGGTTGGGCTGACAGTAACGGCAGCCGTCAATTAATGGATAATAAGCATGTGCGCATTCCTTTTCAACTTTACAAGTAACTATTCAGCCACGGATCTGCGCGGATATTTTTTGAATTGTAGATTCCGGAAATCCATCGCCAGGTGCATTATGAACTTCATAAAAGCTTTTAAGTATAATATCCGTCATTTTTTTGTGTTTAAACCTATCTGCGTTTATC
>CAZNZW010000041.1:23864-28797 GCA_964577615.1 uncultured Desulfobacterales bacterium | reverse complement strand
TGATTGATCCGTCAGCTGTTTGACAATGTGCGACGGATTTGGGATATAAAACCAGTCTGACCAATCTTTGTGAACCTTATTCAAAAGGAGGCCCACCATGAAGGCAAGATCTGCCATAGTTGTTTTTTGTGTTGCCGTTTTTTTGATGTTCAGCATAACGGGAGCCACGGCCGCTACCTTGCGCTTACTGACCTGGAAGGGATATGCGCCCAAAGTGCTGGTTGATAAATTTGAAAAAGAGACCGGCATGACGGTAAAGGTGACCTACACCAACAACGAGGAAATGATCGCCAAATTGCGGGCAACCCGCGGAGCAGGGTTTGACCTGGCCCAGCCCAGCCAGGATCGTATTTCGTCGGTCCAGGCCAAGTACAAAATTTATCAACCCATTGACCTGTCGAAAATCAAGGCCGGTCAGATTATTCCCTCCATGCTGGAAGCGGTGAAGAAAAATACCATGGTCGATGGAAAACCGCACGCGGTGCCGTTTTGCTGGGGAACATCCGGCTTGGTCGTCAACAAAAAGAATGCACCGGATGCCGCTGATTATACCGATCTACTCAATGAAAAATACAAAGGCCGGGTCAGCTATCGGCTGAAACGCCCGACCCTCATCGCCCTGGCTTTTGCCCTGGGAGACAACCCTTTTGCTAAATACGCCGATGCCGATGCCTATAAGGCGCTGATGGAAAAAGTCGGCAGCGAAATGATCGCCGCCAAGCCCCTGGTGAAATCCTATTGGTCCAACGGAGATGCCCTGCTGCAGGCGATGCGTTCCGGAGAAGTCAACGTGGCCATGGCCTGGGATGGGGGGGGATGGAAGCTGCATGCCGAAAATCCCGACATCGACTTTGTCGCTCCCAAAAGCGGTGCCCTGGGGTGGATCGATACGTTCGCCCTGCCGGCCAAATCCGAAAATGTGGCAGGGGCCTATCAGTGGATTAACTTCATGCTGAAACCCGAGAACGCGGCGGTTTTCACCAACGCAGAAAAATATGGGACCGCTTCGGCGGGCGCCGTCAAATTACTCGATGAAAAGGTACGGGCCAATTTCGAGCGGACTTTTCCCCAGAAAGATATCGATAACATTAAATGGTATCCCCCGGTCCCGGCCAAGCTGGAAGCCATCGAGGGGATGATTCTGGACAAGGTCAAGGCGGCAAAGTAAACAATCAGGACCAGCCGCAAACGGGGGGGCGCATGCAGATTGATCTGTCCACCGAGCATGTTACGCGTACTTTCGGGGACTTCACGGCTGTGGACGACGTGTCGTTTACCGTTGAGAGCGGCCGTTTTTTTTCCATTTTAGGCCCGTCGGGGTGCGGGAAAACAACCCTGCTCCGTATGGTTGCCGGTTTTCTCGAACCCACCCGCGGGCGGATCGAGATTCGCGGGCAGGACATGGCGGGCATGCCCCCCAACAGGCGGCCGGTCAATCTGATTTTTCAACACCTGGCGTTGTTCCCCATGATGGATGTGGGGGACAACGTTGCCTTTGGACTCCGGCGGCGGGGGGAGCGAAAAGATCGTATCCGGACGAAAGTCGCCAGCATTCTCGAACGTGTCGATCTGCCCGGTTTTGAACGAAAGAAGGTTTCCCAGCTCTCCGGCGGGCAGAAGCAGCGGGTGGCCATTGCCCGGTGTCTGGTGCTGGAACCAGCGGTGCTTCTACTGGACGAACCGCTGGGCGCGCTGGATTTAAAGCTTCGTGAACAGATGAAGGTGGAGCTGAAAAAACTTCAGACCCAGGTGGGAACAACTTTTGTCTACATCACCCATGACCAGTCCGAGGCCCTGGTTATGTCTGACCACGTGGCGGTGATGAACAGGGGTAAATTTGAGCAGATCGATACGCCCCAGAATTTATATGCCCATCCCAAAACGCCATTTGTCGCCCGCTTTGTGGGAGATAATAATTCATGGTCGGGGAGAATTGTTTCCTGCCTTGAGGGGATGATCCAGATAGAGACAACCGATGGCCATCGGTTTCGCATGCAGGCCGGCGGCGAACCGATAACCGGGACATCCGTAACGCTGTTTCTGCGGCCCGAGGCCATGCTGATTGCGCCGGATGCCAGCCTGGCCGATTTAAACCGGTTTGAGGTCGCCGTCAAATCCATTCTGTTTGACGGGGCCAACAGCCGGCTTCTGGTGACGCCGGTCAATTCAGAGCGGGAAATGCTGGTGGCTCTGCCCCAGAATCGCCAGTTTGATTATATTCGTCCCGGTGACAAAGTCGAAATCGGCTGGGATGTGAAATCCGGTATCTGCTTTCCGGAAACGGGCAGGAAAACCTGATGCGCCGGATACGCTGGACACTTGTCTGTTTCATGGCCCCGGTCCTGCTGTGGCTTTTCCTGCTTATTGTTTTGCCCCACATTGATCTGCTGATCAAATCTTTTCAGATCGAAAACGATGCCGACCAGATGGTCTGGAGCCTGGCGAATTATCAGACCTTTTTTACGGAACCCATTTACTGGCTTACCTTTGTCCGGACGGCGGTCTATTCCATCCTGGTGACTTTTCTCACCTTTATCCTGGCCCTGCCGGTCGCTTTTTTTATTACCAAGGTTGTCAGGCCGAAATATACCGGTTTTCTGACCCTCCTGCTTCTGCTCCCATTCTGGGTCAGCGAGATGGTTCGGGTTTACGGGTGGATGATTCTGCTGCGCGAAAGCGGGATAATTAATCATTTTCTTATAAAATTCGGTATATTACACAATCCAGTGGAGATGCTTTACAACGACGCGACCATGATCCTGGGCCTGGTGTATACATCCATGCTTTTTATGGTTGTCCCGCTGATATCCGTGCTGGAAAGTCTGGATGACAGCTTGATCGAAGCGGCCTACGACCTGGGCGGCGGCGTCTGGTCGGTGCTCGTCCGGATCATTATTCCCCACGCCACGCCGGGGATTATTTCCGGATCCATCGTGGTCTTCATGCTGACATTAGGCAATTACCTGACACCTAATTTAATGGGCGGTAAAAACTCCCTCTGGTTTACCGAACAGATCTACAACCAGTTCATCGCCAGCTTTAACTGGAACCAGGGATCGGCGTTCGGGTTTCTGCTGCTGATTCTTTCTTCTCTGGTGATCTGGACGGCGCTGAAACTGACCGGCCAGAAGCTGACCAAGGTGGTGCAATGATACGGACATTGCCAAACCCGAAAAGCTATACCATTGCTTTCAAGGTATATATCATTGCTTATTTTTCTTTTCTGTTCGCGCCACTTTTCGTCACCTGCGTTCTGGCATTTAATGATTCCGCGTTTCCCGCGCTGCCCTGGAAAGGGTTTTCGCTGGACTGGTTTTTTGCCGACCTGCCGGACCGGGTGGGGATTTTTCACGACCGAATGAATCTGGACAGTATCTGGGTCAGTGCCCGGGTGGCTTTTTTTGTGTCGATCCTGTCAACCACGGTGGGGACCTGCGGGGCGTTCCTGTTTGAGCAGGAAGAATTTAGATTCAAACAGGCACTTTATTTTCTGATGATCTCTCCCCTGGTCATACCGGGCGTGATCCTGGGCATTTCGATCCTTTTACTGAGTACTTCCCTGGGGTTGTTTTTTGAAACTCACCTGGGGATCGATATTGCCCTGCTGCGGCCCGGTTTCTGGCTGGTTGTCCTGGGGCAGTTCTCCTTTATTTCCACTCTGGTGACCCTGGTGGTTTCCGCCCGCCTCAAAAAATTTGATCCCACCCTGGAAGAAGCGGCGTTGAATCTGGGTGCCAACAGTTTTCAGGTGATCTGGCATATTACCCTTAAATTTCTGCGGCCGGCGATCATCGGTTCGGCGGCAGTGGCCTTTCTCATGTCCTTCGAAAATTTTAACACAACCCTGTTTCTGGTCGGGTCGGAAGCGACCCTGCCCATCAATCTCTACCTTCAGGTCCGGGACGGCAGCACACCGGTCATTAATGCCATCTCTTTTCTGCTTATTGTCGGCACCTCGCTTCTGGCCATGGCCAACCTGTACTTCAGCCGGAAAAACGAGTGACCGGCATGGCCGACTCATTCATGACTTCATTGGGATCCATGTGCCATGGCCGCTGAGAATACCCATATCTACCTGGCCGATCAGATAAAAGGGGAAATCGGCAATCATTCATTAAAGGCATTGCTTGACGATCATAAGGATTACTATTTTTTCGGTTCGATTTTTCCGGATATCCTGTTTTACAGCAAGGACAAGTCGCTTTTTGCCATGGCGTATAATCTCCACGGCGAAGACGGTATACCGACTCATCAGATCGTTTTTGATATACTGGATAAAGCCAGATCAAAAAAAGACAGAAAAAATTTTTCGTTCATCGCGGGATTTCTAACGCACTACGCGGTTGATATGACTTTTCACCCGGTGATATTCTATATCTCAGGGTATAAAGCAGAGGGAAACAAGAAGGAGCAGGATCGCAGCTCCTACCTGCACTGGCACTATGAAGCCGATATTAACAGGCAGATCAACCACTCCTTCCGTCTTGACCGGATGATCAGGCCCGAATTGATAAGAGATTTGAGCATTCCGGAGGTGCTCGGTATTGAAAAAAGGGCTTTGGGAAAGGCAATGAGGAGGCAGATCAGATATAGCCGCATCACTCACAGCTACTTTTATTACCTGCTATTCAACGTGCTGTATAGACTGGGCTTCTATCCCGCCGGGGCAATCGCCGGATTTGACCATAATCTGAAAAAGGAATCTCTGCGACTGCCCGATCCGATTCAGTATAGGGATTTACTGACCGGAGCGCCGCTGCAGACGACATTGACGGAGTTGATTACCACTGCTGTTCAATCCGGATGCCGAATGATAGAAACGGGGTATGCCTATTATTCGGGGAAAAAAAACAGGGCCGAATGCGAAAAGATCATCGCCGGCCAGAGCCTGGAGACCGGCCAGGCGGGGAAAACGACAGCGGATATTCGATTT
>CAZNZW010000041.1:22155-23764 GCA_964577615.1 uncultured Desulfobacterales bacterium | reverse complement strand
TGGGCGAAAATATTGCCAGAGTGCCTGTTCTACTCGATATCGCGGAGAAAGCCGGACTGGTGCCGGAGGCCGCCGCAAAAATACTATCCGAACGGACGTTTCGGAAAAAAGTGGATACTGATTGGATGCGGGCGAAAGACTTAAACATAACAGTTGTGCCGACTCTGGTCTGCAATCAGGATCGACTGGCTGGTGCCCGCCCATACGAAGATATCAAAATAATGATCGTAAAAAATGGTGCGATAGAAAAGAAACCGGTGAAATCTTAGATTGAACCTGAACCAAGCACTTGGGAGAGAGTCAAATGTCAGCGGGAAAAGTTCAACCCGACAAACTGGATCAGGAGATTGCCGAAGCTCGGCTGGATCGGGAACGCCAGGAAAAAACATATCGGGGGCGGGCGCTCAAAATGTTCCCGTGGGTTTGTGCAAAGTGCGGCCGGGAATTTTCCGGTAAGAAAGTTCGGGAACTGACCGTTCATCATAAGGATCATGATCACGATAACAACCCGCCGGATGGCAGTAATTGGGAATTGTTGTGCATTTATTGTCATGAAAACGAACATTCCCGGCACCAGGTGGCCCAATGGTATGACGGGGCCGGAGCAGCCGAAGAAGAAAAAGCGGAAGGCCTCGGCGATCTGCCCTTTGCCGGGCTGAAGGATTTGCTGAAAGACCGGTGATTCTGAGCCGGGAACCGCTATCGGGAAAGAAACGGCCGGATCTGTTATTTGACGGAAAGGACGTCGTGTGATTGCTTATCTTCAGCAGTTCAGCCCTGTCATGCAGGCCTTGATCGCCACGCTTTTTACCTGGGGGGTGACAGCTGCAGGCGCGTCGATTGTCATGTTCACGAAAACGATCCACGCCGGCGTTATGGATGCGATGCTGGGGTTTGCCGCCGGTGTCATGATTGCGGCCAGCTTCTGGTCGCTGCTGGCGCCCGGGATTGAAATGGCCCAGCAGATGGGGCATACTCCCTGGCTGACCGCCGCCACCGGGTTTCTGGCGGGGGGGCTGTTTATGCGCCTGACCGACTACTTCCTGCCTCACCTGCATCCGGGGCTGGCCATCGATCGGCGTGAGGGGATTAAAACATCCTGGCAGCGGAGTACGCTGCTCGTCCTGGCCATTACGCTGCATAATATTCCCGAGGGCCTTGCCGTGGGGGTAGCCTTCGGGGCTGTGGCCGCGGGGCTGCCGTCAGCCACGATGGGCGGGGCCATTGCGCTGGCCCTTGGAATCGGCCTGCAGAACTTTCCGGAAGGCGCGGCTGTATCGCTGCCATTAAGGAGAGAAGGCATGGGACGGGCAAAAAGCTTTCTCATGGGGCAGGCCTCCGGCATCGTGGAGCCGGTTGCCGGAGTCACTGGTGCCGGTTTCGTGATTTACATGCAGGGTATCCTGCCCTATGCGCTCTGTTTTGCCGCCGGCGCCATGATTTTCGTGGTGGTGGAAGAGTTGATCCCTGAATCCCAGCGTAACCCGGCCGGTATTGACGCCGTGACCCTGGCGACAATGGTCGGATTTGCGTTGATGATGGTCCTGGATGTTGCCCTGGGGTGAGGACGCGGCCCCGGGCGATAAAACGCGTCGAATCAACAGGCCCA
>CAZNZW010000041.1:0-22055 GCA_964577615.1 uncultured Desulfobacterales bacterium | reverse complement strand
CCCAGGGAAAGGGCTTCCGGTGTACGGATGAGGTTGCCGTAAAGCAGTAATTCCAGCGCTTTTTTTCGGCCGACGCATCGGGCGACCGGAATCACCGGTCCGACGCAATTGAGCCCGACATTAATCGCCGTCAATCCCATGCGGGCGTTCTCGTCGGCAATAACCAGGTCCGCGGCGGCGATCAGACCCATGCCGTTGGCTGCCGCAATACCATGAAACTGGGCGATCACCGGTTTGTTCATTTTTGAAACAGCCACCAGCGGGCGTTCCATCCGCTCGATCCACTCCCGATATTCCTGCGGCGTTTTTCCAGCCAGTTCGTTGACGTCGATGCCGGCACAAAAGGCCTTCCCGGCGCCCTTTAAAAGGATAACGCGCACATCCCTGTCCGCGTCCAGGGTCTCCAGCGCACTGATCAGCTCCACGGCCATTCGGCTGCTGAAGGTATTCAAACTGTCCGGACGGTTGAGCGTGATCTCTCCTATGTAGGCATCTTTTTTTTCAACAATCACTTCTTTGTACGTCATAATAGATCATTCCTCCTCAATATTTAATCACCGGGCCGGATCTTTATTTCATCACATATTTGATGCTGATGTGTAATTTGACCAGCTTTCTGTCTATCATATTCCCGACAGAATGGAAAAGGAGAAAAATTTCCCGCCTGAATTGCAGGGGGCATCTCTTTCGCTGTATTATCTGAAAAAAACCAATGGATCCGGCATAAGCGGCAGGGAGTCGGTCTATCCGTGCAGTGATTCTTCGATGCACTGGATCAGTTCTTTGGAATTGACCGGTTTGGCGAGCACGGGGCGGCCCGAAATATGGGTGACACAGCCGGCCGTGACTTCTCCCTTGGTGACAATGGCCGTCAGAAATACGATTTTGACATCTTTGAGATTCTCATCTTTTTCAAGTTGCGCAGCAATTTCATTGCCATCCATGTCGGGCATCATGATATCCAGGAAAACGAGATCAGGTTGAAAGTCTTGCGCGGTTTTAAGGGCGCGGCGGCCGCTGTTTTCTTCCTGGACAATATACCTTTCGGTGGATTCCAGGAGCAGGCGGATGGGGCGGGTAATACTGGCATTGTCGTCTATGAGGAGGATTTTTTTCTTTTCCATTTCTAAGACCCAATTAATGATGACAGGTTATTGTGTAATTGTTATGCAATTATAACGCCAAGAGAATAACAGGCGGGATCTGAATATATGTAACATAATATTATACTAATATATTAAGTGACAAATAGCGTCAAGATAAAAAAGACGGTTGGATTATAAATTGGCCGTAAAATGTAATCTGAATTACGATTATAGGATTTGAAGGCAGCGTCCGAGTTTGACACGGTATCTCCCGTTTGACATAATTTATCCGTCATGTATGGATTTGACGCTATCCGGATTGTGATCCGGTTGAATAACTGGGGGGACGCGTGTTTAATCAACGCATTGTATTCATGAAAGATACCTTTGTTCGCTGGGACCAGGCCACGGTTCACCAGATGAGTCACGGGTTTGGCCGGGGAAGCGCTATCTTTGAGATCATGGGGTTGCACCCTGTTGAATCAGGCGCCGCTGTTTTCAGATTGGACAAGCACATTCAACGCCTGTACCGAACCGCCGATCTGTTGGAAATGGAAATTCCCCTGACGCCGGAACAACTCGCGGAGAAGGTCAAGGAGACCGTCCGGCACAATCAGGTCGAATCCGGATTTATCAAGATTATCGGCGCGTATACCGACGTGGCCTTCAGTATCCTGCCACCGGACGCGCCGCTGACCCTATCAATTTTTGTGGTGGATCCCGAAAACGATCTGGGCGGGTTGTCTTTTCCTTTTGACACCGGGACAACGGTGGGTATTTCGCCCTGGCGAAAACTGGACCCGCAGACCGTTCCCGTCGAAGCCAAGGCCGCTGCCAATTATTTAAACGGGATGGTGGCCCGAAACGAGGCCCGGCGCCGCGGATTTGAAAATGTCGTACTTCTCGACACCCAGGGGTTTGTCGCCGAAGGACCCACCGAGTCCATTTTTTTTGTCAAAGACGGGACGCTATATACGCCGGCACCCGGCACCGTGTTGAAAAGTATTACCCGGGAATCGATTATTGATGCCGCACGGTTTTACGATGTTCATGTCGAAGAGGCGCGTGTTCCGCGTCGCTGGTTATGGACCGCGGACGAATTGTTTCTGGCAGGGACACCGAATAAAGTGCTGCCCGTCAGGCAGATGGAAGATCGCGTCATCGATACTGTTCCAGGCCCGGTCACCCGAAAAATTTCAAAAATCATGGGTGACATCATAACCGGCCGGGATGAACATTTCAGCAAGTGGCTGTTTCCGATAGATGAGAAAACCGATTTCACCGCAACGTAGATTAACTGCGCCGATAACTTACACCCGCCGGAACACCGAAAAAACACCATCTCCATGGAAGGAAAAACCGAATGTCGATACTTTTTCAACCGACTGCCATCAATGGCATGCATCTGAGAAACCGATTTGTTCGCTCGGCCACCTGGGAGGGGCTGGCCACTGAAGAGGGCGTGGTGACCGATCCTTTAATTGATACGCTGGCCCGGCTGGCAGACGGCGGTGTCGGCCTGATTGTTTCGGGACATGCGTACGTGACCAAACAGGGGCAGGCCGGCTGCCGCCAGCTGGGTATTAACGAAGATGACCGGGTGGGCGGGCTGCGGAAAATGGTTGACGCCGTCCACGCAAAAGGTGGTGCCATTGTGGCCCAGCTGGCCCATTCCGGTATTTTTGCTGATCCGGACCGGACCGGTTATCCGCCCCTGGCGCCGTCGCGCGTTGAGAAGGTGACCCAACATCCGGTCCGGGAAATGTCGGAGACGGATATCCGTGACACCGTGGCCGCGTTTGGCCGGGCCGCGGACCGCGCACAGGCGGCCGGATTTGACGGTGTCCAGGTCCATTCCGCCCATGGCTATCTGCTCAGCCAGTTTTTATCCCCTTTTTTCAATCACCGGCACGATCATTACGGCGGCGAACTGGAAAACAGAGTGCGGATTCATCTGGAAATCATCGAATCGATCCGGGAGGGGGTTGGAAAAAACTATCCGGTACTGATCAAGATGAATGCCGGGGATTTTATCGACGGCGGGCTCGAACGGGATGACGCCGTCCTGGCTGCCCGCATGCTGGCGGCCAGGGGGGTTGATGCCATTGAAGTGTCCGGCGGGACCGCGCTTTCCGGCCGGAAAAGCCCGATCCGCATGGGCATCCGCCGGCAGGCGGATGAAGCGTACTTTAAGGACGCCGCCGCGGCCTTTAAATCGGCGGTCGATATCCCGGTAATACTGGTGGGCGGTATTCGGTCCATTGACGTGGCGGAAAAGATCGTTGCTGAAAAAAGCGCTGATTATATTTCCATGTGCCGGCCGTTTATCCGGGAGCCCGGACTGGTTAAAAGATGGCAGTCCGGAGACCGGACGCCGGCGGCCTGTCGGTCGGATAATCTCTGCTTCGGACCCACCCGGGAGGGCCGGGGCCTTTATTGCGTCACAGCGGAAAGAGAGCGTAAAAAACAATCACGACAGCGGTAGCTGCAGGGTCGCACGAACTCCTTTTGGGGAGCGATTGGCCAATCCAATCTCGCCATTGTGAAGGTGAGCCACTTCCTTGACCAGGTTCAACCCCAGGCCGGTACTCTTTTTACCACTGTCGGGTCGTTGCAGAGAAAAGAACTTGTCGAAAATTTTTTCCCGGGCATAATCCGGGATGGATGTGCCGTCATCAGCCACGACAAACCGCAAAACCTCCCCGTCCGTATCGGTAGCAAGCGTCACGCGTCCCCCCTCCGGGCTGAAGTCAATGGCATTCTGGATCAGATTCGAGACCGCCTGAAACAGGAGAAACCCGTCACCGGTAATGCTCAGACCGCCAGCGACCGTATCGTCGATCCGCAGTTTTTTCTGCCGGATCAGGGGCTGTTTGCTCTCCAGGACTGTATTGACAATTGTTTTGAATACCACCTTCTCTTTTTTCTGCAGGATTGTCCGGCTCTCCAGGGTGGCCAGCTCAAGCATCCGGTCGATGATCTGTTGAATCCGGCCGGCCTCGTTGCGGATATTGGCGAGAAAACAGGCCCGGCGCTTAACGGGCATATCCTCGCCGAGCAGCTCGGCCGCCCCCCGGATGGCGGACAGCGGGCTTTTGATCTCATGGGTCAGGGTCTGGACGTATTGCTCGGCGTATTTTTTCCCCTCCAGCGCTTCCCGCATCCTGTCGATGGTTTCTCCGAGCACACCGATTTCCGAATGGCCCAGCCGGGGCAGTTTGGGGCGTTTGCCGGCGCGGATATTGTCGGCATAGCGGGTAATCCGTTTAATCGGCCGGGTGAGCAGCATGGAGACGATCAGGCTGAGCAGAATGGCCGCCGCCACGGCCAGGGAACCGATCCGGTAAATCCGGGGTCTGGCCCGTTTGAGAAAGCCGTTGATGTTGGTGGTGGGCTTGGCCACGGACAGGACGCCGGTGATATTACCGTCGATCAGGATGGGGGCGGCGACGAAGAGCACCGCGGATGTTGGATCGCCGGGAGCCGTATCGGTTGAGCGGGCGCCGTAGCGGCCTTCCAGCGTCAGGCGGACATCCCGCCATTGGGAATAGTCTTTTCCCCAGGTGGCCCGCGATCGCGAATCGAAGATGATTTTTCCCCGGGCATCGGTAACGTAAAACCCCATGTCAACATGGGTTTTGAGCAGGTTGTAGATACTGGCTCTGAACGGACGTGTATACGTCTGCTGCAGGGCGGCGTAAAGCGCCTCCCGGTTGAAACGATTTTCCCGCATCTCAAGTCCGATGATGGCGGCAAGGGTGTGGGCCTGATCCACGAGGGGATCTTCGACGCCTTCAAGATAGCGGGTTCTAAGGGTGTTGAGTACCCGGTTCAGGGGCCAGGAAAAGCAGAGTACGAAAATGACCAGGTAGCAGGCGAAGATGCGGACGCCGAGTTTCATAAATCCTCTTTCAGGGCATATCCCGTGCCCCTGTGGGTGACGATCGGGTCAAGGTCGGGCTTGATTCTTTTTAATTTGGCGCGGATATTCTTGATGTGGGCATCCACCGTGCGGTCCATGCTTGATTCGGGCGCGTCCCACACCAGATCCATCAGACGGTCCCTGGAAAAAACATGACCCGGCCGGCGGATAAATGTTTTCAGAATGTTGTATTCCAGGCGGGACAGATCGAGCGGCTGATCGAAATAGACGATATGGCGCCTGGATTCATTCACGGTAAAGACGGATGGGCTTGCTGCCGGGGGGGCGGCCGGGGCTGTTCGCCGCAAGACGGCCTTGACCCGGGCAACGAGTTCCCGCGGGCTGAAGGGCTTGGTGACATAATCGTCTCCGCCGATTTCAAGGCCAACAACCCGGTCGATTTCCTCGGTCCGGGCCGTCAGAAAGATAACAGGCGTCGCGTATTGCCGGCGGATCTCCTTGCACAGCTCAAATCCGCTGATATCCGGCAGACCGATATCCAGAATGATGAGGGCGATCGGCCGGGCGGCGAGCAGGGCCGGTACGGCGTGACCCGCCGTTGTGCAAAGGGTGTCAAAGCCATCGGTTTCCAGGGCATACTGGATCGTATCGGTAATGGCCGGTTCGTCTTCCACGATTAATATGGTCTGTTTCATGGGTTGTTTTCTCCCGGGATCCTGTGGCTGTCGATACAGCCGGCCGGCGAAACTCGCGGCGCGGGATGCCGCTGCCGAAGCATCAAGCGTAGCAGAAAAAGAACGGTAAAGACAAGCGCGCACGCGAGCATGATAGTGGCGCCGTGTTCCAGGAAACGGGCTGGATAGCGGAAGGGGGCGCCGGTGATCAGGGGGACGCCAATGGCAACGAACATATACCAGACCATCGGTGTCCAGCCGCTGGCGGGAGCGGTTTTTCCCGGAACGGGAGCCTCCCGATGTCGCGACCGGCGCTGAACGGCGCAGAGGGCATATTCAACCGCCAGATGATACAGCATCAGGGAGGTGATATATACGCCGATGCCTTCCATGCGGTGCGCCCGGGCCGGCGTCAACCAGCCCTGGTAGATGTCGGCTGAGTATAAATGGATGGCGCCGATGATCCGGACAGTGTTGACCATCAGGGTAAATGGATACGCGCACAACACGGCCAGACCGATCCAGGCCAGTCGCATCCAGCCCGATGTCAGGCGGTGAAGGCCCGCTGTCCCCGTTGTCAGCAGGGCGACGATCATGAAATTGAGACCGGCGCATGCCGGGGCAACGATGATCCGGTGCGCCCGGTTGACAAAACCGGTACCCGCCTCACTGGCAAACGGCAGGCCGCTGATGCGGGCCACCCATCCGGCGGTGGGCCTCAGGATCCAGGCCAGATCGTCACCGGTGGCGTGGCTGTAGTAGTACTTCAGTCCGACAGCGACAGTTCCCAGCAGGACCCAGGGGATGATTGTCCCCGGCCGTCGAATGTTCCGGCGGCCGGGAGTGGCAAACAGCCGGCCCCTCACTGACGGTCCGTCCGGCCGGGATTTTTCTGCCGCATCGTCCGCCAGATCAACAGCGGCAACCCCGCGGCCATAAGGAGCCAGAACAGATCCGGTTCCGGAACGGCAGACATCCCGCCCACGGCCAGGTTGGAAACGTGCAGGGGCAGGGGCAGAGGCTGCTTAACCGTGTCGGTGGCATCCGCCAGTGGATTACGGATGGTTTCGTCGATGGCAACAAAAGCGGTGTAACGGGTGAGCAGGTTGTAGGTCAGACCGAGAGACGTGACTTCCGCCTGGCGTTCCGCGTCTTCCGGGCTGCCGAAATCGCTTAACCGGGCGATCCGTTTGCGGGCCCAGAGATAGGGCAGGGCGCTGTTGGCCGCATCGGGTAACGTCTGGGCCACCGAAACCGTCTGCTGAAACGGGCCACTGCCGGTGATGCCGGTAATCCGGATTTTTCCCTCCGGACGCCCCCGCCATTTGCCGAAAACGATAATCGGTCGGCTGGCAAAGAGATCAGGGACATTGGCGGGCTCGACGCCAAAAGCGGCAAATCCGTCAAACCCGATCCGGATATGGGTCAGCACCGGCGCGGCCACGTACTGGCGAAACCGGTCGGCGGCCTGCGGTGCCCGGGCGGGGTCCGTGACGATAAACGATGCGCCCTGGCCGGCCCGGGCCATCCCTTCGATGAGATACCGGTTGACGCTGCTGCCGATGCCGAAGGTAAAAACGCTGGTCTGGTTGAGATGGGACTGGATCAGCCGGAATACATCTGCCTCGGCGCTGATATAGCCGTCGGTAATAATGAGTACGGATCGTGCCACAGCCTCGCTGCGGGGCAGGGATAGCGCGCGTTGCAGGGCGTTGTGCAATTCGGTGCCGCCGCCGCCACTGGCCTGATCGATCAGGGCCACGGCCTTATCGATATTTTCGGACGTGGCGGCCAGGGAGGCCGGCGCCAGGAGGCGGGAACCACCGGCGAAAAAGAGCAGGTTGAACCGGTCATCGGGATTAAGATGGCTGATGAGCCGTTTCAGCAATATTTTTGATGTATTGAGGGGAAATCCATGCATGGAGCCGGACACGTCCAGTACGAAGATATACTCCCGCCGGGGCAGATCGTCCGGCAGGACCCGTCTGGGCGGCTCGACCATCATCAAAAAGAAATGATCCGTCGGCCCCTTATACAGCATCAGGCCGGACTGGATCTTTTGCCCGCTGAGGCGGTAGGTGAGGATAAAATCCCGGTTGCCGCCGTTTTTTTCCGACTCGGCCAGACGCACCCGGGCCGATTTTTTGCTGTCCCATATGGTTTCAATACGATGTGACGGGCACGCGATGTCAGCGACGGGAATGCCCGATGTGATCTGGACGCCGATACGAAAATCAGCGGTATTCGGCGTTCCCGCCGGCAGAAACGGATTTTTTACCCAGCGGTCAATGGGCCGGGCGGCTGCTTCGGACTGACCGGCATAGCGGGGGCCCACGACGGTGGGAAACACGAATGCATAGGTGCCTGCGCGGGGAACGAGCAGCTCGGTATAGTGCAGCGTCATGGTGATGGTGTCACCGGGCATGATATTGGCCACATCCATGCGAAAGACGTTGGGCCGCTGCTGGGCCAGCAGTGATGCGCTTTTTCCTTCTTTTTTGGCGGCGGCAAACGACTGCTGCGCCGCGCGGCGTTCTTTGATTTTCGCGGTAATGATCCGCTGGCCGATGGTCATGGTCATGCCATGTACGGCTGCCCGCGTGGAAGCAGGGAAAATATAGCGGCCGTGCAGGGGGCGTTCACCGGTGTTGGTATATTGCTGGGAAATGGTTACCTCGGCAATCACGCCGTTGATGGTGGCGGAAACATCTGTTTTTTTGAGCGGGAAATTATCTGTGGCCGCGTTTTTATTTTCGATGAAAAAATAGGGGGCCAGCGTCTGGTCGCCGGTTTCACCGGTGGCCCCCATAGCTGCCGCTGTCAAGAATCCCAGGATGTAAAACAGAGTAAAAAAAGCATATCCCAGTTGTTTGATCTGTCTTTTCATGGCCGTCACCTCGTTTTAGTTGGCTGTGATGGATGGCAGTCCAAAATACTTACAGGTTGGACTGGAGATGACGATACACATCCGAGGTGAATAATGTATGAATGGAATATGAAAAAAAGAAGAAAAAGAAATCCTGGTGGATCTGAACGGAATGCGGAAAATCGGACAGGCACAGTGGATACGATTGATATCCGCAGCGGGGCTTAAGGTATCCGTCAGCCGGGCCGGGGTGCAAAAGCCCGGGATGGTTTACCGGTGAACGCGCTATTGAGCGGCGGAATTAATCTGATAATAGGCGGTAAGGAATTTGTCCAAAACCAATTGCTGGTTTTTATCCATTTCAACAAAATCAATGCCGTTATCGAAGCGCCCGCTTTTTCGTTTGCGGACATGAACCACCAGCCCGATAATGTTGACCACATTATCTTTTAGGCCAATGGCCAGAGAGACTTTCTGCCGGCGCGACAGGGCTTTGTATGTGTCCAGGCAGATGCCTGTTTCAGAAATATTCAGCGTTCTGCCCATCCCCTGGCGGATGGCATTTCCCGATTCATCGTACACGACGTATGATATCAGGTTGAGTGAATCGATTCGGGGGGCTTTTCTCTTGTCTTTTACAGCCATGGATAATAACCATATTTGTGGGTAAGATTTGCGGTAATTATATTGTAATTCTGTTGTTTATGTCAAGAATAAAGTGAATAAAGGTGTGCGGCCGAAGTGACCGTATTTGCCGGCCCCTGGCCCCTGGCGGCTGTCTGGCGGTTACCACCGCCTGCCTTTTTTATGATAAATCGACTTCATTCTTGACACAATTCTGGTAATTCGCTACCGTAAATATCATTTGGTATATAAAAATATACTGTTTTTCAAATAAGTTAATTCGCCATTTGCTCAAAAGTGACGACAAATTATCCGCCGGGCCGCATACATGATCTGTTATCAGAACTCGAGTGTTGCCAATAAGATCCTGCTGGTTTTTTTACCCTTGATTGTTCTTCTCGGCGTGATCCCGTATTTTGCATATCTCAGTCTTCAGGAAGTCCGGCAGATCAACCAGCGTATTGTAAAGGAAGATATGCAGGTCATCGGGTCAACAGACATCCTGTTAAACGAGATCCTTCTGGAGCAGGCGTTCGGACAGCATTATCTTATTTCCCGCGCCGAACGGATTCGTCAACAGTTTATCGAGCATGGCACCAAATTTCAAATGGTTCTGGCCCGGCTTCAGAAAACGGAAGAGGGGCGGCTGTGCGCGGCCAAAATAAAAAAAATAGCCGATTGCCATCAGCAATACACGACGCTGTATCAGACGTTTTACCAGACCGCGGAAGCGCTGTTTCCTGCGAACAAGGCGGTTTACAATAGAAAAATATCGGTTGAATTTGACAAGCTCAGCCGGCTGATCAATGAAATCAAACAAACCACATTCAACCGTCAGCAGGCCCGGGTACAGCAGATTGCCGCCGTCAGTCACCGGGCGTTTAAAGTCATGGCGGGGCTGTTTATTATCGGTACCCTTGTCGGGATTATTTCCGTCTTTATCGGTTTTCGATATATTTTACGCTCAATCCAGCAGTTAATCGACGCCACTGAAGAGATCGCCAAGGGCAATTTTGACTATGTCCCCAAGGTCAAGGGCAGCGGGGAACTGCAACGGCTGGCCGAATCTTTTGTCAGCATGGGGCGCCGGCTGGCTACTCTGGAAAAAAGAAACCTGGATACCAATCCATTAACCCGGCTGCCTGGCGGAGCCACCATTGAAACCGTGCTGGAAACCAGGCTCGAACAAAAAGAGCCCGTGGCATTCTGCCTTGTTGATATTGATAATTTCAAGGCATTTAATGACCGGTATGGCTATGCCACGGGAAACAGCGTTATCAAGGAGACAGCAGACATTATTCAGACGGCGGTCGATTCATCTGGAACAGACAATAATTTTGTCGGCCATATCGGCGGGGATGATTTTGTGTTCATGACCGTTCCGGAAAAGTTTGAAAGCATCTGTCTGGAAATCATCAGGCGGTTCGATGCCCGGGTCCCTAAATTTTATACGATCGAGGACGCCGAACGGGGATATATCGAAAGCACCTCCCGGCAGGGGGAAAACAGGCAGTTTCCCATCATGACCGTGTCGATTGCCGTGGTGACCAACGCGGATAAAAAAGAGTGCAATCACATCCGGTTTGGCGAAATTGCCGCGGAATTAAAGAAAAAAGCCAAAACGGTCAATGGCAGTGTTTTCGTGGTCGACCAGCGGAGAGACGGATGAGCCGGCCAATGAGAATAATCTGGCTGACGGGTGCGGTCCTGCTGCTGAGCGGCTGCTTTTTCATGCCTCGTCCGGGCGCGCCGGTCTGGACGATTGACCGGATCATGCAGATTGATAATATCCCGGGAGAAATAGAGTGGCGGGAGAGCCTCAAAAATCCCGAAAACCGGAATGATTTTATTCTGGCCGTATTGTATACCCATCCCCGCAACCCGAATCCTGATTGCCTGGCGGCGGAAAAGCATCTGGATAAGTATCTGGCCCATCTGCCGCCGGAAAAACCGGACCGGCAGGCGGCCTATATTTACGGTGTGCTCAGGCGGGTCTCCATTTGCAATGCTGAAACCGGCCGGATCCGGCGGCGGCTTGAGCAGGAAAAAATCAAACGGCAGGCGTGGCAGTCACAGGCAAAATCCGCGCAGAAAAAATTAAAGGCGACCCGGGCGGTATTGGAAAAATCGAAGCGGCGGGCCGGGCAGCTGCGGGGCCGGTTGAAGAAAACGGAAAAGCGAAAGGCGGCGGCGCTGTCGAAATATGAAAAAATGCAAAACGAAAACAATGAACTGAAGGAAAAACTGAAAGAACTGACGGATCTTTACCTCGACCTGGAGAAAAAAAGGCAGGCCATGCAATAGTCATCCGGTCATCTGAAAACAGGGCCTGTCAATGGGCTTGATTACGAAAGGAATGTTAGATGAAAACAAGTGCGATCGTCGATGCCGGCGTCTGTGGATTTAAAACAAAAATTACAGCGGAAACCGAAGACGGGATGAATGTGACGCTGCGCATCGGCAGTGATTGTGAGACCATCAAAGGACTGGCCGGAAGCATTCAGGAAAAAAACCCCATCAATGCCTACGATGAGCTGGCGCCTGATCGGGAAAGCATGGTTCTGGCTGTCTGCCGGCCGGTTTTGCAGACAAAAGGATGTTGTGAAGCCTGCGTGGTACCGGCGGCCGCTGCCAAAGCCATGCAGGTGGCCGCCAGCCTGGCCCTTCCCCGGGATGTGACGATGAAAATTGAAAAGGCATCGTAAAGGTTCGGGCCTTATTTATTCCATGAAAACAGCGCTGCGGCGATCGTCAGAAAGACGGCGGTAAAGGCCATCAGGATCAACAGCTCCGGGCCGACGTCAGCCAGCGTGGCGCCGTCATTCATGACCATGCGGACGGCTTTGAGCAGGTGCGTTAGGGGAAAAATCTGAGCGGCACCTTTCACCCATGCCGGCGCGCCTTCCAGCGAAAACCAGACTTCCGACAGAAACATCATTGGCCAGGCAATAAAGTTCAAAACCCCGGAAACAAGTTCTTCACTGGTGCCGCGTGATGCCAGCAGCAGGCCCAGGGTGCTCAGGGCCAGGCTGCCGGCGAGGAAAACGATGAACAGCGTCAGGTAGGATCCCGCGACCTGGAATTTGAAAATCGCCTGGCATCCGATCCACACGACGGTCACTGAGAAGATCAATACAAAGAGACGGGATACCAGTTGGGCCGCCAGGTATTCCACGGCCGTCAGCGGGGTGACCATCAAGCGCTTGAGCACCCCGGTTTTTCGGTACCGGACCACAACGTAACCCACCCCCCACAAGGCGCTGAACATCATATTCATCCCTAAAATGCCGGGAAAGAGCCAGTCGATATAGCGGATATGCCGTCCCGTGATCTGTTTTTTAATCATCATTTCCGGGCGCATGGCATGGCCGGGTAGGCTGGCCTTGAATATCTTTTCCATCAGGTAGCCCTTGGGGTTGGTGGCGCTGACCCAGAAGAGATAGGGCGGCTGGCCGGTTTGGACCAGAAAATCGATCCGGTGATGCCGGAGTTTGTCCAGCCCGGCGGCAAAGGTGGGAAACCCGATGAACTGGATGTAACGGGTGTGGATAAAATCCGGCGGCAATGCCGGCGGGTTACGGACAACGGAGACAGCGGACGCCGGAAATACACCGACCTTGTAAAGATTAGGTGCTTTGGCGCCAAAGATCACCCCAAATCCGGCCACCAGCAGAAAAGGAAAGAAAATATTCCAGCCGAAACCGGCCCGGTCGCGGAAAAATTCCCGGTTACGGGCGGTCAGCATAACCCGGAATCGCTTAAACATGCGTCTCCTCCGGGGTTGCTCTGTTTTTCAGGTTAAGCCGGCGGTTGCTGTTCGGGGCCAGTTTCTTCCCGGTAAGGTGGAGAAAAACGTCTTCAAGGTTGGGCGTCCGGATGGAAATATCGGTCAAATCAACCCCGTCGGCCATCAGCCGGGACAGACAGGCGTCGGCATTGTCGGTTTCGATTTTGATATGGGCGCCGGTTTTATGGTGAATCGGATAATGCTGCGCCAGACCGGGCGGCAGGCTCTCCGCGGGCAGCGTGACGGTAATCCCCCGGCAATGGGCGGCAATCAATGCCGCCGGCGTGCCCCGGGCAATAATTTTTCCCCGGTCCATAATGGCGATATCGTCACACAGATTTTCGGCCTCTTCCATGTAGTGGGTGGTCAGGACGATGGTCCGTCCCTGGCGTTTGATTTTTTCGATCACCTGCCACAGATCCTGACGGGCGTGGGGGTCAAGCCCGGTGGAAGGCTCGTCAAGGAAGAGCAGCCTTGGCTGGTTGATCAGTGCCAGGGCCAGCAGGAGCCGCTGTCTCTGGCCGCCGGAGATCCGGTCGTTCATCTGGCCGGAAACATCGGACAGCCCACACAGAGAGAGAACATCGTCCGGTGCCAGGGCGTTTTTATAGAGGGCACCGAAAGTCTCGAGGGTTTCACGGATGGTCAGGAACCCGAGCAGCTCCGTATTTTGAAACTGAATGCCGACCTCTTCGAGAAAACCGGATGACCGGGGGCGGCCCTGGTACAAAATCTCACCACTGTCGGGAGATATCACCTGTTCGATCACCTCGATGGTGGTTGTTTTTCCGGCGCCGTTGGGGCCCAGCAGGCCGAAGCAAACACCGGTTTCGATGGCGAAATCAATATCATCGACGGCAATGGTTTTGCCGTAGCGCTTGACGAGATGTTTGACTTCCAGGATTGCGGTCATATATTTTCTCAAAAATAAATGGATCTGCGGCGCGATTACTGGTAAAGCCGACTGTAACCTATTTAAGCGGGATGGCTCAATACAAATCTGAAACTGATGACATCGGCGGTGTGCATTGTTTTTTTAGCCACACCGGATTGCAATCAAGGAGAATTTAAAATGAGCGAAAATCTGATGGAAGTCACCGACAGTAATTTTGATGCGGAAGTCCTCAAATCCGACACACCGGTTCTGGTTGATTTCTGGGCGCCCTGGTGCGGGCCCTGTAAGGCCATCGGCCCCATTGTCGAACAATTGTCTGAATCTTTCAGCGGGAAAGTGAAGTTTGCCAAATGCAACGTGGATGACAACCCCGGCACGCCGGGTAAATACGGTATCCAGTCGATTCCCACCCTGATGATCTTTAAAGGCGGGCAGGTGGCGGATCAGGTCGTCGGCATGACCGGCAAGGGACAACTGGAAAAAACCATCAACGGCGTACTCTCCGGCGCGGCTTCCGCGCAGCCGTTTGTCGTGAGCTGATTACGATTCGGATATCGGAAAATTGAATTGAAAGGGGCCGGCCATGGGCGAATGTGCCTGTCATCCTGAAATTGATACGCCGTACAAATGCGAAAAACACGGCACCTATCTGTGTGAGGAATGTCTTAAATGCCAGGATCCGGATCTGTACTGCAAGTTCCGGACCTCCTGCCCCATCTGGTTTATGAGCCGAAAAGGTGTTGAGGACTGGTAGGCTGGATGGCATGCAATGCGACCGAAATTATTTCAGGCGGCATCTGCCGGACGAAGAGATGCCACCAGGTCATGATGGGTATTTTTTTCAGACCGCCGGGAAGCCGGGTCAGACGAATGGATTGAAAAATGAAACCGATAGGGGTTATACGGTCACCCTTTACAACCAAGGAAAAGGCGCCCATCCAGGGGGCGTACAGCCCTGAAAGCGAGGGGCGAATTGAGATATTTCCGGAATATGAAGATGGTTTGAAAGATATCGAGACTTTCTCACACCTGATTATCTTTTACACGTTTGACCGGGCCGGAGAGATGAAGCTGGTTCGATCAACGTTTCTGGATGATGAGCCGCATGGTGTTTTTGCCTCCCGGCACCCCTGCCGGCCCAACAGCATCGGCCTGACTGTTGTCCGGCTCAATCGGCGCATCGATAATATCCTTGAGATCAGTGGCGTTGATGTGCTTGATAAAACTCCCCTGATAGATCTGAAGCCGTATATCCCCCGGTTTGACAGTTTTCCCGAAGCCAATGAAGGATGGGCGACGTCAAAAGGGAAAAGACCCAAGCCGCCGGGTCGGGAGTAAAAGCGGCTGTCGATTTCCCGGCGGCAACCGTCTGTCGAAAATACATCAGTCGTCAGATAGCGGTGATTTCAGCGGAATATCCCATTTTTTCATGTATTTCCATATGGCTGTGCGGCTCAGGCCGACCTGCCGTCCCACCTCTGCTTTGTTCCAGTCACACTCTGTCAGGATCTGCGTTAATACAGACCGGGTTAATTTTTTCCGGGGCCGGGAACGGTCCGGCTTTTTCAGGGCCGGCGGCTGGTATTTCATTTGCCGGATTTCCAGGGGCAGATCAAATACGTCGATATCGCCCTTTTCGCGCAGGACAAACGCATGTTCGATGGCGTTTTCCAGCTCGCGGACATTGCCCGGCCAGGCGTGATCCATAATGATCCGCATGGCTGTAGGGGCAACATTGCGGAGTTTCTTGCGGGTTATCTTATTCTGTTTGTCGATGAAATGGTGAATGAGCAGGGGGATATCTTCTTTACGCTCACGCAAAGGGGGCAGGCGAATCGGGAATACTTTCAGGCGGTAAAACAGGTCTTCCCTGAAATACCCCTGCCGGACCAGCTGGTAGAGATCCTGGTGCGTGGCGGCGACAATGCGGATATTGATTTTGCGTCGACGGGATTCACCCACCCGTTCAATCTCCCGTTCCTGGAGCACCCGGAGCAGCTTTACCTGAATCAGGGGGCTGATTTCACCGATTTCGTCGAGAAAGACGGTGCCGCCGTCCGCTTCTTCGAACCGCCCTTTGCGGTCCCGCACGGCGCCGGTAAACGCGCCGCGGACATGACCGAACAGTTCACTTTCGAGCAGGGATTCTGAAAGGGCACTGCAGTTGACTGTGACCAGCGGCGCGCCGCTGACCGGGCTGTTATAGTGAATGGCGCCGGCCACCAGTTCCTTGCCCGTACCGCTCTCGCCCTGGATTAAAATCGTGGCCGAGCTGTTTGCCGCCATCTTGATGTCGGCAAATACCTGCTGCATTACCCGGCTGCGGCCGATGATATTATCAAGTCGATGTTTTTCCCGGAGCCTGCTGGTCGCTTCCTCGGCTTTCTGGCGGGCCTGTTTCAGATCGGTCAGGTCGGTTAGGGTTTCCACGACGCCGATGATGGTGTGCGTATCGTCGTAAACGGCGCGGGCATTTTTGATCACCGGGATATCGTGGCCGTCTTTGTGCCGCACCATGCATTCACTGTCTACCGCTTCCCCATAAGACAGGATGCCGCATTCGTTTAAATTGGCCGGGCAGGCCCTCTCAAAACAGCGACTGCACTGCAGGATGGCGCATGTCTTACCCAGCGCTTCCCGGGAAGAAAAACCGGAGATCCGCTCCATGGCGGGGTTCCACGAAGATATCAATCCGTGGGCGTCAAGGGTGAAAACGCCGTCCGCCATGGAATCGATGATCTGGCTGAGAAAACGGGCATCCCAGAGTTCGTGATTCTTACCAGTCATGACTGCCTCCCTGGATAAATCGTAACGTTACATAACGTTATTTTAATATACGTAACGACCTTGACGATTGTCAAGATGATATGGAAAGCGGCCAACATATTAATTTTAAATATATATCTAATTCGCCGGATATTATTCGGCCGGGCCGCGGCAAATGGCATGGAAAATGATAGGTAAGAGACTGTGTTCATGTTTGAACCGAATGGCAGAAAAGCACGTGGGGAAAAAAGGAAAATCCAATTGTCTCTGGACTGGGAAAAAATATTTAACGAGGGCGTCGTCCTGGTCGATTTCGATGCGCCCTGGTGTGCGCCGTGCCGGGTTCAAAAAACGATTATGGATCAACTGGTGAGCCAGTACCGGGGCCGGGCGCGGGTGGTTGCGCTGAATGTGGATACGCATCGCAAGATCGCAATGCAGCACGGGATTACCAGCATTCCGACGCTGATTATTTTTAAAAACGGTCGGGAGATAAAACGGTTCGTGGGGCTCCAGTCGATCGAGGTGCTGTCGGCGGCAGTTGAAAAGACATTGAGTTGATTATTGGTTTGTGTGGCCCGTATGGCGTGACCCAAGGAGGTAAAAATGAAAAAATTGTTTGAACGGCTTGATTTGGGTGGAATGACACTGGCCAACCGGTTTGTTTTTCCTCCGGTTAAAACGGCCTACGGGACACCCGACGGGCGGGTAACGGACCGCCATTTGGCTTATTATCGTCAGATAGCAGAAAATGGCCCGGGTCTGGTGATTCTTGAACCGGTGGCGGTGACGGCGGACGGGAAAGAGCACCCCAAACAATTGTGTATCCATTTGCCGAAAAGCATCGATGAACTGAAAAAAATTGTTGATGTCATTCATGCCGCGGGTCGGCGGGCATGCCTGCATGTGAACCATGCCGGTGCCGCCGCCAATCCCAAGGCAACCGGCGGGCCGCCCAAGGCTCCGTCCGCGGTGACGTGCCCGACGTCAGGCCAGACGGCTGAATCGCTGACTGCGGCCGAGATCGATGCTATTGTGGCCGGGTATCGCGCGGCTGCCGAAAAAGCGGTCCTGGCCGATTTTGACATGATCGAGATCCAGGGCGGCCACGGGTATCTGATGTCGCAGTTCCTCAATGGTAAAATCAACCGGCGTACCGACGCATACGGGCGAAACCGCCTTAAATTTGCCGAAGACGTGCTGGCGGCTGTTCTGGAAAAATCGGCGGGGCTGCCGTGCAGCTTACGGATTTCGGGCAGCGAAATGTCTCCTGAGTATGGTATCGACCCGGCAGATCTGTTGCCGCTTCTGACCCTGGCGGAAAAGATGGAAGTCGCGGCGATTCATGTGGGCATGGGGGCGGCCTGCTTCAGCCCGCCCTGGTATTTTCACCATGGCAGTCTGCCCGAAAAGCCCCAGGAAGATGCGCTGGCATGGGTGCGTGCGAACACCCGGCTTCCGGTCATCGCCGCCGGGCGCATGGGGCGGATTCAGCGCGTTGAGCGCCTGCTCGATAAAAAATTGATCGATCTGGTGGCGCTGGGGCGGCCGCTGATAGCGGATCCGGATCTGATCGAAAAATGGCAGATGGAAAAGATTGATGCCGTCACCGCTTGCGGATATTGCCTGCAGGGGTGCCTGCACCGGGTCAAGACCGGGCAGCCCCTGGGATGCAATCTCAATCCGGAAATCGGCCGGCGGCCCTTGAAAAAAACGCCCCAACCCCAAAGAATCCTGGTGGCCGGGGGCGGTCCGGCCGGGATGAGTGCCGCGTTTTATCTGACCCGGCGGGGCCATGACGTTACGCTGGCCGAAAAAGAAAAGCATCTCGGCGGTCAGTTCGGGTTGGCCTGGCAGGCGCCGGGTAAACGGGAAATGAAAGAGGGGCTCGAGAACCTCGAATACCGGGTCAGGACCACGGTGGGCGCTGTCATGCTGGGGCAGCCGGTGGACGGGAAACTGGTCGAAAATCTACGCCCTGATATTCTCGTATGGGCCGCTGGCTCCACGCAGAATATTCCGAAAATTGACGGGCTTGGCGATCAACATACCATGACGGCCATTGAATATTTCAAAGGGGAAAAGAAGGTTAACGGCCCGCGCGTGCTGGTGATCGGTGCCGGGCGAACCGGGCTTGAAATCGTTGAAAAACTCGGCAGGGACGGTCATGAGGTCGTTGCCACCAAGCGCACCGACCCCATTGGCAGTATGATGGAGATGATCACCAAAAAGTTGATCCTGATGCGTTTGGAAAAGATGCCCAATGTCACCCTGATGCCCCATACAACGGTTCAAAAACTGGGCGCCGATACTGTTGACGTGATGCAGGATGGAAGCAAGATATCGCTGGCCGGGTGTCAGACGGTGATTCTGGCTTCCGGAATGCAATGCGCTCCCGGACCGGACGCGGCAATAATCCGGCAGGTGCCGACTGTTGAAATTATCGGGGATGCGGCTGCGGTGATGGATATCTTTGCGGCCATTCACGCGGGCTACGAAACAGCCTTAAAATATTAGGAGGCATTATGTCGAATGTGTCTTTTGCCGATATCGCCATCGTGGCCTGCGGAACCGTCAGCCTGGAGCTGAATTATCTGAAGGATGAGGGCTTTCTGGATACAGAGCATCTTTTTTATACGCCTCCGGGGCTGCATCAGGATGTCCGGGAGCTGGAACGGCAGTTGATTGCCCGGGTTGAAAAAGCGCGCGAAAAGAGGGACAAGGTCCTCGTTGTGTACGGGGGAAAATTTTGTTACGTCAATATCGATGACCCGACCCGGCGGATGCAGACGATCGTTTCGGAGCTGGGGGATGGCGTCTCGCGGATTGATGCCACGCATTGCATGGATATGGTGGCCAGCGAAGAAGAACGTGAAAAAATTGCTGCCGAAGTCGCCGGAGGAGAACCGGTCTGGTGGATGACGCCGGGATGGGTGAAATTCCGCCATCAGGTTTTCAAGGGCTGGGACAAGGGGATTGCCAATGAAAATTTCCCCAAGCATACCGGCGGCGCCGTCATCCTGGACGGCATCGGATACATGGATGCGTACATGGCTGAAAAGCCGGAGGAGTTTTTAGACTATTCGGACTGGATGGGTATCCCGATCATCCCGTATACCGTGACGCTGGATCGGTTCAAGTCACTTCTTGCGGACCAGGCGCGTGTGCTGAGCGGTGTCAGTTGAAAAATAACCCCGATATGGCCACCGGCGGAATTCTCCTGATCGTGACGGAAACCGGGATTTTTTGATCACAGCATGATGACGCATCTGTATGGCACGGGCAGGACCTGTTCGATTTCTTAATCCGTTTCTTTTCGAAGACAAGGAGGGAGATATGGCCGTGGAAATCTTAATTCGAAGGCGATTTATTGAAGAGAAAGCCAGCGAAATTGCGCCGCTCATGGTTCAATTGCGGTCTCTGGCCAGGGAAAAACCCGGGTATGTTTCAAGTGAATCGTTAAAATGCATTGATCCGGCCGCGGACAACGAATATCTGATCAGAAGCACCTGGCAGTCTGTGGCGGACTGGAAAAACTGGTTGAACAGCAGAGAGCGAAACGATATCCAGCGGCAAATTGATACCATCACCGGAGAAGAAACCGAATACCGTATCTATGAGCCGTTGGTCGGCGGCATTGCATCGACCTATGGTGGCCCCTGATTTTTGCTGTTGCAATGCGTTGTCATTGGCCGCCGGGGCGCGCCCGGGTGGCCATCTTCTTTTTTTGAGTGACGGAGCGCTTTCCCGCAATCATTAATCGCGGGAATAATTACCGCTGGCGGGTTCGGGAGCTGTCTTGATATCCGGGGGGGTGTATGTTAAAGGCATCGTTTCTTTTTCAATGCCTATTACGCAGCATTCATCCGGGAAAATGGTCTGTTGTCGAGTTTGGAATGGCTGCCGGAAGCAGTCTTTTTTACGATGGGTTTAAAATGAAGGAGTTTAATAATGGAAAGACGGGACGTCGTTATTGTTGGTGGAGGCCCAGCCGGGCGGGTTGTTGTTCATATGCTTTATGCCTCGAATCGTAATTTGGCCGTTACGCTGATTAAAAATGAAGAGGTCAACGTCAATCGATGCGCCGTCCCTTACGGGATTTCAGGCCTGAAACCGATAGAAAAATTTCAGATACCCAACAAACTGGTCACCGATTTTGGCGCGGAACTTGTGGTTGATCAGGTTGAAAAAATAGATCCGGATAAAAAAGAGGTGTTTACGAAAAACGGGAAGCATTTCAGCTACGGCAGTCTTGTTCTGGCCACGGGATCCCGGCCGGTGGTCCCGCCTATTCCCGGTGTTGATGCCGGTACAATTAACTGCGTGAGGTCCCTTGCGGATCTTTCCGTGCTGCGGGATCTTGCCTCAAAAGGGAAAAAGGCAGTTGTGGTGGGGGGCGGATATATCGGAATTGAGGTGGCCGTGATTCTCCGTGAGATGGGGATAGATGTTTCTCTGGTCGAAATGCTTCCGGAAATTCTCATGGCGACCACGGAACCGGAATTTATCCGCCAGGCGGAAGACACATTAAAGAACAACGGCATCCATCTGTTTACCAGTGAAAAAGTGGTTGAATTTGAACATCTGGAAGATACATCTGTTAACGTGAAACTGGGAAGCGGGAAAACGCTGTCCGCTGATTTTGTCGTTTTATCTGTCGGGGTCGCGCCCAACACGGAGCTGGCCGCTCAGGCCGGAATTAAAACCAGCCGATTCGGCATCTGTGTTGATGAATATATGCGTACCCGCGCAGATGACGTATACAGCTGCGGGGACTGTGCCGAAAAACGCGCCTTTGTCACCGGCCAGCCAACGCGGGGAGAATTTGGCACGAATGCGGTATTTATGGCCAAGGTGACAGCACAGAACATTTTAGGGGGCCATAAAAAATTCCCGGGCGTGATCAATACGAATGCCACGTCGGTTTTTGATCTCAGCTTTGGTTCAGCCGGTTTAACCGAACAGATGGCGGTGGACGCGGGCATAGATGTGGTCACCGGGCAATCGGCGGTACTGGATAAATACCCGATGATGGATAAAACGCATTTCATTCATACGAAGCTGATCTTTAGTCGTGAAGACCAGAGACTGATCGGTGGCAGTATCCTGGAAAACGGGCACAGCACGGCCCCACGGGTTGATTTTATCTCTCTCGCGATTCAAAAGGGTGTCACCCGGGATGATTTATTGACATATCAGTATTGTACGCATCCCGAACTGGCAGCCAAACCATCCGATAATTGTTACGTGTTCGCCGCAAAGGATGCGTTTGCGCCCAGAAAATAGTTTATATCCACAAAAATACTCTATTGGCCCGGCCAGTCTGGCCGGGCAATGTCAGTGATTGTGTATGGGGTCATCTCGATGAATGGCGCTGATCGGGGTGGCCAGAGCACATACGGCTGATTTATCTTACCCAAAAAGCCAATCCTGAAGACCTGGCCGATGGCACCCTGGATTTTATCGGCCGGATGT
>CAZNZW010000040.1:0-28935 GCA_964577615.1 uncultured Desulfobacterales bacterium | reverse complement strand
TTGACGGCATTGATTCAGGTCCAGCCGGATCCGGACCTGTTAAAGCGGGTCAAGATCGTCGCGCCCAGGAAATTTGCCCAGTCGGATAAGATTGTGTTTCCGGCGCCGCCGCTCTGGAAGAGATAGCGCGGCATGGATCCGTACTATGTGCTTCAACTGATCCTTCAGGGGATTTTGCTGGGGGGGCTTTATGGCCTCATTGCCGTCGGGCTTTCCCTGATTTTCGGTGTGATGGGAATTATCAATTTTGCCCACGGCCAGACGATGGTCATGGGCATGTACGCCTCGTACTGGATATTTGTCCTGCTGGGCGTTGACCCGTATCTGTCTCTGATTGCGGTTGCCGCCCTTCTTTTTGTTCTCGGATATCTGATCCAGGCGACTGTGGTGAACCGGATTCTCGATTACCCGGAAGCCATGCAGGTCCTGCCCCTGGTCGCCATGGGACTGGTGCTGGAAAACACCGCGCTTCTGCTCTGGGGGCCGGATCATCGCAGCCCCCAGACAGCCCTGAGCCTGGAAACCTTCTGGATCGGGCCGGTGATGATCGACGTGTCCCGCCTGATTGCCTTTGTCCTGGCGATTTTAATTACCGCTGCCATCTTTGTGTTTCTCAAAAAAACCACCATCGGCAAGCGAATCCGGGCGGCATCCGACAACCGCATGGGCGCCATTCTGGTGGGGATTAACGTGGACCGGATCAACAACGCGGCCTTTGGCCTGGGCGCGGCAGCCACCGGTGCGGCGGGCGCCCTTTTACTGCCCCTGATGCCGGTGTCGCCGCACATGGGGCACGATTTTACCCTGACGGCCTTCGTTGTGGTGATTCTGGGGGGGATGGGCAATCTGATGGGCGCCCTGGCCGGCGGCATTATCCTTGGCGTGGCCGAAACCACATCGACCCTGTTTCTGCCGGCCACCCTCAAGCAGGTGGTCAGCTTTTCCATTCTAATCATCATTATGCTGTTTCGGCCCCAGGGCCTGTTTGCGGGGAAAAAATGACCCGGATTTACCTGCTGCTGGCCGCTCTGTTTACCGTGCTGATGGCGCTGCCGCTGGTGCTGGGCAATTACGTCCTCGGTATTTTCGTGATGATCTATTTCTGGGCATACGTGGGGCAGTCCTGGAATGTGCTCACCGGCTATACCGGGCATATTTCCCTGGGCCATGCCCTCTATCTCGGTGTCGGGGCCTATGCCACCACCTATTTCGCCCAGCATTTCGGTCTGACCCCCTGGATCGGCATGTTTCTCGGTGGATGTATTGCCAGCGTGATCGGCCTGTTTCTCGGCTTTCTCGGATTCCGGTTCGGCATGCGCGGGGTCTATTTTGTGATCTTGACCATTGCTTTTGCCGAAATTGTCCGGCTCCTTGTCTCGCACATGGAGGTGCTGGGATCCTTTACGGGGATTTTTCTCGATTTTGATCCATCTTTTCTGCATTTTCAGTTCAGGGGAAACGTCCCTTACTACTATATCTCGTTTGGTTTTATGGTGGTTTCCCTGGGGGTGGTTCGATTGATCGAGCGTTCCAGGCTGGGCCGGTTCATGGTCGCCATACGGGAAGACGAAGAAGCCGCTCAGGCACTGGGGGTCAATACATTTAAGTACAATATGCTGGCCATTGCCATCAGCGCGTATATGACGGCGCTGGCCGGGGCGTTTTATGCCAACTACATTTTTTATCTGCATCCGAACACGATGTTTGGCATGGCCACCAGTATTGAATTGATCCTGCGGCCGATCGTCGGCGGACTGGGAACGATTTTCGGGCCGGTGCTGGGGTCCTTTATTTTAACGCCACTGTCGGAAATCTCCCGGGCCTATTTTGCCAAAGGCGGACTTGAAGGACTGCACCTCATCCTTTACGGCATCGTTGCCATCCTGGTGGTGCTCTTCATGCCCAGGGGAGTGATCGTTTACGTCCAAAAGGCGTTGAATCCGATCCTGAAACCGGAAACAGTCAAGCAGAGGACAAGGGATGACGGTGCTGACGGCAGATAAACTGACCAAGCGCTTCGGCGGCCTGGTGGCCATTGATGCGCTCTCTTTTGAGTTGCAGGCGGGAGAGGTGCTCGGTCTCATCGGCCCCAACGGTGCGGGTAAAACCACGGTGTTTAACTGCCTGAGCGGGTTTTTGCGTCCCGATGAAGGCAATATCGAATTGAATCATCAGCCGATCACCCTTCTCAAACCCCATCAGATCTGTCAGCTGGGCATGGTACGGACTTTCCAGATCGTCAAGCCGTTTCAGTCCATATCGGTATTGGATAATGTCATGATCGGCGCTCTCTCAAAGGAAAAATCAGCGGTCCGGGCGGAAAAAATATCGCTGGAAATCATTTCGTTTCTGGGACTTTCCGGCCAGGCCGACGACAAGGCCCGGGGCTTGCCGCTTCCGCTGAGGAAACGTCTGGAACTCGCCCGTGCCCTGGCCACGCAGCCGAAAATACTGCTGCTTGATGAGGTGATGGCCGGCCTGAATCCCACAGAGGTGGATGAACTGATCACCCTGCTCAAAGCGGTCAATGCAAAAGGCACCGCAATCGTATTGATCGAACACGTCATGCGGGGCGTGATGGCCCTTTCCCAGCGTGTCATTGTCATCAACCACGGGGTTAAGATCGCCGAAGGCCTGCCCGAAGCGGTTGTCAAGGATAAAGAGGTTATCGAAGCCTATCTGGGGAAGGAGTTCCTGAGTGCTCAAGGTTAGCGGGATCGATGTTTATTATGGCGACATGGCGGCATTAAACGATGTGGGGATCGATGTGAAGCGCGGTGAAATTGTGGCCGTGATCGGTTCCAACGGGGCCGGGAAATCAACCCTGCTCAAGGCAGTTTCCGGTATGCAGCGGCCACGGACCGGTTCTGTCCGGTTTAACGATACGGACATTACCCGGACCTCGACATCGCATATTGTCGAAGCGGGCATCAGCCATGTCCCCGAGGGAAGGCAGCTGTTTCCGACCATGACGGTCCTTGAAAATCTGGAGATGGGGGCCCAGTTTCCACGGGCCCGGGTCAAAATGACTGAATCACTTGAGAAGGTACTGGATTATTTTCCCCGGCTAAAGGAGCGCCTGGGCCAGAAAGCCGGGACATTGAGCGGCGGCGAACAGCAGATGGTGGCCATGGGCAGGGGGCTGATGTCGGTGCCGGAATTGATGATGCTCGATGAACCCTCGCTGGGCCTGGCACCGGTGCTGGTAAGCAGGATTTTTGAGATTATCCAGCGGATCAACCGGCAGGGGACGGCTATTTTGCTGATCGAGCAAAATGTGTTTCATTCGCTCAAGATTGCCGATCGGGGATTTGTATTGGAAAACGGGCGTGTCGCCCTGACCGGCACCGGCGATGAACTGCTCGCCAGCCCCCATATCCGAAAGATGTATCTGGGGTTATGAAAAAAAACCGGGAAACCGTGTCAGGCACCGAAGGAATCCTGACCCTGACAGTTTATCTGCTCGACATGGTTGAATACGACCGATTCAATACCATTTACCGGCGCTGCTTCGAAACAGACCCCCCGGCCCGCACCTGCAATCCATGCAGCGCGGCTGCCGTTCGGTGTCCGGGTGGAATTTACCGCGGTGGCGTGCCTGTAAAATGAGAAGGAGAAGAAACGATGCATTTTTTTGATATTGATGAAATGGCGGCCAGGGAGCTGGCCGAAGGTGTCAAAATCCGGGTAATTGCCGGAGACCGTATGACGATGGTTCGATTTTCCCTGAAAAAAGGGGCGCTGATTCCCGAACACGCTCATCCCCATGAACAGATGGGAATTGTAGTGACAGGGAAAATGAAACTCGTTATAGACGAAAAATCGCAAATTGTTGAGCCGGGATCGGCCTGGCAGATACCTTCCGATGTGGTTCATCGCGGGGAATGTCTTGCCGATGAAACGGTTGTTCTGGAATGTTTTTCGCCGCCGAGAAAAGATCTGGAAAAAAAATAGCCGGCCCGTGCAGATAATTGCAGGGTACCGGCTGTCAGGGACCGTTCACGAGCGACCGGGTTATTTTACCTGTCCGCCTTCAACGGGAAGTCCCCACCATTTTTGATCGGTGGTTTTTTCGACAGCCACGGTTGGCGACATGTGTCTGTAGCTTCCCCAGCTGTATTTTAGATGGTCCCAGTTCTGATACATGGTATCATGTTGCCAGAATTCGGATCGCTGGGCGGCGGTTCCGCACCCGAAGAGCAATCCGGTGGCGACAAGCAGGGCGAAAATAAAGCTGAATTTTTTCATGCGATCTCCAGTGTCCTTTGGTTGTGAAAGCGTTTGTTCAAGGGGCCTAATCGGAGAAAATATTCCCCAATAAGCTGCTGACCGTGTCTCCGCCCATGGATTTGACATAGTTCAATACCACCGGCACAAATTTACCGACCATACCCGCATCCATATCCAGGCTGGAAAAACTGCCGGCCAGGCTGGCCAGTCCGCTGGCTTTGCCGTCGCCAATACCCAGGGACGAGGCCATGCCACCCAGGGCGCCCAATACGCCGCCGCCTCCGGATTCAGGTGCGGATGCCAGTAAGTTGCTGACATCTGGAATCGCGTCGGTAAGCTTGGAGAAG
Source organism: uncultured Desulfobacterales bacterium (assembly GCA_964577615.1). Classification (GTDB taxonomy): domain Bacteria; phylum Desulfobacterota; class Desulfobacteria; order Desulfobacterales; family QNYZ01; genus QNYZ01. The sequence goes on along the minus strand of CAZNZW010000040.1, from coordinate 24,358 downwards.
TCACCATCTCCCATTGCATTTTTTGCCATGCTAAACAAGGCACCGGCACCGCCCGTGGCCTGCTCTTCGGAAATACCCAGGCTTTCCACCAATTGACTGATCAGTTCCATTCGTCTCTCCTCATGATAGGGTGTAAGGAAACGTTTTCCGGCATCGGATTGATTGATGCTGCTACCAATCGTTTTATTAACAGGCAATAAATGTGCCGAACGACAGTCTTGAGCCATATTTTTCAAGGTGCAGGCGGCATCGACGGCCCCTTGCCTTGAAAACACAGCCGCGCCGCAATTGATGTACTTTGGTGTCCGATGCGTATGACGTTTTCTGGATACCCATGCATTGGGTCAAAAAACATAAAACCGGGGGATTGCCCCCATACAGAGCGGTTGATTAAGATCTGCCGAGAAACCCTGGGGTGAAGCGTGGCAGGACAGATCCCGGCAAGGGACTGGGGCGCCAAGGCGTTTGGGGTCAGGATATGTCGAGCGGTTCGCTTAAATCCCCTTATCAAGGATCTTCCGATTATGTAATAATCGTTCCTGAATGCCCCGGCTGACCTGGTAATTCCGATCAAAATCTGTCCAGAATGCCTGATCCGCTTTTTTCCAGTCAGGGCCGAAACGTTCATTGAAATAATCGTCCAGCTCTTCAAAAACCAGCTTCCAGGGCGGTTCGCCGCGATCATGGGCCGAGAGCAGACGCTCGAGAAGCGTATCCAGATCGCTCAGGGTTTCTTTAGGCAGGTAGGCCATGGCGCCTTTGCGGATGGATGTCATCAGGCTGTCCGGGTTGACGGCATGGGCGGTAAGCATGACGGTAGGGATTTCTTTGGAAACCGAAATATCAAGTAATTCCAATCCATTGACACCCATAATATCCAGTATCGCCAGATCGTATGTATTGTGTTCGATTTTCGATGCGGCGGTGTCAAAATCGGCGGCCGTATCAATTTCGGCGTCATCCAGAATATCCTCGATGGTCTCAAGGATGTCTTTTTCGTCATCAACAACAAGGATTTTTTTTCCCGTCAATATTGAAGTTGGAGGGTTCATATGTTTCTCCTTTGACACAGTTTAAAGATAGTCTTTTATGCGATGCGCCGACAGTATGGGCGGGCATCAGGCTTCGGCCGATTGATCTGGCAGGGTGATTTTAACCGGCAGTATCAGCCGGAAAGTGGCCCCCTGTCCTTTACTGCTGTCGAGCTCCACATCGCCGCCCATGCAGCGGGCCAGGGCGCGGGCGCCTGCCAGACCCAGACCATGCCCCTTACGGGAGAGCTTTACCGCGGGGGCTAACTGACGGTAGCGTTGAAATACGTCCTGGTGATGGGCCGGGTCGATGCCAGGGCCATCATCCGTCACTTCCACAACAATCGTATCCGTGTGCCGACGCAGGCAGATATCCAGACGGGTTTTACGGTGATGGAGGGCATTTTTAATCAGATTACCGGTGATCTGGCAAAATTTAATCCGATCCTGATGCAGGCGGCACGTTTTTGCTTCCGAAAAATCGAGAAAAATCTGCTGGGTTGTGAGAAAATCATCTCCGTCCACCTCTTCAGAATAGTTGAGCGTTGAGTCCGGAACTTCGCCGACCATGGCCTCAAAAGCGTCAATGAGTGCAGCGTAGGTAGCTTCGGCCGGGTGAAAATCGCACAAGGTGAAGCCCCCGGATTCTGATCGTCCGATCTCCAATAAATTATAAATCATTCCACGGGCTTTACGGGTATTTCTAAGAATTCGGTTTAATGTTTTTTTCTGGCGGCTGGAGAGGGCGCCATATTTGTTCTGACGTTCCAGCAGGGTACGGACACCGGTTTCGATAACAGCCAGCGGATCTTTCATTTCATGGAGCAGAAAGGCCGGATCAAGCTGCTGGAAGAAACACTCTCCTGTGGCTGTTGTTTCGGTTTTAAAATCGTCCATTTAATTATCTTCCTCAATAGCGTCAGTCTCTTCACTGGCCGGTTGAAAACGGACCGTCACAGTTGTTCCGCCAGAGTTGAGACAATCTTCGCCGGTTTGACAATGCGGGCACTGGTTGACATTGCCCGGGCATTGATCGGTAAGGGCCGGGATAAATCGACAGCGGATGGAATTCAGCCGAATATCGAATCCATACCGTTCGGAAAATATTTTCATCCGCAACAGATCAAATCCCCGGCCACCGGCATTGAAGTCAAACCGCTGCCGGGATGAATACTGCATGGTATCGGTGGCAGAGAAAAAGCTGTCAAAAATATTATTCTGGTCTTCCAGGGTGATACCGATTCCGAAATCGTGTACGGCAAAGATCAGGCCGCGGCTGTCCTGTCGGACCACGACTTTAACCAGACCGTTGTCCGGTGTATTTTCAACGGCATTGCGGACCAGGCCGTCGATGATCTTGGTCAACACTTCAGAGGGAATCCGAATCGATTCGGTGGGGCCGATTCGGGTTTTAAACTGGCAGTGCCGGTGGGTAAACTGTGTTTTCAGCCATTGGAGCCGGTTGTCAACAAACCTGTCCAGGCGGATGATCTTTTCAACGGCGTGCTTCGGTCCGAATTCATCATCGATCAACTGGCGGATGCGGGCGATGATATCTTCTTCGCCCATGTTTTCAGAAATCAGCATTTCCAGTTCATCCGTACAGGCAGATAAGAGGGTCGACATCATTTTATGGGTATGGAAGTCCTCGTCCCTCAAAATGTCTTCGATTTCGTACTGCATATCCAGCAGACGGGTCAGGTTCCGCCGACTGCGATCAATGATCCGTCCAATGCCGGGATCTTCCAGCGCGGTTGTTTTTTTGCTCAATAATCCCAAAGAAGCGGAAAGAACGGAAATGGGCGTTTTCAATTCATGCGACAGGTGATGGATGACACGGTCCTTGGCGCGATCCAGTATCTTGATTTCCTCGTACGAGCGGTTCAGGGCTTCGTTGATCCGGGCATTTTCCACCGGCAGCGCCACCATCCCGGCAATGGTGTCCAGCAGATCCACGTCGGTTTGATCAAACTCACCGTTTTTTTTGTTGACCGCACACAAAACGCCGATGATGCGGTCGTGGCTCTCCAGGGGCACATCGAGCATGTTTCGCGTATGAAATCCGGTGCGCTGGTCCACCTGGGCAAAAAAAGAATCATCTTTGCCGGTATCGGAAACAATGATCGGTTTTCCGGTTTTTCGAACTTTGCCCGCGACGCCTTTATCCGCCGGGAATCGAACTTCGCGCCACATCCGGGTTGTCTGCTCGTCGCCAAAATCACTCACCCGGAAAAAAAATTCATTTTTTTTCTCATCCAGAAGAATAACCGATGCGCCTTCCACGGCCAGCAGTTCCCGGATCTGTTTTGTAATAAACCCGAGCCGGTCATCCAGCGTTCGAAACCGGTGCAGGGATTTGGAGATCCGGAAAAGGGCCTGGCTGATACGGTCCATCCTTTTCTGTCGGGTAATATCCCGGAGGATAACCACCTGGCCGGCCGGCGCTTCGTCCGCTTCGTAAAAGAGGGCGGCGTTCAACCGAACGTCAATGACGTGGCCACTTTTGGTCAGACGCTGCGTTTCAAATCCCCGGATCACCTTTTCCCTGAAGAGTTTTGACGACCCCCGCCGTGTCTCTTCTTTTCTGTCTTCAGGAATGAAAGGGATTCTGCGGCCTTTCAGCTCCGCCATCGTCCAGCCGAAAACGGATACAAACGCCGGATTTAAATAGGTAACCCGGCTCTGCGGGTTGAGGACAAAAATGGGATCCGGCAGAAAGTCGAGCAGGGTGCGGTAGCGCTGTTCGGCCTGGTGGCTGGCGGCATAAAGCTGACGGGCGTATTGCTCGGATTCTTTAAGCGCCTGCGCGGCCCGCATGCGGTCGGTAATATCCCGGGCAATGCCCCGGAAGCCGGTTTTTGCACCTGTTTCGTCGATAATAAGGCTGGCGTTGATTTCAATGATCCGTTTTTCGGAGTTTTTATGCCGAATTTCCCATTGAAATCCGCTGACCGGCTGACCGGCGGTGAACAGGTGATTAAAATCGTTGAAAGCAATCCCGGCGGCATCTTCATCCATGAAAGCACGATAGCTTTTGCCCCGGATTTCATTTCGCGAATAACCGAAAATCCGGCAGAGCGCATCGTTGAAAAAAACGAAATTACCTTTCAGGTCGGTTTCGAAAAAACCATCGGCCACATCTTCAATAAAGATGCGATAGCGTTCTCTCCGGGTCTGCAGATCTTTTTTTAACACTGTGATTTCTTATATCATTGGTTGGTGATGCGTAACCGAATCATGTTCGGGGAGGAAATTCAACCGGTTTTTTTCAAAGAATATATAAAAAGGCGCGGCTGAAAATACAGCCGCACCTCTTTTATGAATCCGAATAATGCGGGTCACAAAATAATTCGTGGCCGCCAATCATACGTTTTTCGGCCGCTCATCCACTACGCGCAGCGCTTTTCCCTCACTGCGGGCGATGGATTTGGGGGCTTTTAAATTGACTTTTATTCCAATGCCCATGTTGCCTTTAATATGTGCGGCGACCTTGGCTTCGATTTCACTGATTTTCTCCGTGCCTGCGTCGTAGACCTCTTTTTTCGCTTCGACATTCACGGCCAGCTGGTCGAGATGGCCTTTTTTCCGGACCACCAGCTGGTACTGGGGCTCGACCTCATCAATGTCCAGGAGAAGCGATTCCACCTGGGACGGAAAGACGTTGACGCCGCTGATGATGAGCATGTCGTCGGACCGGCCGAAGACCTTGTCCATTTTAAGGAAAGTACGGCCGCATGAACAGGTCTCCCGTCTCAGGCGGGTGATATCTTTGGTTCGATAGCGGATAATCGGCATGGCCCGCCGCTGGAGGGATGTGAAAATCAGCTCGCCTTTTTCTCCCAGCGGCAGTGGTTCCAGCGTGGCGGGGTCGACGATTTCGGCCAGATAATAATCTTCATTGATGTGCAGACCGTCCTGGGCCTCGCAGTCGAAGGCCACGCCCGGCCCGCCCAGTTCGGTCAGACCGTAGGCTTCCATGGCTCGGATACCCATGCGGTCTTCGATTTCTCTGCGCATCGGGTCCGACCAGGGTTCGGCGCCGAAAACACCCACGCGCAGCGGCAGCTTTTTAAGGTCAACACCGAGTTCTTCGGCGCGTTCGGCAATGGTCAGGGCATAAGAGGGGGTCGCGCAGAGTACCGTGGTTTTAAAATCCTTGAGCAGGGTAATCTGACGTTCGGTGAGGCCCGAGCTGGAGGGAACGACCGTACATCCCAGCTGCGTGGCGCCCTGGTGAAACCCGAGCCCGCCGGTAAACAGGCCATAGCCGTAGGCGTTCTGAACCACGTCGTCCGGACGGACGCCGGCGGCGTAGAAGTTACGCACCATGCATTCCGTCCACTGGGCCAGGTCATCGGCTGTGTACGGGCCGGTCACCGGTTTTCCGGTGGTCCCCGAAGAGGCATGGACCCGTACCACGTCTTTCATGGGAACGCCGCAGAGCCCGAAGGGGTATTCATCGCGCAGATCGGTTTTGACGGTAAAAGGGAGCTTGGCGACATCCGCGACAGAGGTAATGCTGTCCGCGTCAATGCCCATCTCCTGGAACTTTTTCCGGTAAAATGGAACCTTGTCCGCGACCCAGGCCACGGTTTCCCTGAGGTATTTCAGTTGCAGTGCTTCCATTTTTTCTACCGGCATGCATTCAATTTCATCGTTCCAGGGCATTTTATCCTCCTTTAGGTATAGTATCGGTTAGTTTCCGGCCGCTGCCTGATAACCCAGGTCAAACGCCTTCAGATTGGATTCCAGAAAAGCCGTTTTGGTTTTTCTTTTCATGGCTTCCTTGATGGTATCGGCGGAAAAAGGGAGTATCTCCGTCTGGGCCAGTGCGCCCAGCAGGACCATGTTGACCGACAATACATTTCCGCTTTCCTTTGCCAGGGTGGCGGCATTAAAGGCGATCAGGCGGGACGTTCGGGCGCGGATCTGGCTCTGCAGCGCGTCGATGTCCGGATAAACCCCCTGGCCGATGTTGACGGTATAGGGCATCACCGGCGCCAGACTGGTAATGACAACGGTTTTTTTATTGCATCTGCCCAGGGCGCGCAACGTTTCGGCGGGTTCGAATCCCACGAGTACATCCGCTTCGCCATCGGAGATGAGAGGGCTTCGGGCGTCACCGAAAACGAGGGAGGATTCCACCACGCCGCCCCGCTGGGCCATGCCGTGAATTTCGCTCATGTTTAACGGAATATCGGAAAGGAGGGCCGCTTCACCCAGCACGCTCGATGCCAGCAGGTTCCCCTGGCCGCCAACTGCCACGATAATCAATCGGGTTATGTCCATTTTTTCGTCCCTTCTCAATTGTCATATAATAAATTGGGGGTTATTTAATGCCGGCGGTCTGTTTTTGAACCGGTAAAATGGCGTTTTCCGGACAGACCTGCGCACAGACGGCACAGCCGGTACACATGTTCGGATCGATTTTAACCCGGTTTTCCCAGACATAAAAGGCCGGGCAGGCCAGCTCCATGAGACAGTTTTTATGATCTTTGCATTTGTCCGAGACATAAAACGGCCGGCGCTGTTTTTCCTTGACCGCTTTTGCGTAAAGGGCACACATTTCCTCGGATATCACCACGGATACGCCGTCATAGGCAATCGCTTCTTTGATGGCGGCAATGCTTTTTTTCACCTTGTAGGGTTTGATCTTGGTGACATGGGGAACGCCCAGGGCGCGCACCACCGGTTCGATGGCAATCCGGCCGTAGCCATCCAGGTTCAGTTTGGTCATGTCCACACCGGGATGGGGCTGATGGCCGGTCATGGCCGTGGTACCGTTGTCTAAAATCACCAGGGTATAATTGTGGTTGTTGAATACGGCGTTGACCAGCCCGGGAATGCCGGAATGGAAAAAGGTAGAGTCGCCGATAAACGCAATGACCTTTTTATCCGTCACTTTGGAAAAGCCGCAGGCAGTTCCCGCAGAGGACCCCATGCAGACCAGAAAATCCGCCGTGGACAAAGGCGGCAGGAGCCCGAGGGTGTAACAGCCGATATCCGACGGGTAGATGGTGTCCATGCCTTCGGTTGCCTTTTTAACCGCGTGAAAGGTAGCGCGGTGGGAACATCCGGCGCACAATGTCGGCGGCCGCTGGGGAATAGCCGGAATGTCGGACACGTCCGCCGCTTCAATGGCCAAATGTTCGATGCCAAAATAATGGGCGATGCATTTTCGGACCAGGGCGGGGTTGTATTCGTAAAGCCGGGAGAAAAGATCATCGGCCTTGCCGCGGATGGGCAGCGTCAGGCCGTTTTCATAGGCCAGGGCCTTGATTGCTTCCTCGAGAAAGGGCTCGCCTTCTTCCACGATGAGGACTTTTTCACAGTTTTTCAGAAAATTCAGAATCAGGCCTTCGGGCAGCGGGTGGGAAAATCCCAGGCGCAGAATGGTTGTTTTATCCGCAATTTCGAGTTCTTTAACCGCATCGTCCACATAGTTGTAACTGACACCATTGCAGAGAATACCCCAGCCGCCCTTGCCGGCGGTAAGGTTGTATTCAGACTTTTCGGCCAGGGCCCGGGCGGTTTCGATGTTTTCCAGCAGCCGGACGTGAAGTTTGCGCGCCACGGCAGGGACAGGCACCAGATTCAACGGGTCTTTGGTGAAATCGCCCTGGGTCCGGGGCGGTACGATGGACCCCAGAGTCACGATGCCGGAGGAGTGGTTGATCCGGGTCGTGGTTCGGAAGAGCACCGGTTCGTTTAATTTTTCGGACAGTTCAAATGCATATGCGATGAGATCCTTGGCTTCCTGGACCGAGGACGGCTCCACCAGCGGGATACCGGCCAGTTTGGCATAATAGCGATTATCCTGTTCATTCTGGCTGGAAAACATAAAAGGGTCGTCGGCCGTGATGACAACCATGCCGGCCTTGACGCCGATATAGGCCAGGGTCAAAAGCGGATCGGCGGCCACATTCAAACCGACATGTTTCATCATGCACAGGCTGCGAACCCCTGCGTTGGCCGCGGCCGCGGCCACTTCAACGGATACCTTCTCGTTGGTGCTGTATTCAAAATAAAGATCGCTCTCGTGAGACATCTGAAAAAGATTGAGAGATATCTCGGAAGAGGGGGTGCCGGGATAGGTGCTGGCAAATGCCACGCCGGCTTCAATGGCCCCTCGGGCGATGGCTTCGTTACCCAGAAGCAGCATCTTTTCCCCTGGCTTTTCCGTCAGTAGTTTGTGCATGTTGATTCCCCTTTCAAAAGTCTTCTTTTATGCTTTTTTAAACAGGTATTGGAACCGTCTTAGGGTAGCCTTATTACAGCTACAATACAGCTATGCAGGCGGGGCGTCAAGTGAAAAAAGAAACGCCTGATTTAAGTGTATGAAACGTCTATATCAGACAAAAGGGTATCGGCCGAGATCACTTTAAACAGGGGGAAAAGCGGGTTTCGGCGATACATATCGAGGGTTCGGGCATGGATGTCTGCTGAAAATGAAGTGGTGGCGTCTTCGACCAGAACGGCCTTGAAATCGTGGCAGAGCGCATCCATGACCGTGGTGAGAACGCAGAAGTGGGTGGCAATACCGGTAACCACACAGAGGGTAACGCCCATTTGACGCAGGCGCTGATCCAGGTCAGTGCCGAAAAAAGCCGAAAAACGGGGCTTGGGCAGCCACAAATCATTTTCGTGACGATCCAGTTCATCGATGATTTCAGCGCCCGGTGTTCCGGAAATGGAGTGGGGCGGCATGTGCCCGGTGAAAATAAAATCATCCGGCTGATAGTCGTCGGTGGAGAAGATCACCGGCCAGTCCCGGTCATGGAAAACGGCGGTCAGCCGGTTGATGGGACCGATAATCCCCCGGGCCAGGGATGTGATGGGGAAGTGGTTGGCCGGATCGAGGTTGTCCTTGACCATGTCGATGATGAGAAGGGCGGGGAAGTCATTCATGGGATTGATTATTGTCTATTGACGATTGATTAAGGAATGACAGACGCTTGACCATTGAAGATGGGTGAATAATGGAAAGCCGCCGCCACTGCCAGAAAAAACGAAGCGGCAGCGACTTCCATGAACGGGCGATTTTCAATTGACAATTGTCAGTCCATCATTTTCCCTTGAACGCCGGTCGTTTTCGCCCGGCCGACGACAGGCCTTCCAGCGCGTCGGCAGTGGCGAATATTTCCGCCAGGCGGCCGAGTTCGACTTCCACGGCATCGGACATGGAGAGACCCATCTGGGCGTCGATGATCTCGTTGGCGATTGTCAACGCCAGGGGCGCTTTAAAGCCCACAATCTTGGCGGTTTTCGCCGCCACATCGGCCGGAACGCCCTGCGGCTCTTTCCCGGCCAGCAGCCGGGAAACATTATCCGCTTCACCGATTTTCGCCATGGCTTTGAATTTTTCCGGAATTTCCCTGGGAGCGTATTTGTCGACGGGCGTCGTGGCCACTTCCTTCAGGGCCGATTCCACTGCCGTCGGTGGGACGAGCCGGGTCACAATGCCCAGCGCGTGGAGATCATCGGCACTCAGCGGGGCACCGGTAAAGGTGTAGTATTTGGCCAGCTCCGGCCCCACGTGCCGGGTCGTCCGCAGCATGCCGCCCAGACCGGGGTAGATGCCGATGCCGGTTTCGGGAAAGGCCATGGAACCGGCGGGCGTGGCCACAATGGCCTGGCAGGCCAGCGCCAGCTCGCTGCCGCCGCCCAGCGACAAGCCATCGAGGAGGGCAATCGTTTTCTTCGCCGAGTTTTCGATGCGCAGAAAGAGTTCGTGCCCCTTGCGGGTAAAAGCCACAATATCGTCGATCTTTCCGGCCTTGATGTTTTTCACAAAGTAGCGGATATCCGCTCCCGCCACAAACGCTTTGCCCGCGCCCTGAAAGACGATGGCATCGACGTCCGGATTTTTTTCCGCTTCCGTAAAACGGGCCTCCATCTGGGCCACGACGGTTTCGTTAAGGGCATTCATGGCCTCGGGCCGGTTGAGGGTGATGGTGGCCAGATTGCCTTTGATATCAAGGTCAACGAAATTAAAGGTAAACGGCTGGCCGGTGGCCTTCTGTTTTTCGAGCAGGCCCGGCATGTTGAAATCCGCATAGCGGTCGGCAATGGCCGCCACGGCTTCATGGGTTTGATCAATGCCCAGGCGGTTCATCAGCTCAAAGGGACCCATCGCCCAGCGAAGGCCGATCTTGGCGCCCCGGTCGGTATCTTCGATGGAGGCCACGCCTTCATCCACCAGGGCCGCGGAGACGCCCAGGCAGACACCGTTGAACCGGTCGATCACCGGCTGCAGTCCGGCTTCATCCACGTTGCCGGAAAGGTCCCAGTTTTCACCGGTTTCCTTCTGGTCGATCAGGATCTGCGCCGGCGCATAAAATGGTCCCAGTTCGTTGCCCAGCGTGGTGGCGGCATGCACGGCAATGGGAATGCCGGTGACATTCATCAGTTCAAACGGCCCCATACCGATGCGAAAAGCCCGCTTGGCGGCTTCTTCGATGGTGGGGATGTCGGCAAGGTTTTCTTCCAGCATCCGGGCGGCTTCATTTAAAAAAGGAACGAAGAAACGGTTGACGGCAAAACCGGGGGCATCCTTGACCAGAATTGATGTTTTTCCATGCAGCCTGGCCGCGAGAAGGGCTGTCTCAACCGTCTCAGGGCTGGTTTTTTCCCAGGGAATGACTTCCAGCAGACGATTTTTGGCCGGATGGAAAAAGTAGTGCAGGCCGATGAACCGGTCCGGGCGCCGGGTCTGCCCGGCAAAGTCACGGACATAGAACGAAGATGTGTTGGTGGCCAGGATGGTTTTTTCCGAACAGATCCCGTCGAGTTTACGGAAAAGATCGGATTTGACTTTCTTGTCTTCGAAAACCGCTTCGATGACCAGATCCGCGTCGGCCACGGCATTCATGTCCGTGGTGCCATGAATCCGGTCAAGGGTCTGCGCCACCTGGGATTCGGTGAAAATCTTGCGCGCAACGCCTTCGTTGAGCAGCCGCTGGATCGTGGCCAGTCCCCGTTCAACGAACTCCTCCTTGACGTCAACCATGACGACGTTGATGCCCTCCTGGGCGATTTTCTGGACAATACCGCTGCCCATGTTCCCGGCGCCGATAACGCCGATTTTATTGACTTCAGGCATGACACCTCCTTTGGTGCGATTATGATTTACCGGTGACGAAAAATGTATTACCGGTTTTTCCAGACCGGCCGGCGTTTTTCGTCGAAACTGGCAATCCCTTCCAGGGTATCTTCGGTTTTCATCAGGGTATTGAGAAACAGATCGTTGGCGCCGGCCAGGGATTGATCCAGCGGCATCCCCAGATGGCGGGTAACAGCCTGTTTGTTGAGCCGCAGAATCAAAGGGCTGCTGGCGGAAATGGATTTGATATATTTCTCAACGGCGTCGGAAAAGCCGTCTGCCGGAACAACCTGACTGACAAACCCCATCTGCTGCGCCTGCGCGGCGGAATAGATGGCGCCGGTGGTACATACCTCGATGGCCTTGGCCGGTCCGATGAGCTGCGGCAGGCGCACGGCCGCATAGGGCGGGAAGAAGCCGAGCCGGACTTCCGGCTGGCCGAAAGCAGCGGCTTCCGAGGCGATAATCGTGTCGCAGGCAATGGCGTATTCCATGCCGCCGCCCAGGCAGGAGCCGTGAACGGCAGCGATGGTCGGAATCTTGAGGGCGTGCAGGCAGGCAAAGCTTTCACCAAAGGTGGTAATCATGTCGTCGACCATCTCGGGTTTGTGATCTCCCACGTCCACGCCGGCACACCAGCTTTTGCCGGCGCCGAAGATGACCAGACACTTGAGATCGCCTTCCGTGGCCAGGTCTTTCAGCGTCCTGTTGAACGCTTTCATCATTTCGATATTGAATACATTGTGTTTGGGGCGGTCAAGGGTGACCCGGGCCACGCCGTCGGTCTTTTCAAGTTTGATGAATCTGGGCTCCGTCATGGTAAATTCTCCTTACGCCTTTTCAAAAACAAAGTTCAACTGGTCATTGGCCAGGCGGTTGGAAACGGCTTTCATTTCCATGCCGATTTTGATTTCGTCGTCCGCCAGGCCCGATGCGATCCGGCCAAAGATTTTAAATTCCCCAAAGTCCAGCACGGCGATGCGGTAGGGGACATCTTCCTGAAACCCCACCGGCGCAAAACCCAGATTGCTGTAGGTGAGCAGTTTGCCATTACCGGCCACATCAAACCATTCCATGTCACTGGACAGGCACGCCTGACAATCGGCCCGCGGGGGGAAAAACGTCTGGCCGCAGCTTTTACAGCGGGTTCCCGTCACCCGGCCGTTTTCAAGGTGATCGATAAAATCGTTGACTTTCGTCGTTGCCGTGAAACTGACCGTGCCGAACTTTTTAAAGCGGTCGTCAATATCTTTTTTTCCCATTATTCCCTCCCGAGGATAGTCACATTTCCGTAAAGGCCCACGCCGCCGATGTTGTGGACCAGGCCGATCTGGGGGTTCTTGACCTGAATGTCGCCGGCCTCGTCCCGCAGCTGCAGAACGATGGTCCGGATCTGGGACCCGCCCGTGGCACCGATGGGGTGCCCCTTGGACAGCAGGCCGCCATCCACATTGACCGGGATGCGTCCTTCCTTATAGGTTTCTTTATTCCGGATCAGGTGACAGCCCTGGCCCGGCTCGGCAAAGCCGAGGTTTTCGTAGGCCATCATTTCGGCAATCGTGAAACAGTCGTGGACTTCCGCCACATCGATATCAGCCGGAGTGACTCCGGCCATTTTGTAGGCCTGATCGGCGGCTGCCCTGGCGGCGGACAGCCCGGTGAAAACATCCCGGCCCGACATGTTGACACTGGCCGAGGCTGCGCCCAGACCCCGGATCCAGATCGGTTTCTTGGAGAAGGCTTTGGCTTTTTCCTCGCTGGCGACGATGATACAGGAACTGCCGTCGGCATTGGCACAGCAGTCACCCACCCGCAGCGGGCTGGAGACCGCATTGGACATGATGTGGTCCGGGTCGGCAAACATATCGGCGGTCACCGCTTTGCGGTAGACCGCGCGGTCGTTAAGCTGGCCGTAAGTGGATGCCTTGACCCGGATCAGAGCCAGGTCTTCCGGGGTGGTATCGTACCGGTCCAGATGCGCCTGGGCAAACATGGCGTAATAGGCCGGCATCATGGTGCCGAACGGGCTTTCCCACTGGATATCGGCCCCACGGCCCATCCGTTCCTGGGATTCGGAAGAAGAGATTTCCGACATTTTTTGAAAACCGAGCACGGCCACCACATCGTGCAGGCCCGATTTTACCAGGGAATAGGCCAGCCGAAGCCCGGTGCTCGATGACGAGCAGAGGGTTTCCGTATAAAAGGTCGGCTGTGGATTTAAACCGAGGTATTCGGCAAACACGCCGGCCGGAGACCGCTGCTTGTCATATTCCGGGGCTGAGCAGACGACCGTTGCGTCGATTTCCCCGCCGGTAATGCCGGCGTCGGTGACCGACTCCTTGAAGCCTTCAAAAACCAGTTCCCGGATGGCACCGGGATAGCTGCGGACGAACCGGCTCTGTCCCACGCCGATAATGGCGACTTTTCCCATATTTCCTCCTGGTTGATAGAAATTAAATGAGGTGATGAAAATATATCGATATCCGATTAAATCCAGTCGTTATCAGGAGGGCATAGCTAAATATACTGCCCGCCGTCGACCTTGATGACTTCGCCGGTCACATGCCGGGCATGGTCGGATGCCAGGAAGGTAACCACATGGGCCAGGTCTTCGGGCTGGCCGACCCGCTTCAGAACGATTTCGGCCATGGCCATGTCGATGATTTTATCCCGGGCCTCGGACTCCCTGAGCATGGCGGTTTCAATCAGTCCCGGGGCCACGGCATTGACAGTGACGCCGAAAGCGCCGAGTTCCTTGGCCACGGCTTTGGTATAGCCGATGATGCCGGCCTTGGACGCCGAGTAATTGGACTGGCCGAATTTGCCCCGCAGGCCGTTGATGGAGGTGATGTTCACGATCTTGCCGTATTTCTGGGCCTTGAACAACGGCGCGACGTGGCGCGTAAAATTAAAGTATCCCTTCAGATTCACCGACAGCACCCGGTCCCATTGTTCTTCGCTCATCTTCCAGCAGACCCCGTCCCAGTTCATCCCGGCGTTGTTGACCATGATATCGACCCTTCCGAAGGCGTCGAGGGCCTGGTTGACGACCGCTGCCGCCCCGTCAAAGGATGAAATATCGCATTTCACAGCCAGGGCTTTGCGCCCCATATCCCGGATCTGCGCGGCGTACTGCTCGCCTTCATCGGCATGTTTGCGGTACGTCAGACAGACGTTGGCCCCTTCGGCTGCCAGTTCCAGGGCAATGGCCGCGCCGATCCCCTGAGAACCGCCGGTCACAATGGCGTTTTTACCTTCTAATAACATTGATCTCTCCTAAAATATGGGTGGTTGAACAGGAAAATAGCCAAGATGAAGTTACATCAAAGCTATATTACAGCTATGGCGCCGGGGAGTCAAGGGGAAAGTGGGGAAGGGCCGGGGCAGCCGTGCCGCGGAATAAAGGTAAAATGGCCGGCAGCCATCATTGCAAGAAACGGTGAATTTCTAATGGCTCATGAGTGTTTTGCCCTTTTTCCCGACACCTTCCTTAAATCGCGCGGGTCGCAGCGGATTGTCTTCAGGACGCATTCTGCCGGTGACAAGATCGGCAATCCGTCTGCCGGACTGGGGCGACAGCATGACCCCGGCCCAGTGCCCGCAGTTCAGATAAAAACCGGGAATTTCAGGGACCGGTCCGATCAACGGCTGATCGTCGGGAGTGTAGACATAGTGGCCGGCCGAGGTGTTCATGTCGGGCTGGCGGACGGTTTTTTCGATTTCTTCAAACAGAGGGGTCAGGTGTTTGACCTTGTCGATGACGACGGCGGGAAATTCCCAGTCGGTGGGAACCTTTTCCGACGGCGGCGTGACCGGCTCGCCCGAATCAACCCAGCCTGCCAGCACGCCGCCGGCTTCAGGGCGCCAGTAGCAGTTGTTATTGACATCAACGATAAACGGGGCATCCGGCGGAATGTGGACAGCGGTTTTGATATAGACCTTCTGGCGTCGAACCGGTTTCAGGGGCAGGTTCAGGTTGATCATTCTGCCAATGTCACCGGCAAAGGGGCCGGCCGCATTAACAACGATACGGCTCTGGAGGCGTCCCCGGCGGGTGGTGACTCCGCAGACGCCTTTATCGTCCAGTTGAATACCGGTCACTCTGGTATTGATGAAAAACCGGGCGTCACATCCCTTGGCAAAGCCCTGGGTGACTTCATGGCAGGACAGCCAGCCGTCCCGCTGCCGGAACGTGGCGGCCAGTACGGTGGGAGAAAGATAGGGAAACCGGGAAAGAATCTCATCGCGTTCGAGAAACTCTGAATCGGTGATGCCCAGTTGATGCTGCTGATCGACATTTTCCTTGAGATCGGCCACGGTTGCCGCATGGTCGGTGGCAAACAGATATCCCTGCTGTTTGATGGAAATGCTGTATCCCGGCAGGCCGATAATGTCACTGAAATGCTCGAATACCTCGATGCTGGGCATGGCCAGCGCCGCCATGGCCGGTTCGGCGAACTGCGCCCGGAAACATTCCGCGGATGCCGATGTGGTGAGGGTCGACAGACCGTCACGCATTTCCAGCAGCACCACGTCCATTCCCGCCCTGGACAGCCAGAAAGCCGTGGCCGCGCCGACAATGCCGCCGCCGATGACCACTGCATCGGTTTTACCAAAATCACTCTGCGATGGCGTGAATATCCGTCCCATGATTTATTCTCCTTTCAGGTTCCCGGCTGCCTGGGCCAGCCCCACGCGGATAAGGGTTTCCCGCGTGGGGATACCGTTATCGTCCCACCCCCGGGCAGTGTAGTACCAGGTGAGCAGATTATTGATGTCCTTTTCAGACAGCACATGGCCCTGATTGGGACCATCCAGTATGGGGTCTTTGTAAAATCGTGCCGGCGGGTAGTCGTGGAGACGGCCGAAACCGGGTATTTCCCGTACTGAAAACATGCGGGTCAGATGCCATATCCGTTCGGATACGGCCAGGAGTTCCGGCCAGGTTTTATTGTTTCCGGTGATCACCGAATACAATTCGGCGTAGTGCCCGGCTTCAAAGCCCAGCTCCATCATCTGCAGCCGGCAGTTGCCGAGGACATCGAAGAGCGAGCGTTTTTCCTGGGATGCAATAACAAAGTCCGCGCACTGCGGGCCGACAACGGCCTTGGGCTGCGCCGTGATTTCCGTTTTTGCGGTGATCAGATCGTGGACGTTGGTCCAGGCCCCGGCCATGTCCTGCCCCAGCACCCAGGCCCGATTGTGGTGGGCGCCGACATCGGCGGTCATATAGGCCAGCATCATCGACGGGGCGTTGCGGCATTCGTAGCCCGACCACTCCAGCCCCTTGACGTGGATGGCAAATTGGCCGGATCCCCGGCCGGTTTTTTCCGAGGCCACCTTGACGCCTTCGGCGAGCCGGTCGCCGATGCCGTCTCTGGCGGCAATCCGGTTTAGCAGAAATACGACCGAATCCAGGTCCGCAAAGTCGATCTTTCTGCCGATATCGTCACGCGTCAGAATACCTTTTTGAAAACATTCGATGGCCCATCCAATGACAACCCCGGCCGAGATGGTATCGATGCCCAGCTCATCACACAGGTAATTGGCATACGCCACTTCCTCAATGGTTTTCAGCTCGCAACTGCCGCCAAACAGGGCAATCGTTTCGTATTCGGGCCCTTCCACATATGCCGATCCGGCCGGGGTTTCTGTATGCCCGTATTTTCCACAGGGCGTCGGGCATCCGAAACAGCCCTTGTCGGTGATTTTGAGCCGGTCAAGGATCGCCTGGCCGTTGATTTCCTTATAATGGGCGGCGAAGGATGTCTGGAAATTACGGGTCGGAAAGACCCCGGTTTCATTGCACCAGTCGGTGATCCCGGCCGTGCCTTCCGGCGTCCATCCGGTAAAACCGGGTTTGGCCATGACCTTCTGGTAGGCCGCTTTCCCCCTGGCATACGCCTTGTCCAGGTCGGCCACCGGGATACTGTTCGTGCCCCTGACCGCAATGGCCTTCAGATTTTTGCTGCCCATCACGGCCCCCACGCCGGTTCGCCCGGCCTGGCGCCCGAAATCATGGGAGATACAGGCGAAACGCACCCGGTTTTCGCCGGCCGGGCCGATGGTGATAATCTGATAGTCTTCGCCCAGATCATCTTTAAAGTTTTTTTCGGCCGTGATCGATCCCTGGCCCCAGTAGTCCGCTGCCGGGCGGATTTCGACGGTCTCGTTGTGGATGAAAAGATAGCTCGGCTGCACTGCCTTGCCGGTGATGATCAGGACATCGTAGCCGGCGTATTTCAACTCGGGGCCGAAATGGCCGCCCATGTTGCTGTCCGCATACCCGCCGGTGGCCGGAGATTTGGTGCCGAAATGGGTTTTGCCGCCGGCCGGGAGAAACTGACCGGTGAGGGGGCCGGTGGCGGCAATGAGCATATTTGCCGGATCATACGCATGGGTCTCCGGCCGGGTTTCATCGTACAATAATTTGGCGACAAAGCCCCGGCCGCCGATGAAGTCGTTTACCAGCGATTCGGGTAGTGGCTCCCTGGCAACAGTGGCATTGGACAAGTCCACGCGCAGGAGGGTTCCGGCATATCCATACAGCATGTCAGGCCACCTCGCTGGTGTGGATATGATCTTTATCCGTATCCGAAACCCATTCAATGGCATGGCGGGGGCACGTCTGCACGCATTCGCCGCAGAGGGTGCATTTTACCGGTATATCGGATTGCGGGTGGGTGAACATGACGCCGCGGGGACAGACGTCAACGCAGATCAGACACCCCGTGCATCTGTCGGGGTCGACGATGTAGGCACCGGCTTCAAGTGCAATGGCTCCTTCCGGACACTGATCGGCGCATTCGCCGCACTGATCGCACAGATGGATGCGGTAATCTCCCGGCGCTGGAAAGCGGGCCTCGATGCGCAGTAAGGATCTGGCGGGATTGATTTCCCTGAAATTGGTAACCGCGCAGGCCAGCCGGCAGGTGCCGCATCCGGAACAGTTTTTGTCAATTGCATGCAGTCTCACGCTGATTTTCTCCCCTTGGGTATTTTACATGGATCGATATATGCCTGAAAATGTCTGTGCCATGATTATTGCACACGATCCAGCTTTGGTGATGGCACCGGCCGATAAAGGTTCCGGTGCCATACCCATTGATCTCGAGGTCTTTTGTATGATCGTTCGTTCGCCGGATCCTGTCCGGTGCGCTTTCATCCCTTAAGACAGGGCCTCCGGGCCGCCAGGGTTTCGTCGAGCCGCCGGACCTTGGTGATCCGGGGCGCGTCGTGAAGCGTTTCCGGCGCATCGGCTGCTTCCCGGGCAATGGCCCGCATGGCATCGATAAACTCGTCGATGCTCTCTCTGGACTCGGTTTCCGTGGGTTCAATCATGATGGCACCATGCACCACCAGGGGAAAGTAAATGGTGGGCGGGTGAAACCCGTATTCCATCAGGCGCTTGGCAATATCCAGGGTGGCCACTTTGTTCTTTTCCTGAAGGGCGTCGGAAAAGACGCATTCGTGCATGCAGGGGCGGTCGTAGGCCAGATGGTAGACATCTTTCAGCCGTGCCTTGATATAATTGGCATTGAGTACGGCCAGCTGGCTGACTTTTTTAAGATCAGCGCCCATGCTGCGAATGTAACTGTACGCCCGCACGAGAATACTGAAGTTGCCGTAAAAGGAGTGGATTTTGCCGATTGATTGCGGATAATCCTCGCGCAGTTCATAACGATCGTCGATTTTAACCACCCGGGGCACCGGCAGAAACGGCGCCAGATCATCGATGACACAGATGGGCCCGCTGCCCGGTCCGCCGCCGCCATGGGGCGTGGAAAAGGTTTTGTGCAGGTTGAGATGCAGCACGTCGACCCCGGCGGCCCTGACGTCAACGATGCCCATGATGGCGTTCATATTGGCGCCATCGCCGTAAACCAGCCCGCCCCTGGCATGGACAATATCGGCAATTTCGCGGATATTTTCCTCAAACAGCCCCAGGGTATTGGGGTTGGTGATCATGATCCCGGCCGTATCCCCGTCCATGAGGGCGGCCACGGTGTCCGGATCAAGGACGCCCGCGGCATTGGACTGAACCGGTACCGGCGTCAGGCCGCACAGAGCGGAGCTGGCCGGGTTGGTGCCATGCGCGGTATCAGGGATCAGGACTTTGGACCGGGGAGCGCCCTGGCTTTTATGATAGGCGGTGATGACCATCATACCGGTCAGTTCGCCGTGGGAACCGGCCGCCGGCTGCAGCGTCACGGCGGGCAGGCCGGTAATTTCGGCCAGATCCCTCTGGAGGTCGAACATCAGCTGCAGGGATCCCTGGCACAGCGCCGGCGGCAGCAGGGGATGGGCACCGGCAAATCCGGTCAGGGCCGCCTGGCGTTCGTTGGTTTTGGGATTGTACTTCATGGTGCACGACCCCAGGGGATAAAAACCGCTGTCCACGCCGAAATTCCACTGGGACAGATGGGTAAAATGGCGAACCACTTCCAGCTCGCTCAGATCGGGAAAGTCGGGGCCGTCCCCTGTGAGCGCCTTGTCAAGGGGGGCCGGGGCCACGTCCCGGCCGGGCATGGAAAACCCGGTGCGGCCGGCGGCGCCTTTTTCCCAGAGCAGGGGTTCATTAAAAATCAGGCCGGTGGTACCCATGCCATTACCGTTTTTCATGATGTCACCTCCTCGACCAGCAGATCCATGTCGGCTTTCCCGCCGGTTTCCGTGACGCAGACCAGCGCATGACCGGCCAGCTCGGGGTAGTATGCGTCAAGCGGCAGTCCGGCGACGATTTTTTTTTCAAGCAGCTTCTCGCAGACCGATGCCGCGCCGCCGGGAAACCGGACAACGAATTCGTTGAAGATCGGGCTGTCAAAGGGAATCTCGCAGCCGGCTTTTCTGAGTTCTCCCTTGAGGTATTCGGCTTTGTCATGGTTCAGGGCGGCCAGTTCGCGAAACCCGGTCCCGCCGAGAAAGGCCATGTACATCGTCGCCGCCGTGGCGCACAGTCCCTGGTTGGAGCAGATGTTGGACGTGGCCCGCTCTCTCCGGATGTGCTGCTCCCGGGTCGACAGCGTCAGAACGAATCCCCGCCGGCCGTCTTTGTCCACCGTCTGGCCAACGATCCGGCCGGGCATGCTGCGGACATATTTCTGCCTGGCGGCGAAAATGCCCAGACCCGGCCCGCCGAATGACCGGGGAATGCCCAGGCTCTGGCCCTCGCCGCAGACGATGTCGGCGTTAAAATGGCCCGGGTTTTTCAGCAGCCCGTAAGCCAGGGGTTCGGAAAAGCAGGTGATGAACACTGTTTTCTTATCCGCATGCGTTGCGCTGCCCACTGCCTGCAGATCCTCGATGCATCCGAAAAAATTGGGGGACTGAACCGCCACGGCGGCCAGCTCGTCCAGAGCGCCCAGGCCGGAAAGATCGGTCCGGCCGTCTCTGCCGTAAGGCAGCTCGATCACCTCATAACCGGTGGGCGCAAAATAGGTGGCAACCACCCGTCGGTACAGGGGATGAATGGCCGTGGAAACAGCCACTTTTTTCCGTCTGGTCACGCGGATCGCCATGAGCAGGGCTTCGGCCAGTCCGGATGCGCCGTCGTACATCGATGCGTTGGCCACATCCATGCCGAGCAGGCGGGTAATGAGGGTCTGGTATTCGTAAATCGTCTGAAGCGTTCCCTGACTGATTTCCGGCTGGTAGGGCGTATAGGCGGTGTAAAATTCGGAGCGCAGCAGGAGCTGATTGACCGTTTCCGGAATAAAATGGTCGTAGCAGCCGGCACCGAGGAACATTTTGTATGCCGGCGACGTTGCATTTGCGCCGGCCAGAATATCCATGTGGGTATTCAGATCCCATTCGCTGAGTGGATCGGGCAGATCCAGTTCGGCGGATCGACGGCAGCCGGCGGGGACCGTGGCAAACAGATCGTCGAGACTGGCCGCCCCCGCCACTGTCAGCATGGCCGCGATGTCTTCACGGGTGTGGGGTAAATATCTCATCTTTTTATCCTTTCAGCATGGCCAGATAGGCGTCTTTGTCCATCATGGCTTCCAACGCATCGGGGGAGTCCGGCAGGAGACGCAGCATCCATCCCGCCTGGTACGGGTCGGCATTCACCTTTTCCGGCGCATCTGCCAGTGAATCGTTTACCGCAACGACTTTACCCCCCACCGGCAGGAAAAGTTCGGATACGGCTTTAACGGATTCCACAGTGCCAAACTCGTCACCGGCCGAGAAAGTGTCGCCCACGGCGGGTAATTCAACGAAAACGATATCTCCCAACTGATCCTGGGCATAGTCGGAGATACCGATGCGAACATGCTCGCCGTCCGGCCGGACCCATTCGTGGTCCTCTGCATATCGCAAATCAGCGGGAAAACTGAGTTCGTCAATGTCTTTGCTCATGATGACTCCTTATTTATTTGAATCCTTTAAAGCATTTGTCTGATCGGTCGCCGGGCTGTGCGGTCCGGTCGGATATCCCTGCAGATGGTGACGGTAATCGTCCGCCGGCTGTCTTTCAACTGGATCCGGTCACCGGCGGACAGATGCTTATTGATTTTAACAAATCCGCAGCACAGGCCGCGGGGCTTGAAATCGGCGGTCCGGTCCGGGCTGGCGATGCTGAATACCCGCCCATCAACGCGGCCAATGCCCATGTCGGACACACAAGTGAGTACTGTGCCGATTTTTTTGCCGTCAGGATCGATGACAATGGCCGGGTCGGAGATGGAAACCTTGCGCAGATCGTCCCCCACAAAGGGCAGGGTGAATTCCGGTCTGGACACGGAAAGCAGGGCCTGGTCCCCGATGAACGACTTGGTGAAGCCGCGTCGCTCTGCATCCCAGGGCAGCGCAAAGGGCCACGGGTGGTTGATAAAGGGCCAGTGTCCGATATCCTGGTGAGAAAGGGGAAGAACGGCGCCACCGCGCAGTGAATCCCGGGCGGCCAGCCCACAGGCCATCAGGCCGTCCGATGCCCCGGCCGCCATCAATGCCTCCCAGACGGCCCGGGTTCGGCCGGCGGCCATAAACAGCTCGAATCCCAACTCACCGGTATATCCGGTGCGCGACAGCAGCAGCGGCGTGCCGTCTGTCAATTCCACCTTCCCGCGGGTGGGCGGGAAATCGATATCGAAACCTCCTTTAAAGGAAAAATAGGGCAGGGCATCGAAAATTTTCCCAGGATCGGCCAGTATTCCGGCCATGATCCGGGCGGATGCCGGGCCCTGGATGTCGATCTTGCCCAGCCGGTCGGTCCGGTCGGTGATCGTGACAACGCTATTGTCGGTATCGGCCTGTTTTTGCAGATGCGATGCAATCGACGCCCCCATCCCTGCATTGACTACCGCCAGAAAATGTCCGTCGGCAAGCTGGTAAACGATGCTGTCGTCGATAACACAGCCGGTGTCATCGAGAAAAGCGCCGTAAACGCATCGCCCCGGCCGAAGGGGGCCCTTGGGTTTTCCGATGCAGACTTCAAGATCATTGGTAAAGGTGCGCTGCAGCAGGTCGCGGGCGCCGGGACCGGCCACGTCAACGGCCGCCATATGGCTGGTGTCGAACAGTCCGGCAGCGGTTAATACCGACAGGTGTTCCCGTTTAACGGATGAATACCATAAAGGCATTTCGTAGCCGCCAAAATTGGCCATGTTCGCTCCGGCCACCAGGTGCCACGCATGCAGCGGCGTATTTTTTACCGTTGATTCCTTTTTCTGTCCCATTGTCGGCTTGCTCCATTGTACCTGTTTAAGTAATGCTTTAAACTATAATTATATATTGCTGTAAATGATGGTTAAATTATAAAATATAGGGCATTTTCAGATTGAAATTTTTATACACTACGAAAGTTTCCACAGATTGAACGTCCGTAATGGCGGCAACTTCCCGGGTGTAAAATTCAAGCAGATTGAAATCGTCTTTGAGCAGAACAACAAGGATCAGATCGAAGCGTCCGGTTACGACGCTGACGGAAACCACCCCTTTCAGCCGGCTGAACTCTTCCCCCTTGGCCACCAGGCTCATTGTGTTCAGTTTGACACCGACCATGACGGCCTGATGATGGGGCAGCATGTCGGGATTGATCACGCCGCTGATGTCGAGGATGCCGTCTTCGATCAGCCGGCTGACCCGGGATCGCACGGTATTTTCCGCCAGATCAAGTATTCTGGCGATCTGGCCAAAGGATTTTCGCCCATCCTTTAGCTGTCTGATAATTGCCATGCTGGTTGCGTCGATTTTCATTGGATTCCTTTATCTGCGAATGAATCGGATGATGGAGGAAATATAATTTAAGTTGAGGTATATGTAAATAAAAAATTAATATATTAATTATAATTTCAAAGAATAATAAAAAATATGAAAAATATGGTAATCGGGTACGGGTTCGGGCGAAGGCCCGCGTGCACGAAATCAACCGGTGGGAATGGCCGGTGACGGCCAGGTATCCGACAGGAGATTTGTCAGGTAATGAACAGAAAATCGAGAAATTTAGTCGGCAGGGGGATATGGCCGTTCCAGGATCGGTGTGGCCGGTATTACTTCGAAAGCAACAGGGAGATGCCCGGCACAAAAAGAAAAAGGTGTCAACAATGTTCGAAACGAAACTGGTGAATGGTCTCAGCCGATGGATACGGCCGGGCAGGTTAACCTGCCAGGCCGATTTCCCCGGCCACTTCCCGCATGCCCATGATCGTGTCCGTGATCAGCTCGCCGCGCGCCATCTCCAGCATCTCTGCGCCTTTGTCGATAATTTCCCGGTTTACGCCGGCGGCAAATCGCTTGCTGTTCCACTTTTTTTTGACGGATTTGGCTTTCATGTCGAGCACGCTTTTCGAGGGCCGAACCAGGGCGGCGGCCGTCACCAGACCGGTGAGTTCATCAATGGTGAAGAGTACTTTTTCAAGATCGGTTTCCGGCGCAACATCCGTACAGATCCCCCAGCCGTGGCTGACAACGGCCCGGATATATTCTTCCGGCCAGTTGTTTTCGCGCAGGATTTCTTCTGTTTTGCGGCAGTGCTGGTCCGGATATTTTTCATAATCAAGGTCGTGAACCAGTCCGATAATTCCCCATTTCTCTTCGTCTTCATTGAATTTCCGGGCCATATAGCGCATGACGCCTTCCACGGCCAGGGCGTGCTTGATCAGGCTGCTGTTCTGGTTGTAACGGGTAAGAAGATCAAAGGCCTGTTCTCGGGTCGGAAGGGATGTCGGCATTGAATATGCTCCTTTAAAATCGAGGGATCTATTTCCGGCGGATTGAAAAAAAA
>CAZNZW010000039.1:0-29428 GCA_964577615.1 uncultured Desulfobacterales bacterium | reverse complement strand
TATTTGATATCATCTACGCGCCAGAAATCGGCCTTCACCAAATCAGGGACTGCCTGTGAACAAGTACAGTATTAAAAATATATTACCATGGGTTTTCCTTTTGACTATTTCGCCGACGTTCCTTTTTCCCGGCTGTTCCCAGGATAAACAGGATCGACAGAAACGCATCCTGACAATTGAAAAAGTCATGTCAGCCCCCGGATTGTGCAGCCCGACGGACATCCTGAAATTTAAAAATCAATATATTGCCACGGAATTGAAAGATAATCGGCTGGCAATCTTTAATGATCTTGATCACCCCAAAATCCGTTACTTTGACCCCGAAAATATCGGCAGGCATTTTACAGCGCCCCATTTCCTGGCCATATCTCCTTCGGGAAGTTTATTAATCAGCAATGGCTGGGGAAAAAGTATTGTTGAGATAGAAGACATTGATGGATCCGGATGGAAAACATTCACCGGCCCGTCTGATGACGCGTTTAATGCCCCGCATGGCATCTGTGTGGATAAAGACGGATGGATTTACGTTGGTGATTCCAGAAATTCGCGCCTCGTCAGATTTAAAGATATGCACGGATCTGCCTGGCAGGTTTTTAAGGATATAGACCGGAAGATTGCCTATGTTCGTCAGGTTGTATGCAATAACGGTTCTGTCTGGATAGCGAATACGTATGAGCGGATCGCGGGGTTAAATCCCGGCCAGGGGGGAAACGTCCTGCGCATTGATGATTTTAACACCGGGAAAGCCGCTGTTGTATATGAAGACAAAAAAGCTCATATTACGGGCATTCTTCCGCTGGATGGCCGCCTGCTGGTCGGCCGATGGAGCCGACAAAAAAACGTCGTTGCCGTTGATCTGAAAAGTGGAAAAGTGTTTTCTATAGAGAAATCAAATAACCGGCTGGGCATTCCCTATGGATTTTTTGAAGACAGGGAGAGTCATCGCATACTCAACGCATATTTTGGTTCATTGAAATCAAATGCCGGCGGCCTTACCATTCTGAAAATCAAATAGCCGGTTATTTTTCAATTTAAAAACAGACCGGCGGTCTTTTGGTTCCATCTGAAATATGATAGAAATCTGCCGACCGGCGATTTTATGGTTCGCCCGAAAACAAACCCCCGAGAGGAGAAGCAGCGCGCGATGAATGGATTTTATGGCAGACTGTTGAAAATTAATTTAAGTACCGGTAAATATACGATAGAATGCCCTGACGAAGCATTGTATCGAAAATACCTGGGCGGCAAGGGCCTGGCCGCCTATCTTCTAAACGAATTAAACCCGGCGGGCGTCGATCCGCTGGCACCGGAAAACAACCTGATTTTTGCCACCGGTCCGGTGGGCGGCACGCGGATCTGGGGATCTTGTCGGTACGGCGTTTTTACCAAATCGCCCCAAACCGGATTTTATTGTGAATCCTACGCCGGGGGCAAAGTTCCCGAAGCCATCGACGCCACCGGCTTTGATGCCATCATTCTCCAGGGAAAAAGCCGGCAGCCGACAGTTCTGGAAATCCAGCCCGACGGTGTATATTTCCACGATGGCCGCTCCTTCTGGGGCATGGACACCTATGCGGCCGAAGACGCGCTCAATGAGCACTTCGGTGGCAAAGGGGCCGGTTTCAGGCGTTCGGGTGCCGTCGTCATCGGCCCTGCGGCGGAAAACGGGGTCTGCTTCGGAGTGATCGAAAACGATTACTGGCGCAGCGCGGGTCGCACCGGCCCCGGTACGGTGATGGGCGCCAAACAGGTTAAAGGCATTGTTTTTAAGGGGGACCGGACCCGCCCCCTGGCCGATGCGGATGGATTAAAAGCATTTGCCAGATCATTTCACGCCGAAGCCAAAGATCATCCGTCTGTGGGGGCTTACAAAGAAATGGGCACGCCCATGCTCGTCAAAATCAATAATGCCGCGGCCGCCTTTCCCACCCGCTATTGGGCGGAAGGCGTCTGCGACCACTGGGAAAAAATCAGCGCCGAAGCCCTGCATGCCCGCTGTGATGTGACCCCCAGGGCCTGTCTCAAGTGTTTCATGGCCTGCGGCCGTCTGAGTACAGTTAAGGAAGGGCGGCATGCCGGTCTGAAAATCGAGGGCCCGGAATATGAAACCATTTATGCTTTTGGCGGGCTCTGCCTGGTCGACAGCATCGAAGAGATTGCCTACCTCAACGATATCTGCGACCGTCTGGGCATGGATACCATCACCGCCGGAAATCTGTGCGCGTTTGCCGTGGAAGCCTCTTTACGGGGAAAAATAGGGGAGGCGTATGCCTATGGCGATGTCGACGCCTTTGCCGATCTTCTGGGGAAAATTGCCCGGCGGGAAGGCATCGGCGATATACTGGCCCGGGGCATCAGACACGCTGCCCGAAAATGGGATCTGGAAGATATTGCCGTACACGTCAAGGGGCTGGAACCCGCCGGCTATTTTCACCATGCGCTCAAGGGAATGGGCCTGGCCTACGCCACCTCGGACCGGGGCGCCTGCCACCTGCGGGCCACCTTTTACAAACCGGAGCTCTCCGGCATGATTTCACCCGGGCAGATCGAAGGCAAAGCCGAAATGTTCATCGAATTCGAAGATCGTCTGACGATTTTCGACACCTTTATTCTCTGCCGTTTCTATCGGGACCTTTACCTCTGGGATCAGCTGAAAACCATCATCCGGCTGACCACCGGACTGGACTATGCTGAAGCCGAAATGAAAGCCCGCGCCCGGGATGTATCCGATCTGATCCGGCGGTTTAACCTGCGGGAAGGCCTGACGGCGGCGGACGACCGGCTGCCCGGGGGTTTTTATCAGGCGACCGGTCTGGACAACCCCCTTACCCCGGAAGAGCTGGAAATCATGCTGGCCGAATACTACCGGCTGAGAGGATGGGATGCCTCTGGAAAGCCACCGGAATAGGTGTTGCTTTTTTATCAATTCGCCGGTATACGATGCCGGTCTGATATATCACTATCGCCCAAACCAACAATCGATTCAAACTACCAACAACAGGAGTTCTTATGATTATCGTCGGAGAATTGATCAATGCCAGCCGCAAAGCCATTGCCGCGGCCATTGAAGCGCAGGATCGTGAACAGATCCAGAAAGTCGCCATGGACCAGGCCGATGCCGGCGCCCATTATATTGACGTTAATGCCGGCGTGTTTGTAGGCAAGGAGCCCGAATACATCAAATGGCTCGTTGAGACCGTCCAGGAAGTTGTCGATATCCCCTGCTGTATTGACAGCCCGGATCCAAAAGCCATCGAAGCAGGCCTGGCGATTCACCAGGGCACGCCGATGATCAATTCAATTTCACTGGAAAAGGATCGCTATGACACGTTGCTGCCCATCGTGGCCGGCACTGATTTAAAGGTCGTTGCGTTGTGCATGAGCGACGACGGCATGCCGGAAACCCTGGACGATCGCATGGCCATTGCCGACAAGCTGGTCAACGGTCTGATTCAGGCCAACGTCAATGTCGAAAACATCTTTGTCGATCCGCTGGTGCAGCCCATTTCAGTCAATAACAGCCTGGGGATGGAATTTGTCAATTCAATTGAGAAAATTGTCGCTACTTTCAAAGGTATTCACACGGTATGCGGATTGTCTAATATTTCCTATGGATTGCCCAACCGAAAATATCTCAACCAGACGTTCATGGTCATGGCGATTGCCAAAGGCCTTGACGGCGCCATCATCAATCCCATGGATCGAAAAATGATGGCCAATATCATCGCCGCGGAAGCACTGGCCGGCAAAGATGAATATTGCAGCGGCTACCTGACTGCATTTCGAAACAAGCTTTTCGACGACTGACCGGCCGTGCCGCCACATTTTTCTGATACAGCGCCGGGCAGGCAGACGGGGGAAAACCCGGCAAACAATCAATTTCCGGTCTGCCCCGGCGCTTTACGCTTTCAATCTGGCGGCCGGGTCTTTTTCAAGCATGAACACCCCGTAAGTGCCCCGCCAGTCGGGCAGATGATCGACAACCCGGCCGCCATGATCCTGCTGCCGGGTATTGATAGCCACTTCCTTCACGATCCGGATACCGACATCTTCGGAAAACCGGCGAAAATCCTTGAGGGTAATCACGCGGATATTGGGCGTATTGTACCATTCATAGGGCAGCTGGCTCGTCCGGGGCGCCCGCCCCGTTAAAAGCAGCTGAAGACGGCTGCGCCAGTGGCTGAAATTGGGAAAGCTGACGATCCCCTTTTTGCCGATACGCAGCATGGCACGGATCAGATTGACCGGATCGTGGACCTGCTGGAGGGTGAGCGTGCAGATGACAAAATCAAAGGCATCGTCCGGATAATCGTTTATCTCGGTATTAATATCCCCCTGAAGAACGGTGAGTCCCTTCTCAATACAGGCCGCCACCCGTGTTTCGTTTTTTTCGATTCCTGATCCGTCTACCTTTTTATTGTGCATCAGGTGATAAAGCAGGTCCCCTTCCCCGCATCCCAGTTCCAGGACCCGGGCGCCGGTCGACACCCAGGAAGCCACGATTTCCAGGTCGTATCGCAATCTCTCCGGATAATGTTTAATCGACTGCATGCAAAAGGAACCCTTTTATCATCGTGTTCATCCGGTCATTGGGCAGCAGGAACGCATCATGCCCCCACTGGGCTTCAATTTCACAAAAACTGACGTCCAGCCCGTTTTTTTTCAGCGCCGTAACAATTTCCCGGGATTGGTAGGTGGGATACAGCCAGTCCGAAGTAAACGAAATGACGAGAAACTTGGCGCGCGCTTTGGAAAACGCATCCACGTCCGATCCCTGGCCATATTCGCGTCCCAGATCAAAGTAATCGGCCGCCTTGGTGATATAGAGAAACGAATTGGCGTCAAAACGTTCCACAAACTGCTTTCCCTGATATCTCAAATAGCTTTCCACCTGAAAATCCGCATCAAAATTAAAGGAAAAATCGGATTTATCCTGGAGCCTGCGGCCGAACTTCAGACGCATGGCGTCGTCGGACAGGTAGGTGATGTGACCAATCATGCGGGCCACGGCCAGGCCGAGATCCGGACGGGTTCCCTGGTAGTACCGGCCGTTGCGCCAGTTTGGATCGGCCATGATGGCCTGGCGGGCTACTTCGTTAAACGCGATAGCCAGGGCTGAATGCCGGGTCGTTGTGGCCAGGGGAATGGCCGCTTTTACCATTTCGGGGAACCGGACACTCCAGGTCAGCACCTGCATGCCGCCCACCGACCCGCCGATGACGGCATGGAGCGTGGAAATACCAAGATGCTCGATGAGGGCTTTCTGGGCGCTGACCATGTCACCGATGGTAACCACCGGGAAATCGAGGGCATAAGGTTCGCCGGTTTCCGGGTCGGGCATGCACGGGCCGCTGGTTCCCATGCAACTGCCGAGAATATTGGAACAGACAACAAAATACCGATCCGTATCGATCCCCTTGCCGGGACCGATCATGATATCCCACCACCCGGGCTTGGCATCTTCGCCATGATAAAAGCCGGCGGCGTGGGCGTCGCCGGAGAGCGCATGACAGACCAGAACGGCGTTGCTTTTCTCCCGGTTCAACCGGCCATAGGTTTCAAAGGCAATCGTCACCGGGCCAAGCGTGGCGCCGCTTTCCAGGACCATCTGATCAGGCGGGTGGGCAAAGGTAAAGAACTGCTTTTCGACCGCACCGATCGAGCGGCCGGATCGGTCGTGCGCGATATACTCACTCATGGAGAAGGGCTTGTTCCAGCAATGGTTGAAAGACCTCGCACTGCCGGCAGATGACCATTTTTTCTTTCCAGGTTTTGTGAACCGTGCCCCGGCATAAGGTCCCGCAGACAAACCAGCACATCCGTTCCATTTTAAATTCCCGGCTGGGACACTGGTTCCGGCGGCTTTTGGGGCAACGGGTTATCTTCCAGCAGGGCCGTTTCTTTTTCTGGTCGATGAGCACCTGGTTGGTCAGAAAAAACATCTGCCGCTCCACGTGCCCGGGAATATTTCGCCATCCCTGCTCGTAGCTGTGAACGGCCTTGATGGATGTTCCCAGCAACTGGGACATCTGTTTCTGGGTTTTGTTTAATTTTCCGCGAATATTTATAAATTCAGAAGGGTCCATTGTTCATGCCTCACATTAAATCGTCAAAAGTCTCCCGCCGGTTTTCATCCCCGGCATGGCTCGGGCGTTCTATATTGTGCATTTATTTCGGCGTCAAGGCCTGGTCGAGGTCGGTGCAGATATCGTTTTCATGTTCAATCCCTATGGAAAGCCGGATCAGGTCCGGCGTCAAACCGGCCGCCCGCTGCTGCGCGTCACTCAACTGGGAGTGGGTGGTGCTGGCCGGGTGAATCGCCAGGCTTTTGGCGTCGCCGACATTGGCCAGGTGTGAGAAAAGCCGCAGCCGTTCGATAAAAGATTTCGCCGCTGCCATTCCGCCCCGGATACCGAAAACCACCATGCCGCCAAACCCGTTCTTCATATATCGGGCGGCCACCGCATGCGCCGGATCATCGGGCAGTCCCGGATACCGGACCCAGGTCACCTGGTCATGGGCGTCTAAAAACCGGGCCACGGCCATGGCGTTTTCACAATGGCGCGCCATGCGCAGCGGAAGTGTTTCCAGGCCCTGAAGGAACATCCAGGCATTGTCCGGTGAGATACAGGCGCCCAGATTGCGCAACGGCACCAGCCGCATCCGCATGATATAGGCCATAGAATTGAGGTCTCCAAGGTCATGGGCATACCGTATTCCATGATAGCCCGGATCCGGTGCGTTCATCAATCGGAATTTCGGGTCCGTCCAGTCAAACTTCCCCGCATCGACCACCACCCCGCCGATACCGGTCCCATGCCCGCCGATCCATTTGGTGGCGGAATTGACAACAACATCGGCGCCATAATCGATCGTCCGAAGCAGATACGGTGTCGTGAACGTGCCGTCGACAATCAGCGGCAGGTGGTGCCTGCGGGCGACGGCCGCCACGGCTTCGATGTCGGTCATCTCCAGCACGGGGTTCCCGATGGTTTCAATGAAAATCGCCCGGGTTTTATCGGTCACCGCCCGGTCAAAATCCGCCGGATCCAGCGGGTCTGCAAACCGGGTATGGATACCGAACTGCGGCAGAATACAATCGAACATCGTGTAGGTGCCCCCGTAAAGGTTGGCGGCCGACACGATTTCATCGCCCTGTTCACAGAGATTGATCAGCGCATAATACACCGCTGATGTCCCCGAGGAAAGCGCCAGGGCCGCGGCGCCGCCTTCCAGCGCGGCCATCCGTTTTTCAAAAATATCCTGGGTAGGATTCATCATGCGGGTATAGATATTACCCGGCTCTTTGAGGGCAAAAAGATCGGCGGCGTGCGCCGTACTCTTAAATACATAGGACGATGTCCGGTGGATGGGAACGGCCCGGGCGGTCGTTTCCGGATCGGGAACCTGCCCGGCATGAATGCACTGTGTCTCAAATTTTGATTCAGAGTTCATATCAGACCCCGCTGCGCTTGGAGATGATGGCCGACAATCGGCGGAGAGTGGTTGTTCCGCCATGTCGCTGGTTTTGCTACCGGCACGTCTCCATTGCATTGCCTTCAGCGTCAAGAAAATGGATTGCATCGCCAGGATATATTGTCCCGCCGGTAATGACCTTTCCAAACACGCCCTGTTTCGGCATGATACATTCACCGGCCTGGTAATAGATGGCACATTTCCGGTGGCACGACTTGCCGATCTGGGTAATTTCCACGGTCACTGTATTCCCGAGATTCAGCCGGGTACCGACAGGTACCGCAGGCCAATCGATCCCCGAGGTGGCAATATTTTCGGCATAACTGCCGAAATCAACGTCCAGTCCCTCCTGACGGGCCCGGGTGATACGCTCTGACGCCAGAAAGCTGATCTGGCGGTGCCAGGCCCCGGCATGGGCATCATCAACAATCCCATGTCCGGCTTCAATCCGGGCTTCATCGACAACCATTTTCGGTGTCCCTTTTTTTCTGCTCACGGCAATAGATTCGATTCTCATCGTTTCACACCCCTTTCGTATATCACATAGTGGTATGCCTGTCACGATAACCCCTAACAGGACCGGGGGCGTTTGTAAAGATGATTTCGGCAGATTCGCCTGTTTTGATACAGGCCGCTTAAAGGAAAAGAAGACGGCAGTCTGTTGTTGACTGACACGGCCAGTTTTTTAAATTCGTCTCTTTACTGTTTTATCTCCATCAGATGACGCCGGAGCATATCAAGGGCCGCCATGGCAAAGAGTTTCTTTTTTGCCTGCCGGTTCCCAAACGAAAACACATGCCGTTTTTCCGTCCCACCGGCCGGACCGGCCAGACCGATGCAGACCGTGCCAACCGGTTTCTCTTCCGTACCGCCATCGGGCCCGGCAATCCCGCTGGTGGCGATGGCGTAGGTGGCCCCGGAGATCTTCCGGGCGCCTGCCGCCATTTGGCGGACCGTCTCCAGAGAAACGGCCCCATGTTTTTCGATTGTTTTGGGTAAGACGTCCAGAACGGCAACTTTGGCCGCATTGGCATAGGTCACACCGGAGAAACGGAAAAACCCGGAGCTGCCGGGCACGTTGGTCAGCCAGTGGCCGATGAGCCCGCCGGTGCAGCTTTCGGCCACGGCCAGGGTGGCATCCTGTTCCATCAACAGGTCACCGACCACCGCCGCCATCGGGCGGCCGTCTCTGGAAAAAATTTTCCGTCCCAGTTTTTCGCAGACCCTGCGGGTGACAGCATCAAGGCACGGGGCCATCCGGGATCTGTCATCACTCCGAAAATACAGCCGTACCTGGATTTCCGGAAATTTTGCCCGAAACCCCACGGTGATTTCCGGGATATCATCGGCCACATTCTCGAGCTGCTCGCCAACCATCGATTCGGTGGCGCCAAAAGTCGACAACGTCCGGACCGTTGATATCTGCCGGTGATCTCCGATGAATGCGGCAAGCCGGGGGATTACCTCTCCGGTCATCATCCGGCGCATTTCCACGGGAACGCCGGGAAGACAGAAAAAAGTACAGCGCCCGATTTTCACCTTGAATCCGGGTGCCGTGCCAACGGGATTGGGCATGACTTCACTGTTTCGGGGGAAAAAGGCCTGTTTCCGGTTGGACCGGGTCATCGGCCGGCCCAGCTGCCTGAAGAATGTCTCGATGGCCGCCAGGGCATCGGCGTCCAGCGCCAGATCAACACCAGCGGCGCAGGCAGCCGCTTCCGCCGTCCGATCATCATCGGTAGGCCCCAGCCCGCCGGTGACAACGGCAATATCCGCCCGCCCGCCAATCTCTTCCAGGACAGCAACCAGCATCGTGAGATCATCTCCGACGCAATGATGCCGCGTCACTTCAATCCCTTCACGCTCAAGGCTGTCGGCAATCAGAGCCGAATTGCTGTCGATCAGCGCCCCGGAACGGATCTCATCCCCGGTGGCCAGGATCTCCGCCCGCAGATTCTCACTCATGGCAGGCAACCATAACGGCTGTTTCCGGATCTCACCGGCGGACCCGGCCCGCATGAACCGATTTAATAAAACAGCCACCGCTGCTGTCATCATCGTCATTGGTGCCGCCCAGCCAGCGTACAGCCAGCAGCGCGTTAATCCGCCCGCCTGAAATTGTCCGTCCATCCAGGGTCGACAATTTGTCCACCTTGCTGGTGATCACCTCGGCAACCTGCCGGCTCGTCAGCCCTTTGTCGACGGAAAACAGCAGTGCGGCCAGACCGGAAACCATGGGCGCCGCCATGGACGTACCGCTCTGCGCACAATAGCCGGAAGGCAGCACATGCCGGGAATACGTGCTGATAATATTGACGCCCGGCGCACCGACATGCACAGAATGCGGCCCGTAATTGCTGAAATAGGCCAGACGATCATTGGCATCGGTGGCCGCCACGGCAATCAGGTTGGGCTGGAAATAACTGGCCGGATAATACGGCCTGATATCGTTGTTCGTACCGTCATTTCCGGCCGCGCAGACAATCAAGGCCCGCGTGACATAGTGAATCGCATTTTTCAGAGTAAGTGAGTTATAATATGTTCCCAGGCTCAGATTGATCACATCCGCGCCGTTCACCTCGGCATAGACAAGCGCATTGACTACTGCCGACAGCGGCAGCCCGCCGGTGTGATATTCCTGTACAGCCAGCGGCATAATGCGCGCCTTCCAGCTGACACCGGTCACGCCCTGAACATTATTTCCCCGGGCGGCGGCGATACCGGCCACATGGGTGCCATGCCCGTCACGGAAATCCTTGGGTGAATTGGAATTAAAATTAAAATCCCAGCCGACGATATCGTCTTTATATCCGTTGCCATCGTCGTCCTTGCCGTTGGCCTGCCAGTCGTCCAGGGAGGCCGCGCCAGCCATCTCACCGGTATTAATCCACAGGTTGGGCCGGATATCCGGATGCCCCAGGTCCACGCCGGTATCGATTACGGCGATAACCACATCGGCGCTGCCCGGTGTCAGGAGCCATGCATCGGTGGCCTGAATATCCGCGCCCGGTTTTCCCGTTATTTTATTGACCGTCTGGCCGGTATTGTTCAACGCCCATTGCATGCCAAAGAGGGGATCATTGGGCATCACCGATGGTTTCAGGTAGTAATTCGGTTCCACGTAGGCCACTCTGGGATCATCCTTAAACCGGGCCAGGGCAGACGGGACGTCCTCCCCCTCGGGAAGGGTCACCAGCGTTGCCCCGATGGCCGCTATCTTTTGTTTTTCCGCTATTCCCATTTCGGTTTCAAGGCTGGCGATGGCTTCGGCCTTTGCCGGCTGGAACTGAATCAGGACTTCCCCGGGAACATAATCAGGCATTTCTTCCACGGCAGGCGCCTTAAGTGCCGCCAGTTTCTGGGCGGAATTCAACTCCAGGGCCTGGGCCGAAACACTCAGGCTCAAAAACAATCCAAGCATCACGCAAACAGTTTTCTTCATGGGGCACCTAATTGTTTTATGGTTAATGAACTGTTTCAACGGTTCGAATAAAGCATCCGCCGCCACCGCCGCCATCATCATCACCGCCGAGCCCGGCGGCATTGAGCGCCCGCAGGGCATTGATCCGGCCTCCTGTGGCAATACGGCCGCTCAGTGCCGGCAGCGGATCGACGCTGCCCTTGATCAGCGACACCACCTGGGCTGGCGTCAGCGTGCCATTGCCGGCACGCATCAGGGCAGCCAGGCCGGAGACCATGGGCGCGGCCATGGATGTGCCGCCGAGATATTTATAGCCTGATGAATCGACGAATCGACTGAATGTACTGTAAATCCGTGATCCCGGGGCAGCCACATCCACCGAGGATAGACCGAAATTGGAAAATGACGCCAGCCGGTCAAACTGGGTGGTGGCCGCCACGGCAATCAGGTTGGGGCTGGCGTAGCTGGACGGATAATGCGGCCGAACATCATTGTCGGACCCATCGTTTCCCGCCGCGCAGACAATGACCGCCCGGTGAACGGCGTTGATGGCGTTGTGCAGGGTTTGGGAATCCTGATACAGTCCCAGACTCAGATTAATGACATGGGCCCCCATGGCTTCGGCATACCCGAGGGCTGCGGCCACCGCCGAAATCGGCAGGGTACCGGTGCCATAATCCATTGCCGCCAGCGGCATGATCCTGGCCAGCCAGCTGACACCGGTGACACCGGCGCCGTTGTTCCCCCGGGCCGCGGCAATTCCCGCCACATGGGTCCCATGGCCGCCAAACTGCTGGCTTTCATCTTTCGGGTCATTCGAATTATAGAAAAAATCCCACCCGGCAACATCATCCACATACCCGTTGCCGTCATCATCAACGCCATTGGGCTGCCAGTCTTCCAGACGGGCATAACCGCCCAGTTCACCTTCATTCACCCAGAGATTGGGCCGGAGATCCGGATGAAAAATATCCACCCCGGTATCGATCACGGCAATCACAATCGCCTCATTGCCGACGGTCAGATCCCAGGCTTCGGGGGCATCGATATCCGCATCGGGCCGGCCGGCAGTCCCGGCAATGGTCTGTCCGGCATTATTCAGGCCCCATTGCGCCGAAAAAGCCGGGTCATTGGGAATCCTTTCCGGCCGGGCGTAATAATTCGGCTCGGCATAGGCCACCCGGGGGTCGTCCTTGAGCCGTGCCACAGCGGTTTCGACGTCCAGATCCGGGGGCAGTTTAAAAAGCAGGGTACTGATACCGGTGATCTTCCTTTTGGCAACCAGCCCGAAAGCGGCCCGGACCTCGGCTTTGGCAGCCGCTTTTGCCGCCGCACGGTATTGGATCAGTATTTCTCCAGGCACGTATGCCGATGTCTTCTCAGTCCGAATGACATCCTGCGATGGAACATTGCCCTTGGGAGTCAATTCAATCGCAGGGGACACACCGCATAAAACCAGAACCAGCCCCACCGTTATCCAGATGCTTTTCCGCATGGAATGCCCTTCCGTTATTCCGTCGTAAGGGTATAATTGGGTTCGCCGTACTCAACCATATCATAAGTATTGAGTTTTTGGATCACTGCCTGGACCGGCGTCCCATTTTTAATCTTCATCAAATAGACCCCGGGCAGGGAAAGCGGCTTGAGCGTTTCCAGGCCCAGATCCCGCTGGAGAACCGCCAGCGCCGCGGTGTCGGTACCTGGTTTCAGTTTTACCAGTACCTGGCCAGGGACAAATGCCTGCGCACTGTCGCTGCGTCCCGCCGCCGGCCCGGAACCGGCGCACCCCCAGACGAAAATCAACCCGGTCAAAAGTAAATTGACGATGAGAAAATTTTTCAAGTTGGTTCTCCTTTCGAGTGGCAAAAGCGGGAGGAAGAGATACGTGGAATGGAGGCGGCATCCGGATTCGAACCGGAGAATAGCGGTTTTGCAGACCGCTGCCTTACCACTTGGCTATGCCGCCATAAAAAAATGGAGCGGGAAACGGGATTTGAACCCGCGACTTCGACCTTGGCAAGGTCGCACTCTACCACTGAGTTATTCCCGCTCACTGGAAACATCATTTAATGCATCGATTTCTTTTTGTCAACCGGAATTGACCGTTTTTGGACAATTGGCACGCCGGTGGAACAAAAAATGAGGGATGAATATCAATCGGCAGGTATTTATTTTATTATCAAACAGATGCATATAAATACCTATTGTTTCCGGTCAGATATTCTTTACGGATCATGAATCGAGAACCTGTCGAAACCGGATAAAATAATCAATTCCCGACCAGACCGTAAAAATCAGCGCGCCGTACAGAAAAAACATGCCGATATTGTGCAGGTGAATACCAAAATAAGGATAATGAAATATCAGCGGAATAATGGCGGCAATCTGAAAGCCGGTTTTATATTTCCCCAGCGCGGATGCGGACAGGTCCATCTTGTTTTCGGCAATAAAATTTCGCAGCCCGGTAACGGCCAGTTCCCGGCCGATGA
This sequence comes from uncultured Desulfobacterales bacterium, assembly GCA_964577615.1. Lineage (GTDB taxonomy): Bacteria > Desulfobacterota > Desulfobacteria > Desulfobacterales > QNYZ01 > QNYZ01. The sequence goes on along the minus strand of CAZNZW010000039.1, from coordinate 16,042 downwards.
TCACACAGACAATCCAGGCCGGTATCCACCCCAGGGAGGAAAGCATGATAAACGCGGAAGAGACGAGCAGTTTATCGGCCAGAGGGTCCATGATTTTGCCGAAATTTGATACAAGGCCGAATCGGCGGGCATAAAAACCGTCAAGATAATCAGTAATGGCAGCGGCGCTGAACAGGAGCGCGGCTAGGAATGTACAGACGGGGTTGGGAAACAATAGAAAAACGACCAGAATCGGTGCGGCCAGAATCCGATACATGGTCAGACTGTTGGGATGGCTGAGTTTGTCGATTAGTGTTTTACCCTGAAATATCATTTCAAATTTACCTTGCGCCGTTGGGGGGCTGTTGCCGGTTCTGTTTGAAAGCCTCCAGACATTCGGGGCTGCAAAAGTAATAGGTTTCCCCCCCCTGACGCCACTGGACGCCTTCCTTCCGGGGAAAATACACCTGACAGACCGGGTCCTTGATCATGACGTCTTCAATCTGATCCGGATCCGGTTGTTCCCGGCCGGATCTGTTTGCGCCTGACTGAAATGGGCCCGTGCCACCCATCCGCCGGGACCGGTCCGGCAGGGTCATCGACTTCAATGATCGGTAAAAACCGTATCCCAGGGCGGCTAAAAGGAGAAGTCTAATCATCAATGACCGTCACCGGCTGTTCGTTTTCATCAAGACAGGCAAGCAGTTCACCCATCTCTTTCTTCAGTACCGGATGAACCAGATGAGAATTAATATCACAAATCGGCCGCAATACAAAGCGTCTTTTGTGCATGCGGGGATGGGGGATGATCAGGTCCGGAGAAGAAACGATCAGATCGTCGAACAGCAGTATATCCAGATCAAGCACCCGGGGGCCGAACCGCACCGTTGATTTCTTCCGGCCGGCGCCGGTTTGGATCATCTGCAGCCGAGCCAGCAACTGCGCCGGCGCCAGCAAGGTACGCACGGAAAACACGGCGTTGACAAACCAGTCCTGATCAGTAAAATCCACCGGCGAGGTTCGGTAAAAAAGCGACCGGGAACCGGCGGCAATGCCCCGGTCCGCCGTCACCGCATCCATCCCCTGGCGGCAATTGTCCAGTTTCCGGCCGATATTCGACCCGACCGAGATGTAAACGGTGTGCGCGACCGGCGTCATGGTCAGGTCCCCATCCCGTTTCCCATTATATCATCAACCGCCTCGGCATCCAGGCGGGCCCGGTAAATCACCCGGGCATCTCCTTCCAGATAGACGTCGTTAAACCGGCCGGCCGCTTCCGCAAAGGATATTTTCAGCGGCAGGCCGCTGCGGACTTTCAGGGTCAGCCGGGGCGGCAGGTCAAATTGCCCGGCAGCCACAATGGCCCCGGCCACGGCGCCGGTGCCGCAGGCCAGTGTTTCGGCTTCCACGCCCCGCTCGTATGTCCGAATGGCAACCGTTCCATCGCTCAGGCGCTGAATGAAATTGGCATTGGTTCCCGCAGGGGCGAACTTCTCGTGATACCGGATCAACGGCCCCACGGTATCGATATCAACGGCATCAATATCGTCAACCACTAGAACCGCATGCGGCACGCCGGTATTGATACAGAAAACGGTTTCCATCCGGCCGGCGACCCGGATCGTTTCAGGGGTCACCCCTCCCGATGGGTCGGTCATCCGTATTTTGACATGATCGCCCCTGATCTCGGCCGAAATCCGCCCGGCCCGGGTGTCAAAAGTCATGCGCGGACGGGCAATGCCATTGAGATGGGCAAACCGGGCGGCACACCGCGCACCATTACCGCACATGTCGGCTTCACTGCCGTCGGCGTTCAGGAAATGCCATTTGAAATCAGCCTGGCCGGCATTTTCGATAATAATCAGGCCGTCTGCGCCCACGGACAGGCGACGCCGGCAGATCGCCGCGGCAAACCGGTCCCGGGGGACCGGCGGCAGCTGCCCATCGCGGTTGTCGATGAGGATAAAATCGTTACCGCTGCCGCTCATCTTGTAAAATTCGATGGCCGTCATCCTTTTATTTCCCTCTTTCTCCAGCGGTTCTTCTCGACCGCCCGCCGGCCCGGCAGATCAACGGATCGTCACCCGGTTGGAATCCGCGCCGATCTGGCCGTCTCTGGACAGCGCCGCCACTTTATAGACATAGCGCAGCCCCGGTGTAATGGTTTCCTGGAAAGTGATTTTTTTCAAATCGGAAACGCCGACCTGATATCGTTCCAGATCGATCTCCGTGACCCGCCGAAACAGCAGCGGACAATCGGCGCAGGCCGGATCCTGAGTGGATGAAACGGCCCGGTACACCGCAAAACCGGCCACGCCGGCCGTTCCCGCCGCCTTGCCGGTGGGGATCGACCAGATCAATGTAACGGTATTGCCGGTTCGGGAAGCGGCCAGATCAGAAATCGCCGCGGGCGGTACGGACCGCGGCGGCACCGGCGGCGCCTTGACGCCGCACCCGGTGACCGCAAGGGCAAGAATGAACAATACGGCGCCGCGAAGCGCCCGTCGGTTTCCAAGAGATTTCGTTTTCATTTTTTCATACCCTTCAGTCTGTTACGGGCCGCCGAAATGGCCGCCGCCACATTCGTGCCAGCCGTGCCGCCCGGGGATTGACGGCGGTTGATCATCTGCTCCACATCCAGAAAACTGTAAACGTCTGCTTCGATCCGGGCCGAAAATTCCCGCAGCTGTTCCAGGGGCAGTTCGTGCAGCTCCCGGCCCGCTTCAATGGCCGCCGCCACCGCCCGGCCGGCAATGGCGTGCGCTTTCCGAAAAGGCACGCCCCGGGTGACCAGGTAATCGGCCAGGTCCGTGGCATTTAAATAACCGGTGGTCGTGGCCGCCCGCATCCGTTCCCGGTTTACCCGCATGGCGGGCAGCATGCCGATATAGATATTCAGGCAGGCCGACACCGTATCAACGCTGCTGAAAAGCGTGGGTTTGTCTTCCTGCATATCCCGGTTATACGACAGGGGCAGGCCCTTCATGAGGGTGAGCAGCGCCATCAGATCGCCAAAAACACGCCCGGTCTTTCCCCGCACCAGTTCGGCCACATCCGGATTTTTCTTCTGCGGCATAATACTGCTGCCCGTAGTAAAGGCATCGGACAGCTCGACAAAGGCAAATTCCGACGTGGACCAGAGGATCAGTTCCTCGGAAAGCCGGCTTAAATGAACCATGCAGATGCTGGCCGCCGCAAGAAACTCAAGCATGAAGTCCCGGTCTGAAACAGCATCCATGCTGTTGGCCGTCACCTTGGGAAATTCGAGCTGTCTGGCGACATATTCGGCATCAATGGGAAACGTCGTACCGGCCAGCGCCGCCGCCCCCAGGGGCATGACATTGATCCGCGCCAGCCCGTCATCGAAACGCGCTTCATCCCGGGAAAACATCTCGTAATAGGCCATCAGATGGTGGGCAAAAAGAACCGGCTGGGCGCGCTGGGTATGGGTATAGCCGGGCATGACAACATCCTGATGGGTTTCAGCCAGATCGACGATCACCCCCCGCAGGGTATGCAGCCGCCCGCATATCGTCTGCACGGCGTCACGCAGGTACATCCGCACATCCAGCGCCACCTGATCATTCCGGCTGCGCCCCGTGTGCAGCTTGGCGGCGGTATCGCCGATCAATTCCTGCAGGCGGGACTCAATGTGCATGTGGATATCTTCCAGTTTATCGGTAAACGGAAAGCTTCCTGTCTCGATTTCAGTCCGGATGCGAGTCAGGCCGTCGACCATCTGCGCCGATTCTTCCTTTTCGATGACGCCGGTGCGGGCCAGCATCCGGCAATGGGCAATACTGCCGGCAATATCAAAGGCGTACAACCGCCGATCGTCATCAATGGAGGCGGTAAACGCCTCCACATCCCGGTCGGTGGTCTCACTGAAACGGCCGCCCCATAACTTTTTTCCCATGGATAATGCGTCCTTTGGCTGTGCGGTCAGCGGTCCGGCCGGTCAGCCGGCAGCCGTTCCGCCGGAAAAGATACTCTCCAGACAATTGACAAGGGCATCGATTTCCGGTTTTGAAATAATCAACGGCGGGGCAAAGCGCAAAATCTGATCCTGAACGCCATTGATGAGAAATCCTTTTTCCATACAGGCCTGAACAATCGGCGCGGCCGCGGTATCCAGCCCGAGCCCGAGCAGCAGCCCCCTGCCGCGAACATCCCGGATCACATCATGCCGGTTTCTCAGGATCTCCAGCTGGGCCCTGAAATACGCACCCGTCTCCCGGCACTGGCCCACGATATCCTCTTCGTCGAAAATCCGGGCCACTTCCAGGGCCGCCGCTGTCACCAGGGGCGTCCCGCCGAAGGTCGATCCGTGGGATCCGGGCCCGAAGGCGGCCGCCACGGGTGCCGTGGCCAGCATGACACCGATGGGCAACCCGTTGCCCAGGGCCTTGGCCAGCGTCATGATATCCGGCGATGTGTCAAAATGCAAATGGGCAAACAGCTGCCCGGTGCGCCCCATCCCGGTCTGAATCTCGTCGAAAATAAGCAGAATACCGGCATCATCGCACAAACGGCGGACCGCCGGCAGATAATCGGCAGACGGCACCCGGATACCGCCTTCGCCCTGGATCGGTTCCATTAAAACCGCGGCCGTGTCCGGACCGATGGCCGCTGCCAGCGCGGCCGCATCGTTAAACGGGACAAAATCGAACCCGTCCAGGGTGGGAGCAAATCCCTTCTTGATCTTATCCTGCCCCGTGGCCGACAGCGTGGCCAGGGTGCGGCCGTGGAACGACTGCTGCATCGCGATGATCCGAAACCGTTCCGGCTGATCCCGGTCCTTGAAATACTTCCGGGCCACCTTGATGGCCGCCTCGTTGGCCTCGGCGCCGCTGTTGGCAAAAAACACCTGGTCGGCAAAGCTGTGCACGGTGAGCCAGGCGGCCAGTTCGACCTGGGGCACGGTATAGTACAGGTTGGATGTATGAACCAGGGTGGCCGCCTGTTCGGCCAGTACCCGGGCAATCCGGGGATGCGCATGTCCCAGGGAACAGACGGCAATCCCGGCAATGAAATCAACATATTCCCGGCCGGTCTCATCGATGAGCCGGCATCCCCGGCCACGGGTGATGACAATGGGAAACCGTTTGTACGTCGCCGCCATAACCTGGTCGGCGGTGGCAATGACAGATGAAACAGCCATAGAATCTCCTGCGGTTGCTGAATATGGGTGTAACGGCCGCCGCTCATTCGGCGGCCGGTGCCGGATTAAAGGATATACCGGCTCAGGTCCTCGTCATTCTTGATATCTTTCAATTTGTCATTAACATATGCCGCATCGATGGTCAGTCCGGTTTCGGTGAGATCCGGCGCATCGAAAAGAATATCTTCCAGCAGATGCTCCATCAGGGTATGCAGCCGCCGGGCACCGATATTTTCCGTCATGTTATTGACTTCCTCGGCCATGGCCGCGATCAGTTCGATGGCTTCTTCCGTAAAATCGACAGACAGGTCTTCGGTCTGGATCAACGCCTGGTATTGCAGGACCAGCGCGTTTTCCGGTTCGGTCAGAATCCGGACAAATTCCGCCTTGCCAAGGGAATTGAGTTCCACCCGAATGGGAAAGCGGCCCTGCAGTTCAGGGATCAGATCGCTGGGTTTAACCACGTGAAACGCGCCGGAGGCGATAAAAAGGATGTGATCCGTCTTGACCGGCCCGTACTTGGTCGTAACCGTCGATCCTTCCACAATGGGCAAAAGATCCCGCTGAACGCCCTCCCGGGAAATATTCGGTCCGCTGCCGCCGTTGTCGCCGGCGATTTTGTCGATTTCGTCCAGAAAAATAATCCCGGACTGCTCCACCCGTGCAATCGCATCCTTGACGATTCTGTCCATATCCACCAGGTTCTGGGCTTCTTCCTGGGTCATGATTTCCATGGCCTCGGGAACCTTTACCTTGCGGCGCTTGACATTTTTGGGCATCATCGACCCGAGCATATCCTTGAAATTAATACCCATTTCTTCCATGCCGACATTGGAAAAGATTTCCACCATGGGCGTGGAGCGGTCGGACACATCAAGATCCACATAGCGGTCGTCCAGCTTTCCGTCCCGCAGCAGAAGGCGCAGCTTCTCCCGGGTGGCGCGGCCCGTGTCACGGTGAGACGGCGCGTCCGCTGTCGTCTCCGCTTCGCCGGACGCCGGGTCCCGATGCCCGCCGGATGGGGGCAGCAGGATATCCAGCATCCGCTCTTCGGCAATGTTAAGCGCTTTGTCGAGAACCGCCTCCTGGGCCCGCACCTTGCCCTGGTTGACGGTCAGCTCAACCAGATCGCGTACCATCGACTCGACATCCCGGCCCACATAGCCCACCTCGGTAAACTTGGACGCCTCAACCTTGGAGAAGGGGGAATCGGTCAGCGAGGACAGGCGGCGGGCAATTTCAGTTTTCCCCACGCCGGTCGGGCCGATCATGATGATGTTTTTGGGCGCGATTTCATCGCGCAGCGGCGGCGGCACCTGCTGGCGGCGCCAGCGGTTCCGCAGGGCAATTGCGACGGACCGTTTGGCCTGGCTCTGTCCGATGATATATTTATCAAGCTGTATGACAATATCGGTAGGGGTTAAATCCTGCATTATTTTTATGCCTTGCCTGTTATTTTTTCCACGGTAATCGTGTTGTTGGTATAGATGCAGATCAGACCGGCGATGCGCATGGCTTCGACAACGATCTGTTCCGCGCTTAATTCCGTTTTTGCGCCCAGGGCCATGGCCGCCGCCTGGGCCGCCACGCCGCCGGACCCGATGGCCGCCACGCCTTCATCCGGTTCAATGACATCACCGGTGCCGGAAATCAGAAACATCCGCTCCCCGTCAACGGCAATCATCAGGGCTTCAAGACGACGAAGAAATTTATCGGTGCGCCAGTCCCGGGCCAGTTCCACGGCAGACCGGGTCAGATTGCCATTGTACCGTTCCAGCTTGGCTTCGAGTTTTTCGGACAGGTTGAGGGCGTCGGCCGTGGCCCCGGCAAACCCGACAATGATACGGTCATTGTAGATCCGCCGGACCTTTCTGGCCCGGTGTTTGACCACATGGTCGCCCAGGGTCACCTGGCCATCACCGGCCACCACCACTTCATTGTTACGGCGCACGGCCAGAATCGTGGTGCCGTGAAAAGACTGCCGGCCCGCGCCTTCGGCACGTGTGCTGCTGGGATCGTTCATCATGTTTTCCTTTTATCCCGATTGTCTCATTCCCGATCGTCTTGCTCTGCGGGGTATCTGATTTTGTCTGCCATCCGTTTTCCCATGCCTTATTTTCTGGGATGGGCTTTGTCGTAAACAGCCATCAGGCGGTCAACGGTGACATGGGTATATCGCTGGGTCGTCGACAGGCTTTTATGCCCGAGCATTTCCTGAACCACCCGCAGATCGGCACCGGCATCGAGCATGTGGGTGGCAAAGGTATGGCGCAGCGCATGGGGCGATATCGGAATGGTCAGTCCGCATTCGGCAGCGATTTTCTTTAGAATCCGCCCCATGGACCGGACTGTCAGCCGCTGCCGGCGATTGTTCAAAAACAGGGGCCCGTCAGCAGTCATGCCGATCCCCGTTTCATCAACCAGCCGCTGGCGATACAAACGGATCGCCAGGATCGCCGACCGGCCCAGGGGAACGATCCGCTCCTTACGACCTTTGCCAAAGACCCGCGCCGCGCCGCGATCAAGATCCACGCTGCCAACATTCAGACCGGCCAGTTCCGACACACGCAGGCCGCCGGAATACATCGTTTCAAACATGGCGCTGTTGCGACTGCCCGGCAGCGTATCCGTATCGATGGCATCGAGCAGCCGAAACATATCGTCCACGGGCAGATAAACCGGCAGGGTGCGGCCCTGTTTCGGCGTCAGAATTCCGTCGGCCGGGGACCCGGTTTCGATCCGGTTTCTTTCCAGAAACCGGAAAAACGACCGGATCGCCGAGAGTTTACGGGCAATACTGCTCTTCTGGTGCCGCCGATGCAGATACGCCAGATATTTGCGGATCGCCAGGGTATCCATTTCATCGAGCCGGCACGCCACTTCGTCCGTGTCCGGATGCCGATCCGACGCCACAAACGCGGCAAAGGCCGTCAGGTCATTTTTATAGGCCCGGCAGGTGTGCCGCGAATACCCTTTTTCCGAAATCAGAGACTCGACGAATTGATCGATCCACCAATGTGCGTGTTCCGCCTTCAAATTTCTCTTTACCCGTAGGATACGCCTACCACTTGATCAGCGCATCGATGTCCCGCCAGCTGTCTACTTCCGTAAAAGGATGCGGCCGCCGATTCCACGGCTGTTTATATAGCACCGGCACCACCCCGGCGGCCTGAATCTGGAAACAGGTTTCCAGGCGATCCTCCACAAAAAATGAAATCCCCCGGCCGGTCAGTTCATCGGCCTTGGTGTCGTAGGAGCCGGTAGGCACCACCGTTACTGTTTCCGGTGCCAGCGCCAGCACCTGATGCAGCCACTCGACCACCGGTTCCGCAAAGGGGCGGGCCGTCACAAATGTCAGGGGGCCGTACCGACGCCCCAGCCGCTGCAATACATCCGCGGCCCCCGGCATCGGCGCCAGTTCATCAAGGTAGCGTCCCTCTTGAAGCCGGTCCACGATGTCGTTCAGAATATCGGTATCAAGGTCCGTGCACTCGAGGAGGCTGTAGCAGGTAAATCCATCGTAGGTCAGATGATCAATCTGATGCACATCCCGGGCAACCTTGATAAACAGATGCATGGTATCCGCCACCACGCTGTCAAAATCAAAGGCGACGGACCGGGGATCAATCATCGTTCAGACAACATTGTCGCAGCCCGCAGAGCCACCCACGGATCACGCCGCTGCCCGTCGCGAGCTTTTCTTCAATCTGGAAATTCGCCGGCGGATAATAACGGCTTTCTTTTTATCATTCTGCGCCGCCGCCTTCGCCTGTTCGGCTCTGAGCAGACGGATTTTTTTCTTGATGGATCGGATTGACCCCCGCTTTCGACGCGGCGTCTCATCCTCGATCCCCTTGGCCTTTTTGATGGCCATGATCAGTTCCGGCTTGTTCATACCATGGGCGCCGGTGATATCGGGCAATTCCTTGGCCGCCTCGCGCAGTTCCGTGGCGGTCATTTTATCCAGCGGTTTATCCTTGGCTTCTTTTTTCTTTTTTCCCATTTATCCTCTCCACTTATATCATAAAAAATAAAAACGGAAGGCGGTGCGCCCCCGGCTTCGGCCTGTTCGTTTTCAGACGCCTTCCCAACGGCATCCTGCCCAAGCGGAAATCACCCATAACCCTTATTATTTAGTCGATTTACGGATCTGGTGTCAATAGAGAAGATGCCCCGTCATCTGATTTTCCGCATGGCGGCCATCAGCTTCTGCATATCCTGCCAGACGTCGCGTTTTTTTTCGGGATGATGCAGCAGGTAGGAAGGGTGAAAGGTCGGCATCAATTGAATGCCTTTGTAGTCGTGGAAGCGTCCCCGCAGGCGCGAGATGGGCCGCTCGGTTTCAAGCAGGGTCTGGGCGGCAAATCTGCCCAGCGCACAGATAAAATCCGGTTTGATCAATTGAATCTGCTGCGCCATGAAAGGCGCGCAGGCAGCGACTTCTTCGGGAAGCGGATTCCTGTTTTTCGGCGGGCGGCATTTCAGCACATTGAGGATATAGACATCCTCCCGGGTCATTTCGATGGCCCCGATGATACGGGTCAACAGCTGACCGGCCGGCCCCACAAAAGGTTCTCCCCGGCGGTCTTCCTCGTACCCGGGCGCTTCGCCGACAAACACCAGCCGGGCATCCGGATTGCCGCTGCCAAAGACAATCCGCCGCCGGGTTTCCGCCAGCCGGCAGCGGCGGCAGTCTCCCAGGGCGGCGCGTACATCTTTCAGGGATCTGCTAACAGATGGCGCCGGCCCGGCGCTGTCCCAGCTGTTCAGTCGGGCCAGCGCCTGCGGTGAGCAGGTAAATCCGGGCCATCCCGCCCGCGCCATCCACTGCATCGTATGCGTCACCGCTTCAAGCGTGTCAACCAGCTGGTTTGCCGCCAACGGCCGCTATTCCTTGAGCAGTCCGGACGCATCGACCATGGTGGGGGATACCCAGATCTTCACCGAGGTCCGAAGCGTCTTTTCAAGAATATCGATGACGCACCATCGGTCTTTCTTGGCAAACAGCAACATGGTCTGGGGAGATTTAAACGCGCTGACCTGGCGCCAGCCGTCCTTGGCCATGTTCTTCTCAAAAAAAGCAACCAGGGAATTGCGTTCCACCCGGCCCTTTAAAGCCAAGACACCGGCAGTCAGGCCGGAGGTCAGGTAGACAAACGATTTTTTCTTGACGATTTTCAGTTCTTTGGGAACGAGTACGTCGCCGAAGTCATAGTAAACCGGCATCGGCCCGGCGGTATCCTTGAGCGATGCCGTCCGGGCGCCGGTTTTTCCGGTTTGAAAGTAGGCACATCCAGTTGTCAGTATAAAACAGCCTGCCAGCACGATGGTCAGCAATGAAATTTTCCGACGGCGATGGGTCATGGTTTTTCTCCTCCAATGTGAACGGGTTGTCGATGGTGATGGTTTCATACCGTTGAACCAACCAATACCGTTTTTGCCGGGCGTTTGTCAATTCACCCGTTAATCGTCAAAATCTCCATCCGGTCCTTTGTCGGACCCTATTTCCAGGGCCCGGGCCCTAATCTTTTCTTCCGTCCAGTCGGCCGGGTCTTCGATTTGCGCTGCCTTGGCACCTGGATCGTATGAACCGGTTTCCAGGATATCGGCCAGAACCAGCGGCGCCGTATCTGTCGTATTTAAAACACGGGCCAGCATGTTGTAGACAAAATCCTCCACCCGTTTTACCATGCGCTCGCGAATATCGGCGGGCTGACCGAGCAGTTTGTTTTCAAAGGGCAGGTTCAGTTTTTTGTAATTGCCCCCGGTAATGCCCCGCTCGCCGGCGTAGGCCACCATCTCGGCCCACATGGATTCGGTGACGCCCTCGCCGTCGACCTTTATAAAATTCCCATCTTCATCCATCATGGCGTTGCCGTAATCATTGACTGTTACCCCCCAGGATATCATCTGCAGGGCCGTGGCCACATTGGCTTTGGTGGTATGGGTTTTGGCGGCGATTTCCCGCAGCCGCTCCGAACTGTTTCCCGAAGTGCCGTGCTGGGCGCCCGAAACGCGATAAGGCGCCAGGGCATCGTGAATCTCCCGGGTCAGATCCACCTGGATCCCCTGCCCGCTGGCTTCAATGCCATGGGTGGTTCCGTTATTCAGGGCGATCCAGTCCGGAAAAATCCCATGCGCGTTGAGCCCCTGAATGAGGAACAGGGCTTCTTCCCGGGTAGACAGGCCTTCCTTGCCTTTAATCTCGCCGATTTCCGTCTCAAACCCCGCCCAGTCCGGGACCTGCTTGTACAGTTCAATAGTGGCCAGAAGATTCTGGTCATCGGGCATATGGGAGGCATCAATGGCAATCGATGTCATGCCGGCCTCAAACAGCGTGGGGATCTCGACCTTGGCCGGCGCCACATCATCCGGTTTTTTTATCCCGTAGTGGTCCGCATGAATGGCCACCGGAATGGTGATATTCAATTCATTACAGATAGCGTCCACCTGACGGGCCATGTTCCAGTAATTGACCGCGCAATACGCATTGGCGCCGCCCTCGGACCGGGCAATCTCAATCATCAGAGCGGCATTGGCCCGCTGAGCGCCGCGCAGCGCTCCGCGAATGACAAACTGATTGCGCCCGTTGGCGGCCATTGTAACGGCTGCGCCTTTTTTACGCATGGCCCGGTCAATATACTTCCCGCTGACGATCAATGCTCTGGAATGGGGAAACAGGCGGACAATGTTCGGTGGACGGCCGATTGACAGCGCCTCGATAAAGCCGTCGGGATAGCTGGTATTACCTTTTGACATGAAAGAACCTCCTTTGACAGTCACATTCGTGTTTGTCCGGAAAGATAGGGGAAGTTGGACGATTTTTCAAGTTTAAAACCATTTCGCGCCGGAATAATCCCGCTGCCATCGGCCGGAATAACGTTGAATGCATTGACTTTTTCTGCAAAGCCCCGCACAATCAACCGGACCTGTGAAGAAAAAACAATAAAACAACCGACAACGGATACGGGGAGATGTCTCCGACACATACCGCGCAGCACCAGTCAATTCCACTGGCTATTAAACAGGGATTCACCTTTTTGAGAGAAGGCATCTGGCAAATCCACCTGGCCGACTTTCCCCGCAGAAAGGCACGCCTCGTCCGGCTGGCCCGAATGATTCTACTGGCGTTTCACGGCTTCAGGAATGACCGCTGCCAGCTGAGGGCCTCGGCGCTCACCTTCTATTCGCTGCTTTCCATTGTCCCGGTTGTCGCCATGATTTTCGGCATTGCCAAGGGCTTTGGGTTCGAGCAGACCCTGCAGGCACAGATCCTTGAACGCTTTCAGGGACAGGAAGAAGTATTCAACCGTATATTCACCTTTGCCCGGGCCATGCTCGACAATACCCGGGGAGGCATGATCGCCGGTATCGGTATTGTTGTGCTCTTCTGGTCGGTCATCAGCCTGATGGGCAACATCGAACGGGCGCTTAACCGGATCTGGAAGGTCAAAAAAGCCCGGTCGTTCGGCCGTAAATTCGCCGACTATCTGGCGTTCATGCTGCTCAGCCCGGTCCTGTTTTTTCTTTCCTCCAGCGCCACTGTCTTTATCACCACCCGAATTACACAGATCACCCAGCAGGTCCGGCTGGTGGGCACATTTTCACCTGTTATTTTCTTTTTTCTCAAACTGACGCCCTATGGCCTGACCTGGATCCTCTTTTCGATGGTCTATATGCTGATGCCCAACACCCGGGTCCGTTTTTCCGCGGGTCTTCTGGGCGGCATTGCCGCCGGCACGATTTACCAGCTGGTTCAATGGGGGTACATCGCCTTTCAGATCGGGATTGCCAAATACAACGCCATTTACGGCAGTTTTGCCGCCCTGCCCCTGTTTCTCATCTGGCTGAACATGAGCTGGCTCATTGTTCTTTTCGGCGCTGAACTGGCCTATGCCCATCAATATGTGGATACATACGAATTTGAGACCGGCCGTTCTTCACTCAGCCACCGGGCCCGGCAGCTGGCCGGTTTGCGGATCGTCCATCTCGCCGTCAACCGGTTTGTCCAGGGTCTGCCGCCCGCTGCGCCTGCTGAACTGGCCGACGCGCTTCATCTGCCCCTCCGTCTGACCCGCCAAATCATCGCCCGACTGGTCCAGACCGGTGTCCTCGCCGAAGTCCACCCGCCGTCGTCCGAAAAGCCCGGGTACCAGCCCGGTATGGACACAAACCTCCTGACGGTTCACCGGGTGATACATGTGCTCGATACTGTCGGCGCCGCCCCCGCCGGAAAAATCGACGATAAAACGGAAAAGGCGATGGCTGATTTGCTCGATACTTTTGATCACCGCCTCCGCCAGCTGCCGGAAAACGCCCTGCTGCGGGATATTTAATCCATCATGAAAAACAGAAAGCCATGTCTGCCGCATCAAAACGGGGAAAAGCGGCCGTTTGATCTGATTCTTTTCGATCTGGGCGGCGTACTTGTCAAGCTGTCCGGCGTTGCGCAGATGCTGGCCTGGGCAAAAGACATCCCGTCGGAAACCGAATTATGGCAGCGCTGGCTGACATCCCGGGCCGTCCGCCGCTTTGAATCCGGACAATCGTCACCGGCCCGGTTCGCCAGTGCCGTCATCGACGAATTCAATCTTTCCGTCACGGCCGACGCCTTCCTGGCGGCATTCGCCCAGTGGCCCCGCACGCTCTATCCAGGTACCGGGCGTCTCCTCGATACGTTGAAACATTCCTATCGCCTGGGTGTTTTATCCAATACCAATGAGATCCACTGGCACCGCTTTGAGACGAAGATGACCTTTCTCCGCTGTTTTGACTGTACTTTTCCATCATTTCGCACCGGGCGGCTCAAGCCGGACCCGGACACATTTCGATTTGTGGCCAAAGCCGCCGGCCATCCGCCGGCACGCATCCTTTTCCTCGACGACAGCCCGCTGAACGTCGCCAGTGCCGTATCCACGGGGATGACAGCTCACACGGTATCCGGCGTAAAAGGCGCGCGGGAAAAATTATACGCGCTGCGCCTGATGAAAAACAGGTAACGCCGCGTGCCACCGGCACCACGACCCGAATGTATGGCGGTGACGGTCGCTACAAATACACCGGCCGGCCACCGGTCAGGCGGAGATATCGTAGCGTTCAATCTTATTGAGCAGTCCCTGCCGGGTCAGGCCGAGCAGGCGGGCCGCCTGGGACCGGTTGCCGTTGGACAGCTTGAGCGCATCGGTCACCATCTTCTTCTCAAGTCGCCGGGTGGCATCCTTGAGTTTGAGCTCGCCGGCCTTGACGGATGCCGTCTGTCTTGCGGACGTAACTATTTTGTCAGATAGATGAGACACCCGGATCCGCTTCTCATTCACCGACAGGGCAATGGCCCGTTCGATTTCGTTTTCCAGCTCCCGGACATTGCCAGGCCAGTCAAACAGGGTCAGATATTCCAGCGCCCGCGGCGTGAATTCGGTAACGGGACGCTTGAGCTTGCGGGCATAGCGTTCCAGAAAATGCCCGGCCAGCAGCGGGATATCCGTTTTTCTTTCCCGCAGCGGCGGAACAACCAGGGGAAAAACATTGATCCGGAAAAACAGATCCTGACGAAACTTTCCATTTTTAACTTCGGTTTCCAGATCACGATTGGTGGACGCCAGCAGGCGAACATCGATATCAACCGGTTTCTCGGCCCCCACCGGCCGGACCTGTCCTTCCTGAATCACACGCAGCAGTTTTACCTGCATGGCGGTCGAGGTTTCACTGATCTCATCAAGAAAAACCGTGCCCTTGTCGCCCATCTCGAACAGCCCCTTTTTATTCGAGAGCGCACCGGTAAACGCGCCCCGCACGTGACCGAAAAGCTCGCTTTCCAGTAAATTTTCGGCAAACGCACCACAGTTTTCCACGGCAAACGGCCGATCTTTCCGCAGACCCATGTAGTGAATAACTTTGGCGATGAGTTCTTTCCCCGTGCCCGTTTCTCCCTGGATCAATACGGTGATGTCGGTGTCAATCACTTTTTCCATCAAAAGAAAAAGCCGCCGCATGGCCGGACTGGATCCCACAATCCCCTGAAGGTTGAATCGATCCTGGGCATCCGAACGCAACCGGCGGTTTTCCTGTGCCAGGGCATGCGCGTATTGTTTCAATTCTCCGTACAACCGGGCATTTTCAATGGCGATGGCGATCGTGCCGGACAGGTTATCGAGCAGCCGCCCCTCTTTTTCGGTAAATTTCCCTTTCTTTTTGTTTAACGCGTACAACACCCCGATCAATCCCCGCCGGGTGCGCAGCGGGACACAGATCATGGAGCGCGTAATGAAGCTTTCTTTCAAATCCACACCGTTATAAAATCGTTTGTCCTGTGCCACGTCGGGAATAACAATGGGGCGGCCTTCCCGCAGAACCCAGCCGGCCACCCCGACATGATCCGGAAAACGCATGCGTCTCATCCTCAAAAAATCCGAGTTTATCTCCGCTTCCACGGTTTTGATGAAATAAAATTCTTTTGCTTTGGCATCGTGCAGCGCTATGGATACGCCTTCAATTTGAAAAACCGCCCGGATTTTCTTCAGGATGTCCTGGAGCATTTCATCGAGCCCGCGGATCGCATGGAGCGACCGGGACACTTCATAAAAAAGCGCTAAATCCTGCCGGGTAAGGGGGGCTTCCGACATGCTCAACTCCAAAATGGATATCCGCCGCCTGCCGGCAACGGTCTCATTTAATGCGCGCGGTCCCATCCGGATGCTGTCTCTAGGGGGGTGTTTTCGCTGTGGCCGCAACCGCGTATGAGTAATGCATTTTATATGGCACAGACATGACAAACTGTCAAGAATATTTACACATGTGATGCGAACTGTCTATGTTCTTTACATTTCCGATCAGCCGCGCCGGACGGCCGCATGCCCGTCCGGTAAAATCCGCGCCTGTGTCAAGTAATAATTACTATTATTT
>CAZNZW010000038.1:17787-29568 GCA_964577615.1 uncultured Desulfobacterales bacterium | reverse complement strand
TCATGGCCAAAAGGATAAAAGGAAAACCGAGCATGACATTGACAAGAAAAGAAATGACGGAATCTATTTTACCGCCATAGTAACCGGCCAGCAACCCCAGCAGGACTCCCATGAATACTTCCAAAACGACCGCGGAAATACCGACGAACAGGGAAATCCGTGTACCGTACATGATCCGGGTGAGTAAATCCCGCCCGACATGATCCGTCCCCAGCAGGTTTTCAATGCTTCCGCCTTCTACCCAGGCGGGGGGCGCCAGACGATTTTTAGGTGTTTGCTCATATGGATCGCCTGGCGCCAGATAGGGTGTAAAAACAGCCACAACAACGAGCCCGATGATAACCAGGCCGCCAATGACTCCCAGCCGGAGCTGCCATAATTTACGTAAAATTTTACCAAGCCCTGTTGGCGTGGCTTTATCCTGCTGCCGGTTTATATTGCCATCTTTTTTGGGCAGCAGTGTTTCATCTGTTCGATTTAAAGTCACTTGGCACGTATCTCTAATTCAGTTTAATTCTCGGATCAATAAAAGCGGCCACGATATCGCCAATCAAGTTGCCCATAACAACGATACCTGCAAATAAAATAACAATACCCTGCACAACCGGGTAATCACCGCTCCGGATGGCGTCCACAGCCAGTCGCCCCAATCCCGGTAAAGCAAAAACCGTTTCCGTTACCACGGCACCTCCCAAAAACAGACTGAACTGCAATGCCAGAACCGTTACCAGAGGGATGGCTGCGTTTTTGAGCGCGTGTTTGAAAAAAACCCTGTTTTCCCTCAATCCCTTTGCCCTGGCCGTACGGATATAATCCTGGGACATCGTATCCAGTATTCCGGAGCGGACCAATCGCATATTCAAAGGAAGAATCCAAGCCGCCAGCGTAATACTCGGCAAGATCATGTGAGAGAAGCTCCCGCTGCCTGAAATCGGCACCCATCCCAGCCATACGCCGAAAACAATCATCAGCATGAGCCCCAGCCAGTATAACGGCATGGCCTGTCCAATCAGCGCCGACAGCGTCGCCAGGTTATCTATAAACGAATACCTTTTTATGGCTGATATGATACCTATTGGTATGGCTACAATATTAACCAGGAAAAGCGCGATTATGGTTAATTCAAGCGTCGTTGGAAATCGTTCACCAATCAGCTGGATAGTCGGAACTTTTGCCTTAAAGGAAACACCGAAATCCCCGTGCAGTACGATCTTGCGAAGAAAGTCAAGGTATTGAATGATGACCGGGCGATTAAATCCCATCTGTTCTCTGAATGCCTGGATATCTGCAGTTTCGACTTCAGGCGGCAACAGCACCAGTGCGGGATCCGTGTTTAGAAAGATCAGGAAAAAGGACAGCATGGAAATAATGAGACAGATTGCCACGGCCTGAAAAAGACGCCTGATAATATAATTCAACATTGAGAGCACCCATCAACGGGACAGAAAATTTCAGCACAAAATTTTTGGATCTAGTGGAACATACTCGAAGGCGTGAATGTCATCACCTTCGAGTATGTTTTTTCTGGTATGACTCAGATCTCCCTGTTCAGGTCAGGCCTGTTCCAGCCTGAATTATTTAAGATCTGATTGATCCAGGCCTGAATTATTCAGACCAGGATGCATACTTAAAACGCGGTACCTGGTCATGCCCCAGCACATAATTCAACTTTTTATTGGCGCCGTGGATGGCATGCTCGGTAAACAGTGGGATCCAGTAACACTTTTCGATGACGCGTCTCTGGGCTTTTTTGTAAAGGGCCATCCGCACTTTTTCGTCCATGGTCTGGTTGGCGTCATGCAGCCATTTGTTCAGTTCGGGGTCCGTATTGTAAACATAGGGCCCTTCCGGAGACATGAAAAAGTACGAATAGATGGCATCCGGGTCATACACGTTGAGAGATCCCCAGCTTGAATGCAGGACGCCCCATACCTTGCCGCCTTTAAGCAGGGGGGCCAGGTCACTCCAGCGCCCGGCGTAGTCCTTGATAATCGGCTTGATACCGACTTTCTCCAGGTATGGCATGGCCGCCTCCATATATTGCAGATACATAGCATTCCAGGTCCACAGGGCCAGCTCAAATCCATTTTCATACCCGGCTTCCTTGAGCAGTGCTTTTGCCTTTTCGGGATTGTACTCGGGAATTTTAATGGTGGGATCCGCCGCCAGCACGACCGGATTGTTGGGAATATTGACCAGGTCCACATGGCCGCCCAGAACGTCTTTGATAATGGCCTCACGGTCGATGGCATGCCAGATCGCCTTACGGACTCTGACATCTGTGAGGGGTTTTGATTTTTCACCGCCACGGGCATCCCCGTCAAACTGCCAGAAAGCGACCCTGAGAATGGGGACTTCAACCACTTTGGTGTTTTTGTTCTTTTCCAGGGTGGGTATGGCATCCGGCGGCAGCCACATGGCCACATCAACACCACCGCCCAGAACCTCTGCCAGCCTCGTCGAACTCTCCGGAATGAAACGAATCGTCATTTTCTTAAATTTGGGAAATCCCTTCATCCAGTAATCGTCATTGCGAACCAGTTCAAGCCGGTCGCCTTCGATGTATTTGACGAACTTGAAAGGTCCGGTTCCATTCATATGCCGGGAGAGGTATTCCTTGCCATGCTTGGCTTCCATTTCCGTGACCCATTTGGGATCATAGGGGAACAACGTATTCAAATGCTGGAGTGCAATTGGATACGGGCCATCGGTGATAATCCTGAAGGTAAGCTCATCGACAACTTCAACTCTTTTAATCCATTTCCAATGGGCCGCCTGTACCGATTTGAAGGCCGGGTCCAGTACACGATCAATGGTAAACCGGATACATTCGGCATTTAACGGATTACCGCTGTGAAACTTCACCCCGGCACGCAGTTTGAATTCCCAGGTGGTCGGATTAACAAGCTTGTAGCTTGTGACCAGGTGGGGTGTCAGTTTTCCAGTCTTGGGATCTCTTTCAAAAAGGGCGTCATACAGCAGATAACCAATCTGAATATCCGTTCGGGCGGTCGATTGATAGAAGTCAAGGTTCTGGGATTTCTGGGCAGCGGCAACAATCAGGTCATCTCTGGCCGCAAACGCATTCCCCCCCAAAAAGGCCATCGCAAAAACCAGCAACAAAATCACAATAAAATAATGTTTCTTAGCCATTTTGTACTCCTTTCTTTTTTGGATTTTTCAGTTTCGAAATTAAGCGGTAAAAGCCGGTGTACATCTTGCCCCTTCAACGGAAGCATCAGGTTAACTCACGCCCTTGTAAAAACAGATGGCCGGCTTTTTCCCGCCAGATAGCCGCATTTTTAACGGTTTAACTAGACGTTCTGGCCATTTTACCGCAGCCTGCCGGGGACCGGATCAACGGGGGCGGCAGGATCGTCAATCCATCCCCTCGTTTTTATAGCTTTCCACAAGCGCTTCGCCCTGCTTTAAGAGATGATTTTTCATCATCTTTTCGGCAAGATCGGGATCTTTTCTGCGAAATGCCGCCAGAACTTCCCGGTGCTCCTGCATGGAGGCATCAAAGCGATTCGGTTGATACAACTGCCGCCGGTCGTATAAAAGGGTTTTCTGTCTCAATCCGCTGGTGACTTCACTTAACACCTTGTTTCTTGATAATTCCTGAATGAACTCATGAAAAGTCCAGTTGGTTTCCAGATATGCTTTGGGATCTTTTTCAGCGTAATGTTTCTCAAGTTCCGCGTGGAGGCGTTCAATCTTTTTAAGATCCTTATGTATCATTTTCTGCGCGGCAAGCCGTGCGCACATCCCCTCCAGACCGCTCATCACTTCAAACATCTGATCGATTTCATCGATATTCGGTATGGTGACATGGGCGCCTTTGAAGGGCGCGGTGGTCACCAGCCCTTCTTTTTCCAGATACCGAATCGCCTCACGCACGGCATTGCGACCGATCTGCATGCTTCTGGCGATATCGACCTCGATCAGCCGGTCACCGGACTTTAACCGGCCGGATGTAATTGCTTCCCGCATCTGATTGGCGACCTGCTCCACAAGTGTTTGACGTTTTTCTAATTTAAATAGGGTTGCCATATCACTTTGCCAGATTGTGGATTGTGGAATGTGGATTGTGGACAATTAATATATATATAAAATATTGTCAAGAATTATTCATCTGTTTTTTCATTTCAAAGGATTGAGGAAAAAGACCGGCGTGACGATATCAATTCCAGCGATGAAAGAATACCGGTCGCTGAACGCTTTAAAAAAACTGGGTATTTAACGATCTATCAGATAAGGCTGGAATATCTCCAGATTTACAAAAAAACACTGATGCCGCAAACGGCACCAGTCAGGAAAAACCGCAAGGCCCCGGGTTATTCCGGAAATATTGCCATACGAAAAATTTTTCCAGCCTTTCCTTTAACGACAGGAGACCTACCCCCGCCATTCGGTATCATCAACCGTAGTCTTGAAATCCGGCTCCACGATATCCGGTGCTTCAAGGTCCTGTCCCTTTTCCAGGTCCTCCCGGCTGGGAATACCGACAAAAACCAGACGCTGGCGGGGACATTTCTCGCAGGCCTTCATCACATCCAGAGTGCACTCCGGCGTGTAGGCATCGTAATTGATGGTCGACAGGTTGTTTTCGAGGACAAAGAGGTCTGAAATCCGCGCACAGGCGCCGCAGCCGATACATCCCACCTTGCAGACGGCCATGACGTCTTTGCCCTTGTCCTTGTTCGAGCAGGCCACGGCCAGCACCTGGCTCGATTTAAAGGGCGTGATGGTAATGATATTGCGTGGACAGGCCTCCGCGCAGGCGCCGCAGCCCACGCAGGCGTCATAATCTACGGTCGCCAGGCCGTCGACCACGTGGATCGCGTCGAACTGGCAGGCCCGGACGCAGTCACCAAACCCCAGACATCCATAGGTGCAGCCCTGGACGCCGGTGACAAGATTGACAGCGCTGCATCGATTTTCGCCATGGTACGGATGCCGCCCGAGGCGATCCTCCAGACGGGCCCCACAATGCACAATCGGCCGGTAAGGCAGGGATTCGCCCACTTCAACGCCCATGATCTGGGCCACTTCGGCGGCGCACGGCTCACCGCCGACGACGCATTTATTCACCACTTCTTTTTCAACGACCACGGCCTCGGCATATTCGCCGCATCCCACGTATCCACATCCACCGCAATTGGCGCCGGGAAGCGCATCGATGACGCTCACCACCCTGGGATCGACATCAACATGAAATTTTTTATTGGCCCATCCCAGAACATAGGAAAGGACAATCGCCATGCTCAGCAAAATGCCCACGGACAAACCGATGGTAACCCCGGTCAATTGAACGCCTCCCCGTATCCGGTAAATTGATCACTTGCCACTTGGATATTCATTTCCATTTGCAATCAGCCCCCCAGAGCCGCCCGCAGGCCGCTGTCCACGCCGGTAAATCCCATAAAGGCCATGGCCAGAATGCCACCGATGATCAGCGTAATGGCAGCGCCCTTAAAGGATTCGGGGACGTCGCACAAATCAAGATCTTCCCGGATACCGGCCATGATGACGATGGCGATGGTAAACCCCACACCGCCGAAAAAGCCGAGTGCCAGTGATTTTCCCAGGCCCCAGGCCTCGGCCGGATTATCCACGCCCACCACATGGCTCATGATCACCAGGCAGGCAAACAGAATGGCGCAGTTGGTGGTAATCAGCGGCAGAAAAACGCCGAATGATTTGTAAAGCGCCGGGTAAAATTTGCGGACGTACATCTCTACGAACTGGACGGACGAAGCGATCACGAAAATATATACAATATAGGTAAGAATTGTCAGATCGACGCCGGCCGCCATGTCGGCCGACATGAAGAAACCGGCAATCCAGCGGGTCAGCGGCGCGCCCGGCATCAGCACCAGCGTGGTCAGGGTCCAGCTTAAAAATGCGGCGATGGTGATGACAAAGGTCACCGCCCCCCCCATCCCCAGGGCCATGTCAACCCGACGCGAGACCCCGATGAACGGGCAGATCCCCACGAAATAGTAGAGAACAAAGTTATTGATCAGCGCCGCGCCAACGGCGATGAGGAAAATATCAACCAGATAGCCCATCGCTGCTACTCCTTATGTCCATTTCCAGACGCGCGGACCGCGTCGATCCAGTTGACCAGCCCCATCAAAAGGCCGAAGGTTAAAAAGGCGCCCGGCGGCAGCACCATGATCACCCAGGACGGCCAGGCGGCGGGCAGCACATGAATCCCCGCCAGCATGCCGGTACCGAGAATTTCCCGTACCACGGCGATGCAGACCAGTGCCAGGCCGAACCCGATCGTCTGGCCGATGGCATCGGCGGCAGCCGTAACCACCCCTTGACGGGCGGCGCACACTTCACAGCGGCAGATGATGATGCAGTTGACGATAATCAGCGGAATATACGGCCCCAGCGCTTTGCTCATCTGATACATATAGGCGGCCAGAACGCGATCCACCACCGTGACAAAGGCGGCAATGGTCAGGGTAAAGACCACGATGCGCAGGTGGGGTTTAAGCAGGTTTCGGATCAGGCTGACAATCACATTGGCGCTGAGCAGGACAAACCCCACGGCCACCGCCATGGTGAGGGCCGGTTTGACGCCGTTGGTCACCGCCAGGGTCGAGCACAGGCCGAGAAGTTGCCGGAAAACCGGATTTTCGGGCAAAATCCCCTGAATAAAACGTTCCATGGATGTCGGCGCATTAGTCATGGGAGGCCACCTTCTTCGAGAACTGTACGGCCGGTGATGCCAGCTTCCCGGCCAGATCGCCCAGGGTGCGGTTGATCATGCCAACAACGCTGCGGGACGAAATGGTTGCACCGGTAATCGCATCAATCGTATTGGCGGCCGGCGTGCCGCCCTTGATCACCTTCAGCGGCTGCCCGGTGGCCTTCCCGACAAACTGTTTCCGCCACCGGGGCGTAACGATATTGCCGCCCAGTCCGGGCGTTTCCTTCTGGTCGAGGATAAAAAGTCCTGTAATGGCCGTCTGGTCCGGATTCAGTCCGAGGAGCAGTTCAATCCGGTCGCCATATCCCTGGCCGATCGTTTTCACCACCCACCCGGCCGGTTTCCCCTGGGCATCCACCCGGAAAAGGGTATAAAAGGCCGTGGCACCGTTTTTCTCGATCTTGATCGTACCCGGTGTGATTTCCAGCTTTCCCGGAGCGGTGGCCGGGCCGGTTTTGCCAGCGCCCCATATCAACTCGGGAACCTTTTCAATGGTTTCATTCATTTTGTTGGCCGCAATGAGCGGGCTGAGCTTCACCTGCACGGCGGCCAGACTGGCACCGAAAATCAGCGCCAGAACCAGGACCAGCCAGGCTTGAGCCAGATTGCTGTTTCTGATCCAGCCGGCGGGCATTGGGGATTGATCTGTCTGAATCTGTTCCATCGGTAAAAAATACCTGAAATTATATCCCGCCGAAGGGGCGGGGAATCGTAAAACGGTTAATCAGCGGCGTCAGGCCATTCATCAGCAGCACGGCAAACATAATACCTTCGGGATAGCCGCTGAACAGACGCAGCAGCATAACCAGCGCGCCGATACCCAAACCAAAAATCCATTTACCGGCAGCCGTCAAGGGGCTGGTCACTGGATCGGTGGCAATGAAAAAAGCCCCGAAAAACAATGCCCCGCCAAAAAGGTCGTGCGCAACCGTCCATGTATTGGCGAGATTGGACAGGTTGATAAGACCGCCGATTATAAATACA
Source organism: uncultured Desulfobacterales bacterium (assembly GCA_964577615.1). GTDB lineage: Bacteria > Desulfobacterota > Desulfobacteria > Desulfobacterales > QNYZ01 > QNYZ01. The sequence goes on along the minus strand of CAZNZW010000038.1, from coordinate 21,857 downwards.
CTCACCAGGACCCCCGCGGGAATTTCCCAGGAAGCCACCCGGCGGACACAGAGGAACACGCCCCCCAGCAAACAGGCCAGTGCGCTGGTTTCTCCCAGGGATCCGTTGGCATTTCCCCAGAACAGGCTGAAAAGAGATGCGACCTGGCCAAGCTGTTTGTAGGCATTGAGCGGTGTGGCCTGTGACATGATGTCTATACTGGCATGGGCGGCCACGTAGCCGGAGGCGGCCATGCTGCTGGCAAAGGCAATCATGACAAACGCACGTCCCACCATGGCCGGGTTGAAGATATTCATGCCCAATCCGCCAAAAACCATCTTGCCGACGCCCATGGCCACTGCCGCGGCAATGACGCCCACGTACCACGGGGCGGTTCCCGGCAGGGACAGTCCCAGGATGATTCCGGTGACGACGGCAGACAGATCGGCCAGTTCGGCCCGGCGGCCCCGCATTCGGGCACAGAGCGCTTCGGCCGCCATGCAGGCGGCCCCGCAGATCACCAGCTGTTTAACGGCCGCCCAGTGAAAAAAGTAAATGGCCGCCACAACGACCGGTATCAGGGAGATCAGCACATCCCGCATCATGGTGCGGATGGTCATCCCCATGGCAAACACATGCGGCGACGGGGCCACATGGATTTCCGGCGCTGTTTCCACCGGTGCTTTTTCGGTTGGATTCGGTTCTGGTTTCACTTTATTTATTTCTTTCCGCTGCGAGCAGCGCCTTGCCCGTACGAATATGCTGTACCAGCAAAAGCCCCGCCGGACAGACGTACGCACAGCTGCCGCATTCGAAACAGGCCATGATGCTGTGCCGGCGCAGCAGGTTAAGATCTTTGTAACGGGAGGCCATGGCCAGCTTGGTCGGTACCAGCTTCATGGGGCAGACATCCACGCACCGGCCGCAGCGCACACAGACGCTCTGTTCCACCCGGCGCACTTCCTCATGGGTCAGGACCGTTATCCCGCTGGTACCTTTGGTGACCGGTGTCAAGGGGTCGGTAAAGGCAAACCCCATCATGGGGCCGCCGGCAATCATCCGGGCAGCGGTCTTTTTCACTCCGCCGCAGAAGTCTATCAGTTCGCCCATGGGGATTCCAATGGGTGCCAGCAGGTTTTTCGGGGCAACAATACCGCCGCCGGTGACGCTGATCACCCGATGGGTCAGGGGCATGTCGCGCATTACGGCCCGGGCCACAGCTGTCATCGTGGCAACATTGCTGACAGCCACGCCCACATCTGCCGGCAGGCCGCCGAGAGGCACTTCGCGGTCAAGCACCGCCTTGACCAGGTGCTTTTCACTGCCCTGGGGATATTTGGTCTTAAGTACGGCGATTTTGATACCGGCACCGGCAACCAGACGCCGCAAGGCATCGATGGCCTCCAGTTTGTTGTCCTCAACGCCGATAACAACCCGTTTAACCCCAATACCGCGGGCCGCCAGCATGGCGCCGGCCACCACCACATGGGGCACTTCCACCATCACCCGATAGTCGGTGGTGAGGTAGGGCTCACACTCACATCCGTTGATTACCAGTGTATCAATGGGTTTTTCACCGGCGGGCATGATTTTGACATGCGTGGGGAACGCCGCCCCGCCCAGTCCGACAATACCCGCCGCAAGAACCGCCGCGCTTATTTTTTCAGGCGCCAGGGTCTGATATGTTTTGAGCGGCCACTCTCCCCCGAACATATGATCCCACAATGCCTGGCCTTCAAGCTGATCTCCCTGGGCCTTGATGGCAATCGCCTGCATATGGCGTCCGTTGGGCAGCGTCGTTACCGCCATTTTCTGCACCACTCCGTTCACCGGCGCATGCAGCGCCGCGGAAACAAAGGCTTCGCCCCGGCCGATCACCTCTCCGAAAGTCACTTCCTGCCGGGGCTTGACCAGCGGCGTACACGGCCCTCCGACATGCTGCAAAAGCGGCAGAATCACTTTCTTGGGTGTCGGGACGACCTCAATGGGCATATCTGCCCCCAGTTCTTTTCGCTGGGGCGGGTGAACCCCGTGGGCAAACGTCCCCGGCCCGGGAAAAGGCCTGAACCGTGCTTTCTTCAAATTTTGTCGTTTCAATAGAACCAAGTGAAACCTGCCCGTCATCATATTGTTACCAGAAATAAGCGGAAGTACGTAACAAAGAAAAAATCAAAAATCAACAAAATAAAGACAATCAGACCAATTATGACCCGCCCCTGACAAAACCGTTCAAATCAGTTGAAAAACCCCCTGTATTTGTGTATGAATATATTAAGAAAAGCAAACCGTTCTTCTAAATATTTCTGAACCATGATCAGGCGGATTAAACAGGCAGATTAAATGGATTAGGAAAATAAAATGGCCAAAAAATCTCTGGAAGATGGAAAAAGCCGCAAAATACTCCTGGCAACAGACGGCTCCAAACAGTCCCTGGGGGTAATCCGCTATGTCGGCACCACCTTCTCCCCCGAGGCGGCTCAAGTCGTCCTGTTTAAAGTGGGAACTGATTTTCCCGAGGTTTTCTGGGATATGGACGATAATCCGCTTTACCAATCAAACAAGGCCAAGGTCATGCGGTGGCTGGCCAATCACCAGGTGGACATGGGAGAGTTTATTGAAATCGCCCTGAAGATTCTGATGGACGCCGGCTTCCCCGATGAAGCCATCGCGGTCAAGACCCAGGCGAAACAGATCGGCATCCTTGCCGATATCGTCCGGGAGTCCTATCATGACTACAGCGCCGCCGTATTTGGACAAAGCGACAGCCGCACCATCAAAGACACGATTTTCGGCAGCCTGGCCAGCCGGATGGTGGGGAAAATAAAGCATATTCCCATGGTCATCATCAACGGAGAACCGGCATCCGGCCGCATCATGATTGCCCTGGACGAATCCATTGAGGCCATGCGGATGGTCGGCTGTATTGCCGACCTGACCGGCCCCGGCGACCCGGAGATTATCCTCTGCCATGCCCTGAAACTGCCGGGAATGTTCCGGCTCAACACGGGTCAGTGGCCATTTGCCGAAAAGGGAATAGACTGGATTGAGTATCAGAAGAAAAAATTCAGGCCGGTGATGGAAAAAGCCACCGAGCGGCTTCAGCAGGGCGGCGTTTCTTCCGGCCACATCACCCACAAATTTGTTGCCACCAAAGGCAACCCCATCCTGAGAATCATCAAAGCGGCCCGTAAACGCGATTGCGGTACCCTTGCCGTGGGGCGGCGGGAAGCCGTGGGGTTCGGTGAAGCGTATTTCAGAGGCCGTTTCAGTGAAAAAATCCTCGGCATGCTTGAGAACATGGCCGTCTGGATCGTCAACTGACCAGGAGCCGGACGATCGTTCAAATCGCACTCCATTTTATCGTCCCGGCGATCATCGCCGGCATCTTCTTCCGGGATAACTGGAAAACCGCCTATCTGATCATGGCGGCCACCACTCTGGTCAACCTCGACCATCTCCTGGCCACCCCGATATACGACCCGCACCGGTGCAGTATCGGGTTTCACCCGCTGCATGGACTCCTCCCCATTTCGATCTACATAACGCTGTGCTTTTTCAAAAAAACACGCTATCTCGGCATCGGGCTGGTCACGAACATGGCCCTCGACGCCATCAACTGCCAGCTGGTCCACGGCATCTGGTTCGTCTCAATGTAATTTTTTATACTTTGTATTTTTCCATTCTGGAAGGAACAAAATTGACTTTTTACGGCCGCCTCGATACGGTGGCAAAGAATCTTGGGAAAAGATGTTATGCGGCAACCCTTGATCTGAAAAACGAAGGGACAGCAATGATTCAAAAAAGTGATCCGTATTACGCGCAGGTGGAAGCGGCAGCTGCGTGGCTTGTCAACCAGATTGGCATCCGGCCCCTTATCGGCCTGCTGACCGGCACCGGACTCAAGGACGCGGTGCGCAGCCTGACACCGGAAGCGGCTTTTGATTACCGGGACATCCCCCACTACCCCCTGTCTACAGTACAAGGCCATCCGGGCCAGCTGGTTTTTGGAGATATGAACGGGGTTCCCATGATGGCCATGCAGGGGCGGTTTCATCTGTACGAAGGGTATTCCCCGCTGGAAGTGACGTTTC
>CAZNZW010000038.1:0-17687 GCA_964577615.1 uncultured Desulfobacterales bacterium | reverse complement strand
ATGCAGGGGCGGTTTCATCTGTACGAAGGGTATTCCCCGCTGGAAGTGACGTTTCCCGTGCGGGTGATGCAGAGAATGGGCGTCGAGTATCTTATCCTGACCAATGCGGCCGGCGGCCTGAATCCCGATTTTGCCACCGGCGATATCATGCTGATTGCCGACCACATCAACCTGACCGGCGCCAATCCGCTGGCCGGTCCCAACGAGGACCGGTGGGGAATCCGGTTTCCCGATATGAGCCGCGCTTATGATCCGGATCTGGCCCGAATGATCCGGGCAGCGGCAGCGGCGGCCGGCCTTTCCCTGCGTGAAGGCATTTATGCGGGTTTGAAGGGGCCGTCTCTGGAAACGCCGGCTGAGATCCGGTTTTTGCGCACAATCGGCGCCGACGCCGTCGGATTTTCCACGGTGCAGGAAGTCATCGCCGCCGTGCATGGCAGACTCAGGGTGCTGGGGCTGTCGACTATCACCAATGTCCATGATCCGGATCACCCGGCGCCGGCCGATGTGGAAGAGATTATCGCCGTGGCCCAGGCTGCGGCGTCCACCGTGGACCAGCTGGTGTACACCCTTGCGGCCCGGATTTGACAGCAGATATAAAATTCAATGCGATGCTGTCAAAACTCGGTAGACCGGCCGATACGGTAAGCAGAAAACAGTCCCGACCGCTTTTTATTGCTTGACCCCAATTTTTCTCTGATCTTTGCAAACATCTGCTCCTCGCTTTGGGCAACGTCTTTCATGGTCTTCTTGATAATGCCCGAGAACAGCAGACCCATAAGGCCGATATTCATCTTCGCAATATACACGCTGCCATCCGTGGTTTCATATACGGCCCAGGTACACGGCATGATTCCCGCCATCTGAGGGGCGACGGACAGCACGGAATTGGCATGCTTCGGCTTGCAGACGAAGTACAGCATCATATTGGTGATGTTATCATACACCAGATTCTTCTCAAGTTGGGATTTATAAAAATTCCAGCTCGGAATGGGGAATCCCCAGCCGGGAAAAGAGGGGATCACTTCTTCAACTGCCTGGGTGACCTTATCAAATGAGCCATCTACTTTGTACTTCACCAGCATATAGTTTCGCGTCACATATATAACACCAACAGTAACAATTGCTACCCCGATTAATAACCCGACAATGAATCCCATTTCCACGTCTCCTGTTTTTAATTTTCTTCACTGAAATTTTTAATTCACACGATAAGATGACTTCCAATCTTGTCAACTTTTTTTCTGCTCCTCATGGATCAAAAAATGATTTTTCAGAGCCCGGAAACTTCGGCCAGCCGGGTCAACACGTCCCGGGCATCCGCATCATCCGGAACCTTTGGCAGGGCGCGGAGGATCCCCAGCCCTTCGGTGGCTTCATGAAACGCCGAGGCAGACAGGTCGCTGACCATGACCGTGTTGATCATGGCATTGACTTCCAAAAGTTGTCGGATCAGTGCGGGTCCGGCCATATCGGCAAGGGGGTCATCAACGACAATCAGATCCGGCGCTTCCCCGGCTGCGGCGGCCAGGGCATCGGCGCCGGACTCCAGCCAGGTAAGCGCAGCGCCCGGATCGGCCTTTTCAAGTGCCGTTTCAAAGGCGTAGAAATCTTCTCTTCTCGAAGTTACGATAACAATTTTATACATGGATATCCTCCACTGGTAGATGGGTCCAGCCGATCAAAAAATTAAAAATCCCGATCCAGGAAAACAGGTTCTGTACTTTCCCTGAAAGGGGACATTCGCACAACCATTCTCTACAAAGCCGCAAGCCATCCACTCACGCAAAAATGCATCAATTCGACCATCAGGCGATTGATAACAGAAAAACCGTGTCCAATACCGCCGCGCTTTACATCGCTGAAAATCTGGTTTCAGATTTTTTCTGTTCCAGGCTTGCTGCTTAAGACTGCATGCATTGTGATCTTCCCGCCGAAGCCCCGTCCTCTCCGGTCGACAGGGCCACCAGCGGGCGGCATCAGCCCCGGCCGCAGCACGATCCCGGACCGGCGCAGGACCCCGTGCCCGGATGACTGCCACAGCAGGTCGTATCGGAAGGACCTGGCAGGCCCGCATGTGTCTGACCGGTCATGGAACTGGTGGCCGACATCAGTTTGCTGGTGTCTTTGCTGCCGCACGCCGGGCAGATCAGTTCGGTGTCCGGCGCTGCTACAAGGACTTCTCCGCGGCGGCCACACTGGTTACATGCAATTTCATAAATCGGCATAACATCTCCTTCCCGGCTGTCTTCTCACGCCGGCTGCCGGGATAAAAGGAAACCGGCAACCCGCCGGTAGCAATAACCCGTCAAATCGAAAAGCGACAGCATCCGTAAACACGGCGTGCCGTCGCTGCTACCCGATCACGCGAATCAATGCCCGCCGCCACCACCGCAGGTGTGTTCCTGACTGAACTGGGTCAGGTTGCCGGACACAAAGGCGTTGACAGCATCACCAACAGTGTGACTGGCGCCGCCGAAGTAGACGGTTATCCCCACCTGGTTAAAGCCCATCAGCGGCCGCACCCCCATGCCGCCGGCAATCAGGGCGGTGACGCCATTCTGAGAGAGGTAGTTGACCGGCGCCATGCAGCCTCCCTGCTGATGGGGTACGTTGGGAATGGTTTTCACATCCGTGATTTTTTCATCTTCGACATTGATCAGGGTGTAGAGATCACAATGTCCGAAATGGGCGCCCAGGCCGGCATCCAGCCCGCCGGGATTTTCCGAAGGTACGGCAATCAATGCATTCATTTACGCTCTCCTTGTTAAATATTGGGTAATGTTGTCCCAGGCCCCACGGATCTCATCCGCCAGGCCGGCAGATTCATATTCGGTAATCACCTGCCCCTGGACCATGGCCCGGGTAAAGGCTTCATCGTGCGGCACTCTGGCAAAAACCGGTATGTCGTTGTCATGACACCACGCGTCAATCTTCTCGGTTTGATCCAGGTTCAGATCAAATTTATTGATAATCACCCCGGCCGGCGTCCGGAAATGACGACAGAGGCCAAAGACCCGTTCAAGGTCGTGCCGTCCCGACGGGGTCGGTTCGGTGACGATGACCGCCAGATCGTTGCCCCCCAGGGCGCTGATGACCGGGCAACCGATGCCCGGCGGCCCGTCGGACAGAATCAGTTCCCGGCCTTCGGCCTGGGCTTTTTCCCTGGCCTGCTTCCGCAGCAGCGTCACGAGTTTGCCCGAATTTTCCTCTCCGGGCTCCAACTGGGCATGGATCATGGGGCCCATGCGGGAATCGGAGATATACCATTGCCCGCAGTTCTTTTCCGGATAATCGATGGCGCCGGCCGGACAAAAAGTGACACAGACCTTGCATCCTTCGCATTTCAGTGGGTTAACCACCGGTGCCCGGCCATTTTCAGTGATGGCATCAAAGCGGCACCGGTCGATGCAGTCGAGACAGTTTTCGCATTTTTCCGGATCGATCACCGCTTCGTTTCCCGAAATAAATTCGTGCATCTTCACATATCGGGGCGCCAGGAGCAGGTGCAGATCCGGTGCATCGACGTCAAGGTCACAGATGACATGGTTGGCGGCCAGGTGGGCAAAGGCCGCTGTAATCGACGTTTTCCCGGTTCCCCCTTTTCCGCTGATAATAATTATCTCATGCATGCTGTCCCCCTTCAGCGGTTACCGGTTCTCCGGCCATTGCCATCGCCTTGTGAGCCAGATCGACAAACTGCTTCCGAAAATCGTCGGATACGTCGGTAATCAGCCGGCCGTTGGAATACGCCCGGGCAATCTGGCGACTGTACGGAATCTCAAAGACGATGGGCAGATCCTTTTCCCGGCAATAGTCGTACAGTGCATCATCTCCCAGACCGGCCCGGTTGACCACCACGCCCATCGGTTTTCCAATGGGCATAAAAGACTGGTGGGCCAGGATCAGATCGTACAGGCCAAACGGCGTTGGTTCGGTAACGAGAAGGATCACATCACTGTCCATGACGGCTGTCACCGCCGGGCAGCTGACCCCCGGCGGGCTGTCCATAATAATATCCACCGGTACCCGGTCGGCGGGCGTGGCCGCGATCATCTCGTCACCCCGGGCTTTGACATCCCGCATCAGGGGAGGACTCATCGCTTCGCCGACCCGCAGCCGGCCCATCAAAAAGTCAAATCCGTCGCATTTGCCCCACGCCACTTCCCCCAGGTCGCGCGTATCGGTGTCAATCGCCCCTTCCGGGCAGATATCAAAACAACCGCCGCAACCGTGGCACATCTCCGGAAAGGTCAAAATCACTTCCCCCATGACGCTGATGGCCTTAAACTGGCAGAGTTCGGCACATCTGCCGCAATACGTGCACTTGTCCCGATTAATTTTCGGAATTTCGACCCGCGACTGCCGCCGGCCGGTAATTTCCGGTGTCAGGAACAGATGCAGGTTCGGGGCCTCGACATCCAGGTCCATGGCAATCCGCCGGCGGGGCCAGACCGATGCCAATGCAGCGGAAACAGTGGTTTTCCCGGTGCCGCCCTTTCCACTGGCAATCGAAAGTTTCATGCCGAATGCCCCGGGCTGTTCGGCTCTTCGGCCGCTTTTACCTGACCTGTTTTAAAACGCTCCACGGCTTCCCGTACCGTCAGGTTATCGAGGTCCTGATAAACCTGGATACCAACGGCCTGCAGGGTGCTGAACGCCTTGGGACCGACATACCCGCTCAATACGACTTTCGCCCCGGACCCGGCCACGTTTTCAGCCGCCTGGATACCGGCGCCCCGGGCCATGGCCTGGGAAGATCCATTGTCAATATACTCAAACGACATGGTTTCCGGATCAACAATCATAAATCCAGCGGCTCTGCCAAAACGCGGATCAACCGGTTCATCCAGAGACGGCCCCTCGCAACTGACGGCAATCTTTTCCATTGCTGATTCCTCTCTTTTTTCATCTGTTTTTTCATAGTTCGTGTCATTATCCGCCTTGATCCGATAATCGCCCCCCTCGATCTGGATGGCCCATCCATTGGCAATGGCCCTGGCAATCCGCTGGCGGGCATCGGATAAAATCCGTGAAAATGTCGGTCGCGACACGTCCATTTTCCCGGCAGCCGTGCGATGGTCCAGACCTTTGGCGTCCGCAAGTCGAAGGGCTTCCAGGCCCTCCACCGGAAGAGAAATACTTTTCAACTGCCGCATGGGGATACCGTTGGGTTTATAAAAAACCGCGACGGGATCACGTTGAACGCAGCGAAGTTTTCTGGGACGGGGCATGTCGGCCTCCCTTGTTTTGAACACACGTTCATAATAACCGCTTTTCCCGGGGTGTCAAGCGTACGATGACGAGAAAGTGGAGACGCTATGAAATCGAAGGGCCGGGCGGTCGGGCGACTAGGTGTTTGGCAAGCTCCACAGTCGGAAAGAAATACATTTTTTTTACTGGCTGGATTCAGCGGCCGGCAGGTAGATGGTTACCGTCGTGCCCTTCCCGATGGCGCTTTCGAGAATCAGCCTGCCCCCGTGTTGAGTGATGATGGCCCGGGCCAGGGGCAGTCCCAGACGGTTGCGCTTATCGGAAGTGAAAAAAGACAGGTTAAAGGCGTTATCCAGAGCCTCTTTCGACATCCCTTTTCCGTGATCTCGAATCAATATCCGGATATACCTGCCGCCGGCAAGATCCAGGCCGCTGTCGGCCGCAATGTCTGAAATGTTGGCCAGACGGATGTCGATACCGCCGCCTTCTGGCTGGGCCCGGCAGGCGTTGTCAATGATCTGCCGGAAGGCCAGGTGTATCTGATCCATATCGATCTTGGATGGCCATACCCCCTCAGGGATATCAAAACGGCACGCCTGCCCGCTATCACCGATGACCTGACGGGCGGCTGAGATAACCACCTGACCCACGGCCATCGGTGCTTTAACCGCATCATACTCCCGGGCAAGGGCCTGCAGCTTCCCGGTCAGATGGGTCGCCGTCAAAGCGGTGTTTTCCACATCACACAATATCTCATGGGCAGGGGAATCCTTGCCGATATGCATTTTGGCCAGATTGGTTTTCCCCAGGATCACGGTGAGAAGATTGTTAAAATCGTGGGCAAAAATACCCGCCAGGATGCCTGTTGATTCCCGCAGATCATCTTTGTGCATATTCGTTTTCCAGTTATATTGCCGAAGGAAACGTCAAATCGATTCTTTTTTTCCAGCCAGACCCCGCCAGAGCATGCCGCCCAGTCCCAGGCCGGGACGATATTTTCTGCCATTCAAGAACAGCTGTTCGGCCGTTAAAAGCCGCAGATCCGCGGGAGCCATTGCCAGTGGATCCCGATTGAGAATCACCATATCGGCGCATTTACCCTTTTCCAGGCTGCCGCGGTCTTTTTCGTCAAAGGTGGTCCAGGCCACTTCGCCGGTAAACATCTTAAGCGCCGCTGTCACCGATACCGACTGGTCCGGATCGTACGGATGGTTGCACGCCCCGTAAATCCCCTCGATGGGGTCCGGGTCGATGACCGGCGCGTCGGAGCCGCCGCTGAGATGAATACCGGCGTCAATGATCGACCTCAGCGGAGAGCTGGTATCCACCCGCGTCCCGAGAATCTCCCGCAGATAGGCAACCGGTTCCAGCGGGCTGATCAGGAATCCGGGCTGCAGGGTGATCCCGATTCCCAGGCCGGCGATCTTTTCCAGATCGGCCGGCCGGATCAGACAGGCGTGAATCAGCGTGTGCCGGTGATCCATGCGGGGAAAATCGGTCAGGGCCGCTTCAAGGGCCGCAACAGCCCGGGTGACGGCCGCATCGCCGATGGCATGCATGGCCACCTGCAGACCGGCCCGGTTCGCCTTTTTTACAAAATCAAAAAGCGCCGCCTCGCTCTGAAAAAACACCCCCCGGTTATCCGGGTCATGGCAGTAGGGATCGTGCAGCGCGGCATCACAGGCGCCGAAGCAGCCGTCAACAGCCGTGGCAAAACATCCCCCCACCCGGGGCAGCCGGCGTTTGCGCACCTTGGACACATCCAGCGTCTGGAAAAAAAGCCGGGTCTGAAACCGGTTGTACCGGGCCTGTGCCCGGGCGATCCAGCTCACCAGCGACACATCAAGGTCTTTGGGAAATCCGATCCCCTCGACCGCATGAATCAGGCCGACGCCTTTTTCGGCCAGCAGATCAAACCCCCGGGTAATACTGCGGGCCAGATCCAGGGGCGGCACCAGGGACGTGGCATAATCCGTTCCCGCAAAATACGCTTCCCGGAACAGCTGGCCGCTGGCGGCGTGGAACCCGGGGAGGCGCTTGACCGTCGCAGGAAATTTTTCCATCAGCCGGGTGTTGCAGATGGCTGAATGCCCGTCATAACAGATGATAATCAGTGGAATACGGGGGCAGACGGCATCGAGTTCGTCCCGGGTGATCAGACGGTGTTCCCCTACCCGGTGTCTGGATGCCCCGAACGCGATTATCGCTTTGGATTTCCTGTTCCGGGTTAAAAAGTCTTTAACCGTCTCCTGAATCTCGCCGATGGTGCCCGCCTTGCGGACGTCAAAAGAGGAAACAGCGATCAGGGCCCAGTTGGAAAAGTGCATATGCCCGTCGCCAAAAGCCGGCAGCAGCGACCGCTCTCCCAATTCCACCACCCCGCCGGCCCTGTCAAATTCCGCCGGCAGTTCATTGCCCACATGGACAATCCGCCCCCGGTCCTCTACAAGATAGTCAAAAACATGATCATCTTGATCCAGGGTAATTATTTTTCCATGATAGATGTGCATTCCGTTCGCGCTCCCGGCTTTCTGTATCCCGGCCTTTCTTTTCCCAGCCTTTCCTATACCTGTTTCCCCCGGCAGACGCAACGCCCGGCCGGCGATTTCGCGCCTCCGTCTCGCAGACAGTATTTGACCCGGATTAATTATACTGCTATTTGTCGTCTGCACGGAGAGCAATCATCTGTCACACGACCGGATCTGTTCTGAATCTGTATATTCATGCGATCCAACAACCAAGGAGATGTATAATGGTGAAAAAAGTGTTTAAAGCAGCGTTTGCTGTACTGGTTCTGGGGATGTTCGCTGTCGGCCCGGCCCTGGCGGCCGATGGTCTGGTATCCATGTTGACCAGCGGGCTGGGTATTACCGATCAGCAGGCCACCGGCGCCGCGGGTGCCGTTTTTAATCTGGCCAAGTCCAAACTGGGCGGAGACGAATTTTCCCAGGTCGCCAAGGCGGTTCCGGAAATGGATACGCTGCTCAGTGCCGCACCGAAAGCCGAAAAATCGGGCGGTCTGGCCAGCATGGCCGGTAAGGCACTGGGATCCGCCGCCGGCCTGACCGGCTCTTTCGATACCCTGGGCCTCAAGGCCGGCATGATCGGCAAAGTGGTGCCGGTCGTGCTCGATTACGTTAAAGGAAATGGTGGCGAAACGGTCATGAACCTGCTGGCCGGCGCGCTGAAATAAGCGCCCCCTGCACCGGCCCCGGCACGTGTCCGCGCGTCTGCCGGGGCCGCAAATCCAACCTGGTGAGATAACTTGAAAAACAACCCAACCGATACCACCGGCGGCCCATCGCCGGCGGCGTCCGCTCATTCGGTACCTTCTCTGCCCGCACCCGGCCGGATCCTGGCATGCACTGTCTGGGGTCTGGGGGCGCTCTTTTACCTCATGGGATTTTATCAGCGCGTGGCGCCGGCGGTGATGACCCGGGAACTGATGCGCTCTTTTGCCATCGGCGCGGCAACACTGGGCAATCTGTCCGCTTTCTACTTTTACAGTTACGTCGCCATGCAGATCCCCACCGGTATTTTAAGCGACCGCTGGGGTCCCCGCAAACTCCTGGCGACCGGCGCCATCGTTGCCGGCGCGGGCACCCTGATTTTTGCCGTTTCCAGAAACATTATCTGGGCGGATATGGGCCGGCTGCTCATCGGTGGGTCGGTGGCCGTGGCCTTTGTCAGTATCCTTAAGCTCGGCGGGGCCTGGTTTCCACCCAGGCAATATGCCCTGTTGCCCGGCGTGGCGCTTTTTTTCGGGATCATCGGCGCCGTATCTGCGGGCGTCCCCCTGCGCCTTCTGGTGGACACGTTCAACTGGCGTCTCGTGATGGGCGGATCGGCCGTACTCACGCTGATTCTGGGCGCCGCCATCTGGATCGTCGTCCGGGACTCGCCGGAGCAGCGGGGATATAAAAGCTACAGCCATCCGGACGAAGCGCCCGATGCCTTTACCGACGCGGGCATTATTTCCGGGCTGATTAAAGTCTTCGGGTATCGCAATACCTGGCTGCTGATTATCGTGCCCGGCGGGATCGTGGGATGCGTGCTGACCTTTTCCGGTCTGTGGGGCGTGCCCTTTCTGTCAACCCATTACCATATGGATGTGACCCGGGCATCGGGGATCACGTCGGCCATGCTCGTGGCGTGGGCGGTTGGCGGGCCGGTATTCGGCATGCTTTCCAACCGCTGGGGTAAACGGAATCCACTCTATATAATCGGCATTTTTGTACTGATCGGCTGCTGGGCGCTGATTCTGTTCGTCCCTTCCCTGCCCGTTCCCCTGCTCGTTGCCCTGGTGATTACAGCCGGTTTTGCGTCGGGAAGCATGATCTTGAGTTTTGCCATTATCAAGGAATCGGTGCCGCCCATTTTATCCGGCACGGCCGCCGGCGTTGTCAACATGGGCATCATGGCCGGCCCCATGCTGCTCCAGCCGGCCGTGGGATTCATAATGGACCGGTACTGGCACGGGGAAATGCTCGGCGGCGTCCGGGTATACTCTCTGGCCGCCTACCGCGCCGGATTCCTGCTGATGATCTCCGGCGCCATTCTGTCCGCCGTACTGATCTGGTTTGTCCGCGAAACCCATTGCCGCCAGATCGATTATTCCCGCTGATTTTTTTACCCGTCTATTTCCGCGTCAGTCCGCTCCGGACCAGGGCCTCGGCCAGCGATCCCGTGGCCGCTGGCTGGCGATCTCTGTCCCGGCGGTTTGCCGGCGTACGGGGGCGGGCCTTTTTAACCGGCGATTTTCCGGCCGGCGCTTTCTTTTGCCCGGCGCCGGATTGACCGCCTCCCCGTTTGCCGCCCTCCGGCCGCTTTGCGCCCGATTTCATCGACAGGGCGATCCGTTTGCGGGCCAGATCCACATTGAGAACGGTGACCGACACCTTTTGCTGAACCGTGACGATATCCGCCGGATTCCTGACATACCGATCGGCCATCTCGCTGATGTGCACCAGACCGTCCTGATGGACGCCGATGTCGACAAACGCGCCGAAAGCGGTAATATTGGTCACCACGCCGGGAAGCGTCATGTCGTCCCGCAAATCCTCGATCTTCTCGATACCGTCGGCAAAGGAAAACGCCTCAAACCGCTTGCGCGGATCCCGGCCCGGTTTGGCCAGCTCGTCGAGGATATCCTTCAGCGTGGGCAGTCCGATGCTCTCTGTAACGTATCGGGAAACGTCGATGCGGCGACGCATCCCGGCATCCTTGATCAGTTCCCCCACCGTGACCCCGAGATCGCCGGCCATGGCATCGACCACGGGATAGCTCTCCGGATGAACGGCGCTGGCATCCAGGGGGTTTTCCGCACCGGGGATGCGCAGAAATCCGGCGCATTGTTCAAACGCCTTCGGCCCCAGACGCGCGACCTTGAGCAGTTCCCGCCGCCGGGAGAAGGGCCCGTTGGCCTCGCGGTGGACCACAATATTTCTGGCGATCCCGGCGTTTAATCCGGACACATAGGCCAGCAGCGGCGCGCTCGCCCGGTTTAAGTCCACCCCGACATGATTGACGCAGCGCATGACCACATCATCGAGTGCCGCTTTAAGCTGTTTCTGGTCCACATCATGCTGGTACTGCCCCACCCCGATCGATTTCGCATCGATCTTGACCAGCTCGGCCAGGGGGTCCATGAGGCGACGGCCAATGGAAACCGCACCGCGCACGGTCAGGTCATGATCGGGAAATTCCTCCCGGGCCACCGGAGAAGCGGAATAAATTGACGCGCCGCTTTCGTTGACCATGATGATCTGGACCGCCGGGTCAAAAGGGATGGCCCGGAGAAACGTTTCGGTTTCCCGGCCGGCCGTGCCGTTTCCCACGGCGATGGCTTCGATCCTGAACCGGGTGCACAACTGCCGGATTTTGTCGATTTCCGCCCGGGCTTTGGCGGCGGACATGTGCGGAAAGATCGTATCGTTGTGCAGCAGTTTGCCCTGCCGGTCCAGACAGACCACCTTGCACCCCGTCCGAAACCCCGGATCGATCCCCATGACCCGCCGGGCACCCAGAGGCGGCGCCAGCAGCAGCTGACGGAGATTGCCGGCAAAGACCCGGATCGCCTCGGCATCGGCCCTTTTTTTGGCAAATAGGCGGGTTTCCGTTTCCATGGAGACCGACAGCAGCCGCTGATAGCCGTCTATAATCGACTGTCGGACCTGGTCCGTATCGGCACCGGTGCCGGTCACAAACAGATCTTCCAGGATCTTCAGCGCGGCTTCTTCATCGGGCAGGACGCTGAACGTCAACGCCATCTCCTTTTCGCCCCGCCTTATGGCCAGCATGCGGTGGGAGGGGATGACGGCCACCGGTTCTTCCCAGTCAAAATAATCCCGGTACTTGGCGCCGGTTTCCTCCATGCCGGTAATCACCCGGCTTCTGACCATGGCTTTGGTGAAAAACAGATCCCGCATCCGGGCCCGGGCCCGGTCGTCTTCGTTCACGATTTCGGCAATGATGTCCCGGGCCCCGGCCAGGGCGTCGGCGGGCGACGCAACGCCTTTTTCAGCATCTACGAAAGCGGCTGCCGCGTCCTCGGGATCGATTCCTTTCTGCGCCAGCAGCTCAAGCGCCAGGGGCTCAAGCCCTTTTTCCCGGGCCATCACCGCCCGGGTCCGCCGTTTGGGCCGGTAGGGCAGATAAATATCCTCAAGCGTTGCCAGATTCTCGGCCGTCTGGACTTTCTTTTTCAATTCGTCGGTCAGATGCCCGTGTTTTTCAAGAGACTTAAGAATCGCGGCCCGGCGGTCACCGAGGTCCCTGAGCTGATTGAGCCGATCCCTTACAGCGGCCACAGCCACTTCATCGAGGCTCCCCGTCGCCTCCTTGCGGTACCGGGAAATAAACGGAATGGTGGCGCCCTCATCCAGCAGGACGTGGACCGCCGCCACCTGGCGATCGGCCAGTTTCTGTTCGTGTGCAATTTGAGAAATAAAGGATTCTGTTGTCATGATCTCCTGATTCCGGTTGTGATTATTTCAAAGGTGAAGCAATCGCATAGACGAACCGGGAAAAATGGTCAACCGTGAAATGAAAAAGATGGATGCCGTCTTCGCTTCAGCCATCATGCCGGCCGTTGTCGCGGCCGGATCGGCAGAACCCGTCCGGGTCTCATCCCCCCGCCGGGAGCGATGGATTTAGCCCCATACAAAAAAAAACATTTCCCCCTTGACACCCGCCCAAAGTTCATTATTATTTTTTCAGAACATATTAAGTAATGACATTTATTCGGGCACCCGGCCAGCCGTGCGGTGACTCTGTCAAGCGAGAGACCGCGCCGCTGAAACCAACCCGGTGCCATAAAAAAAAGGAGGATCATCATGTTTGAAAGAAGAATATCTGCGTTACCGTTCAGGGTCCGACAGCATCCATTTGTCGAAATGGAAAGAATGACCCGCCAGCTGGATCATCTGACCCAGGCCTTATTTGGCCGTCCCGGAGCGTCTCTGGCCACCGCCCGGGTGTTCCCGGCCGTCAACATCACCGAAGACGCCGGCCATTATTATGTCCGGGCCGAGCTGCCCGACATCAAGGCCGATGAGATCGATCTGCAGGTTCACGCGCGAAACCTGACGATTTCAGGAGAGCGCAAAACCGAGGTCCACGATGAAAACACCAAGTATCACCGCCGTGAACGCGAAACCGGTAAATTTTCACGGGTCATCGAGCTCCCCGGGGATATCGATGCGGATCATGTCACGGCCGAAATGGTCAATGGCGTCCTCACGGTGATCATTGCCAAACCGGAAGTGGCCAAACCCAAACAGATCACGGTGAATTAATTTTGCAGATACCGTCTGCATAGATTAAAGGAGGGATAACAGATGACTGAATCAAAAGAACTTCAGGTAAAGGAAAAACAGGCGGTTGCCAGCCCTTCGGAACCCACACGCCCCGGCATTGTCTTTACGCCGGATGTCGATATATTCGAAAACGATGAGGCCATCACGCTGCTGGCCGATCTGCCCGGCGTGGCGCCGGACGATGTTCAGATCGATCTCAAGGACAGTGTATTGACCCTTGCGGGCGACGTCAAACCCTTTGAGGGGGCCGACGAAACCGATCTGCTCGTCGAATTTGAGACCGGGCGGTATTTCCGCCAGTTCACTCTGTCCGAAACAATCGATCAGAAAAAGATCGCCGCCCGGCTCGAAGATGGTGTACTCCACCTGAACCTGCCCAAAGCGGAAAAAGCAATTCCCCGCCAGATCAAGGTAACCGCCGGATAATCAGGCACATTTCAGGAGGGCCGAAGCGATGCCTTCGGCCCTCCGCCCCTTATCAGATAAGGGACCGCTATTTTCCTGACGGCATCGCCCCCGCTACCGCCTGTCTACCGGTTGCCCCTGGCCGGCCCAGTGTCCTTTTTTTTATATCCGATGGCCATTTTTTATTGATTTACCCGCTTTTTTCTCATAGTCTTTTTCATCGGTCGCCTCGGGACGGACCTGGCTCTGGGCACCGTTCAATCAACGCGACAGACGCCGGCCCGGTATTTCCCGAGGCCATTGGATACCATTTCACAGATGAGTAAAGCGATATGTTTGATGCAGAAAAAATTCTGGGTGGACTGCTGACCGGCGGCATGCGCCGCAGTGGTGGTCTGTTGTCCGGCAAAGTGGCCCTTGGCCTGGCCGGTGTGGCGATGGAAGCCGTGGATCACTTCATGAACCAGCCGTCATCGGCCAGACCGGCCAGCGCTCCGCCACCACCGCCCCCCGGCAATTCTCCGTCTTCTCCGCCGCCTGTCCCGGGGGCGCCGTCGATACCGCCACCGCCGCCACCGGCAGAAGCAGCACCGCCCCCGCCGGCCGCAACCGAAGAAAAATCCCCGGCAGACATGGCGAAAGACAATACCCCTGCCATCCTGCTGATCCGCGCCATGATTGCCGCCGCCAATGCCGACGGCATCATCGACGCGCAGGAACGAAACCGCATTCTCGACAAGCTGGAATCCCTTGACCTCAGTGACGAGGAACACGGGTTTATTGCCCGGGAACTGCTCTCGCCGGTAAGCATGGAGACCCTTGTCGCAGCGGTCAAATCACCGGAGATGGCCCGGCAGGTCTATACGGTCTCGCTGCTGACCATCGACGTCGATACCGACGCCGAACAGGCATACATCGACGCTCTGGCCCGATCACTCAGGCTCACCGAAACGGACACAAACGACATTAACGGCCACCTCGGCCGACAGAAATAAGGAGGTGCTGCCATGGCACAATGGTACTTAAGCTACAACGGATCCCAGATCGGTCCGCTGGACAGGGAACAGGCCATCGCCCAGGCTGCCCAGCATCCCGACGGACACGCCTGGCGGGACGGCTTCGCCGAATGGCTGCCCATTGCCAAGGTCGGTGAATTGAGCGCATCGGCCTCGAAAATCCCCGCCCCACCGGCGGCGGGCCGAAACAAGGCCGATGAAATCGACTTTAAAATCATGGGCTCGGAAATGCAGTTTGTGGAAGTGGAGCTTGACCCGGGCGAAAGCGCCGTAGCCGAAGCCGGCGCCATGATGTACAAAAACAGCGCCATCGAAATGGAAACCGTGTTCGGTGATGCGTCAGGAACCAACAGCGCCGGTGGATTCATGGGCAAGCTGCTCGGTGCCGGCAAGCGGCTGCTGACCGGTGAGAGCCTCTTCATGACAGTGTTTACCCACACCGGCCAAGGCAAGGCTCACGTGGCTTTCGGCGCCCCCTACCCCGGCAATATCATCCCCATCCCGCTTTCCAGCGTGGACGGTTATCTGATCTGCCAGAAAGACAGCTTCCTGTGCGCGGCCAAAGGCGTGGCCATCGGCATTCACCTCCAGCGCAAAATCCTGACCGGCCTGTTCGGCGGCGAAGGGTTTATCATGCAGAAACTCGAAGGCGACGGGATGGTCTTTGTCCACGCCGGCGGTACCGTGGTTGACCGGCAGCTGGCGCCGGGAGAAGTCCTGCACGTCGACACCGGGTGTATCGTGGCCCTGGAAAAAAACGTCCGATTTGACATTCAACAGGCGGGTAACATTAAAACGGCGGTCTTTGGCGGTGAAGGCCTTTTCCTGGCCACCCTCCACGGCCCGGGCCGAATCTGGCTCCAGTCTCTGCCGGTATCACGCATGGCCGGCAGGATGCTGCAGGCGGCGCCGCAGAAAGGCGGCGCCAAAGGAGAGGGATCAATTCTCGGTTCACTGGGCGACCTGCTCGATGGCGACGGTTAACCCGCAGGAGCGGACGGCGCCCGGCCCTGAAACGCTGAGAGTCGGGCAGGCATTGCGGGTCAGCGACAGGGAATACGCCAGCTGTCAAGATTGATTTTCTTTTTGAGCCAGTCAAAATCTTTTCTGTCTGCCTCGGGGCAGAAAACATATGTCTCGCCACTGTATTCCACGCCGAACACGGCCTTTCCGGCCTGAACAAAGGGAAGCAGGCTGTCGCATTCATCAAACTGGAAGCACTGTTCATTGAGCGCCCAGTCAAAATCACCAACCAGTTCCGTCACCTGGCCGAGATCGTTTTTCAGGCCGATGGAAAGCCCCCGGCCGTGGGCCCGGGCAGCCAGCCAGCGGTTAAAGGCCAGCTGATCGGCAGCGCTTAAGGGAAAACCACTGTTATTGGTATAACCGTCCACATTATCCGGTTCCACGCCGTCACAGTTTTTGATCTTTGCCAGGTCCAGACGGTCCGCAAGAATGGGACCGAGAATATCTATTCTGCGGATGTCCACCCATTTTTCGCCTGGCCAGCCATCCAGGTTCCGGCCCAGTATCCCGGCCGGATAACGGTCCTTGTCCGGCCGCCAGTTCTCATAACTGCCGGCGCTGAAATAGCAGATTACGGTACGCCCTTTGGCGTGCAGGTCATCGATGACGCTTTGCGGCGTGTCAAAAAGGTCAATGTCATACATGGTCGCATTCACAGTGGTGTCAACTGTGCCGCTTAGCTGCCACTGCCAGCTGGTACCCGGCCGGGGCCGCCACCATGACGGGGCCGGCCGGCTGTTGCCGCGGGCCGACGACAGAATGGGCGGCATGGTCAGCAGGGGCATGGAGTGCCCCGCCCAGGCGGGTACGGGATAAGCAGCAAGAAGGGCAAGGATGAAATAGAGAACAGGCATAGAGAATATCCGGATATAAGGCATTTTATTCTGGGAGGATAAGGGGCTCACTGCTTTATAAAATCCCACGTATCTGTTTTTCGTTCCATAAAATTTCCGGACAGCCGCCGGCCATCATGCAGCGGGGTCAGCATGCGGATTGATAAACGATTACCTGTCTGGTAACTGATAATAATCCGCTCAAGAACGCATCAGGCCAAAAAGCCCTATCCCGAAAAGCATCCTTTCGTTCAATATCAAGATGCTACGCGGAACACTCCCGGTGCATAGTACGATCCGAATATCAACCAGAAAACAGTTTATCAATATTTCACGGGCGTCCCGTATCTTCGGACGTCCCGTATCTTCAGGATGACAATTTTCCCAAACCGTTTGACTGACCACGGAAAACCTTACTTTTTCTTTTTCGCTTTGTAAAGGATCCGGGCACGCCCCTCGACCCGGGCACATCGCCTGCGGTGGACCGCTGCATCATGGGGCCGGGAATATCCAGTATTTTTATAGAAAATACTTGACATAGCATATACGACACTTGTAGTAATATATACTACATTTGACGCAAACAAAACAATCTGCGTCTGTCAAGGCTCTGAAGCAAATATCAGAAATCCGGATTATCAGCCCAACACCGGAAGGAGACGGGTATATGGTCGATACAAAAAAGAATATCGCTCAGATTATTCGGGAGCGGTATTCAGGCCTGACCGATACGAACAAAAAAATTGCCGATTTTATCCTTAATAATCTGGAGACGGCGACCTTTTCATCATTGATGGAAATATCAAAAAAGGTCGGCGTTTCCGATGCCAGTCTGGTTCGGTTTGCCAGGGAGCTGGGCTTTAAAGGATACCAGGACCTCCGCGAGACCTTGATCGAATATGTTCGAAAAATCATCTATCCCACCCACAAATCGATCTTTCTGGATGAACAGGATCAGAACCCGCTGATCGATCTTATCATGAAGAAAGACATCAATTATATCACCGAAACGATGTCAAAGATTGATGGCGACGTATTTGACGAACTCATGGAGTCGATCTTTTCCGCCAAACGGATATACTGTATGGGATGGGGCTGTTCGTCCTTTCTGGCCGAGTATCTGGCGTATGCGCTGAATTTTCTGTCTTATGATGCCATTCCCGTTGTCCGGGAGCACCGGCCGCTGATTCAACAGCTGTTATTTCTCGATGAGGATGATCTGCTGATTACGTTTGATCTGCTTCTGTACTCGGCGGAGATTATAGAGGCGGTCGAATACGTACATCAGAAAAACAATGCCATCAAAATCGCAGCCATTGTGAATAATTCCCTGGCCCCCATCGTACAATACGCGCATATGAGTTTTTTTTGTGACA
>CAZNZW010000037.1:0-29984 GCA_964577615.1 uncultured Desulfobacterales bacterium | reverse complement strand
GGCAGAAGGCCGCAATTATATGTTCATGGCGTGGTGGCTGGCCACCTTTCCCGGCCTGGCTATATTTTTAGCGGCCCTGGGGATTAATCTGTTAGGTGATGCGTTACGCGACTTAACGGACCCCCACCTGAGGAAGAGTTGATGGAAAGCACGCATTTGAAACCATTATTGTCCGTTGAATCTCTCAAGAAGTATTTCGCGATTAAAAAAGGGCTTCTCCAGAGAACCGGGGGGTATGTCTATGCCGTCGACGGCGTGACTTTCTCGATCCAGCCGGGGGAAACATTGGGACTGGTGGGAGAATCGGGTTGCGGAAAATCGACCGTGGGGCGCTGCCTGGTCAAGCTGTACCGTCCAAGCTCCGGTAAAGTCCTTTTTGAGGGTAAGGATATCAGTGAGATCACCGGCAAAGATCTGGTCCAGTTCAGAACCGACATACAGATGATATTCCAGGACCCCTATTCTTCCTTGAATCCAAAACAAAGGGTACGAAATATCATTGGAGAAGCGCTCAGGGTCCACGGCCTGGCAGACTCGGGCACATGGCAGGATCGTGTCCGGGAGCTTTTGGTTGAAGTCGGCCTGTCACCGGACCATATGGTCCGCTATCCCCACGAGTTCAGCGGTGGCCAGCGCCAGCGCATCGGGCTGGCCCGGGCGCTGGCCATGACGCCCAAACTGCTGGTGGCCGATGAACCGGTATCCGCCCTGGACGTCAGTGTTCAGGCCCAGGTGGTGAATATCCTGGAGGATCTTAAAGACAAGCATCATCTCAGCTATCTGTTGATCGCTCATGATATGGCCGTGATCGAACATATGTCCGACCGGATAGCGGTCATGTATCTGGGACGGATTGTCGAGATGGGCTCCGATGAACAGATCTGTCTGAATCCAAAACATCCCTATACGGTGAATCTGCTGGAAGCGGTACCCAAAGCCGAGGCAGGTGTATATAAAAGGCGGCATCGAGCCCTGAAGGGAGACGTCCCCAGCCCGATTGAACCGCCGTCCGGATGTCACTTTCATCCCCGCTGTCCCAAAGCCATGGAGATATGCGGCATGGAAAAGCCAGCATTAAGGGAAATAGAAACCGGGCATCAGGTGGGGTGCCACCTGTTTACATAAGATAAAAAGTTATGGTTGAAGAAAAACTACTATCGGTTCGAAATCTGCAGACGCATTTTTTTACTCCCGAAGGCGTGGTCAAGGCGGTAAACGGCGTCAGTTTTGATGTTCCCAAGGGCAAGACCCTGGGCGTGCTGGGAGAATCCGGTTGCGGCAAGAGTGTCACCGCCATGAGTATTTTACGGCTGATACCGGATCCTCCGGGCAAGATCACGGGAGATGCCATTGTTTTTGAAGGACGGGACCTGCTCTCGTTGTCAACAACAGAAATACGCAAGATTCGGGGGAATGACATCGGGATGATCTTCCAGGAACCGATGACCTCCCTGAATCCCGTTTACACGATCGGAAATCAAATCAGCGAATCATTTACTATTCACCGTGGACTGAATCATCATGAGGCGATGGACATGGCGATTGAGCAGTTGAAGCTTGTGGGGATTCCGGCGCCGGAGAAACGTGTTCGCGAATACCCCCACCAGCTGTCCGGCGGGATGCGCCAGCGGGCGATGATTGCCATGGCCATATCGTGTCGTCCCCAACTGCTCATCGCGGATGAGCCGACGACCGCCCTGGATGTGACCATCCAGGCCCAGATAATGGACCTGATGCTGGAACTGCAGGAAACATTGGGAATGGCCCTTATGATGATTACGCACGATCTGGGCGTTATTGTTGAGGTGAGTGACCATATCATCGTCATGTACGCCGGGCAGATCGTCGAGTCGATCTCAGTCGGCACATTATTCGATGGCGCGAAACACCCTTATACAAATGGGCTGCTGGCTTCCAATCCGGTCATGGGGAAAAAGTTCAAAACCGGGAAAAAGCGACTCAACGAGATCGTCGGGTCCGTCCCCAGTCTGATTTCTCTGCCGTCCGGTTGTCTGTTCAAAGATCGCTGTCCCGTCGCTTTTGCCAAATGCGGGCACCGTCCGCCGTTATTTACGATCGGCACAGACCACAAGGTCAGGTGCTGGAAAGTCGAGGCGAAAGCAGTTGACGAAAACCCCCTTGAATCGATATTGTAACGCCGGCACAAACAGTTCGGCCCGTCGCCCGGCAGAATAATTGATTGATATCTCACATTTGATTTTGGATACATCTGCGCCGGGTTTCCGGCAAATTGTAAAGATAACTATTCGTGGAGAGATCACATGTCAGAGTCCGAAATCTGTTTCATGACCGCAACGGAAATGGTCCAAAAAATTCACGCGGGAGCGCTCTCCTGCAGAGATGTCATGCAGGCGCATCTGGCCCGGATTGAACGGGTGAATCCAACGGTGAATGCCATTGTCACCCGGATTCCCGACGACGAATTGATCGCGCGTGCCAAATCGGCGGATGAGGAACTGGCCGGCGGGAAAACCGTCGGGCCGTTACATGGCCTGCCCATTGCCCACAAGGATCTGGTTTCGACCCGTGGGCTCCGGACCACACAGGGGTCTCTCATATTCAAGGATCATATTCCCGATTATGATGGACTCATCGTCGAGCGGCTGAAAAATGCCGGTGCCATCACCATCGGTAAAACCAATACCCCGGAATTCGGCGCCGGCTCACAGACATTTAACGACGTTTTTGGCGAGACGCTGAATCCCTACGATACCACCAAGACCTGCGGTGGCAGCAGTGGGGGTGCCGCCGTTGCATTGGCATGCGGAATGATACCATTGGCCGATGGCAGCGATATGGGCGGCTCCCTGCGTAATCCCGGAAATTTCTGCAACATCGTCGGGTTTCGGCCGTCGCCGGGTCGGGTTCCGGTGTGGCCGGCCCAGGCGCCATGGTTTACGCTGCCTGTTGAAGGGCCGATGGCACGAACAGTGGCAGATATCGCCCTGATGCTGAGCGCCATTGCCGGTCCGGATCCCCGTTCGCCGATTGCTGTTGCCGAGCCGGGAAATATTTTTGCCCGTCCGCTGGATCGTGATTTCAAAAATGTTCGGATTGCCTGGAGCCCCGACCTGGGCGAGTTGCCGGTGGATGCCAGGGTGACGAACGTACTGGAGGATCAGCGCCATGTGTTTGAGGATCTGGGGTGCGTCGTGGAAGAGGGGCAGCCGGATTTCAGTTCGGCCGATGAGATTTTCAAAGTATGGCGTTCCTGGTACTTTGAGCTGAAACTGGGCGAATTGTTAAAAACCCACCGCAACCTGATGAAGGATTCCGTGGTCTGGAATATCGAGCAGGGGCAGAAGGTCACCGGACCGCAGCTGGGCCGGGTGGAGACAAAGCGCGCCGAACTCTACCAGCGGGTCCGGGCGTTCATGCAGACCCATGAATTTCTCATCTGTCCGGTCAACCAGGTGCCGCCGTTTGCCGTGGACTGTCGCTGGGTGGAGGAGATCAATGGCGTCAAGATGAATTCCTACATCGACTGGATGAAAAGCTGCTATTACATCACCTGCACCGGTCTGCCCGCTGTCTCGGTGCCCTGCGGGTTTACCCCGGAGGGGCTGCCGGTCGGTATTCAGATTGTCGGACGGCACAACGACGATTTCGGCGTGCTGCAACTTGCCCATGCCTTTGAACAGGCGACAGGAATCGGGCGGCGGCGCCCGCAACTGGTGAAATAGCGGTTGTTTCCCGATAGACGGTAGCCAGGCGGCAGACAGGCAGGCATCCGACCCGGCCATTTATTGAAAAAGCAGTAGCTGATAAACCGGTGTCAACACATGGATGCGGGTGCCGATGGCGGGGATGCGCCCGCTGGCGCTGTCGCTGAAATCGCTGCACCCGTACGCATTGCAGGCCCGGACCCGGTAGAAATACGTTGTTCCACGGACAATGAGATTGTCGATATGGCGCAGGTCACTTCCTGAATAGATTTCCATTCCCGTCTGGCCGGCATCGATGGACCGATGGAGCCGGTATGAATCCGCGGTGGCCACTGCCTGCCAGCTGATGGTCATCTCTACATCAGTAATATGAGGGGTCACCACAGGGGTGCCGGGCTTTTCCGGGGGAGTGGCGGCGGCATAGAGATGCCGGATGCCGTTGCGGTCATCCTGTTGCAGCTGCGCGCCGCGGCCATCACCGTGGGCCTGGGCATACATGAGCGCATCGGTATCCGAAGAATGGCCCAGCCCGAGGGTATGGCCCAGCTCATGGGCAAAGACTTCCGCCCCGTTTTTGCCGTTGTTGCCTTCAAAATAACAGCCGGCCCCGTTCTGGACAACAATGTCGCCTTCGATAATGGTGTTGTAACTGGTGCCATTGTAGGAATGGCGGCCCTGGCTCCACCATCCGCCAAGGGCCAGCGTCCCGCCGCTGCTGCAATTGTAACTGCCGCTGATTTCATTGTTGGGATCGTTAAACAGGATCGAATTTTCACCATCGGACTGTGTCAGACCATGGGAAACGGCCGTTGTCCCGGCGTAGGTATAGTCGACGTTGGAACCGGCGTCATCGTCCCAGGCGGTCAGCGCCGCCTGGAATTCGGCGTAACCGCCGCCGGTCATGTTCTGCTGTCCATTTTGGTGGGCTGTCCAGGCAGCGGCGGCGCCCGCATCAAACCGGCGCCATCTGGCGCCCTGGGTCTGATAGCGAAAGACGTGGGGAACCTGTTCGTCCGTAAAATACTGCCAATACGCATCGGAAGCCGGGTTACCGGCGATACGGTTTCTGATCCATTCCATAAACAATGCGCGCGTCCTTTCCCGTCGCATTTTCGCGGGGCCGGATTCCCGGGATTTTTTGGATTCGCGGGTGTTTCCGGGCAGTTCTCTGGCTTCGGAGAGATCGCGCTGGAGCAGATCCACCCCGTTGCGGCGGCTGACTGTAAACGCGCCAAGCATGAACTGGGCAACTGTAAAGCGGCCATCGGTCCGCGGGTTGAGAAAAAGCAGTACTTCGGTATTGGCGGAAAATCGGGGGGCGCCGGCAACGGTCAGATACCGGCCGTCTGTTCCCCGGCCGCCGGGAATGGCAACGGTTATCTCAGTCTGCTGGATATCTCCCTTCAACACCGCCGTTACATCGATCGTATACCATGTTTCCGGGCGAACGGCGTCGGAAGGCTGGCGGACAGCGGTGACTCTTCCATTGACGACAACCTCGCTTTGGTCGAGCAGGTTTGCATCCGACATGGCCGTGTATGTTGTCGCCCGGGCTGAAGCGGCCAACGCGATAGCTATTAAGAATATAACCGTTTTCATCAGATCAGCCAGGGTATGGCCGGAAACCGGCCGTGTACCGGCCGTTGTTACCGAACTGTTTTTGCCCATCGATTTCCTCCATAGTTCCCAGACTGGCGATAGACAGCGGTCCCGGGCCGGTCTTGGATAAGTGCCTGCGACTATAAGCAGTGCGCCAGCGGGATGTCAACGGTTGTGAAACCCGTGGCGTCTGATTTCTGGCCGGGGAAAACGGGCGGTGTCAGAACAGCCACTTTTATCCGTGTCCACAGGCTCCACAGGGACAGGTGGGACCGCGCGGATATTCCCGGATGATGTCAGCAATTGCTCTGCGCTTCGGCCTTTTTCAGCGAAATCAATACATTTCGATGAAAGATGTTGTAAGGAATTTCTGTCTTCAGCTGGCCGAAGGCGGTCTGGTAATCCTGGGGGGAGAGTGTGGCCAGGCGGGGCAGGTGGAAGGTATCTCTCCAGGCCTGGCATTTTTCTTGAAAATACGCGGTCATCTTTGTTTTCAGGGGCGACTGGATGTGCTTCCGGTTCCAGGGGCAGGCGTCCTGACAGATCTCGCAGTCGCCAATCCGGTTTTCCATGGCCGCTCTGACGGCCTCGGGCAGGTTTTCTTCCGACAGACGATTCGACATGCATTTGTCTGTATCAAGTACATGGGGCTGCGCCAGGGCCGATACCGGGCAGGCGTCCTGGCAGACCGTACACTCACGGCATCGGTTTTTTTCCCGGGTAGCCGCATGATCCAGTTCGGCATCGGTGATGATGCCCCCCAGCGCCAGGAAGGTGCCGTATTTTCGGGATATGAGCAGGGAGTGTTTGCCCTGCCACCCCAGGCCCGCCCGGATGGCCGACAGTTTCAACGGGAGGATGGAACCGTTTTCCGCCGTACCATCGCAGATGATGGCCTGATAACCTGTTGCTTTCAGAAAGTCGGCCACCGGTACCAGCGGCCGGACCACATCCAGGAAAAAGCCCGACAGGTATAATCGGCTGGTTCGACCGTACCATGGGTTTTTCCACTCGGGCAGGGTGACGCCCCCGATATAGATGCCCGCCACGATGATGGATTTCGCGGTCGGTAATGTCAGTTTTGGATTCCGCCGCTGATGCTGGTTCAATCGATAACCGGAGAATTCGGATGCATCGGCAAAGCCGATGACATCAATACCGGCGGTATTGGCGATTTTCCGTATTTTTTCCGAGAGCAGGCTGGGGGTCATCGGGATTCCTTTTTATATGCGGGCCGTACCGGCGAATAATTCTTTTAATATGGACCGGGAATTTATACCAGGGCGATGGCATATGCAAGGACGAAACTGTCATGGGGATCCCTGGAGCGGGGGACAGGGGCCGGGTGATTGACAAAGTGGTTGACAAAAAGGTTTAGTAGCTATACAATAATCAAATGATCACTACACGTGCCCATCAACTGACCGAAACGTTTCTGCGGATTGTCCATAAAATGATGGAGAACCAGAAAAAGCCGAGGCACTACGGTATTGATGACCGTCTGTTCCCATCGGAGATTCACACGGTCATGATGATCGGCCTGCATCGGGACGTGCATGTATCTGAACTGGCCCGGTTTCTGGGGGTTACCCGCGGGGCGGTTTCCCAGATGGTGGCCAGGCTGGAAAACAAGGGACTGATAGAGAAAAAAGCGGATCCGGAAAACGGGAAGAAAGTATTATTGTCACTGACCACCAAAGGCAGGGTCGCCTATTACGCCCATGAGCAATACCACGAGGAGACTGATGCGCCCCTGGTCGAATATATGTCCCGTTTATCCGATGATCAGTACAGATTTGCCGTAACATTTCTTGGGAAGATAGAAGAAATGGTTGACCGGGCAAAGTAAAAAAATTTACCAATAATGTATAGTGACTAAACAAAAACGAAAGAAGGGGAATCCAATGGCGCATATCTGTTCTCATCAACATGTCTGGACGTTCGACAATTTTCTGCGGCCGCTGGTTCATAACCCGGATAAAATCTTCGGGCCATTTGTCCGGCCGGGGATGCGGGTGATGGACGTGGGCTGTGGCGCGGGATTTGCCGCGCTGGAACTGGCCAGACGGGTGGGCGCGACCGGGCAGGTCGTTGCCGTGGATGTCCAGCCGGAAATGCTGGCCAAGGTCGAAAAACGGGCCCGCAAACTGGGGCTGACGAACCGGATTCAAACCCGTCTGTGTCAAAAGGAATCTCTTCAGGTTGAGGGCGCCTTTGACATGGTCAATGCATTCTATATGGTCCACGAAGCGCCGGACACGGAAAGTTTTTTACGGCAGGTCCGGGACTGTCTGGCGCCGGACGGGATTTTCCTGGTGATCGAGCCCCGGTTTCACGTATCGAAAAGGCGGTTTCAGGCCATGCTGGAAATAGCCCGGCAGGTTGGGCTCGATGCCGCCGGATTTCCGGAAATTCGTTTCAGCCAGTCCGTCGTGCTGACCAAAAGTCCGGTGCCTTCGTAAAAAACAAACCCGGGCATGAGAGCCGGAACCGGCCAATAATGAAATTGACAACCCGCCGGATCCCGTATACGTAAAAGCCTGCCTTTACATCCCATTCATGGCGGGACGTCAACGGATCCATCGGGTCATTTTGAAACGGCAGCCCGGCCCGATGCCCGGGCGGATCGACACCCGCGATGGATGGACTGCGCGTCTCGACATACCGGTTTTTCATCTTCGATGATACCGGGAGTGAATCCATAACCGATACAGTGGAGCCGATACGATGATATCATTACCGGTTGACCAACAGGATGCGACCTATACGGTCAATCCATCCAAGATTATTGCCCTGGGACTGAACTACCGTGATCATGTGGCCGAAAGTGCATCCGTCAAGGTCCAGGGCTTTACCGGCGAGGTGCCGACCGAACCGATTCTTTTTCCCAAAACGCCCAATGTCCTCATCGGCCCGGATGTGCCCATCGTGATCCCCCGGTTTTTAGCCGACTACGATTTCGATACCCCGCGGGTGGATTATGAAGCCGAACTGGCCGTCATCATCAAGGATCGCTGCAAAGACGTACCTGTTGCCGAAGCGCGGACGCATATCTTCGGGTATACCTGCATGAACGACGTCAGCCAGCGCAACATCCAGAACGGCGACCGGTCCGGCTGGTTCCGGGGAAAATCGCTCGATACCTTCGGCCCCATCGGTCCGCGGATCGTTACGCCGGCACAGATCGGCGATCCGCAGCGCCTGTCAATCCGCTGCCGGTTGAACGGAAAAACCGTTCAGAACGGCCATACCGGACAGATGATCTTCAGTATTCCCGATATTATCGCTTTTGTATCGAAAAATTTTACCCTGATGCCCGGCGATATTATCCTGACCGGCACGCCCAGCGGCGTTGGCCCGCTGCATCACAACGATGTCGTGGAAGTGGAAATAGAGGGAATCGGTGTTTTGCGCAACCCGGTCGTGGATGAATGTCATACGGCTTAATTCCGGGGAAAGGAGGGGGGCATGTCACAAAAATGTTTTCGTTTTTGGATGGCCGTCTTTCTGCTGCTGATGGCGGCGGTGGCCGGCCCGGCGATGGCCGCCGACGATCCCGCGGCCCGGGCGATCATGGAAAAAGTCGACCAGCGGGATGATGGCGACAACCGTGTCTCCGATATGGAGATGGTGCTCATTGACAAGCGGGGGAAACAGCGGGTCCGGAAAATCAAAACCTTCGGCAAAGACCGGGGCGCGGATACCTTGCGGCTGATGTTTTTTGTCTATCCCGCCGATGTCCGGAACACGGCCTTTCTCACCTTTGATTACGAAGCGCCGGACAGAGAGGACGACCAGTGGCTCTATCTGCCCGCGCTGCACAAAACCAAACGGATCGCCGCGGCAGATAAGGACGGCAGCTTCATGGGATCGGATCTGAACTATTCGGACATGACTTCCCGCAACCTCGACGATTACGATTTCTCCTTCTACGAAAAGGGAAAGGAAATGGATGTGCGCGGCGCCCGCACCTGGGTAATCTGGTGCATTCCCCGCAATAAAAAAGTAATTGCCGAAACAGGATACAAAAAACTGCTGGTCTGGGTGCGGCAGGACAACTATGTGATCACCCGGGCAATCCACTGGGAAAACCGCGGCGGGTATCTGAAATATATGGACACCCCCCGGATCGAAAAAATTGACGGTATCTGGGTCGTGACCGAGATGCATGTTACGCGTAAAAAAGGCAAACAGGTCCGGCACAAGACAATTTTGCGGTTCAGCAATGTCCGTTTCAATCAACCATTTGATCCGGATCTGTTCACTGTTCGGCGGATGGAAAAGGGGCTTTAGCGGGACCTGTGAAGCGGGTGCCGGCGGCGGCCCGGTACCGGCCGGCCGGTATCAAGCTTGGATGCTTTGAATTCTGCTTTCATCAGCAGACGTCGGGAGTAGGAAAAATATGGCGCGTGTTCATCTGATCGGCTGTGCGGTTCTGGCCATTGATATTGCCCGGGTGGCCGAAAAGAACGGCCTGGATATTACCACCCGTTTTCTGCCCGGGGGGTTGCACAACGAACCGGCCCGGCTTAAACGCGAGCTTCAGGCGGCCATCGACGAAACAGCCGGGCAGGATCGATACGATCGCATCGCCGTCGGCTATGGGGTATGCGGGCTGGGCAGCGTGGGGATTCAGGCCCGCGATCGGCCCCTGGTGTTCCCCAGAGCCCATGACTGCATCGCCATGTTTCTTGGCAGCAACACCGCCTACAAACGGGAATTTTCCCGCTATCCCGGGACATTCTATTTTTCCGCCGGTTGGTGCGCCGAAAAAGTGCAGCCCCGCTCCAGCGAGCAGCGCAAAGCCTGGATGGGCGACCGGGAAGTGACCTTCGAAGCGCTGGCCGCGGAATATGGCCGGGAACATGCCGACACGGTGATGAATTTTCTGAGCAGCTGGCAGAAAAACTACCAGCGGGCGGCGTTTATCGATACCGGCGCGCCGCACAAAGAACGATATGCGCAAAATGCCATTGCCATGGCCCGGAAATATGGATGGAAACATGAAAATATTCCAGGCGATCTGCGTCTTCTCGAAGCGCTGCTGACAGCCGATCAGACCGGCGATGATATCCTCGTTGTGCCGCCGGGATATTTTACCGCCTTTGATCCCATCAAGGGCGAGCTCATCGCCGCCCCGCCCGATTCGCGCCATCAGACCACGGCGGCAACGCCCGATACCATCTATTTGAAAAATACCGATGCCGGCGATACTTCGGCCCGGGAGGATCGGGTACGGTTCGGGCTGGGGGTGGATGCCGGCGGTACGTATACCGATGCGGTCATTTATGATTTTGAGGAAAACCGGCTGCGGGGAAAAAACAAGGCCCTGACAACACGCTGGGACTTTACCATCGGTATCGAGGCGGCCCTGGATGGGCTGCCCGCGGCGCTGATGCGGCAGGTGGAACTGGTGGCGGTGTCCACGACCCTGGCGACCAACGCCATCGTGGAAGGGGAGGGCCAGCCCGTGGGGCTGATTCTGATGCCGCCGTACGGGCGGTTTGATCCCGCGGATATTCCTTATGAACCCAAGGCCGTTATCGACGGTCAGCTGGAAATTACCGGTGTGGAAAAATGCCCGCCGGATCCCGCCCAGGTACGCCGGGTTGCCCGGCGGATGGTGGAAAAAAACGGCGTCACCGCCTTTGCCGTGTCAGGATTTGCCGGCAGCGTCAATCCGGCGCACGAGCTTATCATTAAGCAGGCTTTAAAAACGGAAACCGGTCTGAGCGTCACCTGCGGACACGAGTTGTCGGATATGCTCGATTTTAAAACCCGGGCCCGGACGGCCGTGCTCAACGCCCGGATTATCCCCCGTCTGGAAAAATTTATCGGAGAGATGGGCGCGGTTCTATCCCGGCGGGGCATTGCCGCGCCGATGGTCGTGGTCAAGGGGGATGGCTCCCTGATGGCCGCCGAAACGGCCCGGGACCGGCCGGTGGAAACGGTGTTTTCCGGCCCGGCGGCCAGTGTGGCCGGCGCCCTTCATCTGACGGGCTGCAAAGATGCCATTGTCGTCGATATCGGCGGCACCACGACGGATACCGCCGGGCTCAAGGGGGGCCAGGTGCGGATCTGTGAAAGCGGAACGATCATCGGCGGCGTCAAGACCCATGTCCGTGCCCTGGATATGCGCACCGCCGGCCTGGGCGGCGACAGTGCTATTCTCTGGGAAAAAGGCGTGTGCCGGATCGGCCCGCGGCGGCTGGCGCCCGTGTCCTGGCTGGGACATGCGCACGGCGACGGACTGGCAGAAACGCTGCGATTTATGGAAAACCGGCTCCACCTGTACCGCGCCGATTCCCGGCCCATGCAGATCCTGGTCCGGGTTGGCGCTTCACCGCCGGCACGGGTGTCGGCCGACGAGAAAAAGATATTGGATCTTCTGGACAAGCGGCCTTTTTCCCTGGATGAACTGGCCCGGCGGACCGGCGCCGGCCACTGGCGCCTGCTCGATCTGGCCCGGCTTGAGATAAATGGCGGGATTCAACGCTGCGGACTGACACCCACCGATCTGCTGCACGTGACCGGCCGCCTGGACCGTTGGGACACGGCAACGGCCCGGCGGATGGCCGCGTTGATGGCCGAGGTGACCGGGCAGAATCAAACAGAAATGGTTGCCGGTCTGCTCGAGAAAGTGACCCGTCAGGTGGCGGAGGAACTGCTCAAGAAACAGCTCGACGAAGAAGTCGAAGCGGAAGAAATGGAGAATTGCCCGGTCTGCCGCCAGCTGCTGGATAACCTCTTTGCCGGCGGGAACGCGGCCTATACCGTCAAAATTGCGTTTCACCGGCCGGTGATCGGCATTGGTGCGCCGGCGGCCTGCTTTGTGCCCCGGGCGGCCGAATGGATGGGAACGGAAGCCATTCTGCCGTCCGATGCAGATGTGGCCAACGCCGTTGGTGCCATTACCAGCGAGGTGATGGTGCGTCAGCAGGTTTGGATTGCGCCGGACAATGACGGCGCTTTTCTCATCGAGGGGATTGAGGGGGCGCGCCGTTTTACTGATTTTGATCAGGCCCATGCCTGGGCTCTGGACGAATTAAAGCGCCGGGTGCGCGACCGGGGCCGGGCGGCGGGGACGTCCCGGGGGGATGTGGAAATCAGTTTTGCCGACAATATCAGCAGCGCCGGTGACGGGACCCGGCTGTTTCTGGGTCGTACGATTACCGCTTCACTGAAGGGACGGCCGGATCGGGGGCTGGTGGCCGGGCTGAACCAGGGCGTGTGAACCGGCGGATGGGATGAACCGGCCGGTCCGGCGGATCAGACGGCTAGATCAGCCCCTGGTCGAGCATGGCGTCGACGACTTTGGTGAACCCGGCGATATTGGCGCCGACCAGGTAGTTGCCCGGGTGGTTGTACTGCTCGGCGGCATCCAGACAGGTGCGGTGAATCTGCTTGACGATGAGCTTCAGGCGGTTGTCCACTTCTTCCCGGGTCCAGGCCAGCCGCATGTTGTTCTGGGACATTTCGAGCCCCGATACGGTGGCGCCGCCGGCATTGGCCGCCTTGGACGGTGCAAAGAGAATGTTTTTTCGATCGGTAAACAGGTCGACCGCTTCCGGCGTGCAGGGCATGCTGGCCCCTTCACAGACCACGCGGATGCCGCTGTTGACCAGGTTATAGGCATCTTTGGCGGTGATTTCATTTTCGGTGGCGCAGGGAAAGGCGCAGTCGGCCCGGTGGGACCAGATGGGGTGGTGGTCCAGCGCGTCGTCGGCCGGCGTATAAACCGCCTGGGGATACCTGGCGGCATATTCGGCGATACGGCCCCGGCGGACGGCTTTGAGCTGGTTGAGATAGGCGAGTTTGTCACGGTCGATCCCCTCTTCGTCGTAGATATAACCGGACGAATCCGAGGCCGTCAGGACCGTGGCCCCCACATCGATCAGTTTTTCGATGGTATGGCGGGCAACATTGCCGGCGCCGGATACCAGACACTTCTTCTCTTCCAGGGACCGGTTCCAGCGCCGGGCCATCATCTCGGCGGTAAAATAGACGCATCCATACCCGGTGGCTTCGGGCCGCATCAGGCTGCCGCCCCAATCCATGCCCTTGCCGGTCATCACGCCGGAAAACGCGTTTTTCAGCTTGCGGTACATCCCGAACAGATACCCGACTTCCCGCGCGCCGACACCGATATCCCCTTCGGGTACGTCGGTGTGCGGGCCGATATGGCGGTACAGGGTGCGCATGAAGCTCTGGCAGAAGCGCATGACTTCCGCGTCTGATTTTCCCATGGGATCGAAGTCGGATCCGCCCCCGCCGCCGCCCAGGGGCAGGGTCGTGAGGGCATTTTTGAACACCTGCTCAAAGGCGAGGAATTTCAGAATACCCAGGGTGACCGACGGGTGAAAGCGCAGGCCGCCCTTGTATGGACCGATGGCGTTGTTCATCTGGATGCGGAACCCGTTGTTGGTCTGGACTTCTCCCTGGTCATCCATCCAGGAAACCCGGAAGGTGATCACCAGATCGGGGATGACCAGACGCTCTAAAATACCGTTTTCGCGGTAGGCGGGATTGCCGTCGATGACCGGCTGAATGGTTTCCAGTACCTTGCCGACGGCCTGGTGAAACTCCTTTTCTCCGGGCGTCTGGGTTTTTATCCGGCGGATGATTTCGTCCATATTCGTTTTCCTGATGAATTAGGCGTTGTATTTAGTCGTATCGGGCATTATTATCATATATATGCCGATTATGTAAATACGTATCCCGACTGGGATTTGGCCGGACCCGCGGGTATCCGGGGCGCAATAAATCCGGGCCGGGGCTGAAATCGCGGATGGGATTAAATTGACTTCGGACAGTGGGCCTGCTAAGGGGGTTTATTGTGCGGCAGGCGGCGGCGCGGGCCGGCCGCCGGGATAGTCGATTGTGTGATTGATCTGTGATCCATATATATGGGTATTCAATGACAAGGCGGTAGAATATGGCCAAACCGAAGCTGAAGGAACACGCCATCAACAGGGACTGGTGTAAGGGGTGTGGGATCTGCGTCCATTTTTGCCCCAAAAATGTGCTCGAACTCGATGATCATGAAAAAGTGGTTGCCGTGCGGCCCGAGGACTGTATCTGCTGCAGGATGTGCGAAAAACGCTGCCCGGATCTGGCCATCGTCATCATCACCGAACCGGAAAAGGACGGTTGATATGGGGGAAATTAAATTTATTCAAGGGAACGAAGCCTGTATGGAAGGGGCGTTGTATGCCGGATTGAACTTTTTCGCCGGGTATCCCATCACGCCGTCTTCTGAAATTGCCGAGAACCTGGCATCCCGCCTGCCCCGGCGCGGGGGCCGGTTTATTCAGATGGAAGACGAGATCGCATCGATCTGTGCCATCATCGGCGCGTCTTTAACGGGCAGCAAGGTGATGACGGCCACCAGTGGCCCCGGTTTTTCGCTCATGCAGGAGGGGTTGGGATACGCCGTAATGACCGAGATCCCCTGCGTGATTGTTAACGTGATGCGGGGCGGGCCGTCCACGGGACTGCCCACCGCCGGCGGGCAGGGCGACGTGATGCAGGCCCGCTGGGGTACCCATGGCGACCATTCCATTATTGTCATGACGGCTTCCAATCATCAGGATGTGTTTAAAATAACCGTGGAGGCCTTCAACCTGGCCGAAACCTACCGGACGCCGGTGATTCTGCTGCTCGATGAAACCATCGGCCACATGCGTGAACGTCTGGAGATGCCTGCGCCGGGAGAGATCTCAGTGGTAGAGCGGCTGCGCACATCGGTGCCTGGCGGTGTGGATTATCATCCCTATCTGCCCCGGGAAGACGGCCGTCTCCCCATGTCTGATTTCGGCAGCGTCCACCGCTACAATGTCACCGGGCTGTACCACGACATGTGGGGATTTCCCACATCCAATCCGGAAATTGTCCACGGCCTGCTCCGCCATCTGGTGGACAAGATTGAAAACAACGTTGATGACATTGTGCGCTACAAGGAATTTTACCTGGATGATGCGGAAATTATATTGATTTCCTACGGTTCGTCGGCCCGGTCTGCCCGTCATGTGGTGGAAAGCCTGCGTCCCCGGGGGATTCGTCTGGGAATGATTGAACTGCAGACCCTCTGGCCCTTCCCCTATGACATGATAAAAGAAAAATGTAAAAATGCCCGTCATATCGTTGTGGTGGAGATGAACATCGGGCAGGTGGTTCGAATGGTCAAGCGGGCAGTGGACGCGCCGGACCGGGTCGTACTGGCCAACCGGATTGACGGAATGTTTATTTCAGACAAGGATATCAAGGATATCCTGCGGGTGATCCAGGGAAAAGGGGTGTAATCATGGCAGTGAAGGACTATATCCGGGAACGGTTTTTTCCCCACATGTGGTGTGCGGGATGCGGGCATGGCACGGTGCTCAACGGCATGCTGCAGGCCATTGAGGCGCTGGGGCTGAGTAAGAACGAGATCGTCATGGTGTCCGGGATCGGCTGTTCGTCGCGGATTTCAGGCTATGTCGATTTTCATACCCTTCATACGATCCACGGCCGGGCGCTGGCATTTGCCACGGGCGTCAAGATGAGCCTGCCCAAGCTCAACGTCATCGTGCCCATGGGCGATGGCGATGCCTTGTCCATCGGGGGCAATCATTTTATCCATGCCGCCCGCCGCAATATCGATATGACGGCCATCGTGATGAACAACCGGATTTACGGGATGACCGGCGGGCAGTATTCGCCTCTTTCCGGATACGGAACGATGGCGACCACGGCGCCGTATACCAATATCGACCACGATTTCGATGTGGTGAAAATGGCCACGGCGGCCGGGGCTACTTTCGTGGCCCGGACCACCACGTATCATGTCGGCCAGATCAAGG
The DNA here is from genome assembly GCA_964577615.1 of uncultured Desulfobacterales bacterium. Classification (GTDB taxonomy): domain Bacteria; phylum Desulfobacterota; class Desulfobacteria; order Desulfobacterales; family QNYZ01; genus QNYZ01. The sequence continues at coordinate 13,858 of CAZNZW010000037.1, read as the reverse complement.
AGATCATCAAAAAAGCGATCGTCCACGAGGGATTCTCCGTGGTGGAAGTCCTCAGCCAGTGCCCGACCTATTTCGGCCGCAAAAATAAACTGGGCAGTGCCGTGGACATGATGGCCGCGTACAAGGATATGACCACGCCGATCGGGTCCAAAGCCAAAAAGGAAAATCCGGACCTGATCGAACGGGGGATTTTTGTGGAAAAAGATCTCCCCGTCTACAGTAAGGAATACGACAAGATTATTGCGCGCGCCCGGGCCGGGGCAAAATCATGATCCAGCCGGGTAAATTTACCCTCACCATCGAAGTGGTGCCGCCGGAAAGTATTGACAGCCGGCCGCTGATGACGGCGCTGTCTGACCTGGCACACCTGCCCTTTGACGGTTTCAGCGTGGCCACCAATCCGCTGGCCAAACCCTGCATGAGTGCCCAGGTAATCTGCACCCTGATTCGGCGGCAGATCGGCAAACCGGCCATCCTGCACGTTACCCCCCGGGATCATAATCGGCTGGGGATCTTCAGCCTGTTGTCCGGCGCCAAAGCGCTGGGAATCGATACGGTTATGGCGGCCACAGGCGATTTTGTCGCGCTCAAGGACCGGGCGCATACCCGTGGCGTCTACGACATGACCGTTTTTGAGCTGGTGGCCCAGGCCCGTGAAATCGGGTTGAAGACCGGCGTGGTACTCGACCCCAATCCGGGATCGCCCGGATTCGAAACGGCTGTGAAACGGCTTGAACGGAAAGTGGCGGCCGGCGCACAGTTTATCGTGACCCAGCCGGTCTACGATATGGACGGGGTCATGCAGCTCGCCGAAGTGACGCAGCATCTGGGCGTACCGCTGCTGATGGGGATTCTGCCCCTGCGTACGCCCCGCCATGCCGAATTTCTCCATCACCGGGTAGCCGGCATCACGGTGCCCCGGTCCGTCCGCGATCGGATGGCCCGGGCCGGGGATCCGGTGGCCGAAGGCGCCGCCCAGGCCCGGGATATGCTGGCCGCGGCCCGGGATACCTTTGCCGGCGCCTGTATCATGCCGCCGTTTAACCACTATGAAGTCATGGCCGCGATTATCGGATCCGGTGACGCCTGACCCGAACATACACCTGTTCCGGATCGGCGATATCGACAACGTGCGTTTTGAACGCAGCCGCCGGGCCCGGCGGATCAATATCACCGTCCGGCCGTTTAAGGGTATCCGTGTTGCCGTGCCGAATGGTGTTTCCTTAAAAACCGCCCGGGCATTTGCCACAGCCAATCTGCCCTGGCTTCACCGGCAGCTGGTAAAGGCCGCCCGGCTGGAGGAAAAACACCGCGTCCTTTCTGGAATATTTGACAATATCGACCGGCCGGCGGCCAGAAAAATTCTGGTTCAACGTCTTGAAGAACTGGCCCGCATCCATGGCGATCAATACAACCGCGTTTTTATCCGCAATCAGAAAACCCGCTGGGGAAGCTGCTCGGGGAAAAACAATATCAGCCTCAACATAAAACTGACCCGTCTTCCCGGTCATTTGATGGATTATGTCATCCTGCACGAGCTTGTCCACACGCGCATCAAGAATCACGGGCCGCTGTTTTATACCGAACTGGATCGCCGGGTGCCTGATCGGAAAGCGCGCGAGCGGGCGATGAAAATTTATGGGGCCGGTCTGATTTGAATCGGATGGCCGGTGATCCGGCGCGGGTCACCGGTTTCTGGGGTTAACCGGGGATAGCAAGGGGAGGAATTCGCCATGGCATGGGAACGCGTCCCGGGGCTTGCCGGTAAGGTCTATGTGCCGGAGCCATTCTTTGAGCAACCGAAGAAACATCCCTGCCCGGACTGCCATGCCTGTCAGATGTGCGGCGATGACCGCTGCCACCTCTGCCGAAAAAGAGGCGGCGCTGCCTGCAAAAACAATACTGCCGACGGATGATCTCAAGATCATCCGTCCGTCGACGGCCGGTGTGATCGGGGCAGGGGGACGGCTATCGTTTGTAAGTCATGATAATGGACGCTTCGGCCAGTTTGTGGCTGTTAATATAAAAACCGACCATGGCGCCCGGGGCATTTATATCCAGGGGCAGCTTTTCGGTATCCAGGGCATAGACGGTGAATCGGTAGTGGTGAGGCGGGTCGCCCTTGGGCGGGCAGGCACCGCCGAAACCCGGCGCGCCGAAGTCGGTCCGGCTTTGAATACTGCCGGCCGGCGCCAGGTGGGCCTTGGGGTTGCCGGCATTCTCAACCAGCCGGTTGGTCTTAGCCGGAATATTGAAAATCAGCCAGTGCCACCAGCCGCTGCCCGTGGGCGCATCCGGATCATAGACGGTCACGGCAAAGCTTTTCGTGCCCGCCGGCGCTCCTTTCCAGCGGAGATCCGGTGAAATGTTTTTCCCGGTGCAGCCAAAGCCGTTATAAACCTGCGCTGCGACCAGCTGCTGGCCGGGCGATAACTGCTGGCTTTCCAGTTTAAACTGGGAAGCGGCAGCGTCATGGGTGAGCCCGACGAATAGAAAAAGAACCGTTAAAAGTGCATAGCTTTTCATGTCGTTCCCTCCTTTGTTGAGCGGGTTGTAGCAATCCGGTCAAGCCATATTTTTTTCAAATTTCTCGATAATTGTCTCGTCGATCACGCCCAGCCGGCGGGCGACTTTCGGTGTGAGCAGGGCAAACGATCCCGTGGCCGTGGCACAGGTTTTTTCGGCCGTATTGATCAGACGGGCCTGGAGAATCGCTTCCCGGTCGGATTTCAGATGACTGATCCAGCCTTCGGCCTGGATGTCGGCCTCAACGTGGAGGGGACGGTGAAAGTCAACGGTAATGGAGCGGGTGAGGATCAGTTTCCGGATCAGGTGGTGGGCGGTCCAGCTCATGGTTTCATCAAGGATGGTGGAGATGATCCCGCCATGGATGATGTCCTGCCAGCCGCACAGCTGCTGCGGGACCCGCAGCCGTGACAAGACTTTGTCTCCCTTTTTGAAAAAGGTCATGTGCAGACCGAAAGGATTGCTGGGGCCGCAGGCAAAACAGGCCCCGTCCGGGTCAAAATTTTCGATGGGTGTCAGCCGGTTATTATCGAGCATGTCAGCGGTCTCTTTCGTTGGATAAAATGCAACTATCCGCTTGCCGGACAGGAACGGTTGCGATACATTGGTCTAGAATCTCCACGAACGATTCGTTTGTCAAGCAAAGATTGATGCCTGAACCGGATCCTCTGAATCGGACTTGCGGGCCGGCTGTGACCTCTAAGCCATTTTTCCGGATGAAATAATCCGCGAAAACAGGCATTCTACCGGGTATGTTTTACTGCAGGAGCCGCCATGCCGCCAACAATTATCGTCCCCTTTGATGACCGCCACGCGTCCGCCATCCGGCGGATTCGCCGGGCGGTTTTTACAAAAGAGCAGCAGGTGCCCGAAGCCATCGATTTTGACGGCCGGGATCCCGATGCCGTGCATGCCCTGGCCGGCGGTCCCGGGACCTATGTCGGCACCGGCCGGATGCTGGCAGACGGGCATATCGGGCGAATAGCTGTATTGAAGCCCTGCCGCAAAGAGGGCGTCGGTCGATCAATAATCCGCGCGCTTGTTGCGGATGCCGCGCGGCGCGGGATGGGGCGGGTTTTTCTCGGCGCTCAGCTGCATGCCGTGCCGTTTTACGAAAAACTCGGGTTTACATCCTACGGCGATGTTTTCAACGACGCCGGTATCGCGCATATCCACATGGAAAAACAACTGTCATCATTTGATTAACGGAAAAGCGAGGTGAACATGGCTGTACTGAATCAGGCGGTCTTTGACATCGTAAATAAACCGGGCCGGATCGGTGTACTGGCCACGGCCAGCAAAGATGGAAACCCCAACGCGGCCTATTTTGGCAGCCCGCGGCTGATGAAAGACGGCACGCTCATCATGGGACTGGGAGACAATCTTACCCTGAAGAATCTGACGGAAAACCCGAAGGCGGTCTTTTTCACCGTTGCCGGAAGCCCGGTGACCTTCACCACCCCCGGATACCGGCTCTATCTCGATGTGCAGGCCGTCGAAAAGACGGGTCCGATGATCGACGGCATCCGGGAAAAAATTGCTGCCCATGCCGGCGCGGCCGCCGCAAAAATAATCGTGGCCGCTGTAGTATTCCGGATCACCGGTATCCGCAAGCTGGTGGCGGCGGGTTAGAACGACGGGAAGGGGTTGCCCCTGCGAACCTCTTTGATATTGTTTTGGAGCCAGGGGCCGCCGGGCTCCCGCCATCGTACCATCTGGTTACAATGAACAATACTTTTCATATTGATCCTTGTCCAGATCCGCGATGGTGCTTTCGTGGCAGACACTGCCCTGATAGACGAGATAGGCCCGGTCGCAGATCCGTTTGGCGAAACTCAGGTTCTGCTCGGCCAGAAGGACCGAAACGTTTTCCGCTTTGAGCTTGACGATGGTGGCGGCCAGCTGGTCGACAATCACCGGCGCCAGCCCTTCGGACGGCTCGTCGAGGATAATCAATTCGGGATTGCCCATCAGGGTGCGGGCAATGGTGAGCATCTGCTGTTCACCGCCGGAAAGGTTGCCGCCGTCCTGGTGGCGCCGTTCGGCCAGGTTGGGGAACAGGTCAAACAAGCGCTCGGCCGTCCAGGGCGCCCGGCCGGGCCGGCCGGGCTGGCGGCCGACTTCAAGATTTTCCAGGATGGTCAGCCGGGAGAACACGCGCCGGTCTTCGGGGACATAGCCGAGGCCCCGGCCACATGTCTTAAACGGCGGGAGGGATTGGATTTCCCGGCCCTTAAAGCGGATTTTTCCGCTGCGGGGAGAAACAAAGCCGATGATGCTCTTGAAGGTCGTGGTCTTTCCGGCGCCGTTCCGTCCCAGAAGGACGACAACTTCTCCCGGGTTGACGTGCAGCGTCATGTCAAACAGGATCTGTGCCTTGCCGTAGAATGACTGGATTTTGTCTACTTCGAGCAGACGGGTGGTGTGTTGATCGGTCATGGGATTCCTCAGACGGGCGCCTCGCCCAGATAGATTTCCTGTACCTGGCGGTTTTTTCGAATTTCATCCGGCGAGCCTTCGGCCACCAGCTCGCCGCGGTTTAAGACAATGATCCGGTCGGATCGGCCGAAGACAACATCCATGTCATGTTCGGTAAAGAGAACGCCAATGTTGCGGCTGGCGACAATGCCGGCGGTGAGATCCATCAATTCGTGTCGTTCGGCTGAACCCATGCCGGCCGTGGGTTCATCCATGAGGAGCAGGCTGGGGTTGTTGGCCAGCGCCATGGCCAGTTCCACCCGCTTGACATCTCCGTAGGCGAGCACGCCGCAGGCGCGGTTGAACTGATCCTCGACCCCCACCAGACGGAGCAGCCCCATGGCCGCATCCCGGCTCATCCGGGGAACGGATTTGAATAAAGAAGTGGTCTGACGGTGGTGGGATAAAAGCGCCATCTGGACATTTTCAAGTACCGTCATGGAATTAAAAGAGGCCGCGATCTGAAATGTCCGACCCACGCCGAGATTCCAGACCTGCCGGGGTTTCAAACCCGTGGCGTTATTACCTAGAATGGTCACCCGCCCGCTGTCGGGCCGCAACTGGCCGTTGATCAGGTTAAAGCAGGTGGATTTACCGGCACCGTTGGGGCCGATGAGCGCCAGCAGCTGCCCCCGGGGCAGGTCAAAGCTGACCCGGTTGACTGCACGGACCCCGCCAAATGATTTGGTCAGATCGCGAACTTCGAGAACGTTGGATGGCATTAAATGAAACTCCTGAAGGTTATACGGGGTCGGAAAAGTATTTGTTCAACCGGTTGCCAATCGAGCCGGCGATTCCCCGGGGAAAAGCCACGACCAGGACGATAAAGATGGATCCCAGAATGAGCTGCCACAGATTGATGCGTGAGATGGTGTCGTGCAGCCAGGTAAAGGCCGCCGAACCGGCCACGGGGCCGAACAGCGAATCCACGCCGCCCAGCAGAACCATGAAGAGAAAATCAAACGAGCGGGGAATGGCCATCTCGTCGGGAAAGATACTGCCCTTGGAAAAAACGTACAGTCCGCCAGCCAGACCGGCAAAGATACCGGCAATGACAAACGCGTACCATTGGTGGCGTTTCAGGTTGATGCCGATGGCGTCCACCCGCAGGGCCGAATCCCGGCAGGCCCGCAGCGTGTAGCCAAAGGGCGTAAAGATAAAGTAGCGCAGGGCGAGGATCCCCCCGATGCAAATGACCATCGTCAGGTAGTAGAAGACGATTTTATCACTGGCCCAGGCCGCCGGCCAGATACTGAGCAGACCATCATCGCCCCCGGTCACCGATCCCCACTGAAAAACAATCGACCAGCAGATCTGGGCGAATGCCAGGGTCAGCATGGCGAGGTAAACCCCCGACAACTGCACACAGAACCAGCCGATGATCAGCGCCAGACAGCCGGTCAGGAGCGGGGCCAGCAGCAGGGTCAGCTCCATGGGGGTGTGCAGGTAGTGGACCATCAGGGCGGCAAAATAGGCCCCGCCGCCAAAGTAGGCGGCATGACCGAAAGAGACCATCCCGCCCGGACTCATGATAAAATACAGGCTCATGCAGGCCAGGGCGAACAGGGCGATCTCGACGGCCAGCACCAGCTGGAAACTGTTGGCGACAGCCGGAAAAGACAGGATCAGAATAAGAAGCAGAGCCCCGGCGATTTTCAGTTTTCCGGAAGCCGGGCGGATAATCGAATCAAAGGCCGTGGAACCGCCATGTTCGGGCGCCTCTTCCTTGCCCAGAAGCCCGTAGGGCCGGATGATCAGCACCACGGCCATCACGATGAACATCAGGACCAGTGTGCTCTGGGGCATGACCAGTACGCCGAAAGCATTCAGCTCGCCGATGATGACCGCGGCCAGGTAGGCACCGGGAATACTGCCCATGCCGCCGACCACCACCACCACGAAGGCGGTGGCGATGGTATTCAGATCCATCAGCAGATCGGCGCCTCCCTTGGGCAGCTGCACGGCGCCGCCCAGGCCGGCCAGGAAAGATCCAAGGAAAAATACAGAGGTAAACAGCCAGGTCTGATTCACGCCCAGGGCATCGGTCATCTCACGGTCTTCGGTGGCGGCGCGGACGAGAATACCCCATCGGGTCCGGGTCAGCAGCAGCCAGAGGCCCAGGAGGATGAGCGGGGCGATGATGATCAGGGCCAGATCATACTGGGGCAGGTAGCTGCCCATGATATTGATGCTGCCGGACAACCCCGGCGCCTGCTGGCCGAGCAGGTCTTCGGCGCCGAAGAACCATCGGGAAAGATCCTGAATAATCAGGACAATACCGAAGGTGGCAAAAAGAATGAACAGCTCCGGCGTATGGTACAGCCGCCGGAGAAGAAGGACTTCAATGACCAGGCCGATCAGCCCCACAGCCAGGGCCGCAAGGAGAATGCCGGCCCAGAAGGCAAAAGGGCCATGGGGAAGCCGGTCAATAAAAACGTAGGCCAGGTAAGCCCCGACCATGTAAAATGAGCCATGCGCCATGTTAACAATTCGGGAAACGCCGAAAATCAGCGACAACCCGCAGGCCACGAGAAAAAGGGCGGATGCATCGGAAAGCCCGGTAAGCAGCTGGACGATATAAAAACCCAAAATGGGACTCCTTCTGACGACAGGTCCGTCGGCCGGTCACGGCGACCGGCCAACGGTGGCGGATTGATTTATTCTTGACGCAGTTGTTTGACGGCTTCGTCGCCGGGCAGGAATCCCTTGCCGTCGTCGTATTGCCAGTTGACCATGATTCCCTTGCCGTCTTTCAAGGCGGTATATCCGACATAGGCGCCCATGGTGGACTGGTGGTCGATTTGACGAAAGGTGACGGGGCCGACCGGAGAATCAAAGGTCAGGCCTTCCATGGCATCCACCATCTTTTCGGTGTCAGTGCTGCCGGCTTTTTTAAGCATGGCGGCCACGGCCATCATCACGTTGTATCCCACCAGAGATCCGGTGCGGGGAGAGTCGTTGTATTTCTTCTGGTAAGCCTTGACGAATTTATCGTGGGCCGCTGTTTTGATATCGTACCAGGGGTATCCGGTAACCAGCCAGCCTTCCGGGGCTTCGCCCTTGAGCGGGTCGAGGTACTCGGGCTCGCCGGTGAGGAGACTGGTGACAAAGGTGTTTTTGAAAAATCCACGCAGTTTGCCTTCCCGGACGAATTTGGCCAGATCCCCGCCAAAGGTGACGTTGAAGACCGCGTCGGGTTTGGCCGCGGACAGGGCCTGAATCTCCGATCCGGCATTGATTTTAAAAAGCGCCGGCCATTGTTCGGCAACGAATTCCACATCGGGGCGCAGTTTTTTCAATACTTTTTCGAAAGCCTTGACCGCATCTTTTCCATAGGCGTAGTTGGGCGCGATGGTGGCCCATTTTTTGGCCGGTTTCTTGGCGGCCTGTTCGGCCAGCATGGCGGCCTGCATATAGGTCGACGGGCGCAGCCGGAAAGTGTAGCGGTTGCCCTTGGCCCAGACCAGGGCATCGGAAAGCGGTTCGGCGGCGACATAAAGGACTTTATTGCGTTTGGCAAAATCGGTCATGGCCAGGCCGACGTGGGAAAAGAAGGAACCCATCAGAAGGGCGACCTTGTCCTTGGTCACCAGTTCTTCGGCGACGGTCACGGCGGTGCCCGGCTTGCCGGTATCATCGCGGGAAATGACTTCGAGGGCCTGGCCGTTCACGCCGCCGGCGGCGTTGATCTCTTCCAGGGCCAGCTGCCAGCCGTTGCGATAAGGGAAGGTGAAGTTGGTCAACTTGCTGTACGTGTTGATCTCGCCGATCTTGATCGTATCAGCGGCAAGGGCGCCGGTTGTGCCCAGCAGCCCGAGAATAAAGATCACGGAAAAAAGGACTGTCAGTAAACGGATTTTCTTCATTTGAATACCTCCTTGGGGGTTATGGGTGGTTGGCAAAAGCGGGTGTATCGGCCGGGCATCGGCGCGGCTTAGGGGGGGCGTTGCAGGGCGGCCGCAGAAAAGGCTGCAGGCCGAATTCAGCCGCGTTTTCCCCATCAATGGCCAGAAGCGCGCCGATGATCTGTTTTTTCCGAACGAGCATCCGGGTCTTTTCAAGGGCCCGGTTGAGAGCTGTTTGTTTTTTTTCAGGCGGCACGAGACCGATGGCAACCGTGACATCGATGTCCGGAATATCCGTGGCCGGATCAAGCTGCCGGGCCGGTAGCCGGATAATGGCGGCATCTGCCACCGTACAGGCGTTGGCAACCGCCGTGGCCGCCGCATCGGCCGTGGATGCCCGGTCGGCCACCACGGTGACGGCCGAGGCGATCCCCGTTGTAAAACTTCGACCGCCAAAGCCGCTGGTCGCCACCCCCCAGGCCGGATGGGTGCCGTTCAGCTCAAGGACATGGGGGATATCGGGCCGGCGGATGTCCGTACGGATGCCGACGGTTGCCGATTCATCATCCGCCAGGCGGATGGCGATATCGCCGCCGTTGTTTATGACGACCTTTGTTGCGCCTCGGGCAAAGATCCAGTCCGCCACAGCGTCGGCGAGAGTGCCGGCCACCGCGGCCATGGGCGTCAGGCCGGTATCGCCAATGGACAGGGTGCTGGCAATCATCCGCCGGGCCAGACGCCCGGCAGGTGGAGGGGTAATCTCACCTGTCGGGCGGGACAGGATGTGGCGAAGCGCGGCAATACGTTCGAGGAATGTAAAAGCGACCTCGGCGGCCGCGCGGGACAGATCCGGTTGCGGGTATCCGTTTTTAAACGCCTGGAGGGTCAGGCGCATGGGGCCGCAGTCCGCCTGGAGGGTCCGGCTATCGATCGGGGTGATTTTCCGGTGGCGGGCTGAATATCCCATCACTCTTTTCCCGGACGGTGAATGTTGAAAGGTTTCATCGCCTCGATATGGCCGCCCATGGTTTCGTAGTCGCTGCGTGTCATGGTGTACTCCAGCGGGCAGATCGTTGCCGGTGTCGGGGTCCAGTAAAACGATCCGGCCCGGACTCTTTCCACGTCGACCATGAAGGAGATGCCGCCGCCCGGCCAGATAAATCCGGGAGCCCCGCCGACCGTCAGATGCGCCCGGCCGTCATGAACGGCCCGGGTGAGTTTGATGGGGGACCGGGTGGCACCGGCCCGGGCGCTGCCACCGGCCCCGCCCGTGTATACGGCGGAAACCCGGGAAGGTTCGCAGGAATCGGCGATGGCGGACAAAGCCCGACGGGCCGGTTCCGGCAGCGGGATTTCATCCAGGTCGCCGTCTTCGGCGATCCGGAAGAACGCCCCGTTTTGTCCGGTCGTCTCGGTGATGAGCAGGGTCATTCCCGGCCGGGCCACGGCCATGTCGATCCCGGCAATGATGTCGGCCGGGTGGGTGATGGAGGTGCCGCCCCAGCCCTGGCCATGATCGCCGAAGTAGCGTCCCGGTGTGCTTTCGGAAAAAACCAGTTGAACGCCCGTCGGCCCGGCGCCGGCATACACACCGGCCACATGGCGGCTCATCTGGGCGGTGATGTGGGAATCGATGATGATGACCTCGTCGGCGGCGGACACAAAGAGCGGCGCGAACAGACCCATGGTGGCGCTGCCGCATCCCACCCGCATCCGGTCCGCTTTTTTTCCATTGATGACCGGGGAATGGCCTACCTGGACCTCAATCCGGGTGCCGTTTTCCAGCCGGAGTTTAACCTTCTGGCGGTTGGCGACGGCGGTAATGGTCCGGGCCACGATAAAGCCGTTTTGTCCGGTCAGGCGGTTGACGCCGCCGATGTGGAGCATTTTGGACCCGTACTGCTCGGTTTCCACCATGCCGACTTCCCGTTTGCCCACAAAAATACGGTCGCCTTCGCGGCCCAGGGGGATATCGGTGTCGATCTTGACAATGACGGAGCTGTAGCTCAGCGGGACTTCGGTGACGACAGTGACCACGTCAATGCCATCCTGATTTCCACTGACGATCCGCGGCGCCGGTTTGCAGTCCGGATACGTTGTTCCGGCACCGATGGCGGTAATCAGCGGCCGGCGGATCGCCTGGATGGAATCGTTACCCACGGTGTCCGCCACGTCGGCAAAGTCGTATCCCGGCGATGTGCGTATCAACCGGCCGTCCTGGTTCACGTAACGCCGGCAGGCGCCCTCGTATCCGGGCTGGATCCAGCATTTGATGGGACAGGCGTCGCACTCGACCGCGGTGGCCGGCATCTCTTCTGGATCGGTAATCGCCGCCTCGGCGCAGACCCGCATACAGACGCCGCAATGGGTGCAGGCATCGGCGTCGATGACCGCTTTTCTTTTTACCAGACGGATGGCGCTCACCGGGCAGTCCCGGACGCAGAAGCCGCACCCGATGCATTTATCGATGTCGACGATCATGACCATGATCAGCTGACCTGGGGCTTGCGGACCGGCGGAGGGGTATTCCGGCTTTTGGCCACGACGATGTTGCCGTCAACGAGGACCATGGCCACGGCCGGAATGTCACCGGCTTCGATGGCGGACAGCGCGTCGCTTCCCACTGACCCCATGGGCGTATCCATGATGACCAGATCGGCCTCCCGGCCCGGTGTGATGATGCCCCGGTTTAATTTATGGATTCGGGCGGTATTGCCCGTGGCCATGCACAGGGCCTGGGCGCCGGTAATGGCCGAACAGCTGGACAGATGGGCGATGACCCGCAAAATTCCCAGCGGTACCACGCCGGTGCCCGACGGCGCGTCGTTACCGATGATGATCCGGGCCAGGGCATTGTTTTCGATACACAGGTCCGCGGCATCGATGGTGACCTTGGGGTTGCCGCAATGGACGATCTCGATGGCATATTTAGTGTCGGTAATCAGCCGTTTGACTTCTTCAACCGGGATGGCCGTGGGACCGCCGTTGATGTGGGAGGCAATATCCGGGTCGGTCTGGATCACCATGTCGGCCGTCACCGTACTGCTGCCCGGAATCGAGGTGCCGCCGGTGTGCATCATCACCGTCATGCCGCATGCTTTGGCCCATTTAACCATGGGCGCGGCCTCGGCCGGTTCCTTGATCGAACCGAGACCGATTTCGCCCACCGTGCGAACGCCTTCCCGGGCCATTTCCTCGAAATCGGCCCGGGTCAATCCTTTTTCGAGAATTACGGCACCGCCAACGACCTTGGCCCCGCCGGGACGAAAATTATTAAAGGACTTGGCGGCCAGAATGGCCAGGGCCTTGGCGCCTGCCGGATCCTTGGGCCGGCCGGCCAGATGGACTTCTCCGGCGGAGATAAAGGTTGTCACGCCGCCATGAACCTCGCTTTCGAGAAACCCGGTCTGCTGTTGACGCGGCGTATAATCGCCGAGTACCACATGGCAGTGGGAATCGAACAGCCCGGGCGTAACCGTGGCGCCGGCGCAGTCGATCGTGGTATCAACTGCTTTTTTTGTTAGATCATCGCTGCTCCCCACCTGTTGGATGACCCCCTCTTCAATCAGGATCGCATCGGCGGATATCACTGGGTCGGCGATATCGCCACTAATCAGGGTACCGATATTCTTTAATAACACATTCGCCATATTATGCCTCCTTTGGACCGTAGTTTCCGGTTTCAATACTGACGGCCAGAACCTTTTCCAGGCTGGCCGGTAGTTGATAAATTCGTTGACCCAGGGCATGGGCCAGGGCGTTGATCACCGCCGGGGCCGTGGGAATCAGGGCCGGTTCGCCCACGCCCTTGGCGCCAAAAGGCCCGGTGGGTTCCGGCGATTCCACGATAATCGGCACGATTTCCGGCAGGTCCGCGCAGGTGGGGACATGGTAGTCTTTGAGGGAGTCGGTTTTTCCAGGAACATAGTCTTCCATGAGCGCGAAACCGAGCCCCATCACCACGCCGCCGCAGATCTGCCCGATGACGTTTTCCGGATGGATGGCTTTGCCCACGTCGTGGGCGGCAACGACCTTTTCGACAATGACTTCTCCCGTAAGGGTGTCGACAGATAACAGAACCAGCTGGGCGGCAAAGGCGTAGGTCGCATAGGGAACGCCCTGGCCGGTTTCCGGGTCCAGGGGGGTGGTGTCCGGGTCGAATACACCCTGCCATGTGAGCGGCATGTCTTTGTCCCGCAAGCGCTCCGCCAGCCGGGAAAAGTCGACCCGGCGGGACGGAAAGGCTGCATCCATCACATGTCCATCCGACAGTGCCAGTGCAGACGCAGGCAGATCAAGAACGGCGGCCGCTTCCGTGGTGAGCGCTGCCGCACACGCGGTTGCCGCCATTTTAACGGCATTGCCCGAAATATAGGTTTGCCGGCTGGCCGAGGTGGCACCGGCGCTGGTCGTCAAGCGGGTATCGGCCACAACCAGATTCAGCGATTCCGTGGCAATTCCCAGAACCTCTGCCACGATCTGGGCCAGAACCGTACTCGATCCCTGGCCGATATCCGCCGCACCGGTAAACAGGGTGACCCGGCCGTCCGGATTCAGTTCGATTTTTGCCGTGGACGGGTTTTTGGTGCCGGTGTTTCCGATACCGTACCACATGCCGCCGATACCAATCCCTTTTTTCCGGTAGGGGGGATCTTCTTTTTCCAACCATTCCTGCCGAGCCTTTTCGTAGTAGGGCGCCAGGCGGTCAAGGCATTCTCCGATACCGACGCTGGCCGTCAACTGGTGCCCCGTGGCGGTGACCGAACCGACAGACAGGGCATTGATTTTTCTGATTTCCAGCGGGTCGATGCCAAGTTCTGCGGCAATCAGATCCATCTGGCTTTCGTGGGCAATGGCCATCTGGGGGGTGCCGAATCCCCGCATGGCGCCCGAAAAGGGATTGTTGGTGTAGACGCAGAGACTTTCAATGTCGACGTTTTCGATTTCATAGGGACCGGTGGCATGAACGGCCGACCGGCTGGCCACCGGGATGCCGTAGGAAGCGTAGG
>CAZNZW010000036.1:24980-31811 GCA_964577615.1 uncultured Desulfobacterales bacterium | reverse complement strand
AGCCGGCATAGAGGGCCCCCTTGGCCAGCTGGATCTGGCGGATATCTTTCTGGGTAATGACGATGTCCTGATCGATGCTTGATTCTTTTGCCCAGGCCAGTACAAATTCGAGATGTCCGGTGTCCGGGTTTTTTCGGAAGCGGGGATGGCCTTCCAGATCTTTTTTATTGAACGCCCCGCTTTTTAAAATAATGTTGGACCGGTACAATTCGGCCAGCAGATCGAGGATACCGGACCCGCAGATCCCCTTGGCCTTCATGTCTCCGGGTTCTGAAAATCGGCGCCAGGCTTCCCGGCCAATGACTTTGTAATTCACTTCCTTTGTTTCCGGATCGATTTCAACCCGCTCAATGGCACCGGGCGCGGCCCGCATGCCGAAAGTGATCTGAGCCCCTTCCAGGGCCGGACCGGTGGCGCATGATGAGGAAATCAGTTTGTGGCGGTTTCCCAGCACCAGTTCGCCGTTGGTGCCGATATCAATGATCAGCTGGTTCTCTTCCTGTTTGTAAGGTTCTTCGGCAATCAGCACGCCCACGTTATCGGCCCCCACAAAACCGGCTTCAATGGGCAGAACAAACAGATAACTGGAAGGGTTGATACGGATACCCAGATCCCGGGCCTTGATGTCCATGCTGTGATGGATGGCCGGGGGAAAGGGCGCCACGCCGATATATTCGGGATTCAGCGACAGAAAGATGTGGTGCATGGCCGTGTTGAAACCGATGGTGATATCTTCAATATCCTCACGCGCCAGGCACCGGCAGGTTTTTTCGCTTTCCAGTGCATTGTCCGAATCCGCTGCGGCACCGCTCTCTTTTGATTTCTTTTTGGACGGATGCGTGCCGGCCACGGCCCGGTCGATCAGTTCGTTGATTCCTTCAATAATATCGTCACTCATCCGCTGCAGGCCGTCTTCATTCATCATGTGGTAGGTGATGCGTGCCATAACATCTTCGCCGTATTTGCATTGCGGATTCATCATGGATACGGTTTCCAGTACTTCCATGGTCTGCAAATCACACAGGTACCCGGCCACGGTAGTAGTCCCCACGTCAATGGCGATCCCATAAGCCGCTTTGACCCGACCCGGCCGTACCCGGATCACCTCTCTGCCATTCCAGACACTGACGGTGACGGCCCATTTTCCTTTTCGCAGGGCGCCGGAAAGCTGTCGCAGGGCAAAAATATCAATGGTCAGGTTCTCAAGGCCATGGTCCCTTTCCAGGCCCCGGCAGACCCGTTCAAAATCTCCCGTGGGTTCTTCAAAACTCGGCGGTTCGACCTGGACATAATAGACCCGCACGGCCGGATTGTGCTCAATATGAATATCCCGGGCGGCTTTGCTGACCACCTGTTTGCCGGCCCGGGAGGTTTCAGGGACATAGACCAGAATATCGCCTTCTATTTTCGCGACACACCCGAGGCGGTACCCGTTGGCTTTCCGGTCCGCCGAAATGAACTGGCCTTCTTCTTCTTGCCAGGGGCTGACATGGCCGGGGCTGGATGTGATGCCGAATTTTTCAAAGCGGCCGTTTTCGATGCGTACCACGCATTTGCCGCATATTTTTTTTTCGCCGCACAGCGCCTCGATATCGACTCCGATTCGCCGGGATGCTTCAATAATACTGGTTCCTCTGGGGACTTCGCCCCGCCGGCCCGACGGCTGGAAAATAACCATTGCCGTTTCTTTATCCATGTGTCGTATTCCTTCTTCTGCTATTTTTTAAAAAATCCGTTTAGAATTCGATTCCCTTCTGAGCCATGATCCCGTTGTTGTACGGGTGTTTGATTTCTTTCATCTCCGTGACGAGATCGGCCATCTCAATGAGCGCCGCCTTGGCGTTGCGCCCCGTCAGGATCAGATGCAGTTCGGGCGGTTTTTCCCGGATGGCCGTCATGACCGCGTCCAGAGGCAGCAGATCAAAATCAATGGCCATGTTGATCTCATCCAGGACGATCAGGTCAAAATCATCGCCGGCCACGGCTTTATTAAAATCTTCGAGGCCCGCCCGGGCCAGCTCGATGTCAACGGCTTTGCTGTCCCGGTTGCGGATAAATGTTTTACGGCCGTATTGGCGGAGGGTGATGGGCAGGTTCATTTTGGCAAGCGCTTTCAGTTCACCGATATCTGTCTGGCCTTTCATGAACTGCAGAATCAGCACCTTCAATCCCTGGCCCGCGGCCCGGATGGCGGTACCGATGGCGGCCGTGGTTTTGCCCTTTCCGTCTCCCGTGTTGATGCAGATCAATCCTTTTCGGTTCATGGATTCCTCACAACTTCAGATATATTCCAGACCGGTAATCACGCCGTGGCACCGGCAAGCTGTACTCAACAGATATTTTTCTTTATGCTGCTCAACTTGCTTCAACAGACCAAACAGCTGACGGGGCCGATAGCCGCCCACGCCCGGGGCCAGCTGAAAACTTCTCACCGTCAGAGATAAAAATCCGGACATCCGGATAGATCCCAGCAGATCAAACATATCCGCCCGGCGCTTTTTCCGGGTTACCGTGCAGATGGTTGCCGGTTCGGCACAGTCGTCCGGACAGATAAAATCGGCGTGGCTGACGTATACCGGACCCGCCGGGTCCCGCATCGGATGGGGAACGAGGTCATCCATTCCAGATGGAATATCGACCGGCCTCAGCCCGTATTTTCCCAGCCGGGCCAGACACCATCGGGCGGCCAGGTGGACGGGCAGTGCCGGTATGATCCAGTCCGGCGCGTTTTCCGGATTGAGCCGCCGATCCAGAAAAGAGACCCCGTCCATCGGTTCGAGGGTGCGACGGGGACCGCGGCCCTGCCGCAGGTGGTTACGGTCCGGGTCCACCAGCACCAGATGGTGCCGGGGGTGAATTTTTGCCAACCGGCCGGCGGCCAGACGGCCGAACCGCCCCATGCCGATGATCCAGATTTCTTTCATGTCCGCATGACGATCCGTTCATGTTCGTGTGATGTCGACATATCACCGGTCGGCCGGTATCTCAACCTGTTTCCGGTCCGGAGGGATGTCCGGCCGTGGGCATCTGCACGGCCAGTTTCCCCCTGTCCAGGGTAACGACGGTATCGGCAATCCGGCGGATCTGATCGAGATAATGGGAAACCACCAGAAGGGTGCACCGGTGTTTGAGCTGCATCAGGAGCCGTTCAATGGTGTCGGCGGCCCGGTGGTCGAGGGAGGCGGTGGGCTCGTCGAGAAGAAGGACATCGGGCGACAGGATCATGGCCCGGGCGATGCAGAGCCGCTGCTGCTGGCCGCCGGACAGCTCCAGGGCCGGTGCGTTGAGCCGGTCGGCCACCTCGTCCCACAGCCCGACCGTTTTCAGCGTCTGTTCCACCCGTTTCCGGATCGCCGGCCGGCCGGTTTTTCCCTGCAGTTCCAGGGGAAAGGCCACATTTCTGAAAATGCTCATGGGAAGGGGATTGGGGATCTGGAAAACCATTCCCACCTGCCGGCGCAGGCGGGTGACCGGATAGGACGGCTGATAGATATTCTGAAACCGGCCGGCGAACCGGATCTCGACCGTACCGGTCAGGGCGCCGCTTGAACCGGTTTCCCACAACCGGTTGAGGATCTTCAGAAAAGTCGACTTACCGGAGCCCGAGGGTCCGACAATGGCGGTAATCCGGTTTTCCCGGAACGTGATGGAGGTATGATCGAGGACCGGCCGGCCGGAGTACGCAAAGGAAAGATCGCTGATGCGGATTTTAATCGGATGGGTCATGATCGTGCCCCTGCCGGGATGGGATCGTTCCGGCCCTGTGTGGCATGGCGCACCTTTTTCTGGATGAAAAAGGCCAGGCTGAACAGCATCAGGCAGATGACGAGCAGAATGATCGCGGCGCCGTAGCCGGTGGCCAGTTCTTCCGGGCCGGTGTATTGCGAGGAGATATAGTAAATATAAAAGGGAAGGGCTTCATAACCGGAAAAGACCGATTGCGGCAGGCCGGCCGTGGCCACGGCGCCGGTGAGCATGATCACCGCCGTGTCTTCGGCACACCGGCCCGTGGCGAGAATCACGCCGCTCATAATGCCGGAGAGGGACTGGGGCAGGAGGACATGAATGATATTCTGCAGTCTGCCGGCGCCCAGGGCCGGGGCGGTCATCCGCAGGGAGGCCGGCTGGCTTTCCAGGGCCGTCTGGGTGGCCCGGATCGTATAAGGCAGCACGAGAAAGGCCAGGGCCACGCTGGAAATGAGCAGGCAGGGGTAAATCCGGGCGGACAGGTGATGGTTCAGATAGACGGTGATTGAAAAGCCGAACAGCCCGATCACGATGGAGGGCAGGCCGGCCAGCAGATCGAAGATCAGATTCAGAAATGTCCGGGTCTTTCCCCCGGCGTATTCCGCCAGGTAAATACCGGCGCCGATACCGGCGGGGACCGCCCAGCCCACGGCCAGACAGACCAGCAGGAACGTTCCGGCCATGGCCGGAAACAGGCCGTCGAACACCCGGCGCCTGAGCAGAATCGCATCCCACGGGGGTGTGGTGCCGAAAACGAGCGGCAGATGGAGGCTCCGCCATCCCTTGAAGAATAAAAATCCAATGACGCAGCCGATGGCCGTCAGCAGGATCAGACCGCACAGCCAGGAGAAAACGGGGAGGGCTTTTTCTGGTAACCGCATGTGCTTTACCTCCGGAGTTCCCGGCGGTCGTGAAGCCGCCGGGCCGTGAGTGCCAGACTGCCGGAAAGCAGGTAGAGAATCAGGGCGCAGGCGAAGACGGCCTGAAACTCGGGGCTGTAATAATCGGCGGCAAAAACCAGGGCGATATGGGCGGTCAGCGTTCGGGCGGAATCGAGCAGCGACCCCGGCACCTGAACCGCGTTTCCGGCGATCATCAGGGCGATAAGCGTATCGCCCAGGGCCCGGCCGCAGGCCAGGGTCACCCCCGCCAGAATCCCCGGCCGTGACCGGGGCAGGGTTACATAAAGAAAATACTGTACCTCCGTGCCGCCCAGGGCCCGGACGGCATCGCCGTAGGCCGGCGGGACGCTTTTGAAATGGTCGTCGAAAAGGAGGATCATGGTGGGAGCGACGAGCAGGGTCAGCATCAGGGCGGCGGAGAGGATGCACATTCCGGATCCGTCCTGAAAGAGATGGCGGACCCGGGGAACCAGCAGAAAAATACCGACAAACCCGTAAACGACCGTGGGGACACCGGTCATCATTTCCACGGTTTTACGCAACACCCGGCAGAATCCCCGGCTGAAGCGGGATCGGTTTCCGATGCTGAGGAGAGCGGCGCACCCCAGACTCAGGGGAACGGCCAGGAGCATCGTCAGCAGGGTGATCGCCAGGGTGCCGGTGATCATGGGGTAGATCCCGAACTGTCCGAGATGGG
This sequence comes from uncultured Desulfobacterales bacterium, assembly GCA_964577615.1. Taxonomy (GTDB): domain Bacteria; phylum Desulfobacterota; class Desulfobacteria; order Desulfobacterales; family QNYZ01; genus QNYZ01. The sequence goes on along the minus strand of CAZNZW010000036.1, from coordinate 26,465 downwards.
GCGACCAGGGACCGGTGAGGATCGATGGAAACCGGCCCTGGGAAAACAGCGGCCAGGCCGGAATCAGCAAAAACACGAAAATCAGACAGATGATCAGTCCGCTGACCATCGCCGAGAGAAAAAAGAGCGCCTCGACGGCCCTTTCGGTGGAACGGGTCACCTGACGGGCACCAGACCGTGGCGGGCCACCAGGGCCTGGCCGTCGGCGGAGAAAAGGTAATCGATAAATTTTTTCACCAGGCCGGCCGGTTCCCCCCGGGTGTTGGAATAGAGTCCCCGGGCAACGGGGTACCGGCCCGACCGGATGTTTTCCAGCGTCGGCGCCATCCCGTCAAGGGATACCCCGGCCACCGAATCGTCCATGTGTCCCACGGATACATAACCGACGGCAAAAGGATCCTGGGAAACCGCCGCTTTCATGGCTCCATTGGAAACCACCACATTGGCATGACCGGCCATCGGTCCCTTGTTCAATGCCTTTTTCCAGAATACGGCCCGGGTGCCGCTCGATTCATCCCGGGTATAGAGATGGATCGGCGCGTTTGGGCCGCCGACCGCCTGCCAGCGGGTGATCGTTCCGGCAAAGATCGCCCGGATCTGTTCGGAAGAAAGGGACCGGACCGGGTTGGCCGGATGGACCACGACCCCCACGCCGTCCACGGCCCATTTGAACATTTTGAGTCCATAGCGGGCGATCTCTTTCTTTTTGGGTTTCCGTCCGGAGTTGCCGATATCGATCAGGCCTTCTCCCACCTGCTTGATTCCCACCCCGGAACCGCCCCCGGCGATGGAGATGTGGATATCCGGATACCGGCGCATGATCCGGACGGCCACCGCTTTCATTACCGGAATATGAGCGGTCCCCCCGGCGATCCGGATACGTCCGGCCTCGCCGGCAAACCGATCCAGATCTCCCGCTGACGCCGCCGTACTCAAAAAAAACCCCATCACCAGTACCCAGAAAATAATCCGTCGTTTACCGATCATGGTTGAATTCCTCCTGATGATTCTGATTGTTTTCCACGGTCTGCTGCTTGAACCGGACGACGAGACAAGATATATAGAGTTTATATATATATCAAATAGGAAATACCTATAATATGCCGGCCGTCTATCGGTGTTGATAATGAGGCCGCGTCCCGGCGATTGCGGCCCGGAGGCAAAAAATTCCATGGAGATCCGGAAACTCGATGTATTCTGCAAAGTCGTGGACCTGAAAAGTTTCACCCGGGCCGCCGAAGCGGCGCTTTTGTCCCAGCCGACGATCAGTGAGCACATCCGCGACCTGGAAACGGAACTGGACCAGAAACTGGTCGACCGGCTGGGCCGGGAGGTAACGCCGACGCCCGCGGGGCGGATTCTCTACGATTTCGCCCGCAAAATTTTGAGAACCCACCAGGAAGCGGTGGAAGCCGTGGAAAAATACAGCGGCCGGCTGGTGGGAAAGGTGACCATCGGCTGCGGCACGATTCCCGGCACCTACAT
>CAZNZW010000036.1:0-24880 GCA_964577615.1 uncultured Desulfobacterales bacterium | reverse complement strand
TCGTCACGGAACCGTTTATCATGCGGGAACCGGATTCGGGGACGCGGCGGGTCATCGCCCAGTTTCTCAAGGCCAACGGATACCGGGAAACCGATCTGCGGGAAGTGGCGGAAATCGGTTCCACCGCGGCGATTAAAGAGGCGGTTAAACAGGGGATCGGCATCTCCATCCTATCCAGGCGCTCAATTACGGACAGTCTTCAATCCGGTTTGATTGCGGCGGTATCGATCGGTGGGCTTCGGCTGGAAAGACCGTTTTATCTTGTTCATCGTAAAAATAAGGCGCTTCCCCCTGTGGTCTCTGTTTTTCGAGACTATCTTCTGACACAGGCAGGTAAACCATAGCAGGCAGGATAAATGCCGTTTTTTACAGGGAAGCCCGGTGAACACCCCCGCTCAAGATGCCGCCTTCTACGGATACACCCAGGGAAAGCGGAAATCGCGTGGTTTCACGTTTGGAGAAAACCGTCTGCCGACAGGTTCCATACCGTGATGGCTTCAGGAAAATATTTCGTGGCAGGAATCGGCGTCCTGATAATCGCCGGGGTAGTCTTCGGGCAGGGATTTAACGACCAGGGTGCTGGCGTTGGTTCTGGCAAGAAGCTGGATCGCCAGGCTGCCCCGCAGCCGTCGGTATAGGTCGTGACGCAGGCTGCCGCCCACGATGATGACCGCATCGTCTCCGGCCAGGGTGGCGATTACTTTGGCCGGGTTGTCTCCCTGCAGGTGGTGGATTTTTACCGCTTTGTCGCAGCCGGAGGCCCATTGCTCGGCATCGTGCAGACAGTGCGTGGCTGTTTTCAGGGTGGCTTCGTCGGCGGTCGGGGTCTGCACGAAAGCAAATTCCAGTGGCGGCGGAATGGCCGGCAGGAGATGTTTGAGCATGGGGAACTGGCGCTTGGCCGCGACGGAGCCGTCGGCACAGACGATAAAACGGTGGTCGGCCTGGCCATTGCGGACAATCAGAACCGAGGTGTGTACGTTCAGGATCAGTTTTCGGGTTGTATCGCCCAGCATCATTTTCCCCAGGCGGCCCCGGCGGGGCGGGGCGACGACCAGCAGGTCGTAATGGTGGCGGTCGATCTCGTGGTTGATCGTTTCAACCATGTGGCCGAAACAGACGTGGAACGGAATACGTCGGCCGTCAGTGGTCTGGCAGGTAAACATCGATCCGTGTGCGGTCGTGCGGATCTGAACGCTGTCGTTGCTGTCCAGCAGGCCTTCGTCAGCCAGTACGTTTCGGGCATGGGCCAATACCTGGAGGCCCGGAGGCAGTTGAGAGGCATCGGACAAGGTGGTCAGGCAGCCGAGGGGCGGCGAGGGTTCGATGGCGTGGGTTTCCGATCGGATCGTTATTACGGCCAGCTCGGCATGAAGCGGGCGTGCCAGGCGGGCGGCAAATTGCAGCGCTTTAACCGATGCCGGACGACCGTTGCTGTAGATTAATATTTTCATCATTATTTAATATTCCCTGTTGATGGGTGGGTGTCTTCCGGGTCAAGGGTGCAGACGTTATTCGCTTCGGATGTTGTTTCCGGGCGAGGCAGGCGGCAAAGCCTTGGCTTCACCCCGGTTCCGAAAATTTCCCAGTTGCCGGATTTAAGATCGGGGCATTCCTGAAAAATAACTTCATTGCAGGCGGCACAGGTTTCCGGGCAGAATGAATTGACCATGGCCTGGCGGATCGCGTTTCCCGTTGAGGTGAATATGTGGTTGTGCCCCAGGTCTTTGAGCATGCCGGAGTTTTTAAACACATCAAAGACGCGATGATTAACGCCGGAGAAATAAAGGTCTCCACCCCGCAGGCGGATGTCTTCCAGAATGACTTCCAGTGTATGGATGCCGCTGGTGTCAATAATATTGACGTGGTGCATGCGGATGAGCAGATGGGTTTCCTCGGGATGCTGCCGCAGTCGATGTTGAAAATCTTCGAGCACGTAAGTGGCGGCGCCGAAAAAAACGGACCCTTCAATCTGAACAATCTCCATCTGGCAACAGGCGTGCCCCTGGGTATTGCCGACCATTTTTCCGGTTTTTGGATCCGGGATCATCGAGTAGATCCGGGGGTGGGATGTCTTGGCCAGATAGAGACCGATGGAAAGCATGACACCGACGTAGATCGAAAAGGAGATGTTGACAAAGACGGTCATTAAAAAGGTGACAATCATCACGGCGGCGTCCGACCGGGTGGCTTTCAGAGTCCGTTTGATGTCGTCGATGCGGATCAGTTGATAGGCCACGACGATGAGTACGCCTGCCAGGGCGGACTGGGGCAGCTTGGCCGCCAGCGGGCCGGCCAGCACCACGGTCAGGGCCACGGCGATGCCTGAGATGATGCCGCTCATGGGGGTTTTGGCGCCGGACCGGAAGTTGACGGCCGAGCGGGTAAACGACCCGCTGCAGGGGTACCCGCTGAAAACCGAGGCGCTCAGGTTGGCGAGACCCTGTCCGATGAATTCGCGGTTGATATTCAGGCGCTGGCGGGTCTGATCGGCAATGGTCTGAGCGATGGAAATCGCTTCCATCAATCCCAGAATCGCGATGGCCAGTGCCGCCGGCGCCAGCTGGCCGAGATACTTGAGCGTGCTCAGGTCGGGCAGGTGGAACGGCGGCAGATCGGAGGGGATGGCGCCAACCACGCGCACGTGGTGCTGGTCGAGCTTAAGTGACGCGACAATGGACCCGACCACGATCATGGCAATCAGCGTGCCGGGCCAGTTGGGCCGATAGCGTTTCGTGACCAGGATAATCGCGATGGTCAACATGCCAAGTAGACAGGTAATCCAGTGCAGTTTATGCAGATGCATGAACAGGTCGATCATGAATGTGTGAAAATTGATGCTTTTGGCGATGCTGACGCCGAGCAGGCCGGGAAGCTGTTTAAAAGCGATGAGCACGGCAGCGCCGGAAGTAAATCCGAGCAGTACCGAGTGGGAAACAAAGTTGAGCAGGACGCCGAGACGCGCAGCGCCCAGGGCCAGCCGGATTGTTCCGGCCATGGCCGCCAGGAAAAAGGCCAGCTCGATATACGTGCCGCTGCCCGGCGCGGCAATAACGCTCAGGGCGCTGAATACCACCAGGGAGGCTGTGGTGGTGGGACCGGTGATCAACTGGGCCGAACTGCCCCACAAACAGCCGATAATGGTGGGAATGATTGAGGCGTACAGGCCGTATTGGACCGGCAGTCCGGCAATCATCGCATACGCCATGGACTGGGGCAGGGCGACAACCGCCACGGTCAGCCCGGCAAAGAGGTCGGCTTTGAAAAAGCGCCGGTTGTAGCGGCGCATCCACGAGACAAACGGGGTGAAATGATCCATTTGGACATGCATATCCGGTCTCCACAAAGACATGTCATCTGATTATAAATGCCGGTGCAGGTCTGACGATGGCTATCAGTATAGATTTAAATATGTTTCAGGTCAATGGCCGAATGCGTCCGCTTGCCTTGGCGGGGAGGGATGCGGCCCGGCTTCAAACCGGCCGGTTATATCATCCCTGCAGCCGGAGGGATGTCTGGCGCGCACTATATAATTACAATTATGTATAGAAAGAAATAATTGATAAATTTACATATATGTAATATTTGATATAACAAATAACAAAAATGTACAGATAAAACCGCTGCCCGGATGATGGTATTTTATCGTATCTAATTAAATAAACAGCTTAAAATGTAACTTGTATGGAAATGGCACAGATTGTGGATATATGATCGGCATGTGTATCATGCCATCTCCAACAGCAGGCAGACGATGAGCCAGACGGTGAATAAAAACAAACCGGTGGGGAATCTGACATTCCAGCAGCAGCGCCGGGAATTGATCCAGGCCTTTGCCGATGGCCGCGCCCCCGATTTCATGATGGCCCATACCCGCCTGTTTGATGCCTATTTCCATGACCGCTACGCCGCCAGTACGGTCGGGCTCGAGCTCGGGCCGACCCGGAATCCCTGTGCCATTGTCGCCCTGGGGGGATACGGCCGCCAGGAACAGTGTATCCATTCCGATGTCGATCTGCTTTTTCTGTTTGAAAAACGGGTGCCGCCCAGCGCGGTTAAACTGGTTGAAGAGATGCTGTTTCCCCTGTGGGACATGGGCATCGAGGTGGGGCACGCGACCCGGTCAATCAGAGACTGTATCGATGAAGCCCGGTCGGATCTGGAAAGCCTGACCGCCATGCTTGATGCCCGGTTTATCTGTGGCATGTCGCCGCTTTTTACCGCACTGGAAGCAGCGCTGCGGGATAAGGTCTGGGCCGGAAAGGCCGACAGAATCATCCATCAGCTGGTGACATCCAATCGGGAACGCCATCGCCGGTTCGGCGATTCGGCGCACCTGCTGCAGCCCAACCTGAAGGAGGGCCACGGGGGGCTGCGCGATTACCACACACTGCGGTGGATTACCCGGATTCAGGCCGGGGTGAGGTCCCGCCGGGATCTCAAATATCATGGCTGTCTGTCCCACGATGAGTATGATTCCCTTGAAACAGCCCTGGCGTTTATCTGGCGGGTTCGGAATCATCTGCACGATCTTACCGGTCGCAAGAACGACCAGCTCTATTTCGAACATCAGAAAATGCTGGCCCGGACGATGGGATATCCGTCGGAAGGCCGGCGGCAGCCGGTGGAAATGTTTCTCGGCGAACTGCACGGACAGATGGCCCGGCTCAAATACCTTGGCGAGCTGTTTTTATATGAAAACGACCTGACAAAGCGATCGCCGTCGTCTAGAAAGAGCGCGGGCTCCCTGGATGATCCCGGACTGGTCATCGACCGGGGAATGGTGGCTTTCCGGACGCCGGAAGACATTGTCGCCGATCCGGAACGGCTCATGCGGATTTTTCTTGAAAGCGCCCGCCACCGGATTCCCCTGACGCCCGAAGCCAAACGTCTGGTTCGGGAATTTGCCCATCTGGTGGATGCAGATTTCCGGCAGTCTCCGGCGGTTATCCGTGCCTTTGAACGGGTGCTGGTCACGCCGGCCGGTACGTTCAACGCCCTCAGCGAAATGGTGGATACCGGGCTGCTGATGCGGTTCATCCCAGAGTTTGAAAATATTCATAACCGCATTCTTTACAATGCGTACCATATCTACCCTGTCGACCGGCACTCCCTGCGGGTGGTCCGGGCGCTGCGGAGCCTGGGAACGCCGGAAGACGTTACCGGCTGCCAGCTGTGCGCGGATCTTTACAAAGAAGTATCCCACAAGAAACTGCTTTGCTGGGCCGCTTTGCTTCACGATATTGCCAAGGGCAATCCGGAGGGCCGCCATGCGGAAAAAGGCGCCGTTGTGGCCGAAAAACGGCTTTTGCAAATGGGGATGCGTCCGGCGGCCGTTGAAACCGTCTGCTTTTTGATCCGTGAACATCTTTTTCTGATTCATACGGCGCTTCGCCGGGACATTCAGGACGAGGAAACGGCCATTTTCTGTGCCCGGCATGTCAAAAACCTCGAACGGCTGAAAATGCTTTACCTGCTCAGCGTGGCCGATTCGGTGGCCACCGGCCCCAAGGCGTGGAACGACTGGACAGCGGTGTTGCTGCAGGATCTTTTTCTGAAAACCGCCAATACCCTGGAAAAAGGAGAACTGGCGTCGGGCCAGGCGGTTCGGATGCTGGAAAAAAAGAAAACCGCGGTATTGTCATCTGCCGGGCCGGGCCGGGACCGGGGCGCGATAGAATCGGTTTTTAAGGAATTGTCGCCCCGCTATCTCTACTACGTCCCGGCCGAGGCGATATCGGCGCATATCGACATGTTCCGTGCGTTGAAAAAAAAGTCGCATGTCTGGACCATTGCACCCGCAGCCACCGACAATACGCGTACCCTGACGATCTGCACGCCGGACAGTCACGGACTTTTTTCAAAAATTGCCGGCGTGCTGACCCTTAACCGGATCAATATTTTAAACGCGCAGGTGTACACGTGGCACAACGGGATCGCCCTGGATATTTTCGAGGTCACCGCGCCGCCGGATCGGGTTTATGAGGAAAAGCAGTGGGAAAAAACCGGCCGTGATCTGAATGCCACGTTGACGGGTCAGCTGGATCTGCCCGCTGTGCTGCAGAAAAAACTGGCGGCCTACCGCACGGCCCGCGTCCCTGGAGACGGCCCGTCGCCGCGGGTGGTGATCGACAATGAAAATGCCAGTTTTTTTACCATCGTCGAAATCTATGCCGATGATTTTCCCGGCCTTTTATTTACGGTTACCGACGCCCTCTACCGGTCGGGGCTGGATATCTGGATTGCCAAGATCGCCACCCATGTCGATCAGGTGGTCGACGTTTTTTACGTGCGAGATTTTGATGGTAACAAGATCAATTCGTCCCGGGCACAGACGGCAATCAGGCAGGCTGTTCTCCGGGCAATCACGGCGGCCGGCGGTGGTCCATCGGCCGGCCCATCCAATGGAAAGCGCGGGGAGGTAGAATGAAGCGCGGTACAAAAACCATCCGGATCCTGATCACCACGACCGTGGCGCTGTTGCCGGATTCTGCGGCCTTTGCCGGCGGGACACATCTCGATTCCGGAGATACGGCCTGGATGATTGTCGCCACCGCCCTGGTCATGATGATGACGCCCGCCGGACTGGCGCTTTTTTACGGCGGCATGTCGAGAAATAAGAATCTGCTTAATACCATCGCCATGACCTTTGTGGCCTATTGCCTGGGCAGTGTGATCTGGGTGGCCTGGGGATATACCCTTGCCTTCGGACCGGATCAGGGCGGGATGATTGGCGGACTCGACCATCTTTTTATGGCCGGTATCGGTGTTAAATCCCTCACCGGTACGATTCCCACCAGCGTGTTTGCCCTTTTTCAGATGACCTTTGCCGCCATTGCGGCGGCCCTGGTGCTCGGGTCCATCGTCGACCGGATGAAATTTTCCGCCTGGATTATTTTTACCGGTTTGTGGGTGACGGTGATTTACTGCCCCATTGCCCACTGGGCCTGGGGCGGCGGGTGGATGATGACGCTTGGCGCCCTTGATTTTGCCGGCGGCAATGTGGTGCACATCAACGCGGGCGTGGGCGGCCTGGTGCTTTGTCTGATGCTGGGCAGACGGATCGGGTACGGCAAAGAAGCGATGTTTCCCTCCAGCGTGGTCCTCACTGCCCTGGGCGCCGGGCTGTTATGGTTCGGCTGGTTCGGATTTAATGCGGGCAGTGCATTGGCGGCCGGCCCGGTTGCCGGGTCGGCGTTTCTGGTGACCAATACATCCGCTGCTGCAGGCGCGTTGACCTGGATGCTTGTTGAATGGCAGGTGAATCGGAAGCCGACCGTTCTGGGCATCGCATCCGGGGCTGTCGCCGGGCTGGTTGCCATCACCCCGGCTGCCGGATTCGTCAACCTGTCCGGAGCGCTGATCATCGGAACATGCGCCGGCGTGATCGGTTTCTACGGGGTGACCCTGCTCAAACGGAAACTTGGCTATGATGATTCCCTGGATGTTTTCGGCGTCCACGGGATGTGCGGCATCTGGGGTGCCCTGGCCACCGGCCTTTTTGCCGATCCGGCCATCACCGAAGGCGCCGCCGGACTTTTCTATGGTAATCCGCGCCAACTTTGGATACAATTTGTGTCCATTGTGGCTACCGCTCTTTTTACCGCTGTCGGTACACTGGGTGTTTTGTGGGTCACCCGATGGCTGACCCACGGTATCCGGGTGTCGGCCGAAGATGAGGTTGAAGGCCTGGACAGTGCGATTCACGGAGAGCGGGCATTTGAAATTTCTTAATTGAGACAGCTGACGGATTACGGAGGAAAGGGTAAATGAAGAAGATTGAAGCGATCATCAAGCCGTTTAAGCTTGATGATGTCAAAGAAGCACTGAGCGAAGTCAATATCCAGGGGATGACGATTTCCGAAGTCAAGGGCCATGGCCGCCAGAAAGGCCATACGGAAATTTATCGCGGCGCCGAATATGTGGTCGATTTTATACCCAAGGTAAAAATCGAGGTGGTGGTCAGCGATGATGTACTGGAAACAGTGATCGAAAAAATTGAGGAAGCGGCCAAAACCGGAAAGCTCGGGGACGGCAAAATTTTTGTGTTTGATGTCGAACAGGCCGTTCGCGTCAGAACCGGCGACCGGGGCGAAGATGCCATCTGAATGGCAGCGAAGACAACGGGCGCGTATCCTTTCGCATCGGCCGGAAGATTCAAACTCTCCGGAACGGGAAAACCCGTTCCGGATCGACATTCGATAAACAACGTGCGTTTTTACTCTCAACCAAAAGGAGGATGTTACTTATGACACCGGCGGATGTAATCAAACTGGCCAAGGAAAATGATGTAAGAATCGTTGATCTCCGGTTTATCGATTTCCCGGGGGTATGGCAGCATTTCAGCGTACCCATTGGCGAGCTGGATGCGTCGAGCTTTGAGGACGGATTCGGGTTTGACGGGTCCAGTATCCGCGGCTGGCAGCCGATTCACGCCAGCGACATGCTGGTGGTACCCGATGCGGCCACGGCAAAAATAGACCCGTTTTTCAAAACCCCGACCCTGGTGGTGATCGGTAATATTGTGGACCCGATTACCCGGGAGCCGTACTCGCGCGATCCGCGTCATATTGCCCGCAAGGCCGAGAACTACCTGAAAAGCACGGGTATCGGCAATGTGGCCTATATCGGCCCTGAACCCGAGTTTTTCATTTTCGACGACATCCGTTTTGAATCGAGCCGGGAAGGCGCCTTCTACCAGATCGATTCGGTTGAAGGGGCCTGGAATACCGGCCGGGACGAAGCGCCCAACCTCGGGTATAAACCCCGTCACAAGGAAGGTTATTTTCCGGTACCGCCCATGGATAAATTCCAGGATCTGCGATCGGAAATGGTGTTGACGCTGGAGGCGCTGGGAATCGATATCGAGGCCCAGCACCATGAAGTGGCCACCGCCGGTCAGTCCGAGATCGATATGCGCTTTAAACCGTTGCTGCAGATGGCCGATCAGCTGATGTGGTTCAAATACGTGCTGAAAAATGTGGCCTATCAGAATGGCCATACCGTCACCTTCATGCCCAAACCGTTGTTTGAGGATAATGGTACCGGGATGCATACCCATATCAGTATCTGGAAAGATGACCAGCCCCTGTTTGCCGGTGATAAATATGCCGGGGTATCCCAGGAGGCATTGTACGCCATCGGCGGGATTCTGGCCCATTGCAAGTCTTTATGCGCATTCAGCAATCCGACCACCAATTCGTACAAACGCCTGGTCCCCGGCTTCGAGGCCCCGGTGAACCTGGCTTATTCGAGCCGGAACCGCAGCGCGGCCGTCCGGCTGCCCATGTACTCGACATCCCCCAAGGCCAAGCGGATCGAATTCCGGACCCCGGATCCGTCCTGCAACGGATATCTGGCGTTTTCCGCTATTTTGATGGCGGTGCTCGACGGTATTGAAAACAAGATGGACCCCGGCGATCCGCTGGATAAGGATATCTACGGGCTGCCGCCGGAAGAACTGGCACAGATTCCGTCTGCGCCGGGCTCCCTGGATGAAGCCCTGCAGGCCCTCAAAGACGATCACGACTACCTGCTCAAGGGAGATGTCTTTACCCAGGATGCGCTGGATATGTGGATTGATTATAAAATCGACAATGAAGTCAACCCGGTCAAACTGCGGCCGCACCCCCATGAATTTCATCTCTACTACGATATTTAGGCGCAGCCGCTGACGTCAGTCGCCGCCCGTTCTGCCGGACCGGATATTGCCGTATCCCGGTCCGGCAGCCCCCGCCGCCCTGAACTGGATTCTTCGCATCGGCGGACGTGCGGACCGGGGTGCCGATTGATATCGAAGCGTTTCCCTCCAGCGGGGCGCTTTCCGCGGGCCGTACTGTCTCCACTGTTCATGCCCTGGCAATACAGGGCATCCTGGAAAACCGGGACGCAGTTCTAATTCTAAAACGGCAAAGGAGAGAAAATGGCCAATTTTCTGTTTGTTCTCGGCAAAGATGACAACGAAGCCGCCACGCGTTGTTTCCAGTTTGCCAAAATCGCCCATGTCAAGGGGCACCAGGTTGATCTGTTTTTTATAGACGGCGGGGTAATGTGGGCAGACTCAGATCGTGATTTCACCCAGAAAACCACCACGGGTGACGCCCCGGGTGATTACTGGCCCTACCTGGTGGAAAATGGCGTAAAAACAGGTATCTGTACCCCGTGTGCCAAAAACCGGCACCTGGATGAGACAAAATTTTTCTCCAATATGCAGCTCGACGGCGGTCCGCATCTCATCGACATGGCGGCGGCGGCGAAGGTGTTTAATTTTTGACAGACGGGAAAAAAGAAAAACCCTGGATCTGAAGGGAATTTTGGCCGTTCCATAAAAGGGTGGCCATACAGGTACGGCTGTCGATCCATTTCCGGTTACAGGATACCGATTAAATCGGACGCTGGTGCTTTATCTTCACCTTGAAAGTAAACCGATTCTGTATTATTTAGCGGCAGCACCCTGATGGATTAAAAACAACCGGAAAGGACCAGCCATGTCGGAAAATCCCGTAAAAGTTTATTCTTTAAGTACCTGCAGTCATTGCCGGGCGGTGAAAAAATTGATGGATGACTGCACCGTCAAATATGAATTCGTGGATGTGGATCTTCTGGAAGGTGAGGCCCGCCAGGCCATCCTGGAAGACGTCCGCAAATTCAACCCCCGATGTTCGTTTCCCACCATTATCATTGGCGAAAAGGTGATTGTCGGATACAAGGAAGAAAAAATCAGGGAGGCGCTGGGGCTCTCATGACACCGGAGAAAATGACATCCGAAAAGCTGTACGGGCTGTTGAAAAAGGTCCAGGAACCCAAAGGGTATTATTTCAGCAGAGACAAAGAGCGCGTATTCGAACTTCTCGACGCGTTGCTGATCAATAAAGACCGGTACGGCTACATGGTCTGCCCCTGCCGGCTGGCTTCCGGAGACCGGGCGGCGGATAAGGATATCATCTGCCCGTGTGTTTACCGGAAGGAGGATGTGGAGGAATTCGGCAGCTGCTATTGTAATCTTTACGCCTCCAGAGAATGGAACGAGGATGCCATAGCCCACGAATATGTTCCCGAACGCCGCCCGCCGGAGAAAATGGGGTTTTAGGAGGCGAAGAGAGTCAATGGATTTTTGACAGCATCGGACGAAATCGTTCAGCAGCATGCGAACAACCGCTCATTCCTGGTCTTTTATTCCAACAATGCCGCCGATTGGAAGCGTCATTTTTTTCCAATACCTTTTCTACTTCTTCGCATCGCATTTATGATGGATCGCATGATTCTTCCCATATGAGAACAGACACTGCCGATGATTGGATTGCCGGTGCTGCGCCAGTGGCGCTGCCGGCCACGCCAGGCATGACGGCTGGCGGCCAGATTTGACCTTCGGCAACCAGGAGGATCGATTTGCCAACAGATAAATCACAAACGCTTGCCATGACGCTCTATGCCACTGTCGATTTTCTCCACGTGGTTACCTCTTTTGTGGAAAAAGCAGCCCTGGCGCTGGGCATGGCTGAATCAGATGCCCTGGCGCTGACCCTGGCGACCGAGGAGATCTTTGTTTATCTCTGCGGAACGTCCGCACCGGACAGGGAAATGAAAATCATCTGTACCGGCGGCGGGTATTTCGTCCGGGTGGATTTTTCCCTGCCTGTGGACGACGTCAACCTGCGGGCCTTCAACCTCACCGCATCCGTTTCTCTGGAAGATGACATTGCCCTCGACGAGATGGGGCTCTTCATCGCCGCCCGCAAGGTGGACCACTTTCGGGTAACGGAAACCAATGGCCAGGGGATCCGGCTCGCCCTGATCAAGGAGAAGACCTATCCCGACCTGGCGGATGCCGACCTGCCGGTACCCGCGCCTTCCGGCCCCTTTTCCCTGCGCCGACCGGATTCGGCCGATGCCAAGCTTTTTGTCCTGATGGCCCGTCAGGCCGGTCCCGCATCGCCGGTGCCCGGTTCCTTCGCCTGGCCGGGAAAGGTGGTCGACCAGCTGGTTGCGGGGGATGTCGATATGATCATCGCCCTGGATCCGTCGGGCCGCATCGGCGGGGGGATTCTCTGGCACTGGCCGGGGCCGGGGACCGTGGCGTTTTTCGGACCGTATCTTTTCAGCCCGGATCCGGATCCATCGCTGGCCGAAGATCTGCTCGATGCCTGTATCAGCGCCATCGCCAAGACCCATGCCGTGGCACTGATCAGCCGGCATCCTGCCGAATACCTGCCCCGGCACCGGTTCGAAAAGCTGGGAAGTGTGACGGCCTTCGGCGGTGCCGGCGGGGCCGTGTCCCGGCCCACGTATTTTCGCCAGATGCAGGAAGATGCCGGCTGCGTGGTCAAAGTTCATCCCGGCCTCATGGCGTTTCTCGAAGGCGAATATCTCCGGCTGGTCCTGCCCCGGGAAGTAGTGCAGATCGATACGGCCGGAGAAGGTCTGAATCCTTTTGCCGTGCTCTCGGCCGATGTCGACCGGCAGGCGAACACGGTCACTCTGCGGCCCATCCGGGCCGGGACCGATGCGGCCGACACCCTGGCCGCCCATGTCGATCTGTTCCGAAAAGAATCGGTTGCCGGGCTCTTCTTCGAAATGGACCTGGCCCTGCCCTGGCAGGTGGGATTCACCCCGGCCCTTCTTGAAAACGGGTTTACGCCCCGCCTGATCCTTCCCTATGCCGGAGAGGGCGATCTGGTCGTGTTTCAATGGGAAGCAGGGCAGCCATGACCCGTGCGGCGCTGGACCGGCTGGTCCCGGAACACATCCGGCGATTCGAGGCGTATATTCCCAGCAAGCCCGATGACGTCCTGATGAAGCTCTACCGGTGCGGGCACCTGCACCGGCTGAACAACAACGAAAATCCCCTGGGACCGCCGCCGGCCGCCCGGAAAGTGCTCGACGCCTTCCCTCCGCCCCGGGCCTCCCTGTACCCCAGCGGCGATGTTTACCATCTCCGGTATCATCTGGCCGAAAAATTCGGGCTGACGCCGGATCAGATCCTGGTGGGAAACGGTTCCAACGAGGTGATCGCCTTCGTGATCAAGGCGTTCTGCCAGCCGGGAGACAATATCGTCACCGCCGACAAAACCTTTGCCGTTTACGAATGGGTGGCCGAATTTTCCGGTTTCGAGGCCCGGGTGGTGCCCCTGAAGGACTTCGGATTCGACGACCAGGGCATGCTGGACGTGATCGACGACCGGACCAAGGTGGTCTTTCTGTGCAATCCCAACAACCCCACCGGGCAGTACTGGAACGAGAAACGGTTGCGGCGGTTCCTCGATACCATTGACGGGCGGCAGATCCTCGTCATCGACGAAGCCTATTTTGAATTCGTCGACCAGGACGATTATCCCAACGGGATATCCCTGATTGCCCGGTATCCCAATCTGGTGGTCTTCCGGACCTTTTCCAAGATGTACGCTCTGGCCGGCCTGCGGATCGGGTACCTGGCCGGATCCCGGGAGGTGGTCGATATCATCCGGCGGACCTGCGTGGTCTACTCGGTCAACACGCTGGCCCAGGAAGCGAGCCTGGCCTGCCTTGAGGACGACGGGCATATCCGGCGTACCCGCGAGATGGTTGCCGGCGGCAAGGCCTTTCTTGCAAAGGCATTCGGCGACCTGGGCCTTGAGACCGTCGTGGGCGAAGGCAACTATATCATGGTCAAGCTTCCCATCAGCGACAGCCTGGCCTACCGGAAGCTCATGGCCCGCGGATTCATGGTCCGGAGCATGACCGGCTTCAGGATGCCCAACTGGATCCGGGTCACCATCGTCCACCGGGAGATTCTCGAGGCGTTTGTCGATGCCCTTTCCGAGGTACTTAATGAATAAGCCGATCCTCCAGAGCCGGCCGCTGACCATCGGCGCTCCGGTCCCCCGGGCGGACGCGGCGGCCAAGGTCACGGGCCGGGAAAAATACGCGGCCGATTATTACGGCGATGGTTTTCTCTGGGCGGGGGTGCGACGAGCCGGCATCGCCCACGGCGGGATCCGGCGCATCTCGATCCAAAAGGCGGCCGGGCTGGCCGGCGTCGTCCGTATCCTGACAAGCCGGGACGTGAAAGGGACCAATCGCTACGGCGTGGTGGAGACGGACCAGCCCGTGCTGGCCGACGACCGGGTGCGTCACATAGGGGATCCGGTGGTGCTGGTGATCGCCGAAGAAAAAGAGATTCTGGAACAGGCGCTGGGGCTGATCGATATTGATTACGATCCCCTGCCGGCGGTTTTCGATCCGATAGCGGCCCTCCGGGACGATGCCGTCCGGATTCATGCAAACCGGGCCGACGGCAACCTCCTGCTCAAGGGACGGATCCGCAAGGGCGACGATCCGGACATCTGGGGGCAATGTGATCAGATGGTGGACGCTGAATTCAGTTTTCCCCACCAGGAGCACGCCTGTCTGGAAACCGAGTGCGGCTGGGCCCGGGTCGGCGATGACGGCATCCTCGACATCGTGGTCTCCACCCAGACCCCGTTTCGGGACCGGGTGGAACTCTCCCACGCCCTGGGGATCGAAATAGAAAAGATGCGGATCATCGCCCCATATTGCGGCGGCGCTTTCGGCGGCAAAGACGGGATCACCGTCCAGGCCCTGCTGGCCCTGGCCGCCCTCAATTGTCCGGGGCGGGCGGTCAAGCTCTGGTGCAGCCGGGAGGAGAGTATCCTGGCCAGCCCCAAGCGGCATCCGGCCCGGCTCCGGTACCGCCTGGGGGCCCGGTCAGATGGAACCTTTATGGCCCTTGCGGTGGACGCCTGGTACGATACCGGTCCCTACGATCATCTCGGCGTGGTGGTCATGACTCTGGGGCTGGAACATGCCGGCGGGCCGTACCGCATCCCCCATACCGATCTCAAGGCCCGGGCCGTCTATACCAACAACCCCGTGGGCGGCCCCTTCCGGGGATTCGGCGTACCTCAGGTGGCGGGCGCCATGGAGCAGGTGGTCGACATGATGGCCGCCCGGCTGGGGATGTCGCCGTTGGAACTGCGGTTGAAAAACAGTCTCGACAAGGGAGATGTCAATCCGGTGGGGGCAACGCTGTCGTCGTCCACGGGGATTCGGCGCTGTCTGGAAACCCTGCGGCAACATCCGCTCTGGCAAGAGAAAGCAGCCTGGAAATCCGGTGCCGGACCGTTTCAAAAGCGGGGCGTCGGCATTGCCGCCGTGATGCAGGGGATGGGCTACGGGCCGGTGGTGCCCGACGTGGCCGACGCCAAAATCGAACTGACCGGAGACGGCCGGTTCATTGTATACGCCGGGGTGGTGGATATGGGCCAGGGCAATGCCAGCACCTATCTGCAGATGGCGGGCAGCATTCTCAACCAGGACAGCGGCCGGATGGCGCTGGTGCTGCCGGATACCGACCGGACCCTGCCGTCGGGCTCCGCATCGGCCAGCCGGACTACTTATACCTTCGGCAACGCACTGATCGGTGCCGCCCGGATCCTGAAAGAAAAGATACTCGCCCGGGCGGCCGAGTGCCTGGACCTTGAGGATAACGGCGGCCTGAAGCTTGAGCCCGGACAGGTCCGTCACGGCCCCGACGGCCGCACCATCGGCCTGGCCGGTCTGCTGCCGGAAACGGAACGGGTGGTGACCCACCGGTTTCAGGCCCCGGTGGCCGACACAAAGGTCGACTGTGACGAAAAGATCCGCAGTTTCGGCGTTCCCCACCGGATCTTCTCTTATGCGGCGCATCTGGCATACGTGGAGATCGACCGGCTCACCGGCCGGGTGCGTGTTCAGCGGTATCTGGCGGTGACCGACTGCGGCCGGATCGTCAATCCCCAGCTTTTCGAGCAGCAGATGCACGGCGGGATCGCCCAGGGCCTCGGGTATGCCCTTTACGAGGATCTGATCGTCAACCAGGGCCGAATCGAGGCTGGCGATTTTTCCACCTATATTCTGCCCGGCTCCCTGGATATCCCGGAGATGGAGACCGCCTGGACGGACGAAGAAGAAGAAAGCGGTCCTTTCGGTCTCAAGGGCGCCGGTGAAATCGCCATGAACGGTCCGCTGCCGGCAGTGGCCAATGCCGTGGCCGATGCCTGCGGCCGGCGGATATATTCATCGCCCCTGACCTGGGAGAAAGCTCTCCGGGCCATGGAAGCAGACGAAAAAGGAGAGACAACCGGTGAAAATTGATTTTGTCTTGAACGGCCGACCGGTCTGCTGCAACACCGCGCCGGACCGCCGGGTCGTGGATCTGCTCCGGGAAGATCTGGGCCTGACCGGCACCAAGGAGAGCTGCGGATCGGGCGAGTGCGGGGCCTGCACCATTATGGTCGACGGCCGGACCCGCCTGGCCTGCCTGATGCTGGCCCCCCAGCTGGCGGGATGCCGGGTCCGGACCATCGAAGGGATCGATGACAACGGCCGCCTTCATCCGGTTCAGGAAGCGTTTGTCGCCCACGGTGCGGTTCAATGCGGGTTCTGCACCCCCGGCATGGTTCTGTCGGCGGTTGAACTTTTAACGGAAAATACATCGCCCACCCGCGAGGAGATCCGGGACGGGATCAGCGGCAACCTCTGCCGGTGCACGGGGTACCAGAAGATCGTGGATGCCGTGGCGGCGGCCGCTTCGGAAGCGGGAAACGCCGCAAACCGTGGCACGGCCTCCGAAGAGGATCCGTCGTCATGAGCGATTTTTTTCTTCCCCGCAGTCTGGATGATTTATGGGCGGCCCTGCGCCAGGCGCCGGAAGCACCGATCTATGCGGGCGGCACCGATTTTCTCGTCCGGCTTCGGCAGACGCCCGTCCGACCGCCGGCCCTGATCTGCATTGAACGGATGGATGCGCTCCAAACCATCGAAGAAGGCCGGGACGAGGTCCGCATCGGCGCTTGCGTCACCCATGCCGGGTTGATGGCCAGCCCGGTGATCCGCCGCCACTTTCCCGTGCTGGCCGAGGCCGCCCGGCACCTGGGATCACCCCAGATCCGGAACATGGGAACCATCGGGGGCAACGTCGTCAGCGCGTCCCCGGCGGGTGATACCCTGCCGCCGTTGTATGTACTTGATGCCCAGGTGGAACTGAGGCGGGCGGATCACGTCCGGCGCCTGCCGGTTTCCGGTTTTATCCGGGGACCGGGGCAGA
This sequence comes from uncultured Desulfobacterales bacterium, assembly GCA_964577615.1. GTDB lineage: Bacteria > Desulfobacterota > Desulfobacteria > Desulfobacterales > QNYZ01 > QNYZ01. The sequence goes on along the minus strand of CAZNZW010000036.1, from coordinate 7,797 downwards.
CGACCCTTCAACCCGGCGAAATTCTGACCGCCGTCCGGATTCGAAAACAGCCCGGCCTGACGGTTCATCACTTTGAAAAGGTCGGCCGGCGGGATGCCCTGGCCATTGCCGTGGTCAGTCTGGCCGCCGGTATCGGCCTTTCCAAAGAAGGGAAGGTCACCCGTGTCCGGCTGGCCTGGGGGAGTGTGGGCCCGACCGTGATGATCGTTCCCGAAGCGGAAAAGCGCCTGGTGGGCCGCCCCCTGGAGACAAACTCTCTGATGGCGGCTGCCGAAGCGGTCCGTCGGACGCTGGTTCCCATTGACGATGTCCGGGCCGGCGCCGATTACCGGCGGCAGGTGGCGGGCAATCTCCTTCTCCGGCTGGCAGGCCGGATGGAAACGGAGACCGGCCGATGACTCCAGGCCGATCTTCGTCCCGGCCCGCCACCGGGCCACGGGCCGATACTGCCGCCCGGTCTGTCTGGAGCCGGACCTTTCTCTGTATCGGTCTGATCACCTTTCTGGCCTATGCCAATAATTCGGTCTTTTTCAGCTTTTATGGCTATCTGAAGACGCTGGCCATTCACCCGGGATCTTTCGGGCTGCTCATCGCTGTTTTTTCGGCGGTTTCTCTGGTGATCCGGCCGGTGTTCAGCCCCTTTGTCCATTCGGACAATGCCCGGCGCTATCTTTTTATCGGCACGACGATGGTGATCATCAGCCTCGCCGCCTACGGCCTGGCGTCTGGTTTCTGGAGCATGCTGCTGGTCCGGATTTTCCACGGACTGGCTTTTGTCATCATGGGGACGGCCCTCATGGCGCTGACGGTCGACTATATCCCCAAAGAGAGAAGCGCCCAGATTTTTGGCCTGCTGGCAATTATTATTCTCATTCCCAACACCATTATCCCGCCGGTGCTGCCGCTGCTCGACCGGACACTGGGCGGGTTTACCGGCACCCTTTACTTCTTCGCCCTGGTCACAATCCTGGTGTTTCCACTGGTAAAGGTCCTCAAGCCCCGATTGGAAGGCCGGCCGGAAAGCGGGGAATCGGCGATGGCTTCTTCCGTACTGACCCGACGGGAGGTGCTGGAGGATATCCGGAACATCCGTATCATCGTCCTTCTGGTCGCCATGCTGTTTTTTTTCAGCACCCATGCCCTGGTCTTTTTCTTTCTCGACGGCTACGGCCGCCGGCTGGGCATTCCGGCCACCGGCCTGTTCCTGACCCTGGCCACAGCCAGTGAAATCGGTGTCCGGCTGACAGCCGGTACATTGTTCGACCGGGTGGATAAGTGCCGGCTGATCATGGGGACCCTCCTGGGTCTTTCGGCGGCCTATTATCTGCTGGGGCAGATCCGGGGGCCGGCCGGTTTTTTTATGATGGGCGGCGTACTGGGCATCGGCTGGGGAATCGCCATGCCGGTTTTCAACGGATTGATGTTCGATATCTCCACGCCGCGGTTCCGCGCTTTCAATCTTAACCTGGGGCTTCAGATGTTCCAGGGGGGATTTTTTCTGGGGCCTTTTATCGGCGGGCCGGTCGTGGCCCGGTGGGGATTTTCCGCTTTATTCAGTGTGTGTGCGGGGATGAGCCTTTTGTCCCTGATATTTACCGCTTACTTGAGGAGAAAATTGAAAAAATGATGTTCATCCTGTGGACCCTTGCCGGTATTCTGGCACTCCTGGTTCTGGCCGAAATGGGTGCCCGGATCTACCATCGCCGGGCGTATCTGATCCCGTTCCGCTCCAAGGTCATCGGCGAATATCCGTATCGCAGTTTTATTGAAAAGGTGGAACCGCCACTGGCATACCGGTTCAAAAAGGGATTCCGGTCGCCCATGGTTACCATCAACCGGTTTCGGTGTCGCGGTCCGGAACCGGCTCCGGACGGGCGGAAAAAACGGATTCTGCTCATCGGCGAATCGCCTTTTTTCGGGGTCAAGCTCCGCAGCGAACAACAGCTCTGGTCGGCCCGGCTGGAAGCACGGCTCGCCGCCGGCGGCTATGGAGACTGGGAAGTGCTCAATGCAGGCAATCCCACCTATAACAGCTACCAGCACCGGCTTTTGTGGGAGCAGGATCTACGTGAAATCCGCCCCGATATCCTTCTGGTCGAAATCGGAGGGAACGACGTCTCCCAGGCGTGGATGATGGGCAGGAGGTGGCAATCCGGCACGCCCTGGCCCTGGAAATTCATCATGGCCCTGGAGAGAAAAAGCCCCTGGTGGAACCATGTCCTTTCCCGGTTTTGCATCTACTTTCTCTTCCGGCGGCGTATGACCGAGCGGAAGGGGTTTCCCCGCTGGGACGAGGCATTTCAGTGGGACGCCTGCCTGGAAAGCATTGCCGGTAACTACCGGGCCATTGTTGACGATGCCCGGCGGGCGGGGGCCCGGGTCGCCTGTCTGCCCTATGCACCGGCATTTGATCCCGACCCCACACCGGACCAGGCCCGGTCGATGGCGGCCATTCAGGCCAATTGGAAAAGCTTTATGGAAGGCCGGGCCGAATACGACCTTCGCCTTTTCGATTTTATCCGGGACACCATCGCCGCTGATCTGGACCTTCCCTTTATCGACCTGGATGCCGCTTTTCGCCGGCATCCCCGGCGATACGAACTTTACCTGGATCTGGCCCATTTCAATGCCGGCGGCATGGACGTGGTGGCCGACACCCTTTACGACGCCCTGCAAAACTTCGGATGGCTAGATAGAAACGAGGAGATGAGAAATGACCGATAATCCCTGCCCGATCGAACCGGGTCAACCCTGGGAAATCGATCTTTTCCGCCCCGGGGACGCCCGGGGAGTGGCCGATCTCTTTCTTTCCGTATACGGAGACGGGTACCCGGTCAAAACCTACATCAACCCCGACCGCCTGACGGCGGAAAACCGTTCCGGCCGGGTGATTTCGTCGGTGGCCCGGACGCCTTCCGGGGATATTGTCGGTCATAACAGCCTTTTCCGGAGCGCGCCCTACACGGGTGTTTATGAATCCGGTGCCGGCGTGGTCCATAAAAACTATCGGGGCAGCAAACGCCTCTTTTCCGGTATGATTTCCCACGGGCTTGACATCGGCGGCCGGCGCCGGCGCGTGGAAACGATATTCGGAGAACCGGTCTGTAACCATGTCATTTCCCAGAAAGTGACCGGCAAAATGGGTCTCATCACCATGGCCGTGGAGATGGATCTCATGCCCGCGGAGGCGTACAGCCGGGAAAAGAGCGCCACCGGCCGGGTCTCCACCCTTCTCGATTTCAGGACCCTCAAGCCGAAGCCGCATCCGGTCTATCTGCCCGCCGAATATGAAGGCCTGCTGACGCATCTTTACGCGGCCTTTGATGATGAAAGAGAATTGCGTATCTCCCACGGGATGCCCCCTGAGTCCGTCACCACCCGGATCGATGTCGAATATTTCGACTTTGCCCGGGTGGCGCGGATGGCCGTCTGGGAAGCCGGTGCCGATTTTTCCGAAGTGTTCGGTGATGAAGAAAAAAAGGTCGTCGACCAGGGCGCATCCGTTATCCAGGCCTGGGTCAACCTGGGGCAGTCGTGGAGCGGCGCGATTGTTGATCTTTTACGGGCAACGGGCTATTTTACCGGCGGTATTCTGCCCCGGTGGTTTGATACCGACGGTCTGCTGATGATGAAGATCGATCATCGTCCTCACTGGGAGGGAATGCAGATTCAGTATGACCGGGCCCGGGATATCGTTATGCGGATAAAAACTGACTGGGAAAAATCCATGACATTTAATCGCTGATGGCCATGCCGGTCGGTCAGTCTGAATATGACAGCCTGAATACGAAATTTGGAGGCCAGGATGAAAATTGAAACCCGACAGGAAGCCGATGCCACCATTGTGGCCCTTGCGGGCCGGATGGATGCCCTCACCGCGCCTGAATTTGAAAAAGCTTTTAATGCGCTTATTGACGAGGGAAAACGCTCTTTTATTGTCAACTTCAAAGGGGTGGACTACATCAGCAGCGCGGGGATCAGAAGTATTCTGGTTGTCTCCAGGCGACTCAAGGCCGATAACGGAAAATTGATCCTGGCCGAGCTGACCGATGGGGTCAGAGGCGTACTGGACATGACCGGATTTGCTAAAATACTGGAGATTTACGCATCGGTCGAGGAAGCGCTTACCCACTTGTAGATCCTGCCTCATTAACCCGGTACGGGAAAACCATGCCTCAAATCGAACGCCCGGCTTTGCTTGAAAAACTCCCCGAGATGCTGGCCTTTGTGACTGCCTGCGCCCGGCAATATCATCTCGATGGGAAAAAAGCCCAGGGCCTTGAAATTGCGGCGGAAGAGATGCTGGTCAATGTCTGCAGCCATGCGTATCCGGATACGGTCGGTACGGTGACCATCCGGTGCCGCCGGGTGGACGATGCCCGCCTGATACTAGAAATAATTGACAGCGGTACGCCGTTCAATCCACTGGAGACGCCCGAACCGGATCTCGATCTTTCCCTTGAGAACCGGCCGGTGGGCGGGCTGGGAATCTTCATCGCCCGCCAGCTGACCGATGAGATCCGTTATGAACGGAAGGGTCGGTGTAATATTCTGACCCTGGCCGTATCCCTGAAATGATGGACAACCAATGAAATTCCTTACCGCGATTGTGATGCTGACGATGATCGCCTGCCTGGCCGGTTTCTTCCCGGCAGAGATTCGGGCCGGTGGACCGGCCACCGGAACCGGGGCGCTGAAACCGGTCTCTTTCATCCCCCACTGGGTGCCCCAGGCCCAGTTTGCCGGATATTACGTGGCCCGCCATAAGGGATTTTATAGAAAACACGGTCTTGACGTGACCATTATCGATGGCGGGCCTGATCGTCCGGCGGAAGTCCTGCTGAAAAAAAAACAGGCCACGTTCGGCACGCTGGGACTGTCCATGGCCCTCGGCATGCGGGATCAGGGCATCCGGGTGGTCAATATCGCCCAGATGGTCCAGCGGTCGGCCCTGATGCTGGTGGCCAAGAAATCGAGCGGGATTCAAACCCCCCGGGACCTGGATGGCCGCAAGGTCGGCCTGTGGGGCGGTGCCGCAGTCAGGGTGCAGCCCAGTGCGTTTTTCAAAAAATTTGGTATTCATCCGGTACCGGTCCGGCAGTCGTTCTCGGTTAACCTTTTCCTGCGTGACGGCGTGGATGCCGCCTCGGCCATGTGGTACAACGAATACCATACAATCCTTATGTCCGGGATTGATCCCGATGAACTGACCCGGTTTTTCTTTTATGAATACGATTTAAATTTTCCCGAAGACGGCATTTACACTCTGGAAGAGACGTTCAACAATGACCCGGAAGGCTGCCGGGATTTTGTCCGGGCATCCCTGGACGGCTGGCGGTATGCTTTTGCCCATCCTGACGAAACCCTCGATCTGGTCATGGAAAACCTGCGCAAGGCCCGGATTCCGGCCACCCGGGTCCACCAGCGGTGGATGCTTGACAGAATGGCGGACCTGATGACCGTCAGAGGCGGACGGAACGAAAGAACGGGTATCCTGCGCCGGTCGGATTACCGGCGGGTGACCCGGATCCTGCTGGACGGCGGAATTATCGGAACGATCGTGCCGTTCGGTACTTTTTTCCGGCAATGTGCGCAATAACCGGGAAGAGAGGCGAATGAGAATCTTCAACCCATTCAAAGGATTGGCCCTGAAGCTCACGCTGCTGGTGCTGGTGAGCGCCGGGCTGATTTTTTCGGGCGTTTTTCTTTATAACTACAGCGTGTCCCGGCGAATCATCACCAAAAATCTGGGAGAAAATGCCCAAAACCTGGCCCGGGCCACGGTCAACCGGATCGATACGGTCCTGGGGGGCATCGAAAAGGTTCCCGAAAACCTGGCGGCGATGCTGGAATATCTCGATCCAGATGACCGGACACTTGGCAGGATGCTCACCGCCATCGTGAAAAGCAACTGGGAAATTGCCGGTGCGACGGTGGCGTTCGAGCCCTACGTCCGGGGCGAAACCGAAGAAAAATTTGCTTTGCATGCGTATAAACGGGGCGCGGCGGTCCACTTTGACCGTCTGACCCACGATTATTTTTATCGGGACTGGTACCAGATCCCCTGGGAGTTGAGGCGGCCGCTCTGGTCCGAACCTTATTACGGTCCCCGCAGCGCCAACGCCCTGATGGCCACGTATTCCGTACCGTTTTACCGGCGAGAAAACGGTGTGCGGAAACCGTCCGGGATCGTGACCATCGATATCTCGCTGGCCTGGCTGCAGCAGACGACCTCGGCCATCCGGATCGCAAAAACCGGTTACGGATTTTTGATTACGAAAAACGGGACTTTCCTGACCCATCCCGACAGCAGATTAATCATGAACGAAACCATTTTCACTGTGGCCGAAGCAAAACACCGGCCTGAGTTACGGGAGGTGGGACGTAAAATGATCCGGGGGCAGTCCGGCTATATTCCCTTTAACAGCATTCATACGGGCAAGGCCTGCTGGCTGGCCTATCAGCCGCTGTCGACCAGCGGCTGGTCGCTGGGTGTCCTTTTTCCCCAAAAGGAATTGATGGCCGATATCAAACGGCTCAACAACACCGTTGTCATTCTCGGCCTGGGCGGGTTTTTCGTTCTCCTGGTGGTGACGATTCTCATTGCCGGATCTATTACCCGTCCGCTGCGGGCGCTTTCCCTGGCCACCATGCAGATTGCCCGGGGTAACCTGGACGCGGCATTGCCGTCCATCCGTTCCAGAGATGAAGTCGGAAGTCTGGCCGAATCTTTCCTCCATATGCAGGACGCTTTGAAAAGGTATATCCGGGATCTGTCGGAAACCATCGCCTCCAAAGAGAAAATTGAAAGCGAGCTGAAGGTGGCCCACGATATTCAGATGGGGATTCTGCCCAAGGTCTTCCCGCCGTTTCCCGATCGGAACGAGTTCGATATCCGGGCCACCCTCAAACCGGCCAGGCAGGTGGGGGGGGACTTTTACGACTTTTACTTTATGGATCAAGATCGCCTCTGCATTGCCATTGGCGACGTGTCGGGCAAGGGCGTCCCGGCGGCGCTGTTCATGTCGGTCACCAAAACACTGGTCAAGGCCAAATCGTCTCAGGGAATGGCTCCGCACCGTGTCATGGCCCGGCTCCAGGAGGATCTGGTTCTGAATAATCCTTCCATGATGTTCGTCACGCTCTTTCTGGCTGTTCTCGACACCCGGACCGGGCATCTGGAATATTGCAATGCCGGCCATAATCCACCTTACCTGGTGGGTGGAAACGGCGGGGTCCGCCCCCTTGAAGTGACCGAGGGGGTTGCTCTGGGCGTTGTGGATGATTTCGATTACGCGTCGAAGATGGTTCAGCTGTCGGCGGGGGATGCGGTTTTTTTCTATACGGATGGGGTGACCGAGGCGATGAACGCCGAAGGTGAACTCTATTCCGAACGACGGCTCGAAAAACTACTGGTGGAAACCGGCCAGAGATCCGGGGAGATGCTGCTGAAAACGATTATGACCCGCCTGGAAACATTCAGCCGGGGAGCAGGTCAGTCCGACGATATCACCATGGTCCACCTGACCTATTACGGTTCGGATGAACGCCGACGGCTGTGATCCTTTGCCGAGCAGCAAAGGTGGTCGCGGTATTTTCAATCTGCCAAGAAGCAGGGACGATAACGTCCCTGCTTCTTTACATGCAAATAACGATGGCTATTTTTTGTTTTTCCTGCGTGTAAAGGCGGCGAGACCAAGCAGGCCGGTGCCGAAAAGAATCATAGTGGCCGGTTCAGGCACCGGAGCTGCTTCATTAAAAGTAAAATTATCCATCGCAAACCGAGTATAATCCGAA
>CAZNZW010000035.1:2615-34011 GCA_964577615.1 uncultured Desulfobacterales bacterium | reverse complement strand
TCGTGGATTAAGTTGTGCAGTCTCCGGGGCCAAAACCGGTACCATCCTGGGGTGCGTCGCCTGTTCCAGTACCATCGCCCGGGCCAAACCCGCCACCTGATCCTGAACCATTGTCGCCGGAAGAGCCATCACCTGATCCGGTACCGTCTCCGGGTCCCATGCCTGCGTCAGGTCCCGGTCCCGCACCCGGTCCCGGACCGGCCCCGGGACCCGCACCCGCGCCTGAACCGCCCTGGACGAGCATGAGAGAATGGTTGCTGTTTTCTATGGTTTTGTCGGAACACCAGGCCGGAGCCGACAGCACCACAATTGCCAGGGTAATTGTAAAAACCACGGTGAATTTTTTAAACATTTGATTTCCTTTCAATTGATTTTTTAATACATGGATTGATATTGCTTTTAATTGTGCGCATTGTCTCCCTGTCGAAACGATCCTGCTTTTCTATCATCCCCCCTTTCATTTTTAATTGAGCCCGGTAACGGTTGGGGCAGAGAATGATTATTTTCCCATAAGCCTGTCTGGCGTATCATTTATGTCAATTGGCTGGCGTAGATTGCGCCGGTATCCTGGCTTTTAGATGATCGCAGATCCCATTGTTGTCGGCACCAACATAACTGGCCCCTTTCGCACCTGCCAGGTTCATTGGGGCACTTCCGTTTCTGTTTTCCCTGTGAAGCCTCTGGCACCATTGCCGTTGCCCCGGCTGTTTCCGTTTTTCATCATTCGGCGGCCCCTGTGGTCACAAACCCCGTCGCCATCCGCATCGGCAGATCCGTTTTTTCCGATCCGGCCGGGTCCGGTCACCTGGTGACCATTTTCATCCACCCGTCCCCGTTCTCCGGGCGCATTGATGATGGTGTCAATTTCCCCGGCAGTCAGGTATTGTGCGTTATAGCCGGCGCCATTCAGGGCGAGCTGATAGGTGAAGGCGCGTAAGTGATTCCGGGAACCCCTGGCCAGATTTTGATATACGGTTTTAATGTCCGTATTGTCGGTCTGTTCTAGAAAGTCATACAGATCCTTGATATCCAGGTCTTCAATGGTGGCTCCCACCTGAAGTGCATCCACCAGTGATGTTTTGCCCTTTTCAACAAGATCGGTATAGAGCGAAAGCATGTCGGGACTGGTGAAAATACCCGCCGAGGAATCGGTTACCGGGTCGACCATTTCGTATTTTTCTATAAGTGCGCCGATGGCGTTCATGTGGCGTTGTTCGCTCCGGGCGATGTTGCTGAAAACGGTCAATCCCCACTTTTCAAACATCGCCTGATACACATCGCGGGCCAGTTTTTCTTCTTCCCGCATTTGAGTAAGTCCGGCTTCTTCTTCCGCGCTTAATTCCTGGACAGGCAGGTTGGTGACAATCGCCGCTAAATTGGCACGGCCGCGGCTGTTTCCGTTCATGCCTTTCATACCCCTGGCGGTGACCATCGTGCCAACAAGCAATAGACTTACACCCAAAGCAGCCACTTTGATGAATCTTTTCATTGTGAATTCCCCTTCTATTTTTAATTATATGAATTATTGCCTTTCACTTGTTAGTACGGGTAGAAGGAGAAATTTCTTTCACTTTTTTCAAAATAAAAAAGGACCGGCTCTGGACAGCCGGTCCTTTTTGGCAGGGGAGTGATCTGGTTAAACGCCTGATACCAGAGGCTCCCGGCCTATTTGATTTTTGGAAGGCTTACCTTACAGCGATCTTTCCATTTGACTGAGCGCATCCGGCGGCGCCGACCGCGCCAGGGCCGGATTTCAGCGGCGGCAAACCGGCCGGATCCTGTTTTCTGGCCGATGAGCTTAATCTTAAGGGATTCCGCCGGTTTCAGACGGCCCCGCCAGAGGGTATCGGTGATGTCAATTTCCCAGGTGGCTCCCTCCAGATCCTCTATTTGTATTTTCCGGTCTGAAATAACGGTGGTAATGCGGCCGGCGAGTAATCCTTTGTCGGGCGACATCCAGACCCGCTGCTTGCGGGCCTGCCATTGCTGGTAAAATGGCATGTTATCGAAAAATACCGGTTCGAGCTTCTCCGGCAATCCGGTTGAGTATAGAAACCCGCCGCCGATAAGGGATAAGATAATACTTCCCGATACGACCCAAAGCGCCCGATAGCGGTATCCCTGTTCCGTGCGTCGAAAATAATAATAGGCGAATCCGGTAAACCCCAATAAGAAGACCAGCCAGAAAATGGGAAGTACCAGCAGAACAAATTCAGCCAGGCTGTGGCGAAAGTGCTGATATAAATCCCACTCGGCATACCTCAGCTGGAAGATGGCAAGGGCGCTGGCCATGCTTCCCAGCAGGATGGAAAGAAAAAAAACAACCCAGATCACCGAGCGCTTGAATAAAAAATGCCATTTGGGATCTGGCCGGACATCATTGTCTTTAATTTTCTGGAGTATTTTTTGGCTGGTATCCATCATTTCACTGTATCAGGTTTTCAAGTTGATGTTGCCGGGCAATTTTTCTGAATTTCGATTTGGCCCGGTTGATCAGCGTGGCGACGGTTCCCGGCGGCTTGCGCAGGATATCGCTGATCTCTTTATAGCTCTGGTCTTCAAAATAGCGCAGGATAAGGACTTCACGGTATTTATCCGGAAGTCTGGCCAGCGCCGCGTTCACTTTTTCCGCATTTTCTCTGGAAATGTAGTCATTATCAATCTCGAGTGTTTCTCCAATCAAGCCGGCCAGGCGATCCGCATCGTCATTTTCAATAAATGAATCAAGTGTGGCCGAATAGGACTTGTTTTTTCGATACTGGCTGATGGTTTCATTATGGGCAATCCGGTAAATCCAACTTGAAAATTTCAGCTTTGGGTTGAAGCGGTTCAATTGGCGGTACGCCTTGATGAAGATTTCCTGGAGCAGATCCTCGGCTTCCTCGGGGGTCAGGCGCGAGATGCGGTGGATATAGCGCAAAATTCGGGCTTCATAGCGGGTCATCAGGAAATAGTATGCATCCGGGTCCGTCAGGGCCAGATGGACGATCTGCTCATCCGATAAGGTTTCAGGGGCGGTTATCTTTGCCATTTGTTTTCCGGGTCTGTCGTCGTCTCATGCGTTCCGGGTTAAAAATAGTATCGGATTCTGAATTCGATCTGGCAGTCGCTTCGTTTTTCGCCAAATTCGGTTTGGCTGCCCCCTGCCAGCAGTGTACCGCGCAGCCGGAGTTCCAGATTGGTTTCGGGGCTGTAGAGAATCTCCGGCGCCAGGGAAAAACTCTGATCGGCGACGTTGACGATGGATGTCACGGCCGGGGTAACATACAGAATATCAAACGGTTCTTTCCAGCTGGCCCTGAAATAGAGGTAGTCGCGCATCGGTTTATCCGCTGCCAGCGTTTCCTGAGACAGCTGGCCGGCCCGGGTCAGCAGGGAACGGTCCCCGGTGGACAGATAGGTGTCAGCGGCCCGGTCCACGAACCGATAAAAATTTTCGGCATCCGCCTGATCCAGCCCGCCGCCGTTATGAAAGTATTCGATGATAAACGTGATATCGTCGGCCGTGAGATAGCGGATACCGAACAATGCCTGCAAGACGCCGGTTTCTTCGGTGAACCGGTTGCCCCGGGTGTCGATGGAAATTTTTTCAAAATCGGTGATCCATGCCAGTTCTCCATGAATTTCGAAATTGGTGGTGATGTTTCTGGCAAAATCCAGCCCATAACGGGGCGTCCGGCTTTCTCCGGTGAAAAATATCAGGTCCAGATCCGTGTCCCAAAGGAGCAGGTAGAGCTTGCCGGCCGCGTTGAGATGACTCGGTTGACCGAAATCATCGTTCACGGTTTTCGTTACCGGAATAAGGACCGGCGTAAAGGCAAGGGTTTTCAAGGGCCCTTTGAAACTTCGGATAAGATCCGCCGTGATAACATAAAACCCCGCCAGGGCCTCCGTCGGGTTATCCGGGTCTTTGGGGCGGGAAACAAAGGCAACCGGGTTAAAAGCATACCCCTTTCCCCATGAAATCACTTCCCTGCCGACGTTCAGGGTAAAGCGAGGGCTTGGTTTCAGCGAAAGGTACCCTTCCGAAAGGTCGATGTCGCTGTCCCATCCCCGGTCATCATGCCACAGGAGGCTGTCGGCCCTGAAATAGAGGCTGGCAATGCCTTTTTCACAGCTTCCTTCGAGACGAAGCCCCAGATTATACTGCTGCCGGGTTGGCTTTTCCTCCTGATCAAAAAGTCGAATCCGGTAGAAAGCGGCATCCTCATCCAGGCCCGAAAGAGACGGCCGGAACTCTAAAAAGCCGCTGAACCGATACGGTTTTTTTTCGATCTCCTTTTCAATTTCCGATGGATCGAATGAATAGCCATCCGGATCATTATCCAGACAGGACGCGTCCGGCGGGATGAGACAAAACAGCGCCGTGGACAGGGCCAGTAAAAGGAGCGCCTTGCTCATCTCAGGCTGTCGATCCTGGAAAGGTAATTCAGAGTGAATGCTTCATCGGGAAGTTTCTTTGGCTTCATCCGGGCAAAGATCATGACCGATTTATAGCCCTTATGCAGCGGGCTGTCCGTCTCGATGACGGCGGGGCGGATGATGCCGTGGCCGAAATCCGTGACTTTTTTAAAATAGAGCGTTTTAATCAGCATGCCGGATGATGCCAGGCAGTCAATTTTCGTTGGCAGTAATTTTTTTTCATCTACCTGCATGATCACCCGGTCGTAGGCGACCGACCGGGTTTTGGCCTTTAAGTGGAGGATGAGCGTGTCTTCTTTCTGATCGATTTTTTCGCAGTTGTATTCGGCGCTGTAGTCCAGCCGCATGATATCGGCGTTGTTGAATATCCCGCCGGTGACCGACTGGAGGCTGGTGATCCGGATCGGCTTGCCCACATTGGGAATATAGAGCCACATGTTTTCTCCCACCCGCAATGTGGCCCGGCCTTTTTCACTGGCCGGGGACAAAAAGACCGATGCAATCTGGTCGCGCCCTTTCTTGACCGAATACATGATAAACTCTTTTCGGGTCCCGTCCGGTTCGATGTTGATGAGTTTGCGGTACATCTCGAACGCTTCGGGGTTCAGATTGCGATCCACCTTTTTGAGCAGTGCATTTCCGTCGCTTGAAAACGCGGGCACGGCCAGGGATAGACATATGAGGATGATGGATACTGTTTTCAGCATTACTTTCTCCTTTAGACATGCCCCAGCGCATCGACCGGCTCCATTCTGGAGGCCTTATAGGCGGGCTGCAGGCTGGCAAAAATCGATACCAGCAGGACCACCCCCGCCAGCCACAACAGATCGGAAAAATCAACCGAAGGGGTGAGCAGCAGGTTGTCCATGCGGGCGAAAGAAAACCGGATGGGATAAATATTCAAAAGAAAAATACCGCCCAGCCCGATGATATTGCCGAGAACAATGCTGAACATCCCGAGCGTGATCCCTTCCGCCAGAAAAAGCCCCATGATTTTACCGGGCGTGGTGCCGATGGCGGACATGGTGCCGATCTCCCGGACCCGTTCATACACCGACATGATCATGACGTTTAAAATGCTGATCAGGACAATGGCCACCATGATCAGCTTCATGGTGATGGACATGAGGTCAATCATTCTGGCAATATTATAAAAGGGGGATAATTTTTCCCAGGTGTGAATCTCAAACGCCGGTTTCCCCTTTTGGTTTTTAAATGCGGATAATTCCGATTTGAGGTCTGCCTGAACCCTGTCCAGCTGATCAAAATTTTTCAGGCGGACAGCCACCTCGGTGACCTCCGGTTTTTCCATGCGGAGCAGGCTGCGGGCATCTTTGATATGCATATACCCTTCCTTTCCCTGGGGGCCGACAATCGTCTCGGTGATGCCGCCGACAACAAAATTGAGCCCGTTAACCGACCCCTCCCGGTTATTGGCCACCAGCACCACGGCATCTCCCAGCTTGATTTTCATGCCTTTGGCCAGTTTATCCGGAATAACGATCTCGCCCGGCTTGATCCGTTTTTCCCATGCGTCGGTCTGGGGGCCGGACTTTTGAAAAACCATCCGGTCCCCGACATTCGGGCAGACCCGTATCTCTTTTTCCGGATCAACGGCGTTCAGGCGGATGTTGGTGGTTTCGGTAAAATTACTCAGCATGGCGCCCAGTTTAATCCGGGGGGCCCAGGCCGCCACGGCGGGGTTGTTTTTAAGTACTTTTTCGACCGTTTTGTATGCCTTTGGACTTAAATTCAGGTTGAGCGGCACGGAATCCATGGAGGAAACATACCCTTTTTTATGAATCTGGATCTGGGAAAGGTTGGCGTCGGTGATCTGACCGACCATCATGGCCTTGAATGACCCGGACAGGCCCGAGAAAAGGATGACCATCAGCACCCCCAGGGTAATCAACAGGGAGGTGAGCAGGGTGCGCCTTTTGTAGCGCATCAGATTCCGGATGGCGAGCTTGAAAATGCGAATCATGATTTTCCCTCCGATATCCCGGCAACAGGCGGTTGGGGCTGAATCAGCCGGCCGTCTTCAAGCGTGTAGATCACCTCGGCCTCCTTCATCACGCCCGGGTCGTGGGTGGAGAAGATAAAGGTCGTGTCGAATTCATCGCGCATCTGGCGCATCAAGCGGATAACGTTGATGGCGGTCTGGCGGTCGAGGTTGGCGGTGGGTTCGTCGGCCAGGACCAGCTTCGGGCGGGTGACCAGCGCCCGTGCCACGGCCACGCGTTGCTTTTGCCCGCCGGACAGTTGATCCGGGCGCTTGTCTTTCTGGTCGATCATTCCGACGGCGTCCAGGACTTTCAGCACCTGTTTTTTGCGGTTGGATGCGGTTTCGTTTCTGATCATCACCAATGGGTATTCCACGTTCTCATAGGCGGTCAGCACCGGCAGGAGATTAAATGCCTGAAAGATATATCCCAGAACGGTTCCCCGGAAGATCGCGCCCTGCCTGCGGTTCAGATCGGCCACAAAAGTGCCGTCCACGGTGATTGTCCCCTGGGTCGGTTTATCCAGACACCCGATGAGGTTCAACAGGGTGGTTTTCCCACTGCCCGAGGGGCCCACGAAGGATACAAAGGCCGCCGCTTCGATGGAGAGGGTGATATTCCGCAGTGCCGACACCGGCACTTCACCCATCAGGTAGTTTTTCGTGATGTGATCAATTTCAACCAATGCCATTGGATTCTCCCGATTGCGCGATTCATCTGCTGTTCACTGGCTAATACGGATGTGCGGCCATTTTTCTTTCATTTATTTTCTGAAAGCAGGTGTCAGATGTTTATTTTGCCGCTTTTCATGGCATAGGCAATGACGATGCCGCAAATGAAAGCCACCGCCAGATTGACGGTCAGGGTGATGCCCAGCATGATCAGAGCCACAAAAAGGTCTTTGCGCTCGGTCAGATCCCGGATCATCAGGGCCAGCTGGACACCGGCAAAGATCAACAATACACCGAGAATCGACCGGGGGAGCAGGGTCAGGATAATGAGAACATGCGGGCCGAACAGCAGTGCCAGCAGCACGAAAATACTGCCGATGATCAGGTTGGCTCCGGCCGTGCGGGCCCCGAAACGGACCATGGCGGCCAGCCCGCCGGCCCCGTGACACATGGGGATGCCGCCCAGAATAAAACTGACGATATCGGCGATCCCCTGGCTGTTGGCGATGGAGCGATAGGACGCCCGCCGGGCCCGGTCACCGAAATAATCGTGCATCACATCCGTATTGGACAGGATGGCGTTGCCGATGGTCATGGGCACCTGGGGGACGACGAGCGCCGGCAGGACCCACAGCATGTCACTGAAGGAGGGGATGCCATAGGGGAACAGGCGGGGCAGGTGGAAACCGATCTTCAGCTTGTCCATATCCACCGGCCGGCCGATGAAAAGCCCCACCAGGATACCGCCGACAATGACCACCACCGCGGCCGGCATTCTCCGGTTTTCCAGAAGCAATAACGTAACGGCCATGCCGATAACGCCCAGTACGATGCCGATCTTGATCGGTCCGAGGGTTTGAACGGCGAGATGCGGGTCCGGCTGAATCATGAAGTTCAGCCCTTTCATCATGAGAATGATGCCGACCCCGACCTGGACACCGCGGATCGTGCTTTTGGGCGTATATTTGCCGATGATATGGATCAGTCCCGTGGTTCCCAGGAACAGGACGATGATGCCCATCCAGAGGCTGGCGGCGATAATCTGGGTGGGCGAAAGCCCCACGGCGATGGCATAGGCCCCGATGACTTTCATAGGCTGAACCGGAACGGGCACCTTGAAATAGAAACCGGCCAGGATATAAAAAAGGCCCACGGTAAACAGCACATTGGTGGCATTCAGGCCGTTTAGCACGATCATGCCGATGGAGATGGGGAGCAGGGTGCCCAGATCGCCCAGACTGCCGGCAAATTCCATCCGGTCAAATAAAATGGCTGGAAATGGTTTTCCGGTGGCTTTGTCAGGCGGATGGAGAGAGACCATTTGGTGTTTCCCTGCCTTTTCGCGATTTTGAAAAGGATCGCCGTATCCCCGTGGATCTGGCGGCGTCCGCTTTCCCCGGCATTTATCACCGCATGAATCCCCGCGGCGCGCGCAGGTATGGACCCGCAGCAGTTTCCGGCGATGCTGCCGCCGGCATCTACATATTGCAGGCGCCGCCATCTCAGGTCATCGGGATGATCAAAAGGCCCACACCCGGACAGAGATCATAAGTCCACGGCCGGGAAGCATGGCGGCAACGGTGCCAGAGCAGCTCCTGGGGACCTTTTTAATCTATTCCGGAAAGGATGTCATTATTTATTTCTTGAGTGTTTAATATTCATTGCTACCCATAGGTAACGGCCGGCAGCCATAAAACCAGCTGGGGAAAGAGCAGAACGGCAAATAAGCCGATCAGCTGGAGGATAACAAACGGTATGACGCCTTTATAAATGTCAAGGAGCTTGACTTCCGGCGGCGCCACGCCCTGAATGTAAAAAATAGCAAACCCCACCGGTGGCGTGAGGAAGGAGGTTTGCAGGCTGACCGCTACCAGAACCGTGAACCAGACCAGTTCCGGGTTTTCAACCACGCCGTAACCGTTGATATTCAGCCCGAGTTTGGATATGACGGGCGCCAGAAGGGGCAGCATGATCAGACAGATTTCGATCCAGTCGAGGAAAAATCCCAGGAAAAAAACGACGAGCAGAACAACGGCCAGAATACCATAGGGCCCAAAGGGCAGGCCGGTCATGCTGCTTTCGATAAACTCATCGCCGCCAAGCATCCGCAGGACCAGGGCAAATGCCTGGGCCCCGATCAGGATGCCAAAGATATAGCCGCAGGTTTTGTAAGTGCCGATGGCGACATCCTTAATGGCCTGCCACGAGAGCCGTTTGTTGTATCCGGCCAGCAGGATGGCCCCCGCAGCGCCAATGCCGCTGGCCTCGGTGGGGGTGGTGATCCCGGCAAAAATAGATCCCAGGACGAGGACAATGAGCATGGCCGGGGGCAGGACGGTTTTCAGCACGTCGAGCAGGACGGTCCAGGAGAGATCATGCCGGTCTTCCAGCAGGGGAGCGGCCTGGGGCTTGATCAGCCCGGTAATCAGAATGTAGACAATGTATAATATGCCGAGAAGCAGGCCGGGCAGCACCGCGCCCATGAACAGATCTCCCACCGCAAGGTTGAGTTGATCGGCCATGATGACCAGCATGATGCTGGGGGGGATCAGGATGCCCAGGGTTCCCGAGGCCGCCACGGTGCCCAGAGCCAGGGACTTGTCGTAGCCCTGCTTGAGCATTACCGGCAGGGAGAGGATTCCCAGGAGGACTACCGAGGCGCCGATGATACCCGTGGAAGCGGCCAGAACGATGCCGATGACGGCCACGGTAACGGCCAGCCCGCCGCGGACCTTGCCGAAAAGATCCTGCATCGAGCGCATCATGTTTTCCGCCACACCGGATCGGTCGAGCATGAGCCCCATAAACACAAACATGGGGATGGCCACCAGAACCCAGTTGCTCATCAGCTTGAAGACCCGGTTAACCACCATGCCCAGCAGGTTGAAATCAAGGCCGGTCATGGTATCGAAATAGAGATCGCTGAAGTAGCCGACAGCAGTGAAAATGACAGCCACCCCGGCCAGCACGAACCCGATGGGGAAACCGGTAAACAAGAGACTGATAAAAGTCAGGAACATGAGAATGACAAGGATGTCGTTAATCGCCATGATGGTTTTCTCTTACGCTTTTTTATGAGTGAAAATAACAGCCATGGAACGGACCAGCCGCGATGTTGAGGCGGCAATCACAAAAGACATGCCAACGGGTATCGCGGCTTTAATGATCCATCGGTAGGGCAGGCCCAGGGGGGATTCCGATCTCTCGTGTACCCGCAACGCACTTTCCACAAATCCGATGCCATGCACGAAGAGAGTAATATACAGGGGGAACAGCAGAATGAGGATCCCGAGCACTTCAACAACCGCCTTGGTTTTGGGAGAAAATCGCTGGTGAAGGAGATCCAGGCGGATATGGGAATCCTCGGTAATGCAATATGAGATGGCGAACATGATGGCGGCGCCATAGAGGTGCCACTGCAGTTCTTCCAGCCACACCAGACCCATGCTAAACGCATAGCGGAGCAAAACCTGCACAAGGATATTTACGATCAGCAATACATTCAGCCAGGCAATGAGTCTTCCGGATTTCAAAATGAATCCGTCAACGATCTGACAAAATCGGGGGGCGGTGTCAGGTGTGTTATCCATGGGTTTTCCTTCAATTGAGCCGGCCGTTTCAGGCTTTTAAGCGAAACAGGTGGAGGGTAAACGGATGAACGCCGGATGAGCGGTCGAATTTGATATTCGCCCGTCTCATTCGGCGTTTTTATTATCAGTAATGGGCCAAAGGGACCTTAATGCGTTTTTCGGGGCAGAAAGGCCAGCTCGCTCCAGTTGGCATAATTCGCTCTGAAAGCGGCCAGGTCATCCCACACTTTCTTGAAGAAAGCGTCTTTTGCGCATTGTTCCTGCTGAACCTCTCCCCAGGCTTTTTTAAATGCAGAGAGCATGTCATCTGACCAGTACATGTTTTTAACGCCGCGTTTTTCAGCATTTTCCTTGATCACCGGCCCCTGCGTGCCTTCGGCAATGGCCAGACTGTTGGTGATCGAGGCCCGGGCGCCCAGTTCAACCAGCGCCCGCTGGGCCGGGGACATTTTTTTGTCCCAGACGTCTTTGTTGATCAAAAGCTCCAGGAAAGTGGCCTGTTGATGCCATCCCGGATAATAATTGTATTTGGCGACTTTGTAGAAACCCAGATTCTTGTCAATGGTCGGCATGGAGAATTCCGTGGCGTCAATGGCGCCTTTTTCCAGGGCCGGAAAAATTTCGGCCGGCGGCAGCAGGGTGACGGATACGCCGAGTTTTTCCATGACTTTTCCGCCCAGGCCGAAGAAACGCATTTTAAGACCCTTGAGGTCGTCGACGGTTTTAATCTCTTTGGCAAACCACCCCGATGTTTCCGGAGAAATAATGCCGATGGGAAAGGCTTTGACGTTATATCCGGCTTTGTCGTACATCTCCTGGTAGAGTTTCAGGCCGTTTCCCTGGAACATCCAGGCAATGTATTCCGGTGCTTCAGGGCCAAAAGGAACCGTACCGAAAAGAACCGCCGCCGGCAGTTTACCTGCCCAGAAACCAGTGGCCGCATATCCGGCCTGAATCCGTCCCTTGGCGACCGATTCAAGGATTTCTCCGCCCGGAACCAGTTTCCCGGGGTTGAAATACTTAAAAATCAGCTGACCGTCGCTGGCTTCTTTGATTTTATCCGCAAACCAGACCATGGTGTCGCCCAATACCGGCAGGGCCGTGGGGAAGATTGACTGGGTTTTCAGCATCATTTTTTTAGCCTGAACCGGACCGGCGCCAAGCCCCAGCCCGAAAATTACGGCCAGTACGATGAGCAACATAGTGATTTTTTTCATTTTCATAAACAAACTCCTTTCACCTCTGGATGGATAAGATACTACGTTTATTGATATACCAATAGCAGGAAAGGGATACCGTAGAATAAATGTGCGTGTCAATAGGTAATTGTAATTGGAAAAACAATCAGGCGGAAGGGTAACACTAACCACGTTGACAGGTACGGACAGGTTAAATGCGCATTCCTGGTCAGGCAGGATCGTTTTGCACGTGCCCGGGGAGGGACATTTTTATATTTTCTTCAAGTGCTTCCGGTAAAAACAGCAGGCGACGAAAGATCCGTTTCTCCATTTCATGAGATACGTCCCAAAGTTGCTGGAGCCGGCGGAGGTGGTCTGGATTCTGACAATATCGTTCCAGAATATATTTCATTCGCTGGTCCATGGAAACAATACGGTCATGAAGCACGCGTTTGTCAGCGTAGTTGACAATTTCGGCTTCGTCAGGGACGTCTGATGAAAAATAGGTCTTCAGGGCGACATGCTGGCCCACGATTTTACCGACTTCACGATAGCCAAGTTCGATCAGCAGTGCCTCACCCGTTTGGGCATGGTCTTCTCCTGTATCAAAACTGCGGGTTTTGGTGATATCGTGTAACAGGGCGCCGGCAATGACCAGCTTACGGTTTAAGGATATGTTTTTTTCCCGGAGCCGGTCTGTCAGAAAGGCAGCCACCCGGCAGACCTGCCGGGAATGATCGGCGATATGGTCAAGCATCCCGGTTTCGTGGAAAAGGTGATTACATTCTTCATCGGATGGCGTATTCACCGGGCGGACAGCCTTTGTTTGATTGAGAAATACCGATTGCCGATGGAAGGGCAATGGCGTTTTTTTCGGCGACATGAAAAATGGTACGCCCGGCTGGATTCGAACCAGCGATCTTCAATTCCGAAGGCTGTTCTGACCGGGTTTACCTTGATTTACCTGTCAATACCAAAATCAATTTAAATATTTTAAAATGTTAAACAAAATAACAATTATTTTATTTCTTTACTACCTCTATTTACCCTTATATTTAAAAAGTGTGTGGGGAATAGAGTGGGGAACCTTGATATCAGCCCCGATAAAATCTCTATATCTGAGAAACCGGGGGAAGTCAATCTTTTGACAGGCAAGGCATCCAAGAAACGAAATAAAACCGATTATCCCGGGGTATTTTTTATCATTGGACGGTCACCGGCATCGGCAGGGATGAGCGGGTTTAATTTATCCGGTACCGGAAAGACGGTAAGCTGGTTGAAGAAAAAGCGGGGCGGCAGGTCGAAGATGCCATGACGCCGGTCAGGGCCTCGCGGCTCCGCGCTATGAAAATTCCGGGCAAAGTCGCGACTTGGCCGGCGATATCATAACCAGCGCCATGAAAGAGGACTGATGATTCTCCAGCCAAGGTAACTGGATTGGTCGATGTTGTGTGTTTTCTGGACCATTGAACCAGAAAACATGATCAAATATTGACTTTACCTTAAAAATGATTTACATGTATGACACTGGATGTATCAACTTGTGTGTTTCCTGGACGGTTTGTATGAATTGGGTTAATTTTATCAACAGGAGGTGGCGCTATGACCACCATGGTATCAATCCGGTTACCGGATGAGATTAACCGGCGGTTGTCTTTGCTGGCAGAGCATACCGGCCGGACCAAGACGTTTTATATCAAAGAGGCTGTGGTAGAGCATCTTCAGGATCTTGAAGACGTTTATATGGCCGATAAGGAACTGGAAGACATTCGGGCGGGCCGTGTAAAAACCGTTCCGCTTGAAGATGTGATGGAGCGATATGGCCTGGAAAGTTGAGATTTCACCCGGGGCCATAAAGCAGCTGAATAAACTGGATGCCCAGCATGCCAGAAGAATTCTGACATTTCTCAAGGAACGGGTATCGCCATCCGATGATCCCCGTTTCTCGGGCAAGGCGTTAAAAGGCGACCTGGGCGATTATTGGCGATATCGTGTCGGTAATTATCGGATTCTCTGTCACATTAAAGATGCCTCTTTGGTTGTGCTTGTGTTTCGAGTTGGTGATCGGAAGAATGTTTATCGTGCGTAAGGCAGTGATTTAGATTACCGTGTTCAAACCGGGGATAGGGTAGCTCCTCCCGAACAGCGGTTTGCCTTCGCGCAGAGATGGCGGAAGAAGGGCGGTGCGGCTGCTGGCATTGATTGTGTCGATTTACAGTGATGTCTTTACAGTCAATCATAATAATGCAACGCTATCATGATTGACAATAAAAAGGAATAATGTTCGTTCTTTCCCCCGTTCTCCCTTCTTTGCATTTAAAAATAATCTGCGGCGAAGGGTCGGCATTTGCTCCCTGCGTCTTCGTATTTCGTGAGATCTTATTTCATTCAGGCCATACGGCTGATAACATCCCCGCGGGTCCTTCCTGGAGATTAGATCCATACGATTCGAGTCGGCTCGATAGGTCTGGACATCTGAACTTTGTTTGGGAAATAGAAATTAAAAACAGTTAGAAACATGACAATTATTCATTTTTTTATAAAGATGATAATCTAATGTAGTATGTCGAAAAAGCAGCAAATAGATGTGGGATTATATGCCTGTGTGGGGTATGCGGTGGGGAAAAATATTTCAAAAATAATAAACGGGTCAGTAAAATTACCTAACCCGTTGAAATTATTTGGTACGCCCGGCTGGATTCGAACCAGCGATCTTCAGCTCCGGAGGCTGACGCCCTATCCCCTGGGCTACGGGCGCACATTCAAAACATCTGGCGGCGAAAATAAACCGGCTGGATTAAAAAGTCAAGGCTGAAGGATGGTGGGTCAGCCGGATTCTCCGGGATCCGGCCGGCGGTCGTGATTCAAACAGGCAATGGCTTCGCCGGCGATGTACAGCGAACCGGCCACGACAATCGCATCGTCTTTGCCGATGGTTTTGACCGCATATGCCAGGGCCGCGGCAACATTCGGCCGGATGACGGTTTCCCGGACATATTGGCCGGCGGCAGTAGCGATGGCTTCCGGCGGCAGGGCCCGGCCGATGGCGGCCCGGGTGGCGATCACCCGGTCGGCCAGGGGGGCCAGAATGGCCAGCATGGCGCGGTACGGTTTGTCGTCCAGGATCCCGATGACGAGAGTGATTTTTCTGTCGGCCAGGTGGGAGTTCAGATACCGGGCCAGTTTATGGGCGGCGGCCAGGTTGTGAGCGCCATCGAGGAGTATATAGGGGGCGGTGGAAACAACCTCCAGCCGGGCCGGCCAGTGGACGTTTTCAAGACCTTCCCGAATGTCCCGCTCGGTGATGGACAGCTGCTGCTGATTGAGCAGCTCGCAGGCGGCCAGCGCCAGGGACGCATTTTCCGGCTGATGCTCGCCGATCAAATTGGTTGTGATGTTGCGCCAGGTATGTGACAGGCCGTAATAGTTGAACCGGTCGTCGGCCACCCGCCGAATCCGGAATTCATGACCCAGCTGGAGCAAGGGGGCTGATTTTTCGGCGGCGACTTTCTCAATCACGGCCCGGGCTTTTTTCTGACGGACGGCGGTCACCACCGGGACACGGGGCTTGATAATGCCGGCTTTTTCAAAAGCGATGGCAGCCAGGGTATGGCCCAGGTATTGCCGATGTTCGATGGAGATATTGGAAATGATCGACACCAGCGGCTGGATGATATTGGTGGCGTCCATCCGGCCGCCCATCCCGGTTTCCATGATGGCGATGTCGACTGCCCGCCGGGAAAATTCCACAAAGGCCATGGCGGTGGAAATTTCGAAAAACGTGGCCTCGCGCATGCCGGCATTGGCCTGAGTAACCGCCATGTAGGCGTCGATCATGTGATCGTTGGAAATCTGGCGGCCGTTAACCTGAATACGTTCGTTGAAGCGTACCAGGTGGGGAGAGGTAAACAGCCCCACGCGCAGGCCGCTCTGGCGCAGGATGGCGGACAGGGAGGCGGCAATGGACCCCTTGCCGTTGGTCCCGGCGATATGGATACACCGCAGCCGGTTCTGGGGGTTGCCCAGTTTCTCAAGGATGCCCCCGATCACGTCCAGCCCGAGTTTAATGCCAAAACGCCGCAGGGCGTACATGGCATCAATGCATTGATTGTAGGTGATTTTCTGAGTCATCATGGTAAAAAAACCCGGCGGATCAATTCAGCCCCACCGGGTTTTTTATTGCCGTGTAAACGGATAGTGTTATCTTTGGAATCGTCGTTTCTTCTTTATTTCGGCAATGCGTCTTCGCCGCTGCGCTTCACGCTGTTTACGCCGTCTGTATTCACTCGGTTTTTCGTAGCTTTTTTTCAGTTTCAACCGTTTGAACAATCCATCGTTCTGGATTTTTTTCTTTAAAACGCGCATTGCCTTTTCAAGGTCGTTGTCAAATACTTTGACCTCAATCTCTTTCAAATGCCTCGCCCCCTTCCCGCCATCGGTCTTACGTCGGAAAATTATGCCGATGGATTATTTTTTTAATTCATCTCCCCGAAAAACGGCAGCGCAGACGCACGGCGCCCGCCGGTCATGCTCGGGGAGGCGAACTGAATTTTCTAATATAATTCGATTTAAAATATTTTTCAAGCCCCAATTGGATTAAAATAGACAACTTTTTTGGGACTTGCCTTTGCCAATGACTGAAAATATAATGCAGCCAAATCGCGTGGTCCGTTTTTCCGACCGTGAAGCAGTTACGTACTGACTATTGATGCGGATGGTGCCGGCCGGGGGCGACGCGACCGTATTCTTAACATATCGACTCCCCTATTATCTGTATACTGAAAGCTTGGAGGCGCCATGACGGACAGAGACGAACGACCCTATCGCATGCAGGCCATTGATGAGGAAGGCCTGCTCGAAGACGACCATTTTGATAAAGAGAGCGCGTATGCACAATGGCAGGACGAAAATGGGGACGGGGCCGGTATCTTTAAAAAATACTGGATGTTTCTGGCCCTGCTGGCGCTGGCGCTGATCGGACTGGCGATCGTTTACGCGGCCATGCGGCCCCGGACGGCAACCGGACCGGCAGCGCAGATCGGCACCGCCCTGGATACCCGGATCAAGGCGCTTGAAGCGCAAGTGGCCCGCCTTGAGAAACAGGTGACCCAGGGCAGGGCGGATTCTTTGCCTGACGGGGCTTCGGCCGAAGTGGTGGATCGTCTCTCCTCCCGGGTGGATCGTCTGGAGAGCTCTTTCCAGACATGGATGGAGGAAGTAACGACGAAAAAAGGGATCACGCCGCCCGCACCCGCCGCCAGAAAATCCGCTGCCGCCACAGTCAAAAAACCGGCGGCAGTGAAAAACGAAAAAAAGACGCCGGTGAAAAAGACACCGGCAAAAGTCCCGGCAAAAACGCAGAAAGCGCCGGCGGCCAGGACGGCGGTACGGTATCATACCGTTCAATCCGGCGAAACTCTGTATCGCATCAGCCGTACGTACGGCCTGCCGGTGGAGCGCCTGAAAAAAATCAACCGGTTGCCGGGAAACACCATCAAACCCGGCCAGAAATTGCGGGTGTCGCCCTGATTCCAGACGGCTGTGCTGATAAAGGGTTACTGGCGGGTAGAGGAACCGGCTGTCGACCGGACAAACTGGCCGATGGCGGCGTGGACTTTTTCCGCGCCTGTCCCGCGGATGATGCCGTGCCGGGCAAAATGAAAGAGCAGGTATTGTCTGTTTTCCGATCCAATTTTTTCGTAAAAGCGACGGGCACCTTTTTCGTCAACGACCGGATCGTCGTCCGCCACAACGAGGAGCGCCGGGGCGGAAATGGCCGGCGCGGATGCCATGACCTGGTCCATTAATTTTTCCAGCTCGGTGACGCCGGCCACCGGATTGCGGACATAGTTGATATCCGGATTCTCGGGCGCATTCTCGACAAACTGCCTGGCCATCTTCGGCCGGACATGGCTGACCAGGCGGTTCCACATATCCATGGCGGGGGCGAGCCGGGCGGTGGCTGCCTGCAGCTTGAAGGGCGGGCAGACGGCAAATACGGCGGCAATGCCCGGAATCCGTGCGGCCAGGTCCAGGGCCAGACCGGCCCCGTTGGAAAATCCCCCGGCAATAACCCGTTTGCAGGCCAGATGGATGATGGCGTATCCAATGTCAACGCTTTCCATCCACTCTTTCCGGGACCGGAGACTGAGATCCTCAGGGCTGGTCCCGTGGCCCCTCACCCGGGGGGCATACACCCACCAGCCCTGGCGATTCAGATAGCGGGCCAGTTCCGCCACTTCCATGGGCGCGGCCATGTAGCCGTGAACCAGGACGATGCCGGTCCGGCGGGAACGGCTTCGCAGCAGAAAGGGCGCGCCCACTCGTTTTGGTTTTGATTCTCCGTCAAGATAAAAGGTCTTGTAATCCCGGTCAAACGTCTGCCTGTCCAGGCGGATGAGATACCGCAGGGTGCGATGGGTAATCCAGCGGCGGGGAAGCCGACCCATGAACCGCAGCTGTTTCTGCAGGCCGGTCATCGGTTCTATCTCGTTGATCATGACCTTGATGGGGTTTTCAACCCGGACCCGGTGGAAGGCGAACAGATCGGTCAGCTTTGACTGATCCTTTATAAAACGGTCTCCATCTGATCGGACAACGCCTTTTTTGATGGCCAGCGACAGGAAATTATCGAACCACTGGTGGCGGTCGTCGGTGAGCAGGTGTACGGGTGGCCGCTTCATGGTCTGGTGAAAAAAGATGTCCGCCGGTTTCCGGTTTTCGGCGACGGCCAGGAATACCCGTCGCTTCAGGTCCGCCGGGTCGAACCGCCGGCCGGGCAGATATTTCAGGATCGTGGCGAACAGGTGCTCCGGATTGACCGTGGTCATCCGATAGATGGCGCGCATGTAGCGCCGGGTCAGGTCCGCGGCGATTGTGCGCATGACCGGGGTTGCGGGCAGCACTTCGTCAAAGCCGATGGCGCGGGGGTCGGCGATGTCGCGCTGAATCACGGGATCGTTGAGCAGGGGGGCGATCTTGATCGGCGGGCCGAAACGGATGTCGATATCCACCCCGTCGAGCAGAAGGGTGCCTTCGGTCATGAGCTCTTCCTCCATCCGGTCGGGAACGGTGTCGAGGAATCGGTCGGCCAGGTAGGTGAGCGCGTTTTCCCGGGCCCGCAGGGGGTAGTAGGTCAGGTTTACGGGGACAATATAGGTGCGGGTATCAAAGACCGAGCCGGAATCGTCGAGCTGAAACAGATCTGTCAGGCGCCGGGATTCGCCGGGGTGGGCATCCCGCATTTTTTTCAGCCGCTGACGGTAGAACTCCGTGCGCAGAGCCAGCGCGGCGGCGCCGGTATGGGGGCGAAGCTTCCGGCCGGCATAGCTGATCCGGTACTGGCCCTTGTCGAATATTTTCTTGTTTTTGACCATGCGCCCTTCCGGGTAGATGATCCACGAGGCTTCCCCGGTGAGCAGGCTCTTGACGATCAGGCGGTCCCGATCCGGATCGCGGGTGGAAACGGCCCCCATCTTGTCGAGAAACGCGCCCAGCGAGGAATTGTACAACCCGGCGTCAGCCAGGGACCAGACCGGTTTTTTATGGGTCAGCTGATAGGCGTAATACGTCAGAAACAGGGTTTCCAGGCGCGTAAAATGGTTGGCCACGAACATCAAAGACCCGTCCGGGATATGTTCCCGGCCGTGGATGTGGATGGTTGCTTTGGACAGCG
Organism: uncultured Desulfobacterales bacterium; assembly: GCA_964577615.1. Lineage (GTDB taxonomy): Bacteria > Desulfobacterota > Desulfobacteria > Desulfobacterales > QNYZ01 > QNYZ01. The sequence continues at coordinate 14,472 of CAZNZW010000035.1, read as the reverse complement.
CCGTAACCGCGCGGATGGCCAGGCCTGTGGTCTGGTAAGCGAAACGGTTCATAATAAATCCGGATGGCGGTTGACAGAAATATCAGTGGTCTTTAGAATAACTGCTTTATGCTGAAAAGAAAAGAGTTTCCGGAGGATTAACGGTGTATTCCAAAATATTGATGCTGCGGTTTCCCCAGAAAGAAGTACAGAAACCGATTGTCTGCCATCTGGCCAAAGATTTTGACCTGGTTTTTAACATTCTCAACGCCCGCATTCTTCATCGCCGGGAAGGCGTGATGGTGATGGAGCTTTCCGGGACGAAAAAAAGGTTTAAGGATGGCGTCCGGTTTCTCAAGGAGCAGGGCGTTCAGGTCCAGAATGCGTCCCGGGAAGTGAGCCGCAATGATGAAAAATGTACCCATTGCGGCGCATGTACGGCTGTTTGTCCCACCGGTGCCCTCCGGGTTCGGCGCCCGGAAATGACGGTGATGTTTGAGCAGGAAAAATGCAGTGTCTGTGAATTGTGCGTCACCGCCTGTCCCGTCCGGGCCATGGATGTCACGCCGTCGAATCAAACCTTCTCAAAATGAAACCCACGGTCGCCGTGGCCTTAAGCGGTGGTGTTGATTCTCTGACAGCGGCGTGGCTGCTGAAAGCGAAGGGATACCCGCTGATCGGGGTGCATTTTATTACCGGCTTTGAAGATGACGGGGCCGGTCAGCGGCTGCCCGGCCGGTTGCCGGTGTCCGCCGTTGATGCGTCTTACCGGACACTGATGCCCATTGCCGACCGGCTGGATATCCCGCTGAAAATATATGACGCCCGCCGTCGTTTTCGAACCGAGGTGGTCGATTATTTCATGGCCGCCTACCGGAACGGGCAGACACCGAATCCCTGCATGATCTGCAACCCGGTGATCAAATTTGGCGATTTTCTGCAGTTTGCCCGGGCGCAGGGAGCTGACCGGCTGGCCACCGGCCATTACGCCCGGGTGCTTCCCGCCGCCGACGGCCGTGTGCGTCTCTTCCGGGGCATCGATCCGGCCAAGGACCAGTCCTATTTTCTTGCCCGGATTTCGCGCAGACAACTTCGCCGCGTTCTTTTCCCCCTGGGTGAAATGGTCAAGACGGATGTGATTGCCCTGGCCCGGGCAGAAAACCTGACACCGACAACCGCTGGTGAAAGCCAGGATATCTGTTTTATCAGAAACAGTGAGTACGGGGCGTTCATGGCGCGTCAGCCCGGATTCGTCCCCCGCCCCGGACCCATCGTTACTGTTGACGGGGTGGAAATCGGCCGCCACCCGGGGCTGCATCTGTTTACCATCGGCCAGCGCCGGGGGATCAACTGCCCGGCCAGGGCGCCCTACTACGTGGTTCGGATCGAACCGGAGGCAAACCGTCTGGTTGTGGGGCCGCGTGAGGCGCTTGGGGCCGCTGTCTGCCGGGTGGCCGATATCAACTGGATTGCCGATCCGCCCACGGTGCCGACACCGGTGACGGTGAAGATCCGCTACCGCCACCCGGCGGTTGCCGCCACGCTGCTGCCCCGGCCCGGCCGGACAGCGCAAATCCGCTTTGATGCCCCCCAGACAGCGGTTACGCCCGGTCAGGGGGCCGTCTTTTACCGGGGCGAAGAGGTGCTGGGCGGCGGCTGGATAACAGCCGGCCGGCCGGCGGATTGACGGAGCAATCTTCTTTACTGCATCTGCCGGCCGGCATCAGATCAACCGGGCGCGCCGCCGGCCGCTGGCTTTGTCCACCACCTGGCGGACATCGGCCAGACATCACCTTCCCCTGGGATTTTTCCGGGCGCAGTCGCAGCCCCCGGCCTTTTTTTCGGCAACGATTTTTTTCATGATGCGTGACGCGCCGTGGGCGGCCATGTCCTGGACGATATCTGCTTCGGTGTAGCCAAAACAATAGCAGACCATTGGGTCCTTATCCGTCATTTTTATATCTCCACGTGAATCTGCGGCCGAATGGTTACATCCAATCTTGATGAATGCGACACTTCCTGCCGGCAATGGGATTAATAAGCCATATAGTATGTTGCGCCCGTTCGAATTTTTATCATTTCCCTGAGCGTCACCGGTTTAAAAAATGGGGCCGACACTTTTTTCATCGGATTCTGCGGGGTGCCGATTTTGGAAACGATCAGGAATCCGGTGTTAATATAAAACAGAACGCCTTTTTTATTCAGCATGACCAGGAAATCTCCATACGTTTCAGGAACGGCGGTCAGCTCGACCTTAAACTGATCGGCGAGGGCATGGCGCAGATTTTTTGGAATCTTGTATCCTTCGATACTGTCTTTGCCTTTCCAGCCGATTTTGAACGTGTTAATGGCATCTGCATCAATCAGCACTTTCACGGTATACCCTTCTTCAAGTGCGGCCCACATGATATTGTAGGCCACGCATATCTGGGCGTCGTCCTTTTTCAGACCGGTTTTCAGGTGCACAAGAAAGGTTTCCTTGTCGGCATTGGCCATGGCACTCGATGGGATGGCCAGTAGAATAAGGATGACCAGCGGTAAAATAAATATTTTCTTCATGGCTTCCTCCTTTTCAAAGGATGGATGCGGCGGGTTATTACCGGTCCAGCTCGTCGAGAATCGGGCATTGACCGGCCGGTCCCCTGTCTGTGCATTGCTGGGCCAGCCGGGCCAGGATGGTGCGCATCTCTTTGAGATCTGATATCTTTTTTTCGATGGCCGCGATTTTGGTCTCAACCCGGTGTTTGACCTGCCGGCAGCTGCTTTCGGGCGTCACCCGCAGGGAGAGCAGCTCGGCGATTTCGGCGAGAGTAAACCCCAGAGCCTGCGCCCGCTTGATAAAGCGAAGACGCACCAGATCCGGCGGACCGTATTGCCGATGGCCGTTGTCGGCGCGGGGCGGATCGGGAATCAGGCCCCGGCGTTCATAGTAACGGATCGTCTCGATGTTGACATGGGCGTGCCGGGCCAGCCGGCCGATGGTGAACGGCCTCATGATGAACGTCCCGGGTTGTTCTCAGCGTATCTTTGGTGCCGGACGGCAGCGGCCAGGGGCGCCTGCTCTCTGAAACGCCGGCGGCGACCGGGGCGATCCGGCCGGAAACCGGTGGAAATACGTTTGGTGGCACCGATCATTGTTTTCTCCTGCCTGGAGGATGTGGAATACGTTTTTCCCTTATGCAGTTAATATAGGACCTGTAGTAAGGTACAGGTCAAGCGATTTTTATTATTTATGAATGAATCCATGATTTGATCAGCGTCACGGGGCGCCCTGGCGGATATTGCGGGGTGGATGGCAGTTCTATGGGCCCATTATACTGAAGTTTTCCTGCCGGGATTGCGCTTTTGCGGGGATGGCAGTATCATGGCAGCCGATTGGGATTTTCGATGGAAAACGGCCGGCAGGTTGATCGGTGGATTACGGCCGGTATTGAATCGATAAGGACGGATATTTGGAAAAAATATTTCAAATTATTACTCTGGGATGCAAGGTAAATCGATGTGAATCGGATGCGCTGGACCGGCGACTGGGCCAGGCGGGCGGCCGGGTGGCCGGGAAGGGTGAAGCGGCGGATCTGTGCGTTATTAATACCTGTGCGGTTACGTCAAAGGCGGCCATGCAGTCCCGCCAGGCGGTCAGGCGGGCGATCCGGGAAAATCCGGGGGCACGCATCGTTGTGACCGGGTGCCATGCCCAGACGGAACCGGAAACAATTCGGGCCATTCATGGCGTGGACCAGATCGTCGGATACCGGGGCAAAGCGGCCCTGGCCCGATTGCTGTCGCCGGATATGGCTGCCGGACCCGGGGAACGGGAGACCCTTTTTTCACCCCTCGTGGCCGGCGTGGGCGGCGACCGGACCCGGCCGTTTCTAAAGATCCAGGACGGCTGCGACGCGTTTTGTACCTATTGCATCGTGCCCCATGCCCGGGGCCGTAGCCGGAGCATGCCCCTGGAATCCGTCAAGGTCAACCTGGCGGCGCTGGCGGCCGCCGGATACCGCGAGGCCGTGCTGACAGGGATCCACCTCGGCATGTACGGCCGGGATCTGTCGCCGCCGGTACCATTGATTGACCTGCTCAAACAGATCGAAACCCATCCGGCGCCCGACCGGATCCGGCTCAGTTCGATCGAACCGGCGGAGCTGACCGGCGATGTGATCGGTGAGGTGGCCGATGGCGCGCGTTTCTGCCCGCATTTTCATATCCCCCTCCAGAGCGGAGACGACGGGATTCTCAAGCGGATGCGGCGGCCGTATACAGCCGGATTTTTCAGCGAACTTGTCCGGAAAATTGTCGACCGGATGCCGGATGCGGCCATTGGCGTCGACGTGCTGATTGGGTTTCCCGGCGAAACCCGCCGGGCCTTTGAAAACACCTATGCGCTGATTGATGCACTACCCGTCTCTTATCTGCATGTTTTTCCCTTTTCGGCCCGGCCGGGGACCCCGGCGGCCCAATATCCGGACCCGGTTCCCGCCGAGGTGATCAAGGAGCGCTGCCGACGGATGCGGGCGCTCAGCGAGGAAAAAAAGGCCCGCTTCCATCGGCGTCATATCGGCTGTGTCCGCGATGTTCTCGTTGAAACCCGGCGGGACCGGGAAACGGGCCGGCTCAAAGGATTGACGGCGAATTATATCGAGGTGCAGGTAGATGGCGACGATACGCTCATGAACCGCCTGGTGCCGGTCCGAATGGTAACGATGGACCGGGAGATGCGGGTGACCGGCACCGTCGTCGAATCGCATTGATTTTCGTAATAAATTGACTGAAGTCGGATTTTTATTTAGGGTAATCCTTCAGGTTGGACATAGATGGCGGGGCATTGTTTCGATCGGCCCGCCGATGGGTAGACAGATGGGAAGAAGAACCGGCAGGATGACACGGGCAGAGGCCGTCCGGTATGTATGAAGCGTTTTTCGGATTTAATGACCGGCCGTTTAAACTTGTGCCGGATCCGGCGTATTTTTTCCTCGGACCGAGCCATGAGGAAGCGCTGGCGCATCTGGAGTTTGCCGTCCGGCAGGGGGAGGGTTTTACCCTGATCACCGGTGAGGTGGGTACGGGTAAAACCACCCTGTGCCGCCGGTTTCTCGAAAATCTGGGTGACGATACCGAGGTGGCCTATATCTTCAATCCGGTACTCGGGGTTGTTGAGCTGTTACAGGCGATCAACGAGGAATATGGTATCGCCTTTGATGCTGATCTGCCCCGGGACCTGATCAACCGGCTTAATGCTTTTCTGCTTGAGATGAAAGCGAGAAACCGCCGGGTGGTGCTGCTGATCGATGAAGCCCAGAATCTGTCGCCGGATGTGCTCGAACAGTTGCGGCTCCTTTCCAATCTCGAGACCACACGGTCCAAACTGCTTCAAATTATCCTGGTGGGCCAGCCGGAGCTGAATGATCTGCTCGCTTCCCGCAAACTGCGCCAGCTGGGGCAGCGGATTTCGCTTAACTGCTGTCTTCTGCCCCTGACCCGTCCGGAAACAGAGAAGTATATTGCGTATCGTGTCTCCGTGGCTTCAAACCGGGCAGAACGCGTTTTTACGCCCGGTGCTGTCCGGGAGATTTACCGTTTTTCCAGGGGAATTCCCCGCCTGATCAACACGATCTGTGATCGAGCTTTACTTGCTGCATTCAGCCGGAACGAGACGCACGTATCCAGGCGCGTGGCCCGCCTGGCCGCAAAGGAATTGCGGAATCATCGGGCAGGGCGCCGGGCCGTGCTGCCTTTGCGGTTTCGGTGGCCGTGGGCACTGGTGGCTGTCTGTCTGATTGCGGGACTTGGTTTCTGGGCGGTTCCAAAAATGTTTACGGCCAATCCGTTTTCCGGGGCAGTGGCCGCCCCCAAAAAAGAACCAGTCACCCAGCCGGTTGAGATGCCGCCTCCGGCCGGGAAAAAAGAGTCGGCGCTGACGATTCCCCTGGAGGGGCCGGCAAAACCGCCTTCGGATTTGAAAACCGCCGCGCTTCCGGCACATGGGGGGGCAACCGCCGGCTTTAAGCAATGGCTGACGGTACCGGGCCCGGAAGAACCGCGCCGGGATGCCATTGCAGCGGTGCTGGGCTTATGGCGGCAGGACGTCAATATACCCGCCGCTGCAGACGATTCTCTGAATGACTGGGATTTTTTTCGACAGGTTGCCGGTGCCAATGGGTTGAAAGTTTATCGGATCCGGGGAAATCCGGCACTGGCCGCGAAAATAAATCTTCCGGCAATAATGGTGTTTGACGTCGGCCATGCCACCCGATATCTGGTATTGACTGAATGGGAGAAAGAGAATCTGACGCTGACTTCCGGAGACCGGGAAACAACGGTCTCCGTACGGGATTTATTACAAACCGGGTGGCGATGGGCATGTGTTTTCTGGAAGGATTTTGAGGGGCTTTACGGAACCATACCCGGCGATGCATCAGCGGAAACCATCCTGACACTGAAGAAACTGCTGCGGCAGATGGGATTTTCCGGTGTTGCTCTGACGGCTGATTATGATGATGTGACAAAAAGAATAGTTAAAAAGATTCAGGTCCGCGGCGGGATTCCCGTTGATGGACTGGTGGGACCCGTCACAAAAATGATCATCTATAACGATCTGAAATTGTATCAGGTACCCAGTATCGGCGCGGGTGCCGATTCTTCAGGATGATGAATGAGTACTATCTTAAAGGCGCTTAAAAAAGCCGAACCCAAACCGGCAATTGTCCGGGACCGGATTGGAGTCGATGGCTTCTCCGGGGGTCCGGCGGTGAATTCCGGGTATTCGTGGAAAGGGTGGAGAATAGCAGGTCTGTTCGCTGTTCTGATGCTGGGCGCTGCCGGTATCGTTGCATGGAACACGCTGAAAACACCCCCCAGTCCCGGTAAAAACGGACCGGTCCGGCATCCGGTTGCCCGGCAGTCCAAAGCGGGGACCCGGTCGGCCGCAACACGGCCCGATGCGCATCAACGGGATCTGGTCAAGAAAATAAAAACGGCCAGATCCCCGGCAAAAAAGCGGACCCCATCACCGCCGGCCAGCCGCAGCCGTCGCAAGTCTTTGAGAAAACAGCCGCCCCGGCAGGTGGCCAAAGGCCCTGCCCGACCGGTGAAACAGGGGCGGCCACCCGCTGTTAAGAAAACGCGCCGTGTTCTGCCAAAAACCGCTCCGCCGGTTGTAGCGTCCCCGCATAAAACCCGTTCTGCCCCTTCAGGTTCCGGCAACAGCGCGCCGTGGCAAAATGCACCACCGCTGCAAAGTACGAAAATTAAACTGCAGGCACTGGCCTGGGCGCGGCAGCCCGGCCGGCGGATGGCGGTGATTGATGGTCAGGTGTTGCGGGAAGGAGACGATATCGATGGCTATACTGTGGCAAAAATCCGTGAGAAGGATATCATCCTGCAGCAGAACCAGCAGTATTTTCGGCTGGTGTTTAACCGGTAATCTTTTAGCAGAGGGCCGCGGGCAGGGTCAAAGGCTCAGCGTCACCCCGATCGGGCAGTGATCCGATCCATAGATATCATTGTCGATAAAGGGCGCGACCACCCACCCCTTGTCAATCATGTCCCGGCTGACAAAGAAGTAATCGATTCGCCATCCGGCATTGCGTTCACGGGCCTTGAACCGATATGACCACCACGAATATTTAACTGTTTCCGGAAAAAAATAGCGGAATGTGTCAACATACCCATTGGCGGTAATCTTGTCCAGCCACGCCCGTTCAATATCCAGAAATCCCGATCGCTTTGCGTTGGCCCTGGCATTTTTCAGGTCGATTTCGTTATGGGCCGTATTGTAATCGCCGCAGATCACAACGCTCCGGCCTTTTGCCATGAGCGCGTCGGTATAAGCGAAAAAATCAGCGTAAAAGTCCAGTTTATATTCGAGCCGCTGCGGGTTCATCTGACCGTTGGGGAAATAGACATTGAAGAAGACAAAATCGCCGAAATCCAACTCGATAATTCGGCCTTCATGATCGTAGCGATCAATACCGATACCGGTTTTAACCGATCGGGGCGACAGCCGGGAATAGACACCGACACCGCTGTACCCTTTTTTAACCTTGGCATCGGACCAGTACGACTGATATCCGGGAACCGCTGTCATCTCTTCGGTGCGCTGATGGCCCTGGAGTTTGGTTTCCTGGATGGCAAAGATGTCGGCATCCACGGCGGCCAGCGTATCTGTGAATCCTTTTTTGATGATTGCCCGCAGGCCGTTGACATTCCAGGAAACGAGTTTGATCCGGCGCGCCTTCATTTTTCCTCCATCGGGTTTTCTTAAACGGCGGCAACAAAAAAAAGCCCCCGGCGAAACATGCGCGGGGGCTTTGGAATAAACGATCAATGGATTGTGGTCATGGAGACCACATCGGCATATTCTTCTTACATCATGCCGCCCATGCCGCCCATGCCGCCCATGCCGCCCGCACCCATCGGCGGTGCCCCGCCACCGTCGCCCTTGGGCTCCGGTTTCTCGGCAATCATGGCCTCGGTGGTGAGCATCAGACCGGCAACACTCCCGGCATTCTGAAGGGCGAAACGAACCACTTTGGTGGGATCGATGACGCCGGCTGCGATAAGGTCTTCGTACTTATCGACGGCTGCGTTGTATCCGACCGATCCTTCGCTGTTTTTGACCTTGTCAATGACAACAGAGCCTTCCATGCCGGCGTTGTTGGCGATCTGCCGAAGCGGCTCTTCAATGGCCCGCATGACCACCTTGACGCCCAGTTTCATGTCCGCCTTGATTTTGATTTTCTCAAGGGCCGGCAGGCATCGAACCAGCGCGACACCGCCACCGGGGACGATTCCTTCTTCAACTGCGGCACGGGTTGCGTTCAACGCATCTTCGACCCGGGCTTTTTTCTCTTTCATCTCGGTCTCGGTGGCTGCGCCGACATTGATGACAGCGACGCCGCCGATCAGTTTGGCCAGACGTTCCTGCAGTTTTTCGCGATCGTAATCGGACGAAGTTTCGTCGATCTGGGCGCGGATCTGTTTGACCCGTCCCTCCAGGGAGCTGCGGGAACCGGCACCGTCAACGATGGTGGTATTGTCTTTGTCGATGCTGACCCGTTTCGCTTTTCCCAGATCGGTAATGGTCAGGTTCTCAAGCTTGATTCCCAGATCTTCGGAAACGACCTGGCCGCCGGTCAGGATGGCGATATCTTCAAGCATGGCTTTCCGGCGATCACCGAATCCCGGGGCCTTGACAGCGGCGACCTGAAGGGTGCCGCGCAGTTTGTTGACAACCAGCGTGGCCAGGGCCTCGCCGTCTACGTCCTCGGCAATGATCACAAGGGGTTTGCTCATTTTTGCGACTTGCTCGAGAACCGGGAGCAGGTCTTTCATGTTGCTTATTTTTTTCTCGTTGATGAGAATATACGGATCTTCCAGGGAAGCGACCATTTTGTCGGGATCGGTGACAAAGTACGGGGAGAGGTAACCACGGTCAAACTGCATCCCTTCGACCACGTCCAGAGAGGTCTCCATGCTTTTGGCTTCTTCTACCGTGATGACGCCTTCTTTGCCCACTTTGTTCATGGCTTCGGCAATAATATTGCCGATGTTCTCGTCGCTGTTGGCGGAAATGGTACCGATCTGGGCGATTTCCCGCTGATCCTTGGTCGGTTTGCTGCTTTTCTGCAGCTCTTTGACAATCACTTCCACGGCTTTGTCAATACCGCGCTTAATGGACATGGGGTTGTTGCCGGCCGCGACCAGTTTCTGACCCTGTTCGTAGATGCTGCGGGCCAGTACGGTCGCCGTGGTGGTGCCGTCGCCGGCCATGTCGCTGGTTTTGCTGGCGACTTCCTTGACCATCTGAGCACCCATGTTCTCAAATTTATCTTCCAGTTCGATTTCCTTGGCCACCGACACGCCGTCTTTGGTCACTGTCGGCGATCCCCAGGATTTGTCCAGAACGACGTTGCGGCCTTTGGGGCCTAAAGTGACAACCACTGCATCGGCAAGGGTCTGAACGCCTTTCAGCATCGCCTCGCGGGCTTTCATATCATATTTGATTTCTTTTCCAGCCATTTTAACGCAACCTCCATTTGTATCGTAAGAAATATTTTCGAATTATTTATTGAAGAAGCTTATTTGATCATACGTTGATCCGATCAGGTCCTTATCCAATCACACCAAGGACATCATCTTCCCGCATGATCAGGTATTCCTCGCCCCCGACCTTGACTTCCGTACCGGAGTATTTGCCAAACAGAATCCGGTCGCCCGCTTTCAGCTCCACAGGCGTCCGTTTACCATCATCCCCCACTTTGCCGTTGCCCACGGAAATCACTTTTCCCTCGGCCGGTTTTTCCTTGGCCGTATCCGGAATGATGATCCCGCCTTTGGTTTTGGCTTCTTCCTCGACACGCTGAACCAGAATCCGATCCTGCAAAGGTCTTAATTTCATTTCTTCACTTCTCCTTTTCTTTGGTTTTAATTGTAACAGACCGTCGGCTGACAGATTTCATCAGCCAAATTGTTTCCCTCACGTTTTTATCGTCGCTAAGAATAAGCATTTGATCATGGTTGTAAAGAGACTGAAAAACAAATTTTCTTTGGTTTGTCTCCAATCACAGCCCATGCATAATAATTTCCAGCCGGGAATCCGGCGCTTTTTTCAGGTATCGCTGCCGGACGGAGATGTTTTTTCCGGGCGGGCAGCGGATGAACTGCCGGCCTTTTTGTCTGTTTTTTTGTCCATATTCTTGTCCATGGGTTTGGTGGCAGAGTCCTTTTTACCGGCGTAATCGGTAACGTACCAGCCGGATCCTTTTAGATGAAAACTGCTGTGTGATATGAGTTTGTGGAGTTTTCCCCCGCAGTTTTTACATTTGGTCAGCGGCTTGTCGGAAAATCTCTGCAGTACCTCGGTCTGGTCGCCGCATTGGGTACATTCATATTCGTATATGGGCATTTTTCTGTCTCTCCTCATCCAGTTGCAATGGCAAAACCATTCCCATGGTGCCAATCGGTTCTAATAATAATTAAGGATTCGGCGTTGTCAAGACACGGCCGGGGAGCCGCCGTGACAGGCCCGCCGCCGGCTGTAAAAAGCAAGGACGGACGTCAGGTTATCGATGCATGCCTGGCCGAGAATGTCATGGGTTTTTTGATGGACGCGTATTTCTTCGCATGCCTTCTCGTCGGTGGTGGCGACAAAATTCTGCATGAATTTCGTAAACCGGATAATGTGCACCAGTTCGTGGGTAACGATATACAGGGAAAAAGGGAAGAGCCTGAGCTGGGGGAATTTTTTCAGCGCTTTTAAAATGGTGTGGTCCTGGAAGCAGATTTTATACAGGTCAAAGGCGGCGGAAGACAATGAGGTATCCGTGCGCTGGCCCCGATAGCGGATGATCTGGGCAAAGGGGCCGTGGACGACCTCTTCCGGCGCCAGGTCCGCCAGGGTTTTGATGTCGTATCGCCGGGCCAGCCATTCACTGGCCGAAAGCTTGTACGCATTGCTGACCAGTTCCTCGGCGATGCTGGCCGAGTGGTTGACGACCCGGATCTGATCCGGATTGAATGTGCTGAGAGTGCCCATGGCAGTTATCTGGATACGGGGTCCTGTTCAATGTTTACGGCCCATTGGCTGGGTGGTCCGCCTCAAATGACATCCCCTTGCGGATCCGGGTAAAATGTAACGGACGAATGCCGGCTTGTCAAATATCACGGGCGGGCCCGACCGTGATAAAAAAAGATGGACAATGTAAATAGCCGATGTTATTGTACTCAGATAATCGATGAGAGGAGGTGATCAGTTGGGCAGCGTAATTAAAAAACGTCGGAAGAAAATGCGCAAACACAAGCACCGCAAGTTGCTTGCCCGGACACGCCATCAGAGAAGAAAGGGTAAATAATGCGGCCTGAATTCTTTTCTGCAAAA
>CAZNZW010000035.1:0-2515 GCA_964577615.1 uncultured Desulfobacterales bacterium | reverse complement strand
CTGAATTCTTTTCTGCAAAAAAAGCACCGTCATTCGAATCATACTGATGACCGGTGCTTTTTTAGTTCAGGCCGGCGGCACTATTGTTCCTGTGCGTTCGGGTATTTGTTTAAATATTTTAAAAATTGAGAATCCGTCGACAGAACGACCTGGGTGCTTTTGTCAAGGGTCTTCTGGTAGACGTCCAGCGTTTTGGTAAAAGAATAAAATTCAGGATCCACGCTGAAGGCCCGGGCCAGGATTGTCGTTACTTTGGCATCCGCCTTTCCCTTGATTTCCTGGGCGGCTTTATACGCCTCGGAGGTAATCTGTTTTAAGTCCTTTTCCTTTTCGCCCCGGATCTGCAGGGCTTCGCCGACACCTTCGGAGCGGAATTTTTCGGCAATCTGTTTCCGTTCGGCAATCATGCGGCCATAGACCGACTTGCGGACCTCTTCCACGTAATTGATCCGTTTAAGCTTGACGTCGACCATCTCGATGCCGAACTTGGTCAGCTTGGGCTGGGCCTGGGCCAGAATTCCCTTGGTGATCTTGTCCCGCCCCGTGGTAATCTCAAAGCTCTGGCCACTCTTGACATTCAACCCCACTTCATAGGTGTCCAGGGTCCGGTTGGTCAGACGGACCGCTTCGATCAGCGGGTACGACGTAATAAAGTTCCGGACGGCCGGGTCAATAATTTCATCCAGCCGGTTTTTGGCATTGAATTCGTCCGTCACTGTCTGAAGAAACGCCACCGGATCCACGATGCGCCACCGGGCAAAGGGGTCCACCCAGATATATGTTTTGTCGAGGGTTGGAATCTGACCCGGATCACCATCCCATTCGAGCAGGTATTTGGGGAACCGGTTGACAACCTGAATGACCGGGATCTTGAATTTCAGCCCCGGGGTTTTGATCGGCTGGCCGACCACTCGGCCGAACTGAGTGATGACCACCTGTTCGGTTTCACCGACAATGTACGCCATGCTGTAAGCGGCGGCAGCGATTACAATCAGCAGGATGAATATAAGGTTTTTTGATTTCATCGTTATTTACCTATCGGTTTGCCCAGATTTAAAAAGGGCAGGAGGTTTTGTTGGTTGGAATCGACAATAAATTTCTGCCCCATCTTGGGAAATAGTTCGGAGATGGCTTCCAGGTAGAGGCGTCGTTTGGTGATGTCCTTGGCTTTGGCGTATTCAGTATAAAGGGCTGTAAAACGGGTGGCGTCCCCCTTGGCCCGGTTGACCTTGTCCAGGGCATACCCTTCGGCTTCCCGGATGACCCGCTGGGCCTCGCCCCGGGCCGTGGGGATGGCCTTGTTGTACTCTTCCTTGGCCTGATAAATCAGCCGTTCTTTTTCCTGGATGGCCTGGTTGACTTCGTTAAACGATGGCTGGACCGGGCCGGGCACGTTGGTTTTTTTCATTTCGATGGTGATAATCTCAAGCCCCGCTTCGGCGTTATCCATCTCTTCCTGGAGCGTTTTTCGGGCGGCGTCGGCAATTTCCCGCCGTTTGCTGATAATCTCGTTGATGCTTCGATCGCCGACGACCATCCGCATGGCGGCCTCCGACATGTCCCTCAGCAGGCGTTTGACATCCCGGACCTTGAAAAGAAAGTCGTACGGGTCCTTGATCCGGTATTGTACAATCCAGGGAACCAGCGCGACATTCAGATCGCCGGTGAGCATCAGCGCAACGTTGTTTTCGGTGTTTGTGGAAATACGGGATCCGGTGCGGGCCCGCAGGGTGCGAAATCCGAATTCTTCTTTTTCAACTTTGCGGACGGTAACCTTGGTTACCTTTTCAATTCCGGCCGGCCATTTAAAATTAAGCCCGGGCTGGACGGTTCGGACAAATCGGCCGAATCGCTGAATCACGCCCACTTCGTCCGTATCGACGGTGAAAACCGCTGACATCGCGAAAAAAATCGCAAGAGCGGCGAGAATAACAATGGGGCCGCCCGGCAGTTTGACCTGCTTGATCTTGTTGAGCATCTCGTCCATCTGGGGGGGACGCACGCCCCCGCCGTCGCCTTGATATTTTTGGTGCTCTTTCAGTTTTTCCCAGTCCCAGTTCATGTTCCTGGCCCTTTATTTTTAATTTGGTTCCATATTGGTAGTGGATCGGTGACGGGTCGCATCTGCCGTATGTCGTTTTTGTTCCGGATCGGTGAAAACCCTTATGTAAAGCATAAATAACGCGCCTGGCGAAGTCAAGGGAAAAGCATTGGCGCCGGTGGCCGTAAATGCGCCCGGGCATTGGAATTTGACGCTGAGCGTCTGTTCTAGTAAACTGGAAAAAATGAAACGGACCCGCAAAAAACTGAAGCGCCCGATACCCATCGGCAACCGGCTGGATACTGTTCTGGCCACCATTCGACGTTATGCCGACCAGGACCTGATCCGGGTCTGGGACCTGTGGGCGGCGGCCGTGGGGGCGAACCGTGCGGCCCATACCCGCCCGGCGGCATTTAAGGATCGATTGCTGATCGTGTATACGGACAGTTCCGCCTGGGTGCATGAACTCCGGTT
>CAZNZW010000034.1:28760-34261 GCA_964577615.1 uncultured Desulfobacterales bacterium | reverse complement strand
ACACCGAAATCACGGGAAATTATCGAAGACGCCAAACGATTTGTCCCCGATGGGGATATGCGGATTTCGATCTGGTTCGAACCCTACCCAGCCGTCATGGCCAGAGGCGACGGCTGCCACCTTTACGATGAAGACGGCAACGACTACCTGGACTTTTCCAACAACTGGACCTCGATGGTGCTGGGAAACAACAATCCCAGGGTCGTGGAGGCGATCTGTAAGCAGGCACCGATGGGATCAGCCATGGCGGCGCCGCCCAAGCGCGCCTATGAATGGGCCCGGATTCTTTGCGATCGGATTCCTTCGGTCGAGCGGGTGCGGTTCTGCACATCTGGAACCGAAGCGGTGATGTTTGCCATCCGTGCGGCCCGGGCCTACACCGGCAAGGACAAAATTTTAAAAATGGAGGGAAACTATCACGGTAGTTACGATCCCATGGAGATGACCGTAGGCTGGCGTAAATTGCCACCGGGGCTGCCCAAAAGCGCAGCGCTTGATATGCTGGTTGTACCGTTTAACGACAAAGCCGCTGCTGAAAAAATGATCGTTGAAAACAAGGATGAACTGGCTGCGGTGATCGTTGAGGGGGTCATGGGCGCGGCTGGCATGATTCCGCCGGAAGACGATTATCTCAAATTCCTGGAGGAAACGGCCCATGCCAATGGTGTTCTCCTCATTTTAGACGAAGTGATCAGCTTCAGGCTTTCCACCGGTGGTGCCCAGGAGATTTACGGGGTCAAACCCGATCTCACCGCCCTGGGCAAAACCATCGGCGGCAGCCTGCCGGTCGGCGCCTTCGGTGGAAGCAAGGAGGTAATGGCGGTCTATTCTCCCCGGCATAAACATCCGGCCCATCATGCCGGCACTTTTGTTGCCACCCCCATTGCCGTGGCCGCGTCGGTAGCCGGATTAAAGGAAATGACGGCCGAAGCCATTGACCGGATCAACGGGTTGGGATGGTCGCTGGCGAAAAAACTCCAGGGTGTTCTGGGTGATTTGAAAATCAAAGCACAGATCAAAGGATATGGGTCGCTGCAGCAGATCCACTTTACGCCGGAGCCGATATCCACCGCTTCCACCGCTTTTTTCACCATCGACCGGGATATCCTGCGCCTGTTTCACTTGTCGCTGATGAATAAGGGGATATTTATTCCCAACCGGGGGTTCTTTGCCGTATCGACGCCCATGGGGGAAGCAGAGATCGACAAGGCGGTCGATGCCTCGGGCGAGGTGTTGGAAGAGTTGAAACCGTTGATTGAAAAAATCGCTCCGCAGCTGGTCGGATAACAGGAGAAAAAGATGTCTCTCAAAAGAGTACTGAACGCCGAGTCGGTGGCCATTGTCGGTGCCTCGCAAAATGAAACCAAGCGGGGGTTTCAGGCCATTCGCACCCTGCTGTCGGAAAAATATGCCGGAAAGATTTATCCGGTTAATCCCAAGGAGAAAAGCATTCAGGGATTGGCTTGCTATGCCAAAGTGGCTGATATTCCCGGGCCGGTCGACCTGGCTCTCATTACTACACCTGCCAGGACGATTCCGGCCATTTTGAAAGATTGTGGTACCAAAGGCGTACAGGGAGCAGTCATTATCGCCGGCGGATTCGGGGAGTTGGGCGAGGAAGGCCGTAAACTCCAGGACGAGGTCGTCCAGACGGCCGAAAAATACGGGATTCGGCTGATCGGCCCCAATACATCGGGGATGATGAATCTGAAATTGAATCTGAATCTCGTCGGCATGCGGGATGTGCCCCGGGGCGATATCGCCCTCTTAACCCAGAGCGGCAATATGGCATTGACCCTGATCACCGAGGCGCAGACCAACAGCCGGAAGGGGTTTACCTATTACGTGGGGGTGGGCAATGAAGCGGATATCCGTTTTCACGAATATCTGGCCCATTTCCGGAATGATCCCGACACCCGGGTCATCCTCATGTACGTTGAGGGGATGAAAGATGGCCGGTCATTCATTGCCGAAGCCCGTCGAACCACCCGCGAAAAGCCGATTGTCCTGCTGAAAAGCGGCCGGTCGGCCACGGGGCAGCGGTCGGCTGGTTCTCATACCGGGGCCCTGGCCGGGATGGCCGAAGTGGCCAAAGGGGCATTTACGCGGGCCGGCATTACCCTGCTTGAAAACAGCGATGAACTCTTTCCCGTGGCCGAGACCCTGTCGAGCCTGCCGCCCATTGCCAACAACGCGGTGGCGATTCTGGCGGACGGGGGGGGACATGCCACGATTGCCTCGGATCTGCTGACCGATATGGGGGTGGATATTCCCATTCTCAGCGCGGATACCCAGGAAAAGCTCAGAAAGATTCTCCCTTTTGCCGCATCCGTACCCAACCCGGTGGATGTGGCCGGCGGGGGGGATGCCGATCCGGCTGTTTTCGCCGAATGCACCCGGATTATTTTAGAGGATCCGGCCGTGGGCGGCCTTCTCATGGTGGGCCTGTTCGGCGGGTACGGAATCCGGTTTGCCGAAAGCCTGGCGACCATCGAGGAAAAAGCGGCCCGGGAAATGGGAAGACAGGTGGCGGAGATCCACAAGCCGATTGTCATGCACAGCCTTTTTGCTGCGGCCCGGCCGCCGGCGCTTGACCGGCTGCGCGATGCCGGTATTTCCGTCTACGATTCCGTTGACATTGCCTGCCGGAGTATCAGCGCCCTGGCCCGATACGGGGCCTATCTGAATGCGCTGCCTGCCGAAGATGATCTGACCTTTCACTGGGGCGCCCGGGCGACATCCGTCGGTACTGGAATCATTGCGGGAGCCAGAGAGGAAGGTCGCCATGCCCTTCTCGAACACGAGGCCCGGGATTTACTGGCGGCGCATGACCTGCCGGTGTTTGTCAGTCCGCTGTCGGCCACCGTCGAAGAAGCCGTGGCGGTGGCGGAAACCATCGACGGGCCGGTGGCCATGAAGATCGTGTCTCCGGATATCCTGCATAAAAGTGATGCGGGCGGGGTCCGGCTCAATCTGACCACGGGGGAATCCGTCCGACAGGCGTTTGAAGAGATCATGGCCAATGCGGAAAAATACGACGCCTCGGCCGATATTCGCGGCGTCCTTGTCTCCCCCATGGCGGAATCGGGCGTGGAAATCATTATCGGAACCAAGATTGACGATCAGTTCGGACCGATCATCATGTTCGGCCTGGGCGGGGTGCTGGTCGAGGTACTGAAGGATGTGTCGTTTCGGGTACTGCCCTTGAGTGAACCGGGCGCCGAAGCAATGATGGGCGAGATCAAGGCCAGTGTGATTCTGGACGGCGTGCGGGGAAATCCGCCGGTGGACAAGAAGGCGATTAAGCGATTACTGGTCAAGGTGTCTGAAGTCATCGAATCGTATCCGGAGATCCGCGAAATGGATTTGAACCCGGTGATCGTTCACGAAAAAGGGATCAGTATCGTGGACGCCAGGATGATATTAAAACGGGATGAACAGGTTTCGGGCGGGTCGCAATAATGCGATAACAGTCCCGTTTCAGCCTCAACGCCGGGATCGCACCATCCCGATTCCGGCCACCGGCGTACCGCAATGCCGGCAATGACCATTGTCGATGGCATAGCCGGTGATGGAAAAGCCCCATCGCTTAATGACCGCCTGTCCGCACTGGTGGCAGTACGTATTCTCACCGTCGTCGCCCGGGATATTGCCCGTGTAAACGTATCGCAGCCCCGCGTCCTGGCCGATGCGGCGCGCGGCCGTCAGCGCGTCCGCCGGCGTCACCGGCGTATCCGTCAGACGGTAGGTGGGGTGAAACCGGCTGATATGCCAGGGCGTGTCCACGCCGAGGTCATTGGCGATGAATGTGGCCAGTTTCTCCAGCTCTTCCGGGGCATCGTTGCGGCCGGGGATCAGCAGGGTCGTCACTTCCAGAAAAATCCCGGCGGCTTTCATTGCGCGCAGCGTTTCCAATACCGGCGCCAGGCGCGCGCCGCACATCTTTTTGTAAAAATCATCGTTAAACGCCTTGAGGTCGACGTTGGCCGCGTCGAGAAAAGGGGCGATGCGCGTCACCGCTTCGGGTGTCATGTAGCCGTTGGTAACGAAAACGTTCCTGATACCCGCGGCCCGGGCCTGCCGGGCCATGTCATGCGCCCATTCGAAAAAAACTGTCGGCTCGGTATAGGTATAGGCGATGCTTTGGCAGCCGGCCGCGACGGCCGCGTCGACTTCCTGCCGGACCGTGGTGTCGGTGCCGGCGATGGCGCCGTTGCGGTCCGCCGGCATCTGGGCGATGTCGGCGTTCTGGCAGAACCGGCATTTGAAATTACAGCCGACAGTGGCCACGGAGTAGGTTCGACTGCCCGGCAGAAAGTGAAAGAGCGGTTTTTTCTCGATGGGATCGATGTGCCGGGCGATGAGTTTGTTATATACCCGTGTCCGGAGTGTTCCTCCGTTGTTTTCCCGAACGCCGCAGATGCCCCGGTGACCGTCTTTGATTCGGCAGCGGTGATGGCAGAGGTGGCATTTTACTTTCCGGTTTTCGATGGTATTGTATAGATAGGCTTCCATAATGGGGCTGTCTGCTTTTAATTCATGTTATCCCGCCACGGTTTTCGCTGCCGGTTTCGAGTGGATGGACAGGGGGAGCGGCCGGGTTTTGAATTGGGGTTCCAGGGTGACGACCATGCCCACAAAGGCGCCGAGGGGACACCGCTGGATCCACGCGGATCGCTCCAGGCTCAAGCGCCAGCCGTCGGCAACGGTCGGAAGCTGGCAGGTCGTGCGCCATGTGATGGGGATATTGCCCAGAAGACCGCGGATCATCTGCTTGAGCTCCCAGATACTGAAAAATTTTGCCCGGTTGTAAACGGTTTGGCCGAAAACCCCATACATCCGGCGATAGATGTTTTTCAGGGCGTAGCGATTGAGCGTGCCGATAAAAAGCCGGTCCTTGGCGACCCGGCAGGCCTCGGCCAGGGCCTTGCGGGGATCTTCCGTAAATTCCAGCGATGTCATGAAGATGGCATGATTGAACGCATTGTCTTCAAAGGGGAGGTTTTCCGCCGGACACTGATACAGATCGGCGCGGGAGCCGAGCCGCTGTTTGGCATAATCGAGCATATAAACGGATGGATCGGCACCGGTCACGTCAAGGCCGTGCCGGATGAGGTGGTCCAGGGTCAGGCCGGCTCCGCATCCGATGTCCAGAACCGTTTCGGTGCGGTGCGGCATGAGCATGTCATGCATGAGACGGGTTTCCAGATCAATCAACAGCTGCGCCCGTGGTTTCCGGGACCACCGGTGAAAATCCCTGGCATTCTTGAAATCGAATACGTATCCCATGTCGATTGACGTCATTTAGGTTGATTCGGACAAATAAAACTCCTGGAATAACGGCCGCCCGCCTGATTGGCTGTCAACGGCACCAGTAAAAAATATATACCTGCAGCCGCCAGGTCAAATGGCGGATTTTTTTATTTTGCCGGACGCGATTTATCCCCGTCGGCCGGTTTCTGCCTGTCTGGTTTCTGTCTGCCGGGTTTTTGTCTGGCCGG
>CAZNZW010000034.1:24497-28660 GCA_964577615.1 uncultured Desulfobacterales bacterium | reverse complement strand
GGTTTTTGTCTGGCCGGCTTCTGTTTGCCGGGTTTCTGGCTGTCTGATTTCCGGCTGTCGGACGTCTGGGTGGCCGGTTTCCGGCTGGCTGGCGTTGTCCGGGGCTTTTTCCGGCGTGAACGTCGGCGTTTTTTCTCTGGTTTTGGTTTTGCCTCCGCCTTGCCGGCATCTGTCGGGTCGGTTGGTTTAAAGCCGAAAAAACTTCCCGGGCAGTCCCCCTTGGGTACGGAAAAGGCTGGCCGCCGCCGTGATAGTGTCGGCCTGGGCTTCTGGGTCCGTTTCTGGCGCCGCATGGACCGTTTTTTAAGCAGATCCCGGGAAGTGGCCACCGGGCCGCAGGTATCTTTCTCAAACCAGTCTTCCTCGGGCCAGTGGATGGGGAGTTTGTATCCCAGCATCTCTTCAAGCGGCCTTAAATGATAGACATATTTTTCGCAGGCCAGGGAGATGGCTTTACCGGTTTTTCCCGCCCGGGCCGTTCGGCCGATGCGGTGAACGTAGCTTTCAGAATCCTGGGGCAGATCGTAGTTGATCACGTGGCTGATATTGTCCACGTGCAGTCCTCTTGAGGCCACATCCGTGGCCACAAGAATCTTCAGTCGACCGCTTTTAAACTGGTCCATCAGGCGGAAGCGTTTGCGCTGGGGAATATCCCCCGTGATGCCTTCGGCCGGCCAGCCGTTGCCTTTCAGTTTCTGGCTGACCCATTCGACGCCGGATTTGGTGTTCACAAAAATCAGCAGCCGGGACCAGTCTTCCCGCTTTAAGAGACCGAGCAGCAGCTCAAGCTTTTCGTGGGCGCCGACGTGGAACAATTCCTGGTCGATGCCCTCGACCGTGACTGCTTCCGGGGCCACCGCGATGAATTCAGGCATATTCATATATTCATAGGTCAGTTCCATCTCCCGGTACGAAAGCGTGGCCGAAAAAAGCATGGAAAGCCGCTTTTCGTACGAGGGCAGTTTGCTGAGAATATAGCGCATGTCCTTGGCAAACCCAAGATCGAGCAGCCGGTCGGCCTCATCGATAACCAGGACCTCGATGTCAGACGGGTTGAAAATCCTCTGCTTATGGTAATCGATAATCCGCCCCGGTGTACAGATCACGATATCGCACCCTTTTTTAAGCGCGTCGGCCTGTTTCTGATAGTCGACGCCGCCGACAATCTGGAGCGTTTTATAACCGGTATGGCGACCGATGGACTGGGTTTCTTCGTGGATCTGGGCGGCGAGTTCACGGGTCGGGGCCACGATCAGGGCCAGCGGGTTTTTGCTTTTTTTACGGGGAGTGGCCATCAGGCGGGTAAACAGCGGCACCAGAAAAGCGGCGGTCTTGCCGGTGCCCGTCTGAGCCTGGCCGGCCACGTCCCGCCCGGACAGCGCGACCGGGATGGTCCTGGCCTGAATCGGAGAGCAGGAAACAAATCCGGCGTCTTTCAAACCTTTCTGGAGTTTGGCCGGCAGGTCAAATGAATCAAAACGCGTATCCGTTAAAAATTCCGGTGCCGGTTGAAGGGGGGTTGTGTCGGTCGCTGCCTGGGTTTCAGTCATTTTAAGTTTACCATTATTTCAATTGGTTGATGATAAGTAAGGGATAAACCGGTCCCCGGTTTATCCGATTAAACCGCCGCCTGACATTTCTTCTGCCCCATTCGGGGGGCGCGATTTTCACCTTTTTTGGGAAAGGGGCGAAAAGGACCTTTTCAGACGACGCCGGAGGAATGCAAGTTGTTACCATTTTTATTGAATCATACTTTTTTTTGGGCGGGCGATCAAGTCATAACTCTATTTTAATGATTTGAGGACGATGCTTTACCTGCCCATGTGTGCGTGATATGTTAAAATCTTCTTCAAAGCGCGATGGAATGGAGAGAAGGCATGAAACTGTTGATCACCGGGAAACTGCCGGTTTCGGTTGTTGCGCGGGCACGCAGGGCGCACGAAGTGACTGTCAATGATACGGAAATACCCATGCCCCGGGAGGATATTCTGGCGGCAGTCCGGGCGCAGGACGGCCTGCTGTGCATGATTACCGACAGGGTCGATTCGGCGTTGCTGGCGCAGGGGGCGAACCTGAAGATGATTGCCAATTACGGCGTCGGTTACGACAATATCGACCTGGCGGCCGTTTCCCGGCGGGGTATTCCCGTTTCCAATACGCCGGGCGTCCTCACCGACGCCACCGCCGATCTCGCCATGGCCCTGATTCTGGCCGCGGGGCGGCGTATTGTCAGCGGAGATGCCAGAACGCGGCGGGGTGATTTTAAATTCTGGTCGCCAATGCATTTTCTGGGCCGGGAGATCACCGGGAAAACCCTGGGGCTGATCGGCCTGGGCCGGATTGCCCGGGCGGTGGCCCGGCGGGCGGCCGGGTTTGATATGCGGATCGTTTATCATTCCCGTCATCGGCTGTCGACGGCAGACGAGGCGCGCCTGAATGTGTGCTATCTTTCCCTGAATGCGCTGTTGAACCAGGCGGATTATGTTTCCCTGCATGTCCCCCTGACGCCGGATACCCGCCATCTGATTGATGCCGATGCGCTCGCGCAGATGTCGCCGGAAGCCTTTTTGATTAATACGTCCCGGGGGCCGGTGATCGACGAAACGGCCCTGGTGGCGGCCCTGCAGGCGGGACGTATTGCCGGCGCAGGCCTGGATGTATACGAAAATGAACCGGCGCTGGCATCCGGGCTGGCCGATCTGGAAAATGTGACCCTGCTTCCCCATGTGGGCAGCGCCACCATCGAAACCCGGACGCGGATGGCCGAACTGGCGATGGATAATCTGCTGGCCGGGCTGGCCGGTGAGCGGCCTCCCAGTTGTCTGAACTGGGAACAGGTGGCAGGTAAAAGAGGTGAATAAAACAACCGGCCGACTGCCCAGCCGGCCGACTAACGGGTAATAACAACGGATGAAGATGAAAAATTTCTTTCAAGTGACCGCCCCCGATGATGTCATCGCCATGGGGAATGATTTTTTACCGATGAAAACGGAAACAGTTCCGCTGGATCAGGCCCATGGCCGGGTACTGGCGGTGGATTTTATCTCTCCCGAAAACCTGCCGGGATTTACCCGGGCGACCATGGACGGGTATGCTGTCAGGGCCTCATCCACCTTCGGGGCCAGTGAATCCGGCCCGGCTTTTTTAACGGTCAAGGGATCCGTCACCATGGGCGATGTGCCGGATTTTTCCGTTGGTCCCGGTGAAGCCGCCCAGATTTCCACGGGTGCCATGCTGCCCGGCGGCACCGATGCCGTGGTCATGATCGAACATACCCAGACCCTGGATGAAACAACCATCGAGGCGTATCGCAGCGTGGCCCCGGGACAGCATGTGATCCAGGCGGACGAGGATATTACCAGAGACCAGCCGGCATTGACGGCAGGGATTGATATCCGTTCCCAGGAGGTCGGCCTGCTGGCGGCTCTGGGGTGCGAGGCGGTGACGGTGTTTAAAAAACCGGTGGTCAGCATTATTTCGACGGGTGATGAGATTGTCGCCGTGGGCCAGCCATTGCCTCTGGGAAAAATTCGGGATGTCAACGCCTATACGCTGGCCGGTTTCGTGGCTGATGCCGGCGGCGAACCGGTCCGCCTGGGGATTGTCAAAGATGATTTTGACCGGATGCTGAACCTGTGCCGTCAGGCCCTTTCACAATCGGATATGGTACTGATTTCCGGCGGCAGCTCCATGGGGACCCGGGATTTGACGGTTCAGGTGCTGGCGGCGCTTCCCGATACCGAGATTCTCGTTCACGGGATTTCCATCAGCCCGGGGAAGCCGACGATTCTTGCCCGGGCCGGGAACCAGCCCTTCTGGGGATTGCCCGGACAGATCACGTCGGCCATGGTGGCCTTTACCGCCGTGGTCCGTCCTTTTGTGGATCGACTGGCCGGAAGAACCCGTCCCCGGCGGGAAGCATTTCCCCTTTCCGCCCGGCTGACCCGGAATGTGTCTTCGGTTCAGGGGCGGATCGACTACGTGCGCGTCCGGCTGGAGAAAAAGGAAGACGGCGTATGGGCCGAACCGATCCTGGGAAAATCCGGGCTGATCAGCACCATGGTGAAGGCCGACGGCCTGGTGGCCATCGGTATGCATGTGGAAGGAATGGAAAAGGGCGATCCCGTGGACGTGATGGTCCTGTAATCCGGCCAGCTGCCGGA
>CAZNZW010000034.1:0-24397 GCA_964577615.1 uncultured Desulfobacterales bacterium | reverse complement strand
TGGAAAAGGGCGATCCCGTGGACGTGATGGTCCTGTAATCCGGCCAGCTGCCGGACCGGAAAACCTGATTTGTACCGACTTATAAAAAAATACGGAAAAACAGATGGCGCATAAACGCAATATTTACCTGAAAATGAAACCCCTGGCCGACGCCCGGCGGATCATGTTCGATGCTTTCGGTGATCGGGCTTCCTGGCCCGAGGAGCAGGTGCCGGTGACGGATGCCGTGGGCCGGGTCCTGGCCGGGGCTGTGGCGGCCAGGCTGTCGTCGCCCAATATGCATACGGCGGCCATGGACGGGATTGCCGTTCAGGCGGCTGACACGTTCGGCGCCAGTGAATCGGCACCCAAAACCCTGACCGTCGGCAGCCAGGCTGTGTATATCAATACCGGTCAGGTCATGCCGCCCGGTACCGATGCGGTCATTATGATCGAGCATCTCAATGTCATCGATGAGGGCCAGATCGAAATCGAGGCCCCGGCTTTCCCCTGGCAGCATGTCCGCAAGGTGGGGGAGGATATTGTGGCCACGGAGCTGCTCTTTCCCGGCAACCATCAGGTTACCCCGTATTGCCTCGGCGCATTGATCAGCGGGGGCGTTTTTTCCGTGCCTGTCAAGCGCCGGCCGAAGGTGCTGATCATTCCCACTGGCGGCGAAGTGGTGGACTGGCAGGCCGATGAGTATCAGGGTCTGGGGCCTGGTCAGGTGCTGGAAAGCAATTCGTTTGTGCTGGGAAAACTGGTTGAATCGTATGGGGGCGTATTCGTCAAACATCCGATCCTGGCCGATGATGCCGATCTGATCCGTCAGGCGGTTGAAGACGGGGTGAACGGCGATTTTGACATGGCCCTGACCATTGGCGGGTCATCGGCCGGCGCCAAGGATCTGGCCAAGATGGTGTTTTCATCCCTGGGCGATATTCTGGTGCATGGCGTGACCATCATGCCCGGAAAACCGATTCTCATATCGAAAGTAAACGACAAGCCGGTATTTGGTATTCCCGGTTACCAGGTGTCGGCCATTATTGCTTTTGAGCAGTTCGTCGGGCCGCTGATCCGGCACTGGCAGGGGCTGCCGGATATCCGCCGGGATACGGCCCTGGTCGTGCCCACCCGCAAGATCCCGTCCAGACTCGGGACCGAGGAGTTCGTCCGGGTCAAGATCGGGGCCGTGGGGGACCGGCTGGTGGCCACGCCGCTCTCCCGGGGATCGGGGAATATTACCTCCATTACCGAGGCCGACGGTATTGTCCGGATTCCCCAGCACATGGAAGGGTTTCTCGACGAAGACGCCGTCCCGGCCGAACTGCTGCGTCCGCTGGAAGCGGTGAAAAACACCATCGTGGTCGTGGGCAGCCACGATAACACGCTGGATGTGCTGGCCGACATGATTCAGACCCGATCCGGTCATATTTCGCTCTCTTCCAGCCATGTGGGGAGCATGGGCGGACTCATGGCCCTGAAAAAGGGCGGATGCCACATGGCCGGGGCGCATCTGCTTGATACCGAATCCGGCGAATACAATACGGCCTATATAAAAAGGTACCTGCCCGGCCTGAAGATCCGGCAGGTCACCCTGGTTCACCGGGACCAGGGCCTGATCATTCCGAAGAATAACCCCAAAAAAATTCAGGGTCTGGAAGATCTGACGCGCGAAGATGTGGCCTTTATCAACCGCCAGGGCGGGTCGGGCACCCGGATTCTTCTGGACTACCGGCTGGGTCAGCTGGGCATCGACCCGGCGGCCGTGACCGGATATACCAACGAGGAATTTACCCACATGGCCGTGGCCGTGGCCGTATTGAGCGGGGCGGCGGATACCGCCCTGGGGATTTATGCCGCGGCCAAAGCCCTGGATCTTGACTTTATTCCGGTGGTGACCGAGCAATACGACCTGATTATTCCGGAAATCTATTTCGGCTGGGAAAACATCCGGACCCTGCTCACGATTATCCGCAGCGATGCATTCAAGCGGCGTGTCCGCGATCTTGGCGGGTACCATGTTGAGAAAACCGGTACGGTGGCTGCTGCGGGCGCTTGACGGCCGTGCCGCATCGGATTCGGCGTCAATTTCTGTGAATGGATGGATCGATGGCATGGCCGATACAATGACGCTGCGGGGAACGCCGGGACCGTAAAACGCTTTTTGCCAACGCGGGCCGGTGGGTGTATGGTCTGGCTGCCGGGAGATTCTGTAAAGACCCCGGGGAACCGATCCGGCCGTTACATGGACGGATCGTATCTTCATTTGCGCAGGTATGGGGGATTCCGGCCTGCCGGCAGGTATAAAAGGACAGGGAGATTTGTCATTTGGATTCGATTCAAGCGTTAATCCTGGGAATTGTTCAGGGACTGGCCGAATTTCTGCCTGTCAGCTCTTCCGGCCATCTGGTCATCATTCAGCATCTTTTCGGCCTGGATAACCCTGAGCTGGTGTTTGATATTGCCGTCCATGTGGGGACGTTGATCGCCGTGGTGATTTTTTTCAGAAAAGACCTGCGGGCGATGATTGGCGCCGGGGCAGAGATGGCGGGGCGCCTGGCCCGGGGTCAGACCAAAGGCACGGATGTGTGGGCCGATCCGGATGTGAAGATGGGCCTGCTGATTATTCTGGGGTCAATTCCCACCGCGATCATCGGTCTTGGTTTTCACCGCATGGCCGACCGGCTCTTTTCATCGGTGCAGATGGTCGGTATCATGCTGTTGATCACCGGGGCGATTGTCTGGGCGACGCGCTGGATCAAAAGAAACGACCAGGGGATCGGGCGATTCTCGATCCTTACGGCCATGATTATCGGCACGGCCCAGGGGGTGGCGATTATTCCCGGTATTTCCCGCTCGGGATCCACCATCGCCGTGGGGATGCTCCTGGGGCTCAAGCGTGATCTGGCGGCCCGGTATGCTTTTCTGCTTTCGCTGCCCGCGATTGTCGGCGCGGCGATCCTGGCGGTAAAGGATGTCACCCGGGGAGTGGCTTTTTCCGCGCCGACGATCCTGGTCGGTATGCTGTCTGCCGCCGTGGTGGGATATTTGTCATTGAAACTGCTGGTTTTTATCGTTAAAAAGGGGCAGTTGTATATTTTTGCGCCGTATTGCTGGATTGTGGGTGGGGTGGCGCTATTGTTCGGAAATTAAGAGGGAGAATGTGATGAATCCGCAAATGTTCAGAGAGTACGATATCCGGGGAATTGCCGGCAAGGATATGGATGAAGAAGATGTGTTTCGTATCGGGCAGGGGGTCGGGACCTATCTGCGGCAATCTGACTGCCGACGCGTGGTGGTCGGCCGGGATTGCCGGCTGACGTCGGATGCCTATGCCGAAAAAGTCATGGCCGGTCTGCAGGCCGCTGGATGCGATGTGACCGATATTGGTATCTGCCCGACACCGGTACTCTATTTCTCTATCGAGCATTTTAACATGGAAGGCGGCGTGATGGTAACCGCCAGTCACAATCCGGGCAGGTACAACGGGTTTAAGCTATGCAAGGGAAGTGATTCCATCCACGGCAGCCAGATCCTGGAAATCCGCGATATCATCGATGCCGGCGATTTTGCATCGGGAAAGGGAGATCGCTCAACGGCCGATGCCATTTCTCCTTATCAGGCGTTTTTGAAGGAGAATATTGAGCTGAGCAAACTCCTGCGTATTGGTGTGGATGCGGGCAACGGTACGGCCGGTGTGGTCGCGGTACCGGCCCTCAGGGCGCATGGGTGTGAAGTGCACGATATATACTGCGACATGGACGGCACCTTTCCCAATCATGAGGCAGACCCCACGGTATTGAAAAACATGACCGATTTAATCGCCATGGTGAAGGAGAAAAAGCTGGATGTGGGGATCGGATACGACGGTGACGGGGACCGCATCGGCGTGGTGGATGAAAACGGCCATATCATTTACGGTGATAAACTGCTCATTATTTTTGCCCGTGAAATTCTCTCGCGCCGACCGGGTGCCACGTTTATCTCCGAAGTCAAGTGTTCCCAGACCATGTACGACGATATTGAAAAACACGGCGGCCGGGCAATTATGTGGAAAACCGGCCATTCCCTGATTAAAAAGAAGATGAAGGAAGAAAACGCCGCCCTGGCCGGAGAGATGAGCGGGCACATGTTCTTTGCGGATCGGTATTTCGGGTTTGACGATGCCACCTACGCATCGTTGCGCCTGCTGGAAATTCTTTCCCGAACCGACCAGCCCCTGTCCGCCCTGCTGGCCGATGTCCCGGAGACATTTACCACACCGGAGATCCGGGTGGAGTGTCCGGACGATAAAAAATTTGACGTCGTGGAAAGGATCACCGCCCATTTTAAAAAGGATTACGATGTCATCGATATCGACGGTATGCGGGTGTTGTTTGGCGATGGATGGGGCCTGGTACGGGCATCCAATACCCAGCCCGCCCTGGTGTTGCGATTCGAAGC
Organism: uncultured Desulfobacterales bacterium; assembly: GCA_964577615.1. Classification (GTDB taxonomy): domain Bacteria; phylum Desulfobacterota; class Desulfobacteria; order Desulfobacterales; family QNYZ01; genus QNYZ01. Next base: position 19,972 of record CAZNZW010000034.1, on the reverse strand, counting down.
CCTGAGCGAAGACCGGCTCAATGAGATTCGTGCCCTGGTGGAGAACACCCTGTCAGACATCCGAAACAGCTAAGGCAGCCCCACCCTGTGGCGGGGCCGACCGGCCGACCGGCTGACTGGCGACTGATATCTATGCTATCCACCGACAAGAAAATATTCATCACCCTTTTTTTTTCCATTTTCGCCACGGTCACCGGGGTCGGGATCGTGGTGCCCCTGCTGCCCGTGTATGCGCATACGCTGGGGGCCGGTGGGTTCGGTATCGGGATGATTTTCGGTTCGTTCTCTCTGGCGCGGACATTTTTTCTTCCCTATTTTGGGCGGCTGTCCGACAGGAAAGGCCGCAAACCCTTCATTGTGGCGGGCCTGCTCGCCTATGCCCTGATTTCCCTGGTCTTTGTTTTTTCCGATACAATCGAAATGCTGGTGTCCATCCGGTTTCTTCAGGGATTTGCTTCGGCCATGATTATGCCCGTGGTCCAGGCCTATATCGGCGATATCACCCCACCCGGCCGGGAAGGGGTCATCATGGGGCTGTTTAATACGTCGATCTTTTTTGGACTGAGCCTCGGGCCGGTGATGGGGGGCGTGATCAATGACCGGTTCAGTTTGACAGCGACGTTTTTCTGTATGGGCGTATTATCCCTGGGCGCTTTTCTGGCATGCCTGTTTTTGCTGCCGCCCACAAAGAAAGAACGGATGACAACCGACGCCCGTGATTTGGGAAAATGGTGGTCCATCCTGGGGGATTCCACCATTGCCGGCATCTTTTTTTTCAGGCTGGTTTATACCGGTTGCATCGGGATTATCTGGGGATTTCTGCCGGTGCTGGCCGATACGGAATTTTCGCTGTCCAGCACGGCCATCGGGTTTTTGGTGATGGAAGGCGTATTGGTTGGCGGCCTGATGCAGATGCCCATGGGATACCTGGCGGATCGCCTGAACCGGCGGCGAATGATCATCAGCGGCGGACTGCTCATTGCCGCCGCTATTTTTTCTTTTATCTGGGCCACCGGTTTCTGGGGGCTGTTTGTGTCCAGCCTGGCATTCGGGGTTGGTGGTGGCATTGCCATGCCGGCAATCATGGCCATTGCCGTGGTCAAGGGAAACGACGTCAGCGCCATGGGATCGGTCATGGCGCTTTTGACCGTAGCCCACAGCCTGGGGATGCTGGCCGGATCGCTTCTGGCCGGGGTGATGATGGATGTTTTCTCGCTTCGGTATGCATTTCCCCTTGGCGGTATTCTGATGGCGGGATGTGTGTTGTATCTGATTGTTTTCCCGCCGGTAGTGAAAGATACTCCGGTTTCGGTTGATGCCGTCAGTGGGGATATGCCATGATAAAGATAAGTGGTGACCCTTGAATGATAAAATTAAAAAGTCAAATGCCGGTGTGCCCCTCCGGAATTATCCATGCTACAACGGTAAGGTATCAGCGGAAATGTAAACCCAGCCAGGTAGAAAATGACCGGCAATTATGCAAAAATTGTTCAGGATAATCTGGATCGGCTGTACGGTCATTTGCCGGAGGATCTTGCAAAAAATCTCCCCGGCGTACAGGAAGGTCAGCGGTATATTTTTACGGCGTTTGGAGAAAAATGTACGATTGAACCGAAACGAATCACACTGGGGCAAAAAGAAAGCAGCCCGGTGCTTGGCATCTTATTGTCTCTTTACGCACTGAATGCCTGCCCGGATGTCTGTATTCCTTTTCCGCTTAAATCTTTTAAGGAGTTTCCCGACAGCATGCCTTATGCCGGGGCTTTTACCACGCACACCGAACATCCGCTGGCCCCTTATGTCTCAGGGATCAGGGAGGCAGCACAAAAAATATCCAGATCCCTCAACGGCGGGGAGGTGCCGCCTGACACCGGGGGAGATTTTGCGCTGGTCGTCTACCCGCTGCCGAAAATTGCGCTATGCTATATCTTTTATGAAGCGGATGAGGACTTTCCTGCTTCGGTGACATGCCTTTTTTCAAACAATGCCAATCGGTTTATGCCGATCGATGGTTTGGCCGATGTGGGGGAATATACATCCAGAAAAATATTGAGTCTGATTTAAACACCGGTTGAAATAAAAACCGACTACAATTCTTCGGGGATAAAGGCGACCACGTCGTCAATGTTGTCCGTATCGGCAAAAATCATCACCAGCCGGTCCAGCCCCAGGGCGTTGCCCGTGGCCGGCGGCATCTCTTCGAGGGCGTCGAGAAATTTTTCGGGCATCGGCCAGGTGCTTTTCCCTGCCATTGATCTTTCCCGCATGGCCTGCTCGAAACGCTGCCGCTGCTCGACCGGGTCGGTCAATTCGCTGAATCCGTTACACAGTTCAACCCCGCCGATATACAATTCAAACCGTTCGGCAATATCCGGATTGCCGGGAGACAAGCGTGCCAGGGCACCGCACGCGGCTGGATAGTCGGTCAGGAAAGTCGGATGGCCAATGCCCAGATGCGGTTCTACCTCATAGGCGAGAATCTCATCGAAGCGGCCGGTTGAAAGCGCGGCTGATGCCGATATCGGTGTAAAGGTGTCAAACGCTTCGGCCACTGTCATCCGCTGCCAGGGGGCTGCCAGATCGATCCGGCGGCCCTGATAGACAAGTGTATCTTCGGTGCCGGTCATCCGGGCCACGTGACGGATCAGTGATTCCGTCTGGTCCATCATGTGACGGTAGTCGCAAAGGGCAGTATACCATTCGAGCAGAGTCATCTCCGGCAGATGCCGGTCGCCCCGTTCCCGACTGCGAAAGCAGTGGCAGATCTGAAAAATATGGTGATAACCGGCGCCCAGCAGCCGTTTCATGCATAGTTCCGGGGACGTATGCAGCAGCCATTTTTCCGAAGTCACCGGATCGATATGCGTCTCCGGCGCCAGGGTCGGCTGCCTGACCGGGGTATCTACTTCAAGATAGCCCTGTTTGCCAAAATAATCACGGATGCCGCTGGTAACCATGGCCCGCAAATGCAGGTTGGTTTCAATCGTTTCCTGGCGCCGGGGGGGCTGGGTTTTCTCCATCGAAATGATCTATCCTGTTGGTTTGTCGCTTTGGGGGAATGCGCAGGCCCCCGGTTGTCATCGGAAAAAACAGCATGGATGCCTATAGCACAGGCGGGTTGAATAATAAATAACGCTGCCCGATACAGGTATGAATCGAAGCAGCCGGCGGATTTAAAATCGATGTTGATTTGTCCTTTGTCATATGCCATATTAATAACAGCGGATTATTCATCTATATGGAGGCTTTAGCATGGTGGATTACAGGATATCGGAAATTGAGGGGATCGGAGAAGTATACGCATCTAAACTGGAAAAAGCCGGCGTCACCACCGTCAGCGGATTGCTGGAAAAAGGTAAAACCGCCAAGGGGCGTGAAGCGTTGACCCGGGCCTCGGGAATCGACACTAAAGTGATCTTGAAGTGGGTGAACATGAGTGATCTGTTCCGTGTGAAGGGCGTTGGCAAGCAGTATGCCGAATTGCTAAAGGCGGCCGGCGTGGACACGGTCAAAGAACTGAGAAACCGAAACCCGCAAAACCTGCACCTCAAACTCAAGGAAACCAATGGCTCGGGACAGCGCCTGGTCCGGGCCCTGCCGGGAGTGAAGATCGTTGAAGCCTGGGTGAATGCAGCCAAAAAAATGAAGCCGGAAGTGACCTATTGAACCGAACCTGTTGGACCTGTTTTATTGAACTGAACCTGTTAAATCGAAAAGGAGCGGAAAATGATTAATTTCAGTAATATTGTTGGCACATTGATGCAGGCCGGATTGTCCGGATCGACCTCGAGCCGTATCCAAAATGTTCTTGGTGGCGGCGGTCAGGCTTCTGGCGGGGCATTGTCCAGCCTGACGGGTGCGTTATCTGGCCTGCTGGGCAGTGGTGGCGGCAGTAATATCGGCGGGATGCTTCAAAGTGTTCTCGGCGACGCGGGCAATGCTCTGGGAGAAAATAAAAACCTGGCGCTGGGCGGCCTGGGCGCCCTGGCCGGTTCCCTGCTTGGCGGCGGCGGCCGATCCTTAAAGGGCGCTCTGGGCGGCGGGGCCATGGCCATGCTGGGCGCCATGGCTTTTAAGGCACTCAAGGGCGGTGGCGGTGATGCACAGCCTGAAGTGCCCCTGGGGCTGCGGGAAGCGGCCGGCAGCGAGGAGGAAGAAGAACTGGAGAAGGGGGCCGAGCTGATATTGAGAGCCATGATCAACGCCGCCAAAGCAGATGGGCGGATTGACCAGCAGGAAGTTCAGCGCATTGTCGGGAAACTGGAGGAAGCCGGTGAACCGGAAGAAGCCCGGGATTTCGTGTTGGCCGAGATGGGAAAGCCCCTGGATCTGGAAGGTTTTCTGGCCGAAGCCCGGCAGCGGCCCTCTCTGGCGCCCCAGATTTATGCGGCCTCGTTGCTGGCCATTGAAGTCGATACTCCGGCCGAGAAAGAATACATGCAGCAGCTGGCATCGCACCTGAATATCGCGCCGGGTGTGGTGGCCGAGCTTGAAAGGACAGTGGGCCTTTCGTAAGAAGGGTACTTTACTGCCGTTTAATTCTCTGTTGCTGATGGGCGAGCCGACCGGCCCAGATCGGATCCTTTCGGAGGTAGATCTGGGCCGTTTTGTTATATTCGGCGGCCTGTTCAATATTTCCCTTCTGCAGCCAGGCCTCGGCCAGGTAGAAATAAATCTGTCCGTTTTGCGGATAGAGATTCATGGCCCGTTCCAGGGTCCGGATTGCCGCGTCGGGCCTTCTTTTCTGAATCAGCATCCGTCCCTGCGCCGTCAATTCCAGAGCGGCAATTTCCCTGGCGCTTCTTTTTCTGGGTGGCTTGGGTGCTGGCGGGCGAGTCACCTGCGGAGACGGACTCGGCGCAGTACGGGGCGGCGGCACGGATTTATGGGGCGCTGGCGCCGGTCGAGGGGTTCGGGTGGAAATGACAACCGGGGCGCAGCCGGTCAGAAAAAAGGCAACCACAGCCGTTGCAATCCATTTATTCACGATGAAACAGATCCTTTAGCTTCTGAAACAGATTTTTAAAAGGTATCCGGTTCTTAAAAATTACCGGGTGCCGGTGAATCGGGCATGGCGTTCTGGGAGCGGTATTTTCCAGAAAGACCTCTTCCACGGGGGTCGGGCAAGCGTTCTTTACTGCCAGCTGGCCGCTGTCGGCGCAGATGGTCTGCCGGATGACGCCGGGCGGCATGGCGAACCATTCACCGGATACGTATTGGGGGATCGTCTTCATCAGGTCAACCCAGATGGGCAGTGCGGCATGGGCCCCGGTGGAATGGATGGTATCGCCATTATCGAAACCGACCCAGACCAGTGCCAGGATATCCGGCGTGTAGCCGATAAACCAGGCATCCCGGCTGTTGTTGGTGGTGCCGGTTTTCCCCCCCACCGGCCATCCAATTCCCCGTGTTTTTAAAGATGCGGCCGTCCCCTGTGTGGCCACGCTGCGCAAAAGGTCGTTCATGATATAAGCTTTGGCCGGTGAGATCAACCTTTTGACGGTGGCGTGATGCCGGTCGAGTACGCGGCCGTCTTCATTAACAATGGCTTTGATGGAAAGGGGAAAGGGCAGAACGCCGTCAGCGGCAAAAACGCAGTACGCCCGGGCCAGTTCCAGCGGGATGACCTCAAAAGCGCCGAGAGCCAGGGAGGGCAGGGGACGGATAGGGGTTGAAAATCCGAAAGCGGCGGCTGTGGCAACAATTTTATCAAGGCCGATGGCCATGCTCAGGTTGATCGTGGCGATATTGTAGGATTTTGCCAGGGCCTGACGAAGGGTGACGTCCGGCGGCGCCTGGCGGTCAAAATTTTTCGGCCGCCAGGATTCGCCGTTGACCGTGTAGGTCCGGGGGGTATTGGCCAGATGGTCCGCCGGTGTAAACCGGTCCAGCGCAGTGACATAGACGAAAGGTTTGAACGCGCTGCCCGGCTGGCGTCTGGCCTGGGTGGCCCGGTTGAACTGACTGGCCCCGTAATCCCGTCCGCCGACCATGGCCAGAATGGCGCCTGTTTTCGGCTGGATGACGATGATGGCCCCTTCCAGCTTTTTCCCGGGCGTCTTCCGCTTAAGAGATCGGCTGGATGCTTCCATCCGGGCCAGGCCCCGGTCCAGGGCTTTTTCCGCTGCCGTCTGCACCTGGGAATCGAGAGTGGTAAAGATCGACAGACCCATGCTGGCCAGCGCTTCCGGCGGGTAGAGATCGGCCATCTGCCGGGCGAGGTAATCCATGAAATAGGGCGCCTGACGGTGATACGCCGTGTACTTGGCCGGTTTCAGCGGACGGTTGAGCGCCTCCTGCAGTTCGGTGTCTGACAGCCAGCCGTTTTTGTGCATGGCCGCAAGGACCTCATTGCGCCGTTTCAGGCAGAGGGAGCGGTGGGTATACGGTGAATAGGCGTTGGGCCCCTTGATCAGACCGGCCAGGGTGGCTGCTTCAGCCACGGAAAGCCGCTGGACCGGTTTGCCGAAATAGAAAAAGGCCGCTTCGCCGATGCCGTTAATCGATATGGATCCCTTCTGACCCCAGTAGATCTCGTTCAGATAGATTTCGAGGATCTCATCCTTGCTGTATTTCATTTCGAGGATCAGGGCGATGAGCATTTCCCTGAGTTTGCGCCGATAGGTCCGTTCCGGAGTGAGAAAGTAGTTTTTGGCCAGTTGCTGGGTTAAGGTGGACCCTCCCTGGCGAATATGCCCCCGGCGCATATTTGTGATCAGGGCACGCATGATCCCGGCGAAATCGATGCCGTGATGGTGGTAAAAGCCCTTGTCTTCGGCAGATAAAATCGCGTGGATCAAACGGGGTGGAACCCGGTCGATGGCGACCAGCCGCCGCCGTTCCCGCTTGGGCCCGTAGAACTGCATCAGTTCTTCCGGTTCCAGCTCGAGAAGCGGCACCGGTCGGGCATTGTCAAGGCGGGTGATTGACTGGATCCGGTCGGCGGCGTCAAACCGTATTTTAACGGCAAATCCGCTCTGGTTGAAAAGGGGAGAGGTGAAATCGTTCAGGAACAGTTCGATCAATCGGCGCTCCCGTCGCATCTGGCCCGGGTGACGGGGACGGATCGACGTGTCGCGATAGCCGAGCCGCCGGAGTTTCCCTTCCAGGGATATCCGGTTGATCTGCAGGCCGGGGTAGATGAGGGTGGTATCCGTGTAAACCGTTGATGGGATATTCCAGCGCCGGCCGGCAAATCGGTTTTCGATCCGTTTGGAAAGATAGCCGCTGTACACAAACAGGGCGATACCCGCCACAACCGTGACGCAGAGACCGGCCCAGAAGACGATCATGAATAATGATCTGAATAGCGTGCGTTTTTTTTTCATTTTTATTTTGAGCCCGTTGCAGCTGCGCCGGTGCCAACGTACCGGGACAAACAGGGGCAGGGGGGCGGGTATAACCGACAGCGGCAGATGCCGGCCGGTCATCACCAGCCGGAGATCACCGGTCAGGGGCGGGGATCAGATCTTTTTTCTCCATCGGACCAGTGTATCTTTAAAAAAAGTCAGGTTTCGCCGATAGGGGCGCGCGTCATTGTCGTAGAGGCTTTCAATGGTGACCCTTTTGGGGGTCAGGGTCAGGGCGTGGGCATTGCCACTGGTTTCATACCGTTTCCGGGTGCCTTTTTGAATGGCATTGATCTGTTTAAGCAGCTCGCTGATCATGCCCGTGTCTTCCTGGATGTCGGTTTCCAGAAAAGCGGCGAGCAGTTGATCTTTATCGGCGGCCCGGGCCCGGAGCAGACCGGTATCATCCCGGTAAAAAGAAATATTCTGCATGCGCTTTAATCCTTTACGTAAATGGGAAAGGCGGTGTTGATGCTGCCTTTATGAGTGGTATATCCCTGGATGAAAAAACCATATCCAGAAGGTCCCCGCCAGGGCTGGGCTTTTTTCTTAAGGCGGTGATGGTAGGCGTGTAAAATGGCCTGGATTACTTCCCTGCGCCGCATGGCATCGGGGAAAAAGCTGGAAAATTTCTTTTTCCAGCGCCGCTGTCGCCTGTCCCGGACCTTGACCCGGGCCGTGTACACCCCGGCCCGGTTCGGCGGCGACATGATTTTAATCAGGCGGGCATTTTTCGGATCTTTGCCGCGGGGCCGGGAATGGAACCCGGTGGGTTTGCCGCGGCGGTTGATTTCCCCTTCAAATACATGGGAAATATTAATTTTCGGCTTTGTCCGGCTCCATTTGTGCCCCGCCGCCGCTTCGGGAACTGACCCCGGCAGCAGGAAAAGAAAAGCGAGTAACAGCGGAAATATCTGGTTCATTCGAAAACTCCAATTATTTAATCAACGCTTTTTATTTACAAAACAACATGTTGAAAGTCAAATGGTTTGTCCGGCCGGTGCCGGTATTACATTTGTCTGCGGTGCCGCGCGTGCGTTGGGAGAGACGGAAAAAATGCCCGTTCCAGCGGTGGGGTTTGATCAGTGCGACAATAAAGGTGATACGACCGCCGGAATATAAGCGGGATGATATGAAATGGTTACATGCGCCTTAAAAGAGATGGCGGTCCGAAACAGCGGTATTCCGATCCAGATAACGGTGAGGTTAAAATCAAGGTCGTCGACGGTTAAAGTGATCGAATTGATGCGCTGAGCACCAATGTCCGGGCTGTATGGGCCGCTGGTTTTACTGAAATAATCTGATTCAGGGGCCGTTTCGGTAAAGGTCGCTCCACCCCGATAGGTAAAATATAAAGTATCGTCCCGGCCATCGGTTAACCGGGCGACGAAGGCGGTGAATTGCGGGTCGTCTTCCGCAGAATAAAGAGGATAGGATTTTCCTTTATTAGCCTTGCGAAGCGGGGTGGTTTCAAATAAAGTGGTCTCATTGCTGCCATATCCGATCGAGAAGATCAGTGAGCTGACAATGCCCATCGACGATCGGTTGTAATCGACCGGAATGGTGACCTCGGCCGCAGAAACAATAGGAGAGATAAAAAAAAGAAGGCCGGCGATGATGGTTTTTGTCATATTGATATCCGTAAATAAATATCGCCCATCAGATGGCAAACAGTATGCTGAATAATAACAGGTCAAACGGTAAAAAGGAATATGAAATCGGCATGGCCTTTTTTGCGCCCGTAACCTTTGCTGCCGGGTGTGGCATCAATCCCGGACCGGTTTTGACGGAAAACATCCGGGCAGATGGCCGGTTTCACCCGGGCCGGTTTGACCAGCAGGCCCGGGCGAATCCATACGGCTGAGCTCGGCGTATTCGGTCAATCGTTCTTAATTCCATGATACCGAGCGGTTGCACAATAATCCCGGCTGTATTATAATAGTTTTGAAGGTAGACGCGACTACCATCGCGATCGATATATGGATACCCCTTGCGGATACGGGAGGCATTCATGAAACCTGTCAGTGGGCAACGAGCGGTACAGGCGATTCTGGCACCGGCTGATATTCAAATCAACGGCCATCGTCCCTGGGATATTCAGGTGAATAACCCGGATTTTTACGAGCGGGTGCTGGCCGGCGGATCGCTGGCCCTGGGCGAAACCTACATGGACCGGTGGTGGGATTGCGATGCCCTCGATCAGCTTTTCTGTCGCCTGCTGGCCGCCCGGCTCTACCGCAGGGTTCGCTATTCAAAACCGGTGCTGCTGGAAGTGGTTAAGTCCAAAGTCACCAATCTTCAGCGAAAATCAAAAAGTTTCGAAGTCGGAGAACGTCACTACAATATCGGCAACGATCTGTTTGCCGTCATGCTGGACAAAGGCATGAACTATTCCTGCGGATACTGGCGGACAGCCAGTACCCTCGATGCGGCCCAGACGGCAAAACTGGAACTGATATGCCGCAAGATCAATTTGTCTCCAGGCATGACAGTACTCGATATTGGCTGTGGCTGGGGCGGATTTGCCCGATATGCCGCTGAAAAATACCGGGTCAGCGTGACCGGGATCACGGTTTCCGAGGCACAGGTCAAATGGGCTCAACAACATTGCCGGGGCCTTCCCATCACTGTTTTACTGAAAGATTACCGGGATCTGAAGGGGACGTTTGACCGGATTATTTCCATAGGGATGTTCGAGCATGTTGGTGTGAAAAACTACCGGTCTTTCATGAAAATCGTCGACAGCTGCCTGAAACCTGACGGTATATTTCTTCTACACACCATCGGCGGCAACCGGTCGGTGACGTCGTGCGATCCGTGGATTACCCGCTATATTTTTCCCAATGGCATGCTCCCGTCGGCTCGCCAGATCACGACGGCCGCCGAAGGGCGCTTTGTTCTGGAAGACTGGCACAGCTTCGGGGCTGATTACGATACGACCCTGATGGCCTGGTACGATAATTTTACCGGAGGGTGGGATCGACTGGCATCCCGGTACGATGCGCGTTTTTATCGCATGTGGACCTACTATCTGCTCTCCTGCGCGGGCAGTTTCAGGGCCAGGGATGATCAGCTCTGGCAGATTGTCTTTTCAAAAAAGGGGATTCCCGGCGGTTATCAGCGGCCGGAGATGTAAAGTGAATAAAACGGGATTGGGTGATGACTGTCTGACGTGTCTGCCATCGGATGTTTAATGGTACAGGAACAGCGCCCCGGGAACTACGTCAAACGAAAAAATCCGACCTTCGCCGGCCAGGTCGCCGTCGATCTGCAGGACGAGCGGTTTTTCAGACCGGATGACGGCCCGGGCGCCGGTCCGGTAATTGCCGACCCGGTTGCCGACGGTAAAGGCGGTCGCAAGGGTTGCCGCGATGTTGGGCAACCCGGCCGGAATACAGAGGGTGTGGAGATAACCATCGTCCCATCGGGCCTGGGGGACCACATTCATTCCAAAACCGAAATGGGGGTGTTTGACCACCATCAGGCTGAGCAGCCGGTCGACTGTGAATTCGGTCTGGTCAAGTGAAAGGTGAACGCGACCGGGCCGGTATGCCCTGAAGATCGCTTGAAAAGAGGCCAGGCCATACGCCTGCAACGGTGAATATCCCCGCCGGCGATATTGAGACCAGAGCTTGACGGTCGTCCCGTCAATGCCGACTGAGGCCATGAAGGCCATCCGTTTTCCATTACAGCGAATAAGATCGTAGCGATGCCGGCGGCCATTGCGGAGGCGCTGGGCGATGGCGGCGATCTGTCCCCGGTATGCCAATGTTCGGCGGATGGCGTTTCCTGTTCCCATGGGCAGATAGGCCAGGGAGAGCCGCGCCGGGTAGATGGCATTGATAATATCCGAGAAAGTTCCGTCGCCGCCGGCAATGACAAGCACGTCATATTGTCTGCTGAGTGCGACGGCCAGGCTGGAAAATTCCGCAGCGCAGGATGTTTCCAGACCGAAGATGTCGGCGTTGAGAATTTTGGCCGCTGCGGCCAGCTGCACTCGCTTTTCGTCTACGGAAAGACGCCCGGCTTTGGGGTTCGCAATAATCGCGTAGCGCATGATCGGTTTTTCCATCCATCCTTTGTTGTATGGGTCAAGCGGTACGCCCAGACGTTTTTATACCATACAACGTCGCCGCGGGTATTGCCAGTGCCGAAGCCATTGCCCCGAAACGAATCTCAATACACTTTGCGCCGGGAAAACCCGGGGCCTAGGACGCTGAACGTGCTTTCTGTAATAAAAAAAGCATTGGCGTCGATATCAAAAACGAGTGCTTCCAGCCGTTTGAGCTGGTAGTTGTTGACCACTGTCATGACGAGCCTTTTATCCTTTCCGGAATAGGCCCCCTGACCGTGAATAAACGTTGCCCCGCGATTTAGCTTTTTTAGAATCGCGGCGGCAATCATATCCGACGTTTCCGAAATAATAAATACCAGTTTGCGCTGGTTAAAGACGCTCTGGAAATAATCGGTTACCTGGGCAATGACAAATGTAAGCAGCAGCGAGTACAAAATCAGATCCAGGTCCAAAAAGGCGAGACTCAGACTGAATAAAACCAGGTTGAAATAGAAAAAGAACTGGCCGATACGGAGGTTCCATTTCTTGTTCAATATAATCGCGATAATATCGCTGCCTCCTACCGAACCGAGAGAATGCAGGTAAATACCGGCCCCGGCTCCGATGCAGGCCCCGCTGGCCAGCGCGGCCAGAAGATGGTCCTTGATGGGAATCTGAAACGGGATCCAGTCGATGGCAAAGGCAACAACCAGCATGCCGAACAGACTGTACATCAGGAAACGGCGGCTGAGAAAGATCCAGCCGAGAATAAAAAGGGGCACATTCAGCACCATATTCCACACCCCCGGCGTCAGACCACCGAAAACATAATAGATCAGCAGGCTCAGGCCGGAAAATCCGCCGCTGATAAAATGATGCGGTATGGCAATGGATTTGATGCCGATGGCCAGTACGATGCCGCCGGTCGCAATCAGAAGAAGATTCCAGAGTACGGCGGACAGCCGGTTTTTCATCGTTGTTTTCATTCGCGTTCACCATAATATCAGTAAAATAATCTGGTGCCGGTACCTTTTTCCCGGCCCGGCAATAGTAAGTGTCAATTGACACAATACAACCCCCGCGGCGCGTTTTTTTTCATAATCTCTTTATGGATGACGGGGGCGTAGATTGGCGAAGGCAGAAGGCCTGTATCGGTTCCAGCTACATCTGTTGGAACAGGTGGGTATGGGCCCGGCTGACCGTTAACGTTTCAGGCAGTTGTTTGAGTTTCAGGATTCGCTGGCCGGTAACAGACCGGCTGACTTTATCGATGCACCTGACATTGACGATCGTGCCGCGATGGATCTGCCAGAAAACAGATGGGTCGAGCGCTTTGGCCAGCGAGGCGATCGGCTGGCGGATCAGCGCTTCGTGATCCCGGGTCCGGACGATAGTGTATTTGTCGCTGGCTTTGAAATAGTGGACATCGCCCACCGGGATCAGGCGGATACCGTCCCGGTACCGGGCGCGGATCCAGTTCAGGAATTGCGCGGGATGGTTTTCCTGCCCGGATCGGCGCAGGGCTTCCAGGATTTCGGATAGTTCCTGAATCGGCGGCGGGGGGGTGCTCAGGGAAGCCTTTAACCGCCCAACGGTTTTTTTAAGCCGATCAGCGGTAACCGGTTTTAACAGATAATCGACAGCGGCCTTTTCAAACGCTTCAACAGCATACTGGTCATAAGCGGTCACAAATACGATCCGGCACTGACCGGATGATTTTGAAGCCACGTCGATTCCGGATAAACCGGGCATGCGAATGTCGAGAAAGGCGATGTCCGGATTCTCTGAGGCGATCAGGGCCAGAGCCTCCCGGCCGTTCTCTGCTTCGGCAAGAATATCAAGTTCCGGCCAGGCTTTTCCCAGTTGGCGCCTTAAATAATCCCGCAATGCTTTCTCGTCATCGGCGATGATGGCACGAATCGGCAACATGGGGCACCTCGATAATGGCGGTTAAGCCGGTGGGGTGATTTTCTTCAAGGGTCAGCTTACCATGATCTCCATACAATGCAATCAGACGGTCTTTGATATTGGTCAACCCCACGCCAACTCCGGCGCTGGTCGGCATGCCGATGCCGGTATCGGAGACGACGACCCGGATCGTTTTTTCCGATGTCGACACGCGAATACGGATCTGGCCACCGTCAACCTTGGGTTCTATACCGTGTTGCAGCGCATTTTCCACCAGTGGCTGTATCAGCATGGGCGGAAACGGGAGGCTTCTGGCTTCGTCGGCAATATCAAACCGGTACCGGAAACGGTCTCCCATCCGAAGTTTAAAAATCTCCATATAGCTCCGGATCATCGTCATTTCCTGGCCGATAGTGCTGTCCTTTTTTCGGCTCCGGTCCAGGGAAGTCCGCAGGTATCCGGTCAGATTTTCAAGCATTGTTTTTCCGGTGGCCGGGTTGGTATCGATCAGGCTTAAAATAGTGGAAAGCGTATTGAACAGAAAATGCGGTTCCACCTGGGCCTGGAGGCGTTTCAGATCCGCTTTAATGGCCGCTTTTTCACCGGTAATCCGTTTGATGCGTTCTTCCTGGAGTTGCGCTTTGGTTTCGGCCAGTCGTTCCCGGGTAATAAAAAAATACGCAATGATCGATCCGAAAACCAGCCCGATCACGAGTACCTGGCCAAGAATTTTGTATTCCTGAAAAAAATACAGAGGAGAAATTCCGGTCAGAAGAGACCCCAGCAGGGTGCCACTCATGGAACCGATTAATATTGCGCCAAAATAAGCCGGTACCTGACCAGACAGATTGGAAGTGATAAAAAAATGAGCGACGATCAGGGTACCGACGGAAATTGACAGCCCGATGCATTGGGAGAATAGAAAAATACTCCAAAATTGTCCGTTACCGAACCCGATCAGGGTCAGGAAAACAGCGATAAAGGTATTGATCAGGACGGTGTAGCCCATTGTTTTGCCGACATGGAGCCGGGCGCTTTCGGCATTGGCGTGAAATCGAGGCATACCCTAAATCTCTTTTTCCATCTCTTTTTCAATCATTTGCCGAATGATATGTGATTTTCCGGAAAAAAGAAAGACACCCAGCCCGTGAAACAGCAACCCGATTCCCCATCCCATCAGCGGCCACTTCGGCCAGAAGTAGGGGGCTGCCGTACTCAAATAGACAACAATAAGGAAAAAATTGACGACAATATAGATCGCCAGGTGAAGATAAAACCCCAGCCTTTTTTTCACCCGCTTTTCAGCCCGTTGATATGCATTCCGATTTTTCATTTTATCTCTCCTTATGCCCCGTCGATCATTATTTTCTCAAATGTCTGGGCACCCGCCCGCAGCGCGCCGGTGTATCCGCCGCCGGGTCTGCCCCACGCGGAAGCCAGGTAAAGTCCCTGGATCGGTGTCCGGTTATCGATTCGGTTCATATATGCGTTGCCCATGGATTGTTCGAATCCGTAAATGGCCCCCTGGGGATTACCGGTAAACTGCCGGTTGGTCAGGGGAGTGGCCGCCTCTTTGACTTCGATCATAGACGCCAAACCCGGGATGAGCGCTTGTTCCGCGCGTTGAATGAGGATATCGGCCCATCGTTTTTTTTCATGGTTGTACGCAGCTTTATGGCCGTTCTGGTAATCCGTTTCAAACCGTTTCCAGGGCGCATAACCGCAAAGTGTCAATAATGTGATGGTCGATGTGCCGGGCGAAGAATATCCCTTGAACAGGTTGTCATAAATACAAATGGAAAAGGAGACCGCCTCGATCCGTCCGTCCAGGCATAGCCGATAGTCTGTTTGAGGGTCGTTCCCTGAATGAATGTTTGTGCTGAACCCCGGTATCTTACCGGCGATGGACTGGTTGAGGCCGAGCCAGACGATAAAAGTGGATATGCTGGGCCGGTAATGGTTCAACTTATTCAGGTAATCCGCGGGCACCGTGCCCGGCGCCAGCATCCGGTTGAACGTGGCCGGGGCACTGGCATTGCTGACCACGGTCCGCGCCGGCAATGTCCGCCCGTCCGATAAAACAACACCTTTTACCCGATTGTTTTCAGTAAGGATTTTATCGGCTGAGGTCTCGTAGATGATTTCCCCGCCAGCGGTTTCAATGGTATCGGCCAGCAGATCACTCAGATCCTGAGACCGGGATTTAATGGTATAGGATCCATTCCTAAGATAAGCGCCGGTGGCATTGGCATAATAAAATCCCGAGAGCTTCTCCGGGGGCAAGCCATAATACCCCCACATGCCGGCCAGAATGCCGCGCAAGGCCGGCGCGTGGACATGCTCATCAAGCAGGTCGGCCAGGGTCTGGTGCCGGATGTGCCACATAGCGCGATATTGAAGCGGAAAAATGATTTTCAGCCATTTTTTTAAAAATTTACTTTGTCGGTCATAGCTCTGGACTTCGGCATCGATGTCGAGCATTGTCTGCACAAAGCTCCGGATGCCGCCGGATTCGTCAGGAAAGAGGGCCGAAAGCGTCCGGATATATGCTTCCGGATCTTTCTGGGAGATCACGATGTCGTGGTCTGGCGTTTTGATCCGGTAGGCTTCCGGCAGCAGGACCAGGTCCAGCTGGTCATAAATACCCAGATTTTCCAGAATCCGTCTGGTCGTATGGTTTTTGATCGCCGTGCCGTGGAGGGACACCTCGAAAGTAAATTTTCCTTCAGCCCGGTCAAAGGATGTGGCGTATCCACCGGGAATATGATGCTGCTCAACCACGGTAACGGGTATGCCTTCTCTGGCCAGAAAGGCCGCGGTGCACAAGCCGCCGAGCCCGGCGCCAATGACAACAGACGGAACATTTTTTTTGGGTCCCATGGCGGCGCTGGCAATCTTGATTTTGGGCCAGTTGAGATAAAATGTAGCCGCCGTAACAGCCGACAGGCTGAGAAAGGATCGTCGCGATATTTTTTTTAACACGGTGCTTCTCCTATTTAAATGGGGTAACAGTTGCCCTGGGGTTTAAATGATTCAGGAAAATTGTGCGAAAAAACAGGCGATGGATCAAGGCTGTTGCGATGAACGGCAGAATAAAGGGATAGAATGCATATAGCGGGGGGCGGTTCAGATACAGAGAAATATATTTTTGGATTTTGCCGCGGAAATATCTGTCGGAAAACTCGGTTTTTTCAATGGCCGGGCATCTTGTCCCCCTGAGCCGGATGAAGAACAGATGGCCGTCAACGGGCAGCATGTGTCAGCGGGAATTCGTCCGGGATGGCTCCTTCCGGCTGTGATTCCGAAAGACACAGGTAAGAATGGCCGGTAGATAGATCAGGTCGCCGGCGAGGGCGCTGACAAGCGCCAGCGCGGTCAGCAGGCCGAATGTCTGTGTCGGTTTGAGCGAAGCAAAAATAAAAAGGCTGAATACTGAAATCAATGTCAATGTTGCCATCAGTACCGGTTGTCCGACAATATTCCAGGTATGGGACAGATCGTGCTCGGGATGGGCCTGATAATGGTTGAGCAGGTGAATCGTCCCATCTACGGAAATGCCGAGCGATATACACCCGACCATGGCCGTTTGAATATCCATCCGTATGCCGTAAAGAGCGGTAAAACCAAAAGCGACAGCCAGGGGAAACAGGTTCGGTAAAAAACTGATCAGACCGAGACGCCAGGATTTTAAAAAAACAAGCATGAGAAACCCGATCAGCAGGAATGCGGCGGTCAGACTTTTGAGCAGGCCTTTAAAGAGGATCTGATTGACCTGGGCATAGAGTTCCGCGGATCCGGTGATTTGATATGACAGAGACGGCGGAAGCATGGTATCACAGTATTTCTTTACCTTTAGGATCAGGGAGCTAAATTCACTGGCGCTGAAATTGCCCACCATGATGGAGACCCGGGCGCCCGTATTTTCTTTGGTCACATAATCGTTGACAACAAACCCATATCCGGACAGGCGATAAAGAAAAAGAAGCTGGGCGGCGGCTTGTCGCGATGGCGGTACGGGTGAGTCTCCGGGTGAAAGCAGGGTCTGAAGGTAACCGATAAAGCTGGCAATCGAGATAACTTTATTGACCCGGGGATCTGCCTCAAATCTGGCAGACAAATCCCGTAATGCTTTTATGTTTTCCGGGTCCAGAATGTGCCCGTCGGGGCTTCTGATATCCAGCTCCAGAGTGGATACGCCTGAAAATTTATTTTGAAAAAACCGATACCCCCGGGAGGTGTCTCCATCCGGGTTGATATAGTCAAAAGCGGATACATTCATTTTGAG
This sequence comes from uncultured Desulfobacterales bacterium, assembly GCA_964577615.1. Lineage (GTDB taxonomy): Bacteria > Desulfobacterota > Desulfobacteria > Desulfobacterales > QNYZ01 > QNYZ01. The sequence goes on along the minus strand of CAZNZW010000034.1, from coordinate 2,376 downwards.
CCGGGGCATCAATATAAATGAAAGTACTATCGCCGAGGTAAAAATAATAATAATAAGACGACTGTATTTCCTGGATAGACAGGTGCTTTTTTCAATCAGAGAGCCGGTTGACCGGTGAAAATGCGATTTTTCATATATATGACGCTGACAGAGAAAAGGAATCAGCCCAAAGGCAATCAGCAAAGAAACAAGAATACCGACCAGTGAAATCAGACCAAAGTCCTTTACATACAGAATTGGGTTGAAATACAGTGATCCGAAACCCGCTGCGGTGGTGAGGGTGGTAAAGAGGCAGGGCCTGAAAACCTGTGTCAGCGGCAATTCAATGGAAGAATCATTGCTGCTTCTGATTGCAGAGAGAATATGAACAGCTGTTGCCATGCCGATGGAAAGCAGCAGGGGCGGCAGAACGGATGTCATGATTGTTATCGGCCGGTTTGCCCAGCCCATAATACCGAGTGTGGTCCCCAGCGTTGCCAATACAACGGCCATGCAGATAATGGCCAGAAAAATGTTGCGCCAGAGAAACCACAGGAAAATAAAGATAAGACCGATAGCCAGCGGTGTCAGGATGAGCAGGTCGTGGAAAACGGATCGAACGATCTCTTTTTCCAGCAGGGGCATGCCGCCAAAATAGAAGTGTGCCCCGGTAAAAGTGATTTTTTTTAAAAGGCGGTCCAGTTGATTTTGAAATTGGGGGGACCACTCGGTTTTGGGGTAGATCTGAAGGAGCGTCGCATCCCCATCTGTGGAGATAAACGTATTTTTTAGAAAAGGATGTTTTCTGAGAAATTCGGGTTTTAAATCGATGGCCGGCGAAAATGAGAGTTTATTTTTATATATCCTCGGTATATTTAACGTCGGTAATCCCAGTACTTTTTCCACATCCGGCAGGCGCGCAATTTCAGAGGCCAGTTTTTTAAGAAATACCTTTCCTGTCTCTCTGAAAAGACCGGGTGCTTCGATGCCAACCAGGATAACTTTATCGTTTATGTAGTCGTGCTTGAATTTTTCGAGCGTAACGGCAACCGGATGATCACCGGGGAATATTCGATCAATACTGGGGTCAACCCGAAGGTTAAGAATGCCCCCCGCAAGAAAAAGAATCAAAATCAGGGTTATGATAAATCTGACCTGAAGATGGCGGCGGGTCCAGGGCGTAGAAATGGGAGGGATTAGACGCAATTATTTTTTTCTGTCAAAATTCATCAGATCTGAAATCGGGAGCGAAAGATTTTCCGGATCAAACGGGGTCGCAGGAATGTCAAGGTGCCATTTGCCGGAAAGGACGGTCATGGTCGTTGTATTCATACTCTGGTGATTCGTCATGCGTAAGGCGGCAATTCGGTATTTTCCGAAAGCTTTAATAAATTTGGTGGCGGTTAAAGTTTTTACCGCCACATTTGAAGAATCATAATATTGGGTATTTACCGGAAGAAAGGTATTTTTGTCAATCCAGGTAAGTAATTTTTTGGGTTTTCCGAAAAGGTGACTTTCAATGACATAACAGGAATAACCGGAAAAAGTGTCTTCCCTCAGGAGCTGGTGTGTGCCGTCCCATGGAATGGCGGAAACAAGATCGTTCAGGTTGAGTTCTGAATCCCCCAGCCGCATATTTCGATCTTCTCCGGTCAATAAAAAATATTTTCCCATTGCCGGCATATAGACATAAACTTGAGTGGGTTCGTTTCGTTTGGATTTAACAAGAAGCTTCATCCCCTTTGCGCTCGGTGGATTTTTAAAAACAACCAAAAGAGAAAGCGCGTTGCGGGGATTTCCTTTTCCCAAAAGGACTAATCTCATTGTGGACGTTTCCCCACTCGCTTTTTCTGTGTCCAGTTTTATTTCCGCCAGAAAATTTTCGACGAAATTGGCCTGAAATGTTTTTTGAATAATTTCGGATCCGGTAAACGAATCGGCAGAAAGAGGCACCAAAAAAGTGATAAACAGGAATAAAACAATTTCCTTTAATCGCCCAAAGTTAAAGAAAGATTGTTCTTTTGAAGCAGAAAATTTTTTATGTTTCCAGGCATACCGAAAATCGGTGGTCCTTTTTTTGTTTTGATTGATACAGGCCCACTGCCATAATGTACATAAACCGTGCATGATTATATTCCCTGAAAAATGGCGAAAATGCTATCGGGATGAGGGCAGAACGAGCAGAGCCTCTAAATGTCTGTCGATCATGACAAAATGCCGTTTTTTAAAGAACCTAATCAAAATTGCGAGAAAATTACAACTATTTTTTTCCGCCGCTTTTCCGGTGATTAAAGCCTCTGGTTCTTCGAATCAATTATACGGAAAATATTATACGTTATTATTACCTAATTGATTCTAATTCTGTGGTGGCTTGTATTGAACGGGGCAGGTTTTGAC
>CAZNZW010000033.1:0-35489 GCA_964577615.1 uncultured Desulfobacterales bacterium | reverse complement strand
GAAGGGCCACATGAACATCGGCCCCCTGATCGGAAAGCGCCTTGACCAGCGCGGCAGACACATCGGCCAGTCCCCCGGCTTTGGCCATAAGAAAATTGGCGAAGCTTCCCATTCGGTCGGGGAGATAGGTCACCTCCGGCGTGACGATCAGAATGCGGGGGGATGTCGTTGTCCGGCTCAATTTAAGTTTTTCCTCATGCCCAGGTTATAAGCCCCGGGGTATTTGCCATCCACATGTCTCCCACCGGCACAATCCGGGCGGTAAATCCGAAGCGGCCCGATTCCGCGCAGGTAATGGTGCAGCCATACGTATAGTCGCCGGTACCGTGATCCTCGAGCACCTGCATGGGTTCGACATGACTGGTGGCCACTGTGTCGATGGATTTGACGTGGCCAAAATACAGTTCCACGTTGATTTCTTCGGGGCGAAGCACGCCGAGACGCACCCGGCAGGCCAGATGAATGGTATCTCCCACCCGGAAAAGCTTGGTTTCCCGGCGGTTGGGCTGTTCGATCTGGATCTGGGGCCAGGCGTCCTTCAAGCGCCGGGATTGCGCGGCCAGCTGCCGGGCCTGCTGACCGTTGTCGGCGATCAGCCGTTTCTGGTTTTCGATGGCCGGCCGATAAAACCGCCGCTCGTATTCCATGACCATCCGGGTGGAACAATACTGCAGCATACCCATTTTCATGGATGCCCGCATCATCTTGATCCACTGGCCCGGCGGCGCGCCGTTCTGGCGGTTATAAAACGCCGGGATAACTTCGTTTTCAAGGACATTGTAGAGGGACTGGGCATCGATTGTATCCTGATACGCCCAGTCGCCGTTACCGTCTTTGTGTTCACCAATCGCCCATCCGACTTCCGGCGTATACCCTTCCGCCCACCAGCCATCTAGAATACTGACATTGAGACATCCGTTGAGCGCGGCTTTCATGCCCGATGTGCCGCAGGCTTCCATGGGCCGCCGGGGGGTGTTCAGCCAGATATCTGCGCCCTGGGTCAGATGCCGGGCCAGGTGCATGTCGTAATCTTCAAGGAAAACCACCTTGCGCCGCATCGCCGGGCGGTGACTGAATTCGATAATCTGGCGGATCAATCCCTTGCCTTCATCATCCCGAGGGTGGGCCTTGCCGGCAAAAATTATCTGGACCGGCCGTTTTTTGTCGGTCAAAATCGCTTCCAGGCGATCCGGATCGTGCAATAAAAGATTGGCCCGCTTATACGTGGCAAAGCGCCGGGCAAAGCAGATGGTCAGGGCGCCCTGTTCCAGCATGGACGCCACCTCGGCCATGACGTGCGCCGGTTCACTGCGCTGGTTGCACTGTCTGGCCGCCTGCTCCCGGCAGGTGGCGATCAGGCGGGCGCGGTTCATTTCATGCGCGCGCCACAATTCTTCGTCATAGATTTCATCTATCCGGTTGACACTTTGCTGGTCCTGGCAGTGGATGTACCAGCGGGGATCCACATACCGTTCAAACAGGAGGGCATGCTCCGGTGACACCCAGCTGGCCGAATGGACCCCGTTGGTGACGTGTGTGATGGGGATTTCATCTTCGGGACGATCCGGCCAGAGATGGGTCCACATGCGCCGGGCGACCGAGCCGTGCAGCCGGCTGACGCCGTTACAGAACTGCGCCATGCGGGCACTTAAGATAAACATCGAAAAAGGCGCATCCGGTTCAGCGCCGGGGGGCTGCCCCCAGGAGAGGATCTCTTTTTCCGATACGCCCAGGGCTTCCTGAAACGGCGTGATTACCGGTTTGACCAGATCCACGGGAAATTCGTCGTGACCGGCGGGTACCGGCGTATGCGTGGTAAAAACAGTTGTACGGGGCAGAATTTCGAGCGCCGCCGGCAGATCCACGCCATGCGTACGCATCACCAGGGCCAGCCGCTCCAGGCTGGAAAAAGCCGGGTGCCCCTCGTTGAGATGGGAGATGGCGGGCGCCACGCCCAGCGTTTCAAGCATGCGGACCCCGCCGATGCCCAGAAGGGCTTCCTGAGCCAGCCGGGTGCGAAGATCACCGGCATATAGATTGGCAGTTACCTGGCGCATTTCCGGCGTGTTTTCCTTGAGATTGGTGTCGAGCAGGTAAAGCGTGATCCGTCCCACCTGAATCCGCCAGATCGCGGCCCGCATGTCGCCGTCGGGACCGGCGACGGAAACGGTGAGCCCGTTTCCCTCTTTATCACGCATGCGTTTTAAAGGCAGATTGTACAGGTCCGTCTCGGGATAGGCTTCCTGCTGCCATCCGCTGTCATCGAGAAACTGGCGAAAATAGCCCTGGCGGTAGAGCAGGCCCACACCGGTCAGGGGAACCCCGAGATTGGAGGCGGCCTTGAGGTGGTCGCCGGCCAGAATACCCAGACCGCCCGCAAACAGCGGTACGCTTTCATGCAGACCGAATTCCATGGAAAAGTACGCGATGGTCTGTCGGGCAGGCTCCGGGAAAGCGATTTCTCCAGCAGGCCCGCGCACGCCCTTGTTAAATTCATCGGCGATACGGTCCATGTGCGAGGTAAAGCTGTCGTCGGCGGCCAGCTGTTCGAGGCGGGCCTGGGGCAGCCGGGTTAAAAAAAGCAGTGGATTGCGGTCCGATTTTTCCCACAGCCCCGGATCGATTCGCCGGTACAATTCCTTGGCATGCGGTTTCCAGCACCACCACAGATTTCGGGACAGGGTTTCCAGAAAACCCAGGCGTTCGGGTATTTTTGGAAACACTCTAAAAGTTTGTAATTGTTTCATGGGTCCTGTTTTACAAATGGGTTGCCGTTAAACGATAACCACCGAGTTGTCACAATCCCCGAACGGAGTGGCCACGTATTTGTCCGCCTGGTCATCGTTTTCCCATCGAACCTGGTCGATCAGGTAGCGGAACTGGTACGCCCGGTCGGGGGCCAGATCCAGGGTCAGGGTAAAGCGGCCGTCTTTCAGCCGCTGCATGGGATTGGCGAGGATGTTCCATTGATTAAATTCTCCCACCAGATGCACATGCCGGGCCCCCTGGACCATTTTTTTCGGCAGTTGGAAGGTCACTTTACAGACAGGCCTCGATTTTAAATACCGTTTTTTCAGTGCCATCGCTTCCCCCTTTTTCAAGAGCATTCGGTTCAAGATTAAAACGGATAGTTTAAAATTCGGTAATTTTTCCATTTCTGGAGCAAATTAAATTTACTCTATTTCCAGGGCGATGTAAATCATTTTCCGGTTTTTTCAGCCAGTGTCAGCCACACCCGCAGCAGCTCGCTGACGGACCACGCCTGGGCATCGCACCCCCGGGACGCATGGGGGGCATCGCCGTCTACGATTTCCGGTACATGGCCGACGCACCCGTTCCGGATCATCCGGTCGGCGCTGGCCAGCCAGGCCCGGGCTGTCTTGTGCGCATCGTTGCCCCAGGCCGTTACCCAGGCTTCGCAAAAGGAGGGAAACACCCAGGTCCAGGCCGTACCGTTGTGGTAGGCCGGTTTTCGCCGGGTATCCTCGTCGCCGGCGTAGTGTCCCTGATAGGGATGATGGGGATCGTTGAGCACCTGGCCCTGATGCACCACGGGAATGGGCCGGTCGACCGGCCGATCGGCCAGGCTGCGGATGGCGCCCGGAACGATGAGGGACTGGCAGGCCAGGACAATCTGCTGCTGAATCCCGGAATCTTCAACAGCGCCCAGGGTCACGGCAAAGAGCTGGTTGGGCCGCAGGGCATCGTCCGGATCGGCGTCGGCCGCCGGCGTACCCGCTTCGGCATGCAGGCAATCGGCCAGGTAGCCGTCCCGGTCCCGATAAAAATACCGGATAATCGATTGACGCACCTGGCCGGTCAGAGACGCCCACTGGTCATTTTCCGGTTCGACCCGGGCGAGCATTTTCAGCGTCGCATACCAGAGGGCCTGGATCTCTACCGGATATCCCTGGCGGGGGGTCCCGGCCGGATGGTTGGTGTCCATCCAGGTAAAATGGGTCGGGCTGAAGACAAGACCGGAGGCGGTGTCCATGCGAACGCCGTGGGGCGTCCCGGCAATGATATGGCGGCCGATGGACAACAGGACTTCGGCCAGGGACCGGCCGCCGCAGTCGGTCTGCAGAAAGCCGGGATCATTTTCGGCCTGGATCAGATCCGCGCAGGCGGTGACCAGCCACAGCGGAGCATCGGAGGTTTCCCGGTTGTCCGCCCGGTCCCCGTGGATCATGTTGGGCAGGGTCCCATCCTGTTCAAAACGGGCAAATTCGGTCAGAATCTGGCGTACAACGGAAAACCGGCCCGCGGCGATCAGGCCCCGGGTGACAATGAGCGTATCTCTTCCCCAGTCGAGAAACCAGGGATACCCGGCAATGACGCTCTGGCCTGTTTTCCGTCTCACCACATACTGGTCAAGGGCATCGGCCAGCATCTTCCAGACGGGCAGCGCCAGGCGGTCTTTATGAATGGGTTCCCGGGAAAATTCGACCAGGGATGCGATAAAATCTTCTGGTACGGCATCAGGCGCGGAGACCGTGGCGGTGAGCACGTCATGCGCCCCGCCGGCCAGCGATGTGGTGAAAAAACCCGGGCTGAACAGATCCGAATCCGGATCCAGGCCCCGCCGGGCTTCCAGCGGCCGGTGGACCATATATTGCCATTCCGGCTCGGAAAAAAAAGTTCCCGCCTGTACCGACAGCTCGAGACGCCGGTCCGGCGACGGGGCAAAATTGACCCCCCGGGCATGGGGCGTGACGGCGGCCGGAAAACGGGTTTCGGGTCCGGTAAATGCCTTGGTTGTGTCGTGGAAACTGCGATCCTCCACATCGGGGCGCAGGATCAGGCGGATCGGCTGGTCATCGGCCAGCTGTTGCGGCGGGTCGGTCAGGGGCAAATCGACCGCCGATGCATCGGCCGGGGATGAATCGACGGGAGAACGGTAAAAAGCAAATGCAGCGGCATTTTTTCCGGGCACCATGCCGGCGGTAATGGTCAGCCGGACATGCTGGCCCTGGCCGGTGGGAATCGTATACCGCCAGCGGGCGCCCCGGCCGATGTCGTAGTCGAACTGATCGATGCAGTCGCCGTTGATTTCGATGGAGTGGCCTTGAAAAACCACCCAGGCCCGGCAGCGGGTGAACATGATCCAGCGGTCTTCCGGATAATCAGGATTCAGGTTGGCGGCCAGAAGGGCATCATAGCGGCTGTACAGTCGTCCCCAGTGAAGCGCCGCCCGGAGCATGCCGCCCCGGCCGTTGGTGTCAAGAAAAACGTGGGCGCCGGCCATGATCTCGCGTCGGGAATATGGCCGGTTGATCCGCTCGGGTTCTCCGTCTCCCAGAATGCATAACGGTGCGGTGATCCGTCGGGCGTGCGCGCTGTCATGTACAATGAGGCTTAGCGCCCATTGCCGCGATGCGGCCCGTGACGGCGGCAGGTGGGTAAAAAGGGCAAAGTAGCGCCCGTCATCTCCGCGCAGGGCCACTTCATGGGCATATGTTTTCTTTCCCCGGTGAATCGTCGCCCGAAAGGGGTCCGGTCCGGATACAAGGAACAGATGTCCGGGCGGCACCATCACCTCCCGATGCCGGTCGGCCGGCCACTGCCAGCAGATGACCCCCGGTTCGCCGCCGGCCGGACGCATCTGGCGGCAGAATGCCAGGGGGTCCCGGCGCAGGGCATCGGCCAGAGATACCTGGCTCAGATCATCACCCAGGTCTGCCATGCCCCGGTAAAACCGGATCACATCCAGGGCTTTGGCCTGCAGACACTGCGTGTCGAGACGCCGGGGCAAAGTGGCCAGGGACGCCGGATCATCCCGGTTGAGCCGCTCAAGATCCGCCGGGTCCGCCGTCAGACAGAGCACCTCGCCCGGGGCCAGGTCCACAGCCGGGCGGCCGGTATCCGATGTCACGGTCATCCGGCGTCCGGAAATCAGGTCCCACAGATCCGGCCCGTCCAGACCGGCAGCCGCCGCCGCGCGCCAGCCGCCCCGGGCCGGACGGGTATCGTCCAGATTGGCCAGAACGAGAACCCGGCTGCCCGAATCCGCATGATGCCGGTACAGGGCCAGGTGGTTGCCGTCTCCTTCAGTGACCAGCGCCAGGTCGACGCGGTCGGCAAACGCCGGGTGGCGCCGGAGAATCAGGTTGAGCCGGCGGATATGATCCACCTGGTTTTCTTCGGCGCCCCAGTTGAGCGGGGGCGCGCCGTGGACGTCGATTTTGGCGTCGGCGTACCATTCCACGCCGTTGGCGAATCCGAAGGCGCCGTGGTGGCCGGCCAGCGCGCACAGCGCCGTGCGCAGCCGTGCCCAGGTTCTGGAGCGGGCAGCCAGGCGGTTGTTGTCGTGGGTTTCGGCAAAATGCACGATCACTCCGTCGGTGTGCGCAATTTCCAATGCTCCGGGCAGATAGTTGTCGATCTGTCCCCGGTCCTCGTTTTGAAACAATTCCGAATAGGCCCAGTTGAGATTGGCCTGGTTGAGGAGCTGCCGGGTCACGGCCAGGGGGCCGCCCAGCCCTTCGAGGAAAAAGATTGTATCCGGATATTCGTCCCGCACCCGGGCAACAATATATTGCCAGGCGGCCTCGGGCACCATATATCCGGCGTCGCACCGGAACCCGTCGACGCCCCGCCGGCACCACCGCAGAAAAACACGGGCCATATACCGCCACAGGCCTTTCCGGGAATAATCCAGGCGGGTCAGATCGGCCCAGGTTACGCCCCAGGCGCCGGGCATTTCGATCTTTCCGCTGGGATCCCGCACCAGCCATTCGGGGTGGGAATCGTGGAGCCGGGCGGCCCAGCCGGTATGGTTGATGGCAATATCCATCAGGACCTTGGCCGCGCGGGCGTGGACCGCATCAACCAGTTCGAGAAATTGTTCGGTGGGGGTGGCCGCCGGATCGAAAACGGCCAGGGCCGGATCCACAGACATGAAATTCAGCGCGGCGTAGGGACTGCCAAAACGCCCCATGCGCGCATAGGTGGTCGGCGTGGCGTGAATCGGCAGCAGCTGGATGATACGGCACCCCAGGCGGCCGATGATAAAGTCAAGCTCGGCAATCAGATCCCGGAATGTCCCCGATGGCGGGATGACCGTATACCCGGCGTCATCCAGGGGCTGAACATGGGCCGCCAGATCGGCTTCGGCTTCGGCCAGCCGCCCCGCGCGGTTGGGGCCGAACTGGCGCACAAAGGCATTGTAAATCGTGTTGACGCCGCAGGTATCCGCCGGTTCGATATTGATGTGCGTGTTGGCGCCCGGCGGCCAGAGGGGAACGGTATCGCCGGCCTTGAGGAAGTAGCACTTGGCTTCAAAATGCCCCACTTCGCACAGCGGCAGGGTAATCCGGAACCGCTGCGGGCCGTCCGGCGTCATGGGGAGGTCGAACCACGCCCGGCCCAGAGGATGAACGTCCTGGTGCACCGCATCGATGATCTCCCGCCGGAGGATCGCCCCATGGCCCAGGTTGGTCCGCAGCCAGGCGGCGCCGGCCATGGGCGTTTTGAGGGTCAGCTCAATGGTTTCGGTATCTCCCCGGAATCTGAGCAGGTGCCGGTCGGGTGCCGGCGTTTGGGTCAGTTGGTCGCTGATAATCATCGGTCCGGCTTTCATTTGAATGGAGAAACAAGCGTCCTGTTTTTTGTGTCTATCCTTTGTGGCTATCAGCTGGCCGCCAATTTGTCAAAAATCATCCGACCTTGACATTTAAGCGCCGGTCATTACATAGTATATTTTCTTCAAGGTATCGGGTCAACGGCCCGAATCGACTCATGCAGGAGCTGTCCGTGGATTTACGCCCTCTTTTCCGTCCCGAAACCATCGCGGTCATCGGCGTATCGCTGTCCAACGACCGTCACCCGGCCAATGTGATCTACGACAAGATCAACCTGCGCTATCCGGTCCGGGTTTTTCCGGTCAATCCCAGGGGCGGGCGGCTGCACCGCAATGAAGTCTTTAAAGATGTCACCGCCATTCCCGAGCCGGTGGATCTGGCTGTCATCGCCACCCGGGCGCCCCATGTTCCGGCGATCTTACAGGGCTGCATCGAAAAAAACGTCGGCGGCGCAACCATTATTTCCGGCGGATTTGCCGAATCGGGGGAGACCGGTCTCCAGGATACCCTTGTCGCCATGGCGAGGAAGGCAGATTTTCCCTTTATCGGTCCGAACTGTCTCGGCATTTACGCCCCCGACCGCTTCGATACCTTTTTTCTGCCCGGCCAGCGGCTCATCCGGCCGGATGCCGGCAACGTGGCCATTGTCAGTCAGAGCGGCGGCGTCCTCGTGGACCAGATGGTCAAATTCAAAGCCCAGGGCATCGGACTTTCCATGGGGATCAGTATCGGCAACAAAGCGCTGATCCGCGAGATCGACCTGCTCGAATATCTGGCCGGCGACCCCGCCACCCGGGTCATCGCTTTTTATATTGAAGGGTTCGGCCCCGGCGAAGGCCGCGATTTTGTCAAAGCCGCCCACCGGTGCCCCAAGCCGATCGTTGTTTTAAAGGCCGGTAAAAGCGCAGCCGGCAGCCGGGCGGCATCCAGTCACACGGCATCACTGGCCGGTGACTATACCGTGTTTTCGCAGGTATTGGCCCAGCACTGCATTGCCGAAGCCTGCTCCGAATATGAGCTGCTCGCCTTCTGTGAATCGCTGAGCTGCTACCAGGAAGCATTTGACGGCCGGGTCGGTATTATCACGGCCAGCGGTGGACACGGGGTTCTGGCCGTGGATATTCTCTCGGCCCAGGGCCTGACGGTGCCCCCATTGACCGAAACGACCCGGAAAAACATTTTTGACCGTCTGTCACCCAGCGTGCAGCCCATTGCCAGCGTGGGTAACCCGGTTGATCTGACGGGCAGCGCCGCGGATGAGGATTTTATCGGGGCAGCGATCGCCATGAGCCGCGCGCCCGAAGTGGAAAGTATTCTCCTTTTGATCCTTCCGTATTCGCCGACCCTGAGCCCGGAGCTGGGGGCGCGGTTGAGCCAGATTTACCAGGAGGAAAAAAAACCGATGATCGCCTATGTCCCCCACGAAGACAAATACCGGATGCTGATCGAAGGCTTTGAGCTGAACAACATCCCGGTGTCCGATTCTGTTGAGGGCGCTGCGCTGATGACGGAAGCGCTCAGGAGGTGCCAGCCATGCTGAATACATCCACAACGGCTGTTCTGGCCGCCGCCCGGGAAAACGGCTGGGTGCTCGAACCGGATGCCAAGGCGATTCTGGCCGCCGCCGGCATCGATGTCCCCCGGCATCACCTGGCCGCGTCTGACGACGATGCCGCTGCCTTTGCCGAACGGATCGGGTATCCCGTGGTGGCCAAGGTCGTGTCTCCGGCGGTGATGCACAAAACCGATCAGGGCGGCGTGATTCTGGGCATCGACACGGTTGCCGGGCTGACGGCCGCCTATGACCGTTTCAGCCGGATGGACCGGTTTGCGGGGATGCTTGTTGAAGAAACGGTGGCCGGCGTGGAGCTGATCATCGGCGCCCAGATCGACGGCCAGTTCGGGCCGGTGGTCCTTTTGGGCATCGGCGGTGTCGGGGTGGAGCTGTACAACGATACGGCCATCCGCATGGCGCCGGTGACTGCGGGGGATGTCCGCTCGATGGCGCGCCAGCTGAAGGGCCGGAAACTGCTGACGGGATTCCGGGGATCGCCGCCGGTGGATATGGCCGCCCTGATCGATCTGGTCGTCCGTTTTTCCGGGCTGGTCATGGATATGGCGCCGCAGATCACCTCCATCGATTTAAACCCGGTCATGTGCACGGCCGACCGGTGCGTGGTGGCCGATGCCCGCATTCTTCTGGCCGAACCGGCATGATTCTGGCGAAACAGGGGCAGACATTTGCCCGGCTGGTTTCCGGAAAAATCCTGTTTGGACTGGCCGTATTGATATTTTTAGGCGCGGGCCGGTTTCCCGGTCCGGCGGCCTGTCAGGAAACGCCGCCATTGCCCGCGGCCCGGATTCCCTCCCTGCTTTCCACCCTGCGCAACCTTCCCGATCTGACTTTCTGCGGCGAACCGGTGCCCCTTGACGATCCCCGCATCCGGGAACGATTTGAAAAAGAACTGATGCTGATCCTCTGGAACCGGCCCCAGACGCTTCTCTGGATCAAACGCAGCGCCCGCTATTTTCCCTTTATCGAAAAAGCGCTCCACAAAAATCATCTGCCGGATGACCTGAAATACGTGGCTGTTGCGGAAAGCGCGCTGCGGCCCCACGCCCGGTCAGGGAAAAAGGCGGTTGGTTACTGGCAGTTTATCAAATCCACCGGAAAAAAGTACGGCCTTCGTATCGACCGCTACATTGATGAGCGGCGCAGTCTGGACGCCGCCACCCGGGCGGCCATGGCATATTTTAAAGACCTGCACGATCTTTTCGACTCCTGGTCCCTGGCTGCGGCGGCGTTTAACATGGGCGAGAAGGGCCTCGAAGCTGAAATTATTGTCCAGCAGACCCGTAATTACTACCATCTCTACCTGCCCCTTGAGACCCAGCGTTACCTTTTTCGAATCGTCGCCATCAAACTGATTCTGGAAAATCCCCGGGCCTACGGCTTCCGTCTGACGCCGGCCGATCTCTATCCACCGACGGCGGCCGAAGTGGTGACGATTGATGCGGAAAAAGAAATACCCGTGCAACTGGTGGCCAAAGCCGCCCGGACGACGTTTAAAACCATCAAGGATTTCAATCCCCAGATCCGCGGCCATTATCTGGTGGCCGGTACGCATGTCATCCGGATTCCCAGGGGTGCGGCCCGGGGATTTTTCCGCCGGCTGAAAAAACAGATCCGGAAGCTGGCCACGCTCAAACAAAACCGTATTTACATCGTCAAGAAGGGTGACACCCTGACCCGTATCGCCGACCAGTTCGGCATCCCGCTGCCGGCGCTGCTGATCTGGAACCGTCTCAACTATCGAAAAGCGATTCATCCCGGGGACCGGCTGGTCATCTATCCCCGATGACACCGACTGCCGCCCGACGGGAACGGATCTGCCTGTTTACCCGCTATCCGGAAGCCGGTACCACCAAAACCCGTCTGATCCCGGCCCTGGGTCCAGCCGGTGCCGCCGATCTGCAGCGTCGAATGACCCGGCATATTCTCAAAGAAGCCCGGCAGGCGGCCCGGTTGCGTCCGGCGGTGGTAGAGATCCGCTACGCGGGGGGAGGGCGGCGGAAGATGCGGCAATGGCTGGGCGCTGATCTGCGGTATCAGGCCCAGGCCAGCGGCGATATCGGCCAGCGGATGGCGCGGGCGGCGCAAGATGCCGCGGCCGACGGCTGCCCTGCTGTCATCATTATCGGGTCAGATATCCCCGGTATCACCGCGGCTGTCGTGGTCGGGGCGTTTGAGCGCCTGGCGACAAACGACCTTGTCATCGGTCCGGCCATCGACGGCGGGTACTATCTCATCGGCCTGCGGCTGCCGCCTCCGGGGCAGGCTGTTCCCGCCCTCTTTACCGACATTGCCTGGGGCACGGCCACCGTCCGGGCCGACACCCTTGCCCGGGCCGCCAGCCTGAACCTGCGCCCCATCCTGCTCACTCCGCTCAACGACGTGGATCGCCCCGAAGATCTTGTGCACTGGCAAAAAATTGACAAAACGTCTCCGGCACCTTGAAAGAAACGATGCCGTCTGCTAACCTTTCCGGTCATCAGGATCGGCTATGTTAATCGGGTGCGGCCATGACCGGAATGGCACGCGACGGATTTCGACAATATTTGGCATATCCGGCAGGGATCGGCCCATTTTTGAAATCCTTGCCATCTCAACATCCTGTCACACAGTTCCCCTGAAGACTGTTTAACTGTGATATGAACACTTCCCCGGCACCTGTCCGGACCCGACTGGAGACCCCATAAATTGAGCCCGTCCAAAACATCCCCGCAGCCAAGTGATCCAGCCACATGGGTGGACCGGTACGGCGATTACCTGTTTGCCTTCGCCCTGTCCCGGGTGCGGGACCCGGCCACGGCCGAGGAAATGGTTCAGGAAGCCCTGCTCGCCGCCCTGGGCGCCCGTAAAAATTTCAAGCGGCAGTCTTCGGAAAAAACATGGTTAACCGGGATACTCAAGCACAAGATCATCGATTATTTCCGTAAATACGCCCGGGAACGCGGAGATGTGCATATTGACGCCTCCGAGGCGCCCATCGAGTCGTTTTTTACCAAAAACGGTCAATGGCGGGATAAACCGGCGCTCTGGGCCGCCGATCCGCACGAGCTATATAAACAGAAAGAATTTCTGGCAATTCTCTACTATTGTCTTTCCGTTCTGCCCGCCAGACAGAGCGAAGTATTCACCCTCAGAGAGATGGATGGCTTGAGCACCGACGAAATCTGTAAGTTCTTCGATATCTCGGCGACGAACTGCTGGGTCATTCTCCACCGCGCACGGATGCTGCTGCGGAATTGCGTTGAAAAAAACTGGTTCACCGACCCCAGGCAGCCGGAGTAGTATTATGCTTTCACACATACCGGGTTAAAACCGATGGCACACTGGCTATTCAACTGCAGCGAAATATCCCGTCTGGTATCGGCCTCCATGGACCGGACGCTGCCTCTGTATCAGCGCATCGGCATACGGATTCACCTGATGATGTGCCGGTATTGTGCCCGGTACCGCCGGCAGCTGCTTTTTCTGCGCCGGGTGGTCAAGGCCATGTCGGCGACCGATACCGGTGATCCGCCTTCCGCCACACTGTCACAAGAATCCCGTGACCGGATTCAGTGCAAAATTAATGACCATCTGAAATAAATATCCGATTCACCGCCAGTGATGAACTTCGTGGCAGTTGCTGTCGCTGGTTTATCTTCCCCGCCTGATTCCATGAAATAATGTAAGGATTTTCTCAATCATCCGACGGATACGGTGATGATCGACATCAGGCGATTATCAGTCAGTTAATCTATCGATATTGTAGAAAGGGAATCAATGATGAAAGCAAATATCGGCGGAACCGATCGGATTGCCCGCGTCATTCTGGGCCTTATTATACTTGCGGCCGGGGTATACTTTAAAAGCTGGTGGGGGATCATTGGCGGGGTTCCTCTTTTTACCGCCACAATCAGGTGGTGTCCCGCATATGTTCCCTTTGGCATATCCACTTGCCGGATGAAATGATTTTGCCCCGTTAACTGTACCGGGGCAACTCACCAGGATGACGTATTATTGAAACTGAAACCAAGGCAGAAAAAATGGCAAATTTTGACTATGATATCGGCGTGATTGGCGGCGGTGCCGCCGGATTGACCGTAACATCCGGTGCCGCGCAACTGGGTGCCAAAACATTACTGGTGGAGAAAGAATCCGTTCTTGGCGGCGACTGCCTGCATTATGGCTGCGTGCCCTCCAAAACGTTAATTAAGAGTGCCCATGTCTATCACATGATGAAAAACGGGGAGAAATACGGGCTGCCCCGGGTGGATGTCCCCAAGGTGGCGTTTGACCCGGTGGCCAGGCGAATTCAATCGGTTATTGACGTGATTCAGAAACATGATTCGGAAGAAAGATTTTGCCGGCTGGGGGCCAGGGTCATGTTCGGCAGTCCCCGTTTCACGGATGAACATGCCATTCGGGTCAATGGCGAAACAATTTCGGCCAAAACCTGGGTCATCGCAACGGGTTCTTCCCCGGCCATCCCCCCCATTAAGGGTCTTGACGGCATCGGCTACATCACCAACAGAGAAATCTTTTCCCTCGATCACCTGCCCGCATCCATGATTATCCTGGGTGCCGGCCCCATTGGCTGTGAAATGGGCCAGGCGTTTAATCGACTGGGAACCCATGTTCGGATCGTGGACCGCGCCGGTCAGATTCTGGGGAAAGAAGATAAAGACATGGCCGACGGCGTCCAGGAAGCCATGCAGCGCGAGGGCGTTGATTTTCATCTGCAGGTGAGCGTTGAAAAATGTACCGGCCTGGACAATGGCGAGAAGCAGGTCACTCTAACGGACAAAACCGGGAAGACCATTATGATCAAAGCCGAAACCATCCTGGTTGCCATGGGGCGGCGGACGAATACGGATGGCCTGAACCTGGATACAATCGGTGTTTCGTTTGACGGCCGGGGGATTAAGGTAGACAGTCGGCTGCGCACGACCCAGAAGCATATCTATGCGGCCGGCGACGTGGGCGGCGGGTTTCAGTTTACCCATGCTGCCGGGTATGAGGGCGGCATTGTTATCAGTAACGCGGTTTTTCGTCTGCCCCGGAAGGTGGACTATACCTACCTTCCCTGGTGCACGTTTACAGATCCGGCCCTGGGCAGTATCGGCATGAACGAAGGGATGGCCAGCGCCGCGGGGATTAAATATGACGTATGGACGGAGAATTTTAAAGATAATGATCGCAGCCTCGCCGAGGGAGAAGGCCGGGGTAAAATAAAAATGATCCTGGATGGGAAAGAAAAGCCCATCGGTGTTCAGATTCTGGGGCCGGGCGCCGGAGACCTGATCGGGGAATGGGTGGCTGTTCTGAATGGAAAGGTCAAATTATCAACTCTGGCGGCGGCGATTCATCCCTATCCGACAATCGGTGAGATCAACAAGAAGGTCGCCGGGACCTATTTTTCGCCCAAGATTTTTTCTGACCGAATAAAGAAAGGCCTGAAATTTTTCTTTCAGTTAAAGGGAAGAGCCTGCGGACCGGATGAGTGTGACATGTAGATCGATCACTTCACTCCGGAGATAGCGGGAGAGCCAAACCGGCCAGCCAGCGGGGCGGAGCGCCGGCACAGGATTTACCTGAGGCTCAGGTTGCAATAAGAGCTGGCGTACCCATGAACGGGTGGATACTTCTTTATGAAGATTTTTTTTCTGCTGTCTGTCATTATTCTCGGGGCCATCGTGTCGTGTCAGCCGGCCTACAAATCTCCGGACCTGGGCGGTCTTTACAATAATCTGGCCCAGAACGAAACACCGTATCGCAATCCGGTCATTCTTATCCCCGGCCTGCTGGGCTCCAAACTGCGCGACGGAAAGTCACGGGCCATGATCTGGGGCCGGTTCGGTTTTGCCCCTTTTTCGGCAAAGGGGAAAGCCGCCGGTACCCGAATCGCACTGCCCATGAAATCGGGTAAACCGCTGTCGACGCTGACAGACGCGGTTGTCCCGGCCGGCGCCCTGGATCGAGTGACCGTCGATTTTCTGGGGTACCCCCTTTCCCAGAATACCTACGCGCATATTCTCAATGTCTTGGGGATCGGTGGATATCGCGACCAGAGCCTCGCCGAATCCGGCCGGATCGATTATGGCAACCGGCATTTTACCTGTTTTCAGTTTGACTATGACTGGCGGCGGGATATTGTCGAGAGTGCGGCGGCCCTCGACCGGTTCATTGCGGTCAAAAAAAAGTATGTCCAGGGAGAAATCGAAAAACGTTTCGGCATCCGCCACATCGATGTCAAATTCGATATCGTTGCCCATTCCATGGGTGGTCTGGTGGCCCGGTATTATCTGCGCTACGGCGCACAGGCGCTGCCGGCGGACGGCTCCCTGCCGACGCTGACCTGGGCGGGGAGCAGAAACGTTCAGCATGTCGTGATGATCGGCACGCCCAACATGGGTGCCGTTCAGGCGCTGACGCGGCTGGTCAACGGCTACCGGCCGGCACCGCTGCTTACCCGCTACCCGCCCGCGGCGCTGGGTACCCTGCCGTCTTTATACGAACTACTCCCGCGCAATCGGCACCAGACGGTGTTTGCCGACGTCGGCATGCCGGTGGGCGACCTGTTTGACCCCGACACCTGGCGCCGGTATCAGTGGGGACTGGCCGATCCGAAACAGGATCAGGTGCTAAAGGTCCTCCTGCCCGGTGTTTCCCGGCCGGCGGACCGGCGACAGATTGCTCTGGACCACCTGGCAAAATCGCTGCGCCATGCCAGACAGTTCCTCGCCGCCCTTGATGTGCGGACACCTCGCCCGTCGTCGCTGCGCTATCTGCTGGTGGCCGGTGATTCCGAGCAGACCCCGAAATCCGTTTTAGTCCGCCCCGGCGGCCGCCTGCGGACATTTAAAACCGGGCCGGGAGATGGTGTGGTCATCCGGGAAAGCGCGCTGGGAGACGAGCGACCGGCCCTCCTGCCCGACACGGGAAGCCGCCTGATTTCTCCGGTCAAGTGGGATCAGGTGCTGTTTCTCTTTTCCAATCACCTGGGGTTAACCAGAGATCCGGCATTTACCGATAATCTTTTGTACTTCCTGCTCGAAGGGCAATAGGCACGCATGGAACAGACCATCGACAAATTCAGTCAGGCCATGATGTTTTTCAGCGCCCATCGTTCCCTCGGGGCATTTGCGATCATCACCGGGGCTGCCGTTCTGGCCATGATTGCCGGTGCGGCCTTCCCGCCTGTTTTGCGTTTTGTTGCCGCCCGAATCGGGGTAACGCTTGAAGATGCCACGCTGGTATCGATCCGTCACCCCCTTAGGGCTGTTGTCTTTCTCGGTGGATGCTGGGTGGCCCTGGCCGTGGCGACGCCAGTGGCGCGGTTTGGATTTTTCTTTTCAGCCCTGGCCCGGTCGGCTCTCATCCTGCTGATTGCCTATTATTTGAACCGGATAATGAAAAGCGGCTGCAAAAGCTGGTGCGCCGCGCGGCCGGTCTGGGCCGAGCATATTTATTTTCTGGAAAATTTTGGCCGGGTCGGACTTTTTATCGTCTGCATGATGATACTGCTTCGTATCTGGCGTGTCGATACGACCCCTTTTCTGGCCTCGGCCGGCATTGTCAGTATCGCCATTGCCATTGCGGCCAAGGACACCGTGGCCAATTTATTCGGTGGCATCAATCTGTTCCTCGACAAACCCTTTGTCCGGGGCGATTACATTGTGCTGGATTCGGGCGAGCGGGGGCAGGTGATCGATATCGGCCTGCGCAGCACCCTGGTCCGGACCCGTGATGACGAGCAGGTGTCGATCCCCAATGCGATCATGTCCACTACCAGAGTAATCAACGAAAGCGCCCCGGTGCCTCGTTTCCGGATTCATATCCGGGTTGGAGTCGCATTCGGGTCGGATATCGACGGGGTCGAAGCGGCCCTGCTGGAAGTGGCCCGGGCCAACCCGAGCCTGGCCGACACACCGGCGCCCCGGGTGCGGTTCCGGCGGTTTGGCGAATCGAGCCTGATATTTGAGCTGCTCTGCTGGGCAAAGGACCCGGCCGACCGCGGTCGGATTATTCATGAACTCAACCGTGCCATCTACCTGGCATTCGCGCAGCATGATATCCGGATCCCTTTTCCCCAGCGGGATATCCACATGCACCCGTTGGCGCCGGGCACCTGATCCGACCGGGATGCCGACAGGTCCGCCATCCGGTCAGCGCGCGATGTCGGCGACCCGACAGGCCATGGCCCGGATGATGTCCTCGGGCGCCATTTTCAGCATGGTGCCCCGCTGGCCGGCATTGATCATGACGATGGCCGCGGCGGGGATGGCGGCATCCATGACCACCGGCAGCGGGTGCCGGGTGGCAAACGGGCTGATCCCGCCGACGAGATAGCCGGTTAACCGTTCGGCCGTTGCCGTGTCGGCCATGGCGATCCGCTTAACGCCCAGAATCCGGGCCAGTTTCTTGAGATTCAACTGCCGGTGACCGGGCAAAAGGGCCAGGCAGTGGGCGGCGCTGTCTGTTTCGGTCACCAGTGTCTTGACGGTTTGCTCAAGGGGAAACGCCGTGGCCCGGGCCGCAAAAACAGCGCCCTTTTCCTGGTGATCGTAAGTAACGACGTCATGGGGAATACCGGCTTTTTTCAAAAATACAATGGCACGGGTGGTCATTTTTTACCGCCTTATCAACCAATGCGAATATTTTTTTGATGCCGGCAGATCAATATGCCTGCACCAGCATATATGGATTCTTTTAACATGAACTGGATGAAAAACCTACCGGGTCAAGGCCGTGACAACTCGACAGGCGGGGAGGCCATGTGGCTCTCGGGGGTCCATTTCTTCCTTCCCTTCCGCAGTCCCGGCGAATACACCGGTGACCGGCTCGTTGACCCTGGAACAGGAAAATTTTTTGACAAGCGCCGGATCGCGCACATTCTTAAAGAAGCGGGCGTACCTTTGACCGGAGATCATATTTTCTTCTGCCATACCGGCCACCGGGCGTCCTTAAGCTGGTTTGTGTCCCATGAACTTTTAGACAATCCCCGGGCGAGAATGCATGACGGCTCGATGGCCGAATGGGTCGCCCATCCTGATCTGCCGCTGCCAGTTCATCTTTCGGGGATGGGCACAGAAAGGATCGTTTTCGATGAAAATAATTAACGGGCTCATTGCCCTGGGCTTCTTTATATTTGTTTCCGTTACCGGCCTGTATGCCGAGGAGGTGGTTATGCCCCAGTCCCCCGCTTTGAAATCCAGACTCCAGGCCGCCCTGGCCGGAAAAGGGCCGGATTACAAACCCCGTACCCGGCATCTGCGGCCCGATGGCAGCCCCAGGTATATCAACCGCCTGATTTTCGAAGGCTCCCCCTACCTGCTTCAGCACGCCCACAACCCGGTTAACTGGTACCCCTGGGGCGACGAAGCCTTTGAAGCGGCCAGACAACTGGGGCGCCCGATCCTGCTCAGTGTCGGTTATTCCACCTGCCACTGGTGCCATGTCATGGAGGAGGAATCATTTGAAAACGAGGAAATCGCCCGGTTTCTCAATGACAACTATATCGCCATCAAGGTTGACCGGGAAGAGCGGCCGGACATCGATGCCGTTTACATGGCCGCCGTTCAGGCCATTGCGGGCAGCGGCGGCTGGCCGATGACGGTCTGGCTGACCCAGAATCGCCAGCCGTTTTACGGCGGCACCTATTTCCCGGCCCGGGATGGCGACAGGGGCGCCAGCGTGGGCTTTTTGACGGCGTTGAAAAAAATCGCCGTTCTTTACCATAACCAGAATGATAAAATTAAGGCATCCGGTCTGGCCATCACCCAGGCCATCCAGTCACAGATGGCTCCCGCCGCCGGCAGCCATCTGCCCGATGCCGGTCTGCTGCACGGGGTCATGTCCGACTTCCAGGCTTATTACGACCCGGCCTATGGCGGCATGAGCGGCAAAACGAAGTTTCCCAGCGGTCTGCCGATCCGCCTGCTGCTTCGTTACTTTCGCCGTACGGGGAACGAAAAGATTCTTGGCATCGCCCGGCTGACCCTGGAAAAGATGGCCGGCGGCGGTATTTATGATCACGTGGGCGGCGGTTTTCACCGCTACGCCACGGACAAAAAGTGGCTGGTTCCTCATTTTGAAAAGATGCTCTACGACAACGCGCTCCTCGTGATGGACTACCTCGACGGCTACCAGGTCACCGGCGACGCCGATTTCAAGCGTGTCGCTGAAGAGATTCTGAGCTATGTCCGGCGGGACATGACCGCCCCGGGCGGCGCCTTCTACTCAGCCACCGATGCCGACAGCCTGACCCCGGAGGGTCAAAGGGAAGAAGGCTACTTCTTCACCTGGACTCCAATGGAACTGACCGCGGCACTGGGGCCGGCGTGCGCCCGCATTGTGCGGGCCTACTACGATGTGGGTGACACCCCCAACTTTGAAGGCCGTTTTATTCTGCATGCCCCCCGGCCGGCCGCCGATGTGGCCGCGGATCTGGGTATATCTGAAAAGGAACTGGCCGATACGATGACCGTTGCCCGGGAAACGCTCTATCACTACCGCGATCAGCGCCCCCGGCCCCTGCGGGACGAAAAGATCCTGACCGCCTGGAATGCGTTGATGATTTCAGCCTACGCCCGGGCCGGCCTGGTGCTCGACGCGCCACAATACATTGAACGGGCCGTTAAGGCGGCCCATTTCATATTCGATCACCTGTTCATCGACCAGCAGCTTTATCGGGCCTATACAGCCGGTCGCGCCCGGCACCGCGCCTATCTGAACGACTACGCCTTTATGGTCGCCGCACTGATCGACCTGTATGAAGCAGATGGTGATATCCACTGGCTCGAAAAAGCAATGATTCTGGACGCGACGCTGCAGGCCAATTTCGAAGACCGGGAAAACGGCGGATTTTTCATGACCGCCAGCGGCCGGGCCGATCTCATCGCCCGGCAAAAGCCAGCCTACGATGGCGCCGAGCCTTCCGGTAATTCCGTCTCCCTGATGAATCTGCTCCGGCTGGGAAAATATACGACCCGGGACAGTTATCGGCAGCGGGCTGAAAAACTGATGGCCGCGTTTCTCGGTAATTCGTCCGTCCGCCCGATGGCCCTGACCGAGATGCTCATGGCACTCGATTTTTACACGGACCGGGCCAGAGAAATCGTCATCGTCACCCCGCCCGGAAAAAAAGCGGACGCCGCCCGTTATCTCCAGGTTGTTCGTAATACTTTCCTGCCCAACCGTACCCTGACCGTGGCCGCCGAAGGAGAAGATCTGGCCGCTCAGGCCCGGGTGATCCCGGCCGCGGGCGGCAAGCGGGCGCTGGGAAACAAAACCACCGCCTATGTCTGCGCCAAAGGCGTCTGCCAGTTACCGGCCACCGATCCGGCAATTTTTGCCCGGCAGCTGGCCGAGGTTGACAAATACCCGCTGACCACCAAAGAGAAGTAAAAAGACCCGCCGGCATGTTCGCCGGGTCGGCATATCATTTTTACGGTCTTTAATTTGCCGGCTGCCGGTGCTATGCTGCTGTTGTCAGGATTCCAGGACTGCCGGCGTACCGGTGACGACCTGGCCCAAACCGGTGTTGCCTGACAAGTCTGTTTATACAATACGGGTTAACATGAAAAAAAAACTATCCATCGCCCTGGGTCAACTGGAAATCAGCACAGACCCGGCGAAAAACATCGAAAAAGTGACGGCAATGGCCGACCAGGCCGCATCCGGGGGAGCGGACTGGGTCGTGTTTCCGGAAATGACGATGGGATTGCCCGTCCCGGACAGGCGGCCGATTGACATTATCACGGCGGACAGCGGCGCCTTTGTCGAAGGAGTAATGGCTGTGGCCCGGCAGACCGGGCAGATCATCACCGTCGGAGGATGGGAGGCCGGGCCGGATGACCGGCGGGCATACAATACTGTTTACACGATTGCCCCGGATGGCCGGATACTGGCTGCTTACCGGAAAATCCATCTTTTTGATGCCCTGAGCGTATGCGAATCCGATGTTATGACCCGAGGCGCCACGCTGCCGCCGGTCATCGATCTTTCCGGTATCCGGATCGGGTTTGCCATTTGTTATGACCTACGTTTCCCCGAATTGTTCCGGTACCTGGCCGATCAGGGCGTCCACCTCGTCATCGTGCCGTCGGCATGGTACCAGGGCCCCATGAAGGAAGACCACTGGCTGACACTGCTGAGAGCCCGGGCCATTGAAAACACAATCTATGTGGCCGGCTGCAACCTGGTTGGATCGGCTTTCTGTGGCCGCAGTATAGTGTTTGACCCGTTCGGGGTTCCGCTGGCCGGTGCCGGCGAAGAAGAGACATTGGTTATCAGCGATATCCGGCCGAAACGGGTTGCGGCCGTCCGGGACAAACTGCCCTGCCTGAAAAATCGCCGTCGGGATCTTCTGCCCGGCTGAGCCGACTGCTACTGACCGTACTGATATATTCGTTTTGACTTCCAAGCCTGACACTGTTAGTAGAAATCCTAACCATGGTTGAGGTTTGATTTATCTGATTCGTTTAAGCTCAAGTGCCCGTGGTATCTGGCCATACTTAAGGCGCTGCGAAAAGGAACACAGGTCGCCGATTGGCTTTATCGTTAAATTCTCAGAAGCTATATATCATTATAAAAGATCAGGAGATTAAAATGAAGAGGAACTATCTGTTTTGGGTGTCGGCGGTCCTGCTCTGTTTTTATTCCATGACCGGTGTCGGAAGTACCGAAGAAATAAAAGGACAGAAGCCGATGCTGGTAATTGATGACACCTTTCGATTTGTTCCCGATACCTGGGGAGAGTACACTGTCCGTGATAAGAAAAAAAAGCAGACCTATACGATGGTCATGGCGATGTTAGAACAGCAGAAATGCAGGGAAGGCCAATGCTTCTGGATGGAAATTACCATTATGGCCAAAGATACACCAACCGTTGTGACGCGGTTTCTCACCCCGCAGACACCCAAAGGTCCCGGAAAACCGCTGTCAGCAATTGTACAGATATCAGGATTTGATCCTTTTAAGGTTCCAGCTGGTTTTATGAAGGGAGAGGACGCTGAAGTGGGCCAGCAACAGAACTATCACTTATCAGAAAAGATCAGAAAAAAAACAATCAAAACCAAGCAGGGAACGTCAATTGAGATCTGGCAGGTAGAGGCTGTTAACGACAAGAAGGAGCGGATAACAGCCTGGGTATCGGAACAGCTGCCCCCCCTGGGACTTTACCAGGTTGACACGGCGGATACGTCGATGCACATTAAAACATGGGGCACCGGAGCCCGGAGCCAGATCACCGGTAAACCAATGAATTTTTATCTATGGCTGACCAAAATAGTCGGCAAGGCCTTGGTTGATGGGACTGACAAAAAAAAGAAATAAGACACACCGTTGCCTTCCAACTGCCATCGATGGCTGCCGGGCGGATATTTCACCCGGCAGGCATCTGCTACAGGTCAAACATCAAAGAATGCACCGTGCCGGTTCCTTTTTCAATCAGTTGAATTCGCAGTTTGGTCGCCGACTGGGCCTCCCCGGGGAAAAACAGTACCCCGTAAGCCAGGGCGCCCGGCGTGATCTCTTTGTTTTCCAACGACTTTGCGCGAAGATCCGCAGTGATGGACTGGCGGGCCCGGTCATCGTTCAACCCTTCCGCGCCGCCGATGGCGGCACCGGCGGCCCCGCCAACGGCTGTTCCCTTGCCGGCCGCCGCCAGAACGTTCTCGCCGGTGACGATACCAACGGCCGCACCGATCACGGCACCGGCGGCAGCCCCAAGCAGCCCCTTGTAGGCGCCGCTTTTAAAGACCTGCTTTGTCCGGGAAAATTTTGTGGCCCGTTCATAGGCCATTGTCTGGTTGAGAATCGGCCACAGGTTCCCCTCGGCATCTTCTAAAAGGGCCGTACCCGCGTTCATCTCCAGGGGGCTTTTCCCCTGGTTGTCAATGATGACCTGAATGGGCAGCATGCCGGCGGCGCGAACATCAAATCCAAACGCCTGCAGGGCTTCTGTATTATCAACATAGGCTTTGGCGGCGATCTGGACGCTGCCGACGGCGACCATATTCGGGTAAGCCGACGGCGCTTTAAAGGAAATGGGTGTTGCCTTGTAGGCCGTCGCGCACCCGGTGGCCATAAACGCGATCAATACAACAATGACGGATAGATTTTTTTTCATTTTGTCTCCTTCAGCATCTGCATCTGGTGAGGGGATGCCATTTTATCAATGGGATCCATCAATTCCACGGGCTCCGCTGCAATTATTCCGGTTGTCAAACCGGATATGAACCTGAACACCGGTAGGATATTCCAGGCACTAGAATGATGGCAATATCGGCCTTTGTCAACTGCCACCCGTCCCGGCAGACGGAGGCGGCCTTACCTTCCCGAGGTCTCCGGCGCACTCCTTCATATGCGGTAAAAGCAGGTTTCCCCATGATTCAGGGGAATATAGCGGTCGGCAAGGCCCGCTGTTTCAAGCGCCCGGCGAAGTTCAACAGGAGGGAGGTACACCGGCTCGTTTCCCAGCCGAAAAGTACCCCAGTGAACAATGATCAGATGTCTGGCGCCCAGTTCTTTAAATGCCCGGACTGTTTCCGCCGGATTGAGGTGCTGATCCCGCATAAACCAGCGGGGCGCATAGGCGCTCAGGTTGATGATGGCCAGATCGATGGCAAACCTTCTCCCGATGTCGCGAAAGCCGTTGAAATAAGCCGTATCTCCCGACACGTAAATGGTGGGACCGCTGGCGGTCTTGATCAGATACGAGCCCCATAGCGACCGGTTGGGACCGGTGACGGGATTGCGCATCGTCCAGTGCTGGCAGGGAAGCAGGGTGATTTTCCGTTTTCCCTGCCGGAAGGATTCAAACCAGTCGAGATGGGTCCGGTTTTTCATCGACAGGCCATCAAAAATATCGGTGTACCCCAACGGTGAAATCAGGTGCGTATTCTTTCTTAATGACGCCAGCGTCGGTTTGTCCAGGTGGTCGTAATGGCCGTGGGTGATTAAAACATGGTCCGGCCGGGGCATCTCTTCGACCGCATGGGTCAGGGGCGTAAAATCCCTGATGAAAAAGTTGAGCCCGAAAAAAACAGGATCAACAAGAAAATACGTGTCAATATCCTTGATCATTACGCTGGCGTGACTGAGAAAGGTCACCGACAGTTCCTTCCCCCGCCTGACCGGTTTCCAGTCAATGGAAACCGGCGTTACCCGTTCTTTTTGGTATTGCGTTTTGAAATGATTTTTTGCAAACAGTTTCCATTTTAGTACGGGCCAGATGCTGCCGGGAACCGTATCAATAAAAGGGCTTCTGAAACGATTTCCCTCATGATGGATTTTTTTAAGCGCCATCTCTTTCAGCGACAAACCCTGCCATCTGGCGGTCATCCATGCTCCCTTCTTCATTCATTTAAGGATATGCCGGTCCGGCAGATTGTTTCAATCAGCGTTCTTCATGCCGCGCGCCGCATCCGTGGCATCAGGTCGAGCAGATGGCGGCTGTATTCGTGCTGCGGATTGATAAAAAGGGACTCGGTGTCGGCCATTTCGAGCAGACGGCCGTGACGCATGACACCGACGCGATCACACATCTGGCGGATGACCGGCAGATCGTGGGAGATGAAGAGCATCGTCAGCCCCAGATCCTTTTGCAGGTCTTTGAGCAGATTGAGGATCTGCGCCTGGATGGAAACATCGAGTGCCGAGGTGGGTTCATCGCAGATCAGAAAGCGGGGGCGGGTGGCCAGGGCGCGGGCAATGGAAATCCGCTGACGCTGGCCGCCGGAGAACTCGTGTGGATAGCGCGGGGCCGCGGAGGTGCCCAGCCCCACATGATCGAGCAGATCGCGGGTAATGCGGCGCACTTCCGCATCCGACCCGGCCAGTTTGTGAAAGCGGATCGGTTCGGCCACGATCTCACGGACTTTCATGCGTGGATTCAGCGATGAAAAGGGATCCTGAAAAATCATCTGCATCTGCCGGCGCAGGGGATTGGCCTCACGCCGGCTTTTCATGGCGGTCAGATCCTGCCCGGCAAACAGAATCCGCCCCTGGTGCGGCCGATAAATGCCGCAGATGAGGCGGGCAACGGTCGACTTGCCGGAACCGGACTCTCCCACCAGACCAAACACCTCGCCGTTGCGGATGTCCAGCGAGACGTCATCCACGGCCGTCATCCATCGCCGCCGGGAGGGAATAACCGACGGTTTGGTCATAAACCGCATGGTCAGGTTTTTGATGGCCAGCAGAGGTCCTTCCTGATGGCCGAAATCACGCGACTGGCCCAGCCAGTGGGTGGACAGGTCCAGTTTTTTCTGGGGCGTGCCGGCCGATTCGATGTATTCCACCAGCGGGAAACGCTCGATCCGCTTATCCGTTGGCGGGACAGCGGCGATGAGGCTCCTGGAGTACGGATGATCCGGGTGGACGAGAATTTTTTCCGAGGGGCCGGTTTCCACCATGCGGGAACGGTACATGACGGCCACGCGATCGGTGATTTCGGCAATGACCCCCATGTCGTGGGTGATCAGGATCATGCCCATCCCCTTTTCACGGACCAGCTTCCGCAACAGATCGAGGATCTGGGCCTGAATGGAAACATCCAGGGCCGTGGTCGGTTCGTCCGCCAGCAGGACTTCCGGTTCGCAGCAGATGGCCAGGGCGATCACCACCCGCTGACGCATGCCGCCGGAAAACTGGTGGGGATAGTTTTTCACGCGAAGCTCCGGATCCGGGATGCCCACCTGGTCGAGCAGGGAGACGGCGCGTTTCTGCGCATCCCCCTCGGATATGGGCAGGTGGGTGAGGATGGTTTCCACCAGTTGACTTTCTACGGACTTTAACGGATCGAGCGATGTCAGCGGATCCTGAAAAATCATCCCGATGCGTTGCCCCCGGATGCGACGCATCTTTTCCGGTGGCAGGGTATCGATCCGGTCGCCCTTTAACAGAATTTTCCCTTCCGCCATTCGGCCCGGAGATTCAATCAGTCCCATGACCGCATTGGCGATGGTCGATTTACCGGCGCCGGATTCGCCGACCACGCCGAGGATTTCTCCGGGCTGGATGGCCAGGTTCACATCCCGCGCCGCGGTAATCACTCCCCGCCGGGAGGGGAACTCTACCCGCAGATGGCGGATGTCGATAAGAGGATGGGGGGGCGTTTTTGTCATTATCTTACTTCAGTTTCGGGTTTAGGGCATCGCGCAGCCAGTCGCCAAGGAGATTAACGGCCAGCACGAGGATGATAAGACCCAGACCGGGAAAGACCGTAATCCACCATTCCCCGGAGAAGAGGTAATCGTTGCCGATCCGAATCAGCGTGCCCAGGGAGGGCGATGTGGGGGGAACCCCCACGCCGAGAAAACTCAGGGTGGCCTCGATAATGATGGCCAGCGCCAGCTGGATCGTGGCAATCACCAGCACCGGTCCCATGACATTGGGCAGGGTATGGCGGAATAGAATGAGCGGTGCCGGCAGACCGATGACCTGGGCGGCCTGGACGTATTCCTTGGTTCGTTCCACCATGGCGGAAGACCGGACGGTCCGGGCGTATTGCACCCACGAGCTGAGCGAAATCGCCAAAACCAGTACGAACAGCGCCAGCTGTTCATGGGAACCGGGCAGCAGGCCGCGCATCACCCCGTCCACCAGCAGCGCGATGAGAATGGCGGGGAAGGTCAGCTGGATATCGGCGATCCGCATGAGAACCGCATCCACCACCCCACCGGTATATCCGGCTACCAGACCGACCGTGACGCCGATGAGCATGGCCAGCACCACCGACAGGAATCCCACCAGCAGCGAGATGCGCGCACCGTATAAAATCGTGGAAAAAATATCCCGGCCCTGATCATCGGTGCCGAACAGGTATAGACGGTTGCCGCCGTCGATCCACGCCGGGGGTTTCAGCGAATCCATGAGATTGATCTGGGCCAGGTCAAACGGATTGTGAGGGGCCACCCAGGGCGCAAAGACGGCCGAGAGAATCATCACCACGGTAACAACGGCCGCCGTGATAACGACGGGTGAATGTGTAAAACTCCACCAGAGATCGGAATCGAGGAACCGGGCCATGGCCCCCGGCGGCTTCGTCTCTTTTGCCGGTCGTGTCATGACTGTACCCTCAGCCTGGGGTCAATGACGAAATAGAGAATATCAACGATCAGGTTAATGACCACGAAAATCAGCGCAATCAGCAGCAGATAGGCGGCCATGACCGGGATATCCACCTCACTGATGGCCTGAATGAACAACAGGCCCATGCCCGGCCATTGAAACACGCTTTCGGTGATAATGGCGAAGGCGATGATCGAGCCCACCTGGAGGCCGATGATCGTGATCACCGGAACCATCGTGTTCTTCAGGGCATGACCGAAATTGATGGCCCGGGTTTTCAGGCCCCGGGCCCGGGCAAACTTGATATAATCGGTTCGTAATACCTCCAGCATCTCCGCCCGCACCAGACGGACAATCAGCGTCATCTGAAAGACGGCCAGTGTGAAAGCGGGCATGAGGAGAGATTTCAGGCCTGATGTACTGAGCAGACCGGTGGACCACCATCCCAGCTGCACCACTTCACCCCGCCCAAACGTGGGCAGCCACCGCAACTGCACCCCGAAGATAAGAATCAGAAAAATACCGATAAGAAAGGTGGGCAGGGAAATACCGACCAGCGAAAGGGTCATGAACAGTTTGGCCGGCAGCCTTTCCCGGTGCAGGGCCGTGTAAACACCCATGGGAATGCCGATGACCAGCGCGAGAAAAGCGGAAATCAGGGACAGTTCCATGGTGGCCGGAAACCGCTCGGCGATGAGCTCGGAGACCGGCCGGCGCAGGCGATAGCTGACGCCGAAATCACCATGAAAGACATTTTGTACAAATCGCAGAAACTGCACGACAACGGGGTCGTTGAGTCCCAGCTGCTCACGAAGCCGTTCACGCTCCAGGACCGACGTATCCTGATCGACCATATTATTAATGGGATCGCCGACGAACTGGAAGAGCGAGAAAGCGATCAGCGCTACAGTGAGCATGACGAGAACCGACTGCAGCAGTCTGCGGGTAATAAAAAACAGCATTGCTTATGCCTGGAATTGAAATATTCGTGGGTGGAAAAAAATCCGGGGGCAGCGGGAAGATCTGTCCCCCGGATATGCTGTTTTCGGATTACGGCACAACGACGTTACGTATGTCCATCACATTGTCCGCACGCTGGGCCACGGTGACGACCTCACGCACGCCCCATGACAGCGGCTGCTGGTGCAGCGGAATGTACCCGTATTCCTTTTGAAGGATGCCGGCCGCTTCGTCAATATATGCCTGCCGTTTGGCTGCATCCGTTTCCGCGGCGACCATATCGGTCAGTTCATCAACCCGTTTGTTGCAGTAGCCGCCGATATTGTATTTGCCGCGATCCCGTTCCTTGTCACGGCAGGAGATCAGGTTGGTGAGGACATTATGCGCATCCATGGATCCCGGGGTCCAGCCCAGCAGATAGAAAGGCGTGCTGTAACCGCCGGAGGCCGTCACCTTGGCAAAATATTTTGACTTGGGCTGGGCCAGCAGGTCAACCTTGATATTGACCTTGGCCAGCATGCCGGCGACCGCCTGGCAGATCTTTTCGTCGTTCACGTAGCGGTTGTTGGGGCAATCCATACCGACGGAGAAGCCATCCGGGTAACCGGCCTCGGCCAGCAGTTTTTTGGACCTGTCCGGGTCATATTTGTAGGGGACATTGGCTTTGGCATTGTACCCGTTGACCTGGGGGGCCCACATCAGGCCGGAGGGCCAGGACGAGCCGCGCATGATGGCTTTTTTGATCGCATTCAGGTCGATGGCATGGGCAAAGGCGGCACGGACGCGTACATCCTTGAAGGGGTTTTTCCCCTTGACCGAGGAGTTGGTCAGTTCATCGCGGACCTGATCCATGCCGAGAAAGATGGTTCGCGCTTCCGGACCGGTGAGCGCTTTGACGCCCGGCGCGGATGCCAGGCGTTTCCAGTCCTGAACAGGTACGGGATAGGCCAGATCGATCTGCCCCGACAGCAGCGCGGCAACCCGGGTGGCCGCCTGTGAAATCGGGGTGAAGATCACTTTGTCCACATTGGTTTTCGGTTTGCCCCAGTACCCGTCAAAACGTTCCATCACGGTTTTGACGTCCGGCTGACGTTCCACCACGCGAAAGGGGCCGGTGCCGTTGGCATGGGTGGTGGCATACGCATTCTCCCGGCCCGCCTGGTTCGGGGTGGCGGCATTGACGGCGTTATTTTTTTCGGCCCATTCCTTGTCCATGATATACAGCCAAGCCAGTTCCCGGGCCAGGGTGGGCGTGGGGCCGGCCGTGATCAGTATCACGGTGTAATCATCTATTTTTTCGATATCCTTGATCAAGCCGGCACGGGCTTTCTGCCCGGACTCGCTCGAGGTGGCCCGTTTCCAGGTGAAAATCACGTCATCGGCATTAAAATCGCCGCCATCCTGAAACTTTACGCCCTTGCGCAGTGTGAATTTCCATTTCAATGGGTCGATAACTTCCCATTTGGTTGCCAGCCCGGGAATCAGATTGAGATCGGCGTCATACCGGGTCAGTCCTTCATATACATTTCCGAGGAACCCCAGTGTAAAAGTTTCGTTCAGGCCGTGGGGGTCCAGTGACTGGGCATCTCCCTGGAAAGCATACTTAAAGGTTTTGGCCTCAACACCCGTTGCCACCAGCGCAATGGTGACCAGGACAGCAATCAAGACATGTCTGAGTTTCATTGATACTCCTCCCGTTGTTTAAGATTGTGCACGGTGATAACCGACTCGTACAGTTTTTCACCCGGCATGAAGAACGCCCGGAAAGGGGCATGGACTCACATCTGAAAACGATCACTTCGAATAACAGCTGACTATTTCAATGTCAAACCGGCATCGATCCGGTATTTAATTCGTATTTATCGGATGTTGATTGAAAATAACCGTTCCCTATCCCAGCAAATCCAAAGCCGTTCGGCAGTACATCTCAACGCCCGTGGCCAGGATTTCTTCGTTAAAATCAAACCGGGCGTTATGGATGGTCGGCCCGTTGTCGCGGCCGGTGCCCAGGCAGAAAAAACACCCCTTGGACCGTTCAAGATAGTAGGCCATATCCTCTCCGCCCAGGGACGGGGCCGGCTCGACGGTCCGGTTTTTTCCAACGGTGGCCGCGGCACTCCGGCGGACTGTCGCAGCCATTTCCGGATTATTGACGACCGGCGGGAATCCTTTTTCAAATGTGAATTCGTATTGTGCGCCCATGGCGTTACAGATCCCGGCGATGATTTTCTCAAGCCGTTTCGGCCATGCATCCCAGATTTCACGATCGAAAGTACGTGTCGTCCCGCTCATTTTGGCGGTATCGGGAATGACATTGAAAACGGTTCCTGCATGAAAACTGCCCACAGTCACCACTGTCGGTGTCATTGGATTCATCTGCCGGCTGGCAATTCGCTGCAGCGCACCAACCACCTGACAACCGATTTCAAGGGCGTCGATGCACTGGTGGGGATAGGCGCCGTGCCCGCCTCTGCCGACAATGGTCAGATCAAACTGGTCCATGGCCGCCATTAATACTCCGTCCCGCACACCGATGGTTCCCTCGGGAATATCTGGCCAGACATGACAGCCGACGGCATAGTCGACGCTGGGATGATCCATGACCCCGGCCTCGATCATGGGCAGCGCCCCGCCGGGGCCCTCCTCGGCCGGTTGAAAAACAAATCGGATCGTCCCCGACAACCGGTCGGACAGATCACAGAGGATTTTCGCGGCGGTCAGCACCATCGCCATGTGCGCATCATGGCCGCAGGCATGCATGATGCCATCATGGGTGGAGGCAAACGGCAGGCCTGTTTTTTCGGTAATGGGCAGGGCGTCCATATCGGCCCGGATGAGCAGGTTCGGTCCCGGCCGGCCAGTATCGAGAAATCCGACAACCCCGTGACCGGCAATACCGGTCCGGACATCGAGGGGGAGTTTTTTCAGGCATTTGGCCACATACGCGGCGGTTTTTTCCTCGGTAAGGGCCAACTCGGGAATCCGGTGTAAAAACTGTCGATGGTGAATGACCTCGGTCAGATTCTGCCGCGCGATTTTTTTAATATCCATAATTGCTCCAATGACGCATTGTTTCCATATATGTAATGATAATGGCGGCCCGTGTTCATACGTTCGACGGCTTCGCTGGACAAAGCCGGTTTTGTCCCAGTCAACGGGTAAGCCCGGCCGCCTTTTTCATGAATGCATCCAGCCGGTCGTAAAGGGAAAAAAGACTGTCGATCCGGACATGTTCGTCAAGGGTATGGGCGCTGCTATCGCCTTCGGGACCCCAGACGATTCCCCTGATGCCCCGCTCCGACAGAAACCGGGCGTCGCTGGCGCCATGTTCGTTGCCAACAATGATATCGCCGTACATCTCCACAAGCAGATCCAGATAAGGGGATTCGCCGCCGAGAAACATCGGTTCTTTCTGTTCAACCACCAGTTCTCCGGTAACTTTTTCCTGCAGCAGCCGGAGCAGTGCTTCCGGATCATCCGCTTCGGTCAGGCGGATGTCGAATATCGCTTCGGCCCGATCGGGGACCTGGTTGAAAGATTGACCGGCCTGCATCCTGGAAAAATTGATCGTGCGGTGCCAGTGGCCGGGGGCGCTGATGTCAAATTCGGCCTTAATTCTGCCGTAATCGGCGATCAGGTTTTCGATGGCGTTGTCTCCCAGCCAGGGCCGCGCGCCATGGGCGGCTTTTCCCCGGGCGATCAGCTTCAAGGTGAGCAGCCCCTTTTCCCTGGATACCACTTTATTCAGAGTACCGCCGTCCAGGGCAATGCAGAAGTCGACCTTCACATCCGCCAACACGGTTTTGGCGCCGTCGTGGCCGCCGACCTCCTCGTCGCCGGTAATCAAAATACCAAAGGGCAGGGAATCGATCCCCCGCCCTGTTTTTTTGAGCTGGTTGACCTGTTCTTTCAACAGCACCAGCGACAGTGCCGCCGCATATTTATCGTCGATGGCCCCCCGGCCGAACAGGCAGCCGTCTTTTTCAACTGGATCAAAGAGCGCATCCGGAGCGTCCACCACGTCGATGTGGCTCATCAGCAGCACCGGCGCATAATTGGCGCGGGGCAGGACAAGAATGGACGGATAGCCGTTGTGTTCGAAAGTCTGATGGGCAATGCCGCAGGCGTTAAGGTCATCGGCAATAAAGCCGGCACACCGACGAATCTCATCGGGCGCTCCATGCATGGTTTTAAAGCGGATGAGATCCTGGGTCAGGCGCAGGACCGCCTCGGCCGCCGCCTGATTTTTAATGGTGTTTTTCATAAACGATTCCCGGATAGATTTTTTTTTAAGGCAGACAGATCAGCGCCGTCGCCGGTATCCGGGCAGGATGGTTTCCCTCACCAAGATTAAGGGCGGCCAATGGTAACGGGGATACGGGAGGCGCTGCTTCCAAGCGGGGTTCATCCATAGTTGAATCCCCCGGTGATGTCAAGAAGCCGATATTTAACACGGCCGCCTTTCCATTTTTTCGCGGGCAGGTTAGGATAACGATATGACTATATCCAATAACAGACAGAAAAAAAACCGATCGGCCCGGGGCCGGGCGCAGCCAAAAAGCCGGATGCGCCGTCTGACCGGGTTTGTTTTGCGAATAACGGCGGGCTTTGTCATTATCACCAGTCTGCTTGTTATTACCCTGCGCTGGGTCAACCCACCAATCAGTATGATGATGATCCTTCAGCGTTATGATGCGCCGGCAAGTCATCGGAAAGATTTTCGCATCGATTACCGCTGGGTGAACTGGAAGCAGATCGCGTCCGTCCTGCCGCTGGCTGTTATTGCCGCCGAAGACCAGAAATTTCCGGTTCACCACGGGTTCGATTTCTCATCCATCGCCGATGCCGTCGAAACCCGTATCAGCGGCGGCCATCTGCGGGGGGCGTCCACCATTTCCCAGCAGGTGGCTAAAAATCTGTTTCTCTGGCCGGGGAAATCCTTCTGGCGCAAGGGAATCGAAGCCTATTTTACCGTTTTACTCGAACTTTTCTGGAGCAAACAGCGGATTCTGGAAGTTTATCTCAATATCGCCGAATTTGGTAACGGCATTTTCGGCGTGGAGGCCGCGGGCAGACGGTTCTTTCATAAACCGGCCGTCCGGATTTCGCTGTCGGAGGCTGTCCGGCTGGCAGCAGTCCTGCCCGCGCCCCAGGCCCTGAGCCCCCGGCATCCGTCCCCGTATGTAATCAAACGCGCCCGCTGGATCCGACGTCAGATGGTCCAGGCCGGCGGCCGGCGGGTATTGGCGCGGATAGTTGCCCCCCGGACCCGTTGACCGGCTGGTCTGTTTTGGGTAGGGGTAAAGAGGCCGCCGTGGTGAACGGCGGCACCGTACTGCCGTCCGGGCGCCTGCCGGGGCCAGGCTGTGGCGGGTGAAGGAAACAATAGATAACTCAGCTGTCCATTTTGTGGAGGAAATCATGCTTATCGTGCAGATCAGTGATATTCATATTGCCGGCCCGGGCCTGAAGACCTATGGTATTGCCCCCATGGCCGAAAACCTGACCGCCTGTGTCAATCATGTTAATACCCTTGTCCCGGTGCCCGAGGTGGCGATTATCACCGGCGATATCACCCGGTCGGGCAGAGAGGACGAAGCCCGGCGGGCGGCGGCGATCCTCGATCGGCTGGCCATGCCTTATTATGTTGTGCCGGGCAATCATGATGACCGCGCCACGCTCTGGTCGGTGTTTGGCGGACAGGCCTGTCCGTCGATGGACAATGGATTTATCCAATATACCGTTGATGATTATGCCGTCCGACTGGTCGGTCTGGATACGACGGATCCTGATGGGCCGGGCGGGGAAATCTGTCCGAAACGGGCGGCCTGGCTTGACGCCCGGCTGTCCGAAGATGAAGAGAAACCCACGGCCATTTTCATGCACCATCCGCCGGTAAAATGCGGTGTGCTGGAAACCGATATGGATGGCTTCGCAGGGGCCGACCGGCTGGGGGATATTGTCAGAAATCATTCTAATATTGAACGTCTTGCCTGCGGTCATATCCACTTGCAGGCCAACGTCAGGTGGCATGGCACCGTTGTCAGCACGGCTCCAAGCACGGGTATGGAGCTGGCCCTCGACCTGACCCTGACCCGTGAATCCGAATTTATTTTGACCGATCCCGGATATCAGCTGCACTACTGGACGCCTCAAAGAGACCTCGTAACCCATACCGGGTATGTGCGAAAAATGGACGGACCCTATCTCTTTGAGGAGCACCCGTCTGATCGCTGAAACAGACCGTTTCCGAACGGCAGCGGCCCGAAGATCCCGATCGGCGGGCCTTCCCGGTCGGGGAAAAAATACTTGACAGACAGAAAGCACGCTGGTATCCTGACGACCAGACATCAGTACCATTAGATTCCCAGACAGTGAGGGACGACGTGGGCATTACTCCCCCCTTATACTTCAAAATCGAAATGGATTTGAGAAAAAGAATCCAGGCCGGCGAATATACGCCCGGGCAGCTGCTCCCCTCGGAAAGAGAACTGGTTAAAACCTATGATGTCTCCCGCTTAACCGTTCGGGAAGCGATTAACCGGCTGGTGGCTCAGGGGATGGTAAAAAAGAAACAGGGCAAGGGGACTTTTGTCTCACAGCCCGCAGCGAATCACATGGTGGGGTCGCTCAACAGCAGCAGTGAAGTTTTTCTGTTGAAAAATTTTACGGTTAAAACAAAAGTGGTTGCATCTGAAATCCAGACCTCCTCCCCTGAAATTGCCAAAAAACTTGATATTGCCGATGATGCGGAAATTTTTTATCTGGAGCGGGTGCGCTATGCCAATGATGATCCTTTTGCGCATATCAAATGCTATCTGCCCTGTGACCTGATTGAAAATATAGAAACCGTCGATTTTACCGAGGCGTCCCTGTACCGGACCCTGGAAGATGTGTACCGTCTGGAACTGTTCGAAGCGTATGAAGCCATCGAAGCGACCGCGGTCAACCCGGCCAGTGCCCGATATCTGGAACTGGATACAGGTGCGCCTGTCCTGCTCAATGAAAGAACCGCCTATCTCAAAGACGGGACCGCTATTGAATTTGAACGGGTGCTCTATCGATCCGACATTTTCAAATATCAGAATAAGTTGCTTCGCCGGGGCGGGTCGGAGCTTTTTTAGTCTTTTTGCCGGGCATCGGACTTTGGCGTGCCAGGCAACATCCGTCGCCGCAGGGGAGTGGTGTACGGCAGACACGGATTTCATGTGTTGACGCGCGCGGGGTGCCGGTTGTTTTTTCGCAGCGTCATTGGGACAAGTCATTTATTAATATTATATTCAACAACTCAAGAGGAAAGCAATGAACAAAGACCACTATCT